>CAZYWU010000023.1:10598-32912 GCA_964651255.1 uncultured Anaerolineales bacterium
CGCGCTCAGGCAGGCTCGCGACCGCATCGGCGTCTACGATGTGGGCCGCGATGGCGGTACTGCTGTAGCCATAGGCGCGGTTGGGCTGAATCGACAGGATCTCCACCGCCAGCGTATCGCCCGGCTCGGCACCCTGCACAAAGATTGGCCCGTTCAAAGGGTTGGGGCTGCTTGCCAAGGTCGTCATGCTGGCATCGCGGCCGCGTGAGTCCAGCGTCGCGGTGCAAACACAGTCCCCATCTCCGATCGTGAGCGCGGGGGCGTACGGCCCGAAATTGTTGTAATAGGCGTCGGGCACAAAGTGCTGATTCATGGTTCTCTCACTCTCATGATGAGGCCAGGCTCACGGCGTGGGAACAGGTGTCGCCACCGTCTCCGTTTCGGACGGCGTCGCCGTCGGTAGCGCCGTCGTGGGGGATGGCTCCAGCGTGGCGGTGGCAGTGGCCGTTGGGGTAGCTGTCGCCGTGGGCGTCGCGGTGGGCTCCTCCACCCTTTCGTGTCCGAACTGGATCACGGCCTGCCCCTGACCCTCATAGTACTCGACGACGATACGATGCTCGCCAGCATCGAGATCGATCGTGCCGTCGTAACGTTCCGCGGACGAATCGTGCCAGGCGTCGATGACCAGCCTGCCATTCACGTACACCCGGACACCATCATCGGCATAGGCCCAAAAGTTGTGCCGGCCTGCCTCAAGAGTCAGCCGTCGCGACCAGCGGATCGAAAAGTTGTCAGCAGGGAGCCCGTGCCCCGGTGAGCCATCTCCCCAGTTCGCGCTGATCTCCTGATCGTCTCTCACGAACAGAGGATCGTCGGCGAGATCGGGGTTCGCAAAGTACTCGCCCCGCCAGGCGGAGAACGATGTGATTTCCTCACGCCATACCTGTACCGAGGCGTTACCGCCCAGCTCCAGGTACTCGACGCGTACGGTGTGGTTGCCCGCAGGCAGCCAGATGTACCCCTCAAAGGTCTGCTCGATGTTGGGGAGCCATGCATCGATAATCTGGCGGTCATCGACCCATACGCGGACGCCATCGTCGGCCCTGGCCTTGAAGCGATAAGCGCCTTCGGAGAAAGCGATGGTCTGCGTCCATCGCACGGTGAAATTGTCCGCAGGGATCACCGGGCTCGGCGCGCCGGTGCTCCAGTCAAAGTTGATCTCCTCATCGTTGCGTACGAGGGTGGGATCGCCTTGCAGAAGAGGGTTGTCAAAGTATTCCCCCTTCCAATTCGCAAAGGAGCCCGCCTCCTCCCAGTACACCCGAATCTGAGCACCCTCACGGTTGTCATAGTACTCTACTTCAACCAGGTGCGTCCCGCTCTGAAGGTAGACTTGCCCCGAGGCGATGGCTGGTGCCTGGTCAACCCAGTTATCGACGATGCGCTGGCCGTCGACCCAGATGCGCACGCCATCATCGGTATAGGCGACAAAGCTGTAGCGTCCGGCTTCAAAGGGCCAGTAGCCGCGCCAACGAACAGAGAAACGATCCGCAGGGACTGCGGGATCCGGTGAGCCGGTGCCCCACTGGAAATCGATATCTTGATCCTCACGTACAAGCACGGGAGATCCAGTCAAGGTCACATTGGCGAAATAGTGACCGAGCCAGGCTGACTGCGGCACATCGGGCGTGGGCGATTGTACCGGCGTGGCGCTGGCCATGGGCGTCACCGTGGCAGCCGCCTCGGGGTCGATGATCGTAATGGCGCTGGCGACAAGCCGTCCCAGAGGATCCAGCGTACCCTCTGCATAGATGGTCTGCCCGGGCGATACCTCACGTGGAGACGCGCGGCTGCCATCTTTCCAGGTGACCTCCAGGTTCTCTGGAACGATGATCTGCTCTACGTTTCCCTCTATTGGCGCGATCACGATGATCAGTGCCCCGGGGGTATAGTCCTCGACGACGCCGAGAGCAGCATCGGGAGGCTTGGGCGTGCTCGTGTTCACTGGGGTCCCGGTAAGGGTGACGGTTGCTGTAGGTGGCACATTCGTCGGCGAGAGTGTAGGCGTTGGCGGAGAGATCCGATCACGCGCTACGGTCACCCATACGACTAGAGTCACAACTCCTAGAACGACCGCGGCGATTGCGGCAGCGATGCCTGCTGTTTTCCAGAGGGGTGCGCGATTGAGCATGGTTTACCTTCCGTAGGCCGGTGATGGCGCCAGCAGTGCTCAGTTGACAAAACGCAGCGGCACCGGCGTGATCGTCACGATAAAGAGGAACAGCAAGAAGATAGCGAGGGCGATCTCGCGGGTGCCCGGGGGGGTGATGCTCTCCAATGGTTCCTGTTGGCCGCGGCTGAGGAGCAGGATGAGCGCAGCCCACACGAACCACCCTTGCCACAAAAAGCCCATGAAGAAAAGGACGCCGATCACGCCCCAGGTGACATAGCGCGCCTTGTGGCCCAGCCAGGCATAGATCACGTGCCCGCCGTCCAGCTGGCCTGCCGGGATCAGATTGAAGCCGGTGACAAGCAGCCCAGCCCAGCCCGCAAATGCCAGCGGGTGCATAAAGAGATCGTGCGTTGCGCTGGGTAGCCACTGGCCGTGTATCATGTACTTGAGGGCAGCATAGAGGAGTGAGTTGCCTTCGATGATATAGCTTCCACTCTGCGGTAGCGGACGAATCTCCGACAGGGCAAGGCCTGCAATCAGGATTGGAATGCAGACCACCAGGCCCGCAAGCGGGCCGGCGGCGCCTGTCAACAGCATAGCCCGACGGTTGGGCGGGATCCCCTTCATCCGTATGACCGCTCCCATCGTGCCAAAGGGGCTCAGGGGCAGCGGTATCAGGTAGGGCGGGCTGACAGGGACGCCGAACCGCCGGGCCACGAGATAGTGGCCCATTTCGTGCGCGACGAGTATCCCCAGCAGGGCCAGGGCGAACTGGAGCCCTTCACCGATGCCCTCCAAAAAACTGGCCCAGGTCCACTCCTGCATCACATAATTGAGCATATAGCTGACCAGGACGGAGATCACAGTGAGAACGCCCAGTACGACGGCCAGCCAGTAGCTGTCTGGTTTGACCTCATTGACCCACGCCAGGCTTACGATGACGTCCTGATCGCCCTGCCTGCGCATCAGGAGCGTACGCTGATGCTGGGCGAATGCTGGTGCAAGACGCTCGTAGACCTCTGAGGCAGGGCGCAGCAGGTGCCCCCTGATGCGCAGGGCCTTGCCTTCTGCCAGGCCGCTCGTGACGTCATCGATCTGAAGGACACCGGTGAGCAGTGGCCTCAGCCACTGCATGTCATCCTGTTGGTCGGACTCGGGTACAAGATCTAGCATAGTTATGACCTCGGCAGCATCATAGCACAGTAGACGGGCTCAGACAACGACGCGGCAAGCGAAGAAACGGATTGCAGCTCTCCTGCTATGGGGCGGCGTACGGGCAACTTGTGCTATACTGTCGCCCATATTCTACCATCGCGAATGTGAGGGACCATGACCAACCCGAGACGATTGTGGCCCGCCTTCACAGGTTGCCTGTTGATCCTCTTGCTGGTGACCGGGTGTGGCCCTGGCGCGCCTCGACTCGCGGGGACGCTGCGAGATGCCGAGACAGGCGACCCGATCATCGCCGCACAGATCACCGTCGGTGAACAGGTGGCAACTACGGATGATCAGGGCGCCTTTTCTCTCGAGCTTGAGCTCGGTGATTACGAGGCGAACGTGCAGGCGCCCGGTTATGTCAGTCTTACCGAGGCGTTCATCCTGACCAGCGACGAAAAGAACCACACTGTGACGCTGGACCTGCAGCCTCGCCGGCTTACCGGCACCGTTCGAGCCGGCGATACCGGCGAGTCGTTGGCAGGTCTCTCTGTGGCCTACGGCGAGGCCGTCTATAGCACCGGGGCAGATGGCGCCTTTTCCGTCGCCGCGCGGGAAATACACGATCTGGCGATCAGCGGATATGGAATAGTCGAGAAGGTGCTTCCGGGTGCTGAGGTCGCGGCGCTCTTTTCGTCTGATGGTTCCCTGCTGGCTCCGCTCGAGGTCTCTGTTCAACCACGCGCCGTTCAGGGCGCTGTCCTTGAACCCGATGGTACGCCCGTAGAGGGCGCGGAGGTACGTGTAGGGCTGGCCTATACCAGGACCAACGCGCAGGGTAGATACGCGTTGCGATTTGTGGAGATCGGCGAGCTGGCCACTGTGACCAGCGCCGGGCACCATCCGGCACCTGAGACGCTATATGAAGGCCAGGACGAGCTCACGATCACGGTGGAACCTTTCGTGGCTCGGCTGTCGGTAGCTGAGGAGGGCACCGGGCGCGCGCTCGAAGGCGCGGCGGTTCTGGTTGCCGGTGAACAAGTCGGCCTGACCGATGCCAGCGGAGAGGCAAGCGCGCGGATTTCGCCCGAAACGTCGCTGGCCATTGCTGCGCACGGCTACCTCACGGCTACGGTGACGTATCAGGGTGAATCGGATCTCATTGCCGTGGCGCTTACGCCCACCCTCTTGCAGGGGACGATTGTCGAAAAGGACACGGGTGCCCCGGTGCAGAATGCGCTGGTGCAGATCTTTCGCGGCGAAACCACTGACCCCGAACTGATGCGAACCGATACAGAGGGGCGCTATGCGATCCCTGACGCCACCGATGTCAACCGGCTCTTTATCAAGGCTGCCGGCTACGACCGCCTGGACGTTCCTGTTACTCGTCTGGGACAGCTTGACCTTTCACTTGAGCCGTTTGCGGCGCAGGGTATCTATATCCCCTTTGGCCTGCTTTCGCTGCCGGATCGCATCTATGAGCTTTTGGATCTGGTGGAGCGATCCCCTTCCTTGAACGCTGTGGTGGTGGACGTCAAGGGCGATTGGGCGCATATCGCGTGGCCGAGTGACCTGCCTGTCGCCCAGGAGATCGGGGCATACGTGCCCGGACCGATGGATATGGATGAGTTGATCGCCGCGGCCAAAGAGCGCGGAATCTACACCATCGCCCGCATCGTGACCTTCAAGGACCGGGTACTGGCCGAGGGCAAACCCGAATGGGCGATCCACACGCAGAGTGGCGCGCTGTACCTGGATGGTGAGAACCTGCCCTGGAGTGATCCCTTTCTGACTGAAGTGTGGGACTATAACATCGGGATCGCGCTGGAGGCAATAGAGAAGGGTTTCGACGAGGTTCAGTACGACTATCTGCGGTTCCCCTCCGAGGGCAGAGTCTCTGATCGCGTGTACAGCCAGGAGGCCACCTTTGAGTCGCGCACCGCGGCGATGGCTGGTTTCTGCGCGGCCGCCTATGCCGCCATCGAACCGACTCCTGCCTTTCTCTCGGCTGACATCTTTGGCCTCACAGTATGGGTCGACCCCAGCCGCGACATGGGCATCGGGCAGCGTCTGGACGATATCGCGGCGCACGTGGATTATATCTCACCCATGCTGTATCCGCAGACCTTTAATCCGGCTAATCTGCAGTTCCTGGGCATCAGCGACGTCGAGCTGTACCCGTACGAGACGCTCTACTATAGCGTGCAAAAGACGCTCTCCCGCACGAATACTCGGGTGCGTCCCTGGCTTCAGCACTACTCAGGGCGCTATACCTACGGGCTGGACGAGCTTCTGCGGCAAAGAAAAGGTGCTGAAGATGGCGGTGCCACCGGCTGGCTCTACTGGAATGCTAAAGGCAGCTATATCGAGGAGTTGTTTGGGGAGGACCCCTACAGCCTGATGGCTGTGGTTCCGCAGCCCCCCGAGGATGACGAGGATGAATAGATGAAGGACAGCCTCTCTGCCGAGCATGGTTCGAGGCTGGCGGCCGATTCCACGCTGTCCGCAACCGGGATCATCGGTAAGCTCAGAACGGTTTCTGTGGGACGGTCGCTGGAGTGGTATAGCACGATAGACTCGACCAACCGCCGCGCGCTGGAGTGGGCCGCGGACGGCGCCCCCGATGGGGCATTGGTGATCGCGGAGGAGCAAACGGCTGGTCGCGGACGACTCGGCCGCCGCTGGTATGCCCCTGCGGGCAGCGCCCTGCTTCTGTCGCTGGTACTACGTCCCGAGTTGGCTCCGGCGCAGGCGCAGCGTGCGACCATGCTCTGTTCCCTCGGGGCTCTGGAGGCGATCGAGGCCGTGGCGGGCGTTACGGCCCGCGTCAAGTGGCCGAACGATATCGTGATCGAGGGGCGCAAGCTGGGCGGGATCCTGACCGAACTGGTCGCCGAGGGCCGGTCACTGAGGCACGTCGTTGTCGGTATGGGCATGAACGTGAACCTGGATACCAGCCTGTTGCCTGAGGTCATGGTGCCGGCCACCAGTTTGATGACCGAGGCACACCGGATGATATCGCGGACCGAACTGCTGTGCGGCTTGCTCGAAGGGATTGAGCGGCGATATGAGGCGCTGGCGTCGGGCTGGTCACCGCACGAGGAGTGGCGCGCCCACCTGGTGACGCTGGGCACAGCGGTCCGGGTGGGCACCCCTGGCGAGATTCTGGAGGGGGAGGCCGTGGATGTGGATCCGGATGGGGCACTCATCGTAAGGGACCTCGCCGGACAACACCATCATGTGCTGGCCGGCGACGTCACGCTCAGAGGGCACAGCCTCTAGAACAGGCGCTCCCCGTACACCTTCATGGTTGTATCATGTATCGCATGGAGACCTTGCTCCGCCCCCGCGGGCGCTGGCAAAGAGGCTTCATCGGGCTTGTCTGAGAGCCCGAACACCAGCGCCCCCCGCTCGCTGAGCGTCCGGCATACATCGAGGACCTCGGCAGTGATCACAATCTCGCTATTCAGCACGAGACTGTCGTCTGCGTCATCGGGTAGCACGTCCATCAGCGCGATGGTCTCCAGAAACTCATCCCTGCGGAAAGACTTGAAGGGGGTCGGGTCCTGCCGGGCCAGGCCCTCACAGACCTCACGGTGAGCGGCCAGCAGACCGGCCGGCATACGCTGCGCGCGGGATTCGAACCAGCCACACAAGCCGAGGATATCCGTAAAGCGTCTCTCGGACATCATCTCCCAGAATGCTTCCTCGGGGCAGATTCCGCCCGCCACCAGCAGGCTGAGATACGCCACGTAATCTTGATTGTCCTCGGTCAGCCAGTGGCATTCGGGGCGATTCAGCCGGGCATAGAGGTTTCTAAAGGCTTGAACGTTCAGTTCGGCACCAAGGGCAGCCGAAGCAGTCCTTTCTGCCGCACGCACGCGCGCCAGATCGATGATGCAGTCGTTACGGCCCCGTGCCCCGATGATGGTCTTGTCGATATCAACCAGGATAGCTGTCCGTTCATCGCAGGCGAAACCGGAGCTGTCCAGCCAGGTGATCATCTCGGCCAGAGCATCCCAGCGGTTGGCGGTCATCGTGTCCCCGTCAGTTTGGACGCGCCTGGACTCCGGGAGCGCATCCAGTCCGATGAACGCCCGCGCGGGATGCTCATATCCCATGTTCCGCGCCACGGCGCCATCGTTGCGGGCGCTGTCACCGATCAGCAGGACGCGGTCCAAAGGATGACACTCTCCCCGCAGGCGCTGGGCGTCCTGCAGAATGAGCCAGACGATGCGGGCGTATTCCACGCTGGTCTTGCGTGGTATCACGTAGCGATCCAGGCCGACCTGTTGCCACAGGTCCTCCAGGCCAGCGAGCCCTGGCATGACCGGCGCGAGGTTGCGATAGATGATGCGTTGCCCCATCAGATCGGATAGTTTCGCACGCTGCCATGCCATCACAGGAGGCCCTCGGCGATCATCAACTCGGCGTTCAGAATGGATCCGCCGGCGGCGCCCCGGATGGTATTGTGGGACAACACGACCATCTTATAATCGAGCACCTCACAGGGGCGCAGGCGGCCCACCGTGACTGCCATGCCGCCTCCGGTGTCTCGATCGTAGTAGGGCTGGGGGCGGTCGTTCTCCGACCGATAGATGATAGTCGGATCGGTTGCCGACGGGCAGCCGAGGGCGTAGGGGCGGCTCTTGAAGGAGCGGAGCGCGTCGATCACCGCTGAAATGGATGCATCACGTTCTAGCTCAACGGAGACGGTCTCCAGATGCCCATCCCGCACCGTGACACGGGTGCAGGTGGGACTGATGGCAAACGAAGCAGGGACAACCGCGCCCGTCGCGGCATCCACGGTGCCCAGCATCTTGAGCGGTTCGATCACAAGTTTTTCTTCTTCCTGGCCGATATAGGGCACCACATTGTCCAGCGTGTCGAGCGAAGGCACTCCCGGATATCCGGCTCCGGACAGCGCCTGCATGGTGGTCACCACAACCCGTTTCAGGCCAAAGGCGTCATAGAGCGGCTTGAGTGCGACCGTCAACCCCACCGCCGAGCAGTTGGGGTTGGTGACGATAAACCCCTTATCCCACCCCCGCGAGGCGCGCTGGTGGGGGAGCATCGCCAGGTGATCGCCGTTCACTTCTGGTACCAACAGAGGAACATCCTGGTCCATGCGGTGCGCGCTGGCATTGCTGAACACCCCATAGCCCGCGCTGGCGAACTGCTCCTCGACCTGCATGGCCTCGCTGGCGGGCAACGCGGAAAAGACGATGCGGCAATCCAGACCGGGCTCGCAGGGCTGCACCACCAGATCCTTCACCTCTTCGGGGCAGTCTGCAGAAAGCCTCCATGCAGAGGCGTCAGCGTAGCGTTTCCCGGCGGAGCGTTCTGAAGCGCCCAGAGCGGTGATGCGGAACCAGGGGTTGCCTGCCAACAGCTGAATAAACCTCTGTCCAACGGCGCCCGTGGCGCCCAGAACACCGACCGGTATGGGATCCATCTCAAACCACCTCCCCTTGCGCAACATTGGCCCTGCCGTTCCCCAGTCCGAACTTTTCATGGATCGCCCGCACCCCGGCGTTCACGTCATCGTGGGCCAGTACCAGCGAGAGGTTATACTCTGATGAGCCTTGGGCGATAGAGATCACATTGATCTCTTGCTCTGCGAGGGCACCAAAGACCTGTGAAGCGATGCCGGGCTGGCCTCGCATGCCTGCGCCGACGACGGCCAGGATCGCTACTTGATCCTGGCAGAGGACACTGTCGATCTGCCCGCGCGTGATCTCCAGCGCCAGATCCTCTTCCACCTGCCGCACCACCGAAGGCGCGTCCAGGGTGTGCACTACAAAGCAGATACTCTGCTCTGAGGAGGATTGGGTGATCATGAGCACACTGGTGCCGCTGTGGGCCACAGCTGTAAAGACGCGTGCTGCCACGCCGGGGACACCCTGCATGCCGCGGCCCTGGACCGTGATGATGCTCAGGTCGCGAATGGCAGTGATGCCTTTGATCACGGTGCCGTTGCTGATATTGTCCGTGATCAGCGTGCCTGGTCCATCCGGGTTCAGAGAGTTCAGCACGCGCAGGGGGATATTTGGCTCCACCAGCGGCTGAATGGAGAGCGGATGGAGCACCTTGGCCCCAAAGAAGGATAGCTCTGCCACCTCGCTGTAAGAGATGCTGGGCATGGTGCGCGCGTCGGGAACGATGCGCGGATCCGCCGTCATCACACCGTCGACGTCGGTCCAGATCCAGACCTCCTCCGCCGGCAGCGTGCGACCCAGGATCGCGGCCGTTAGATCGCTGCTGCCTCGGCCCAGTGTCGTCGTGGCGCCATCGGGTGTTGCACCGATAAAGCCCGTGACGACCGGAATTGTCCCTTGCTCCAACAGAGGCGGGATGATCTCTCGTACGCGCCGGGTGGTCTCATCCAGGAGCGGTGTGGCGTTGCCAAAGTTGTTGTTGGTGATCAGCAGATGCGTTGCTTCGACCATTTGCGAGCTGTATCCCTGGCTGCGCAGCGCTGCCGCAACAAGCCTTGCCGAGAGGCGCTCGCCCAGGCCAGAGACGGCGTCCATACCTCTGGGGGTGAGCTCGCCCAGCGTATAGATACTGGAGCAGAGATGCTCGAAATCCTGCAGCAACGCGCTCACCTCGGCGCGTAGACCGCGAGCGTGCTCCACATCAAAGACGCAGTCAGCGATGGCCTGCTCGTGCCGTTGCTGGAGCTCGTCCCGGATCAGCCCGTAGGTGCGCCTGTCGCCGCTGGCGGCGGTGCGGGCGGCGTGCCGGAGGCTGTCCGTGACGCCACTCATGGCAGATACCACCACGACAGGAGTGCTTCCTGTTTGCTGGGCAGTGCGTGCCACGATACGGGCCACATTGGCCATTCGCTCACCGGTACCGACCGACGTTCCGCCGAACTTGAGCACGATCATGGATTGTTCTCCCGTAAAGGGTGTACGGCGCGAGGGGCACGATCGCCGATCATGGCGCGGGGCCGACGCTGGGCCGGGGCAGCGTTGCCGAGGAAGGAACTGACTGCGTTCTGCTAAGGGCAGCACGGATTGCGGGAAATTATACAGGACCTCCAAAGGGCGTACAAACGGCCGGTCACAGGGCAGCACGAGTTTCGCTAGATAAAGAGGGACATGCGTGCCGCGAGGCCGCCGTCCACCACAAAGGTGGCGCCGGTGATGTAGCCCGCTCGGTCTGAGGCCAGAAAGGCGCACATGTGGGCGATATCCAGCGGGCGCCCCACCTCACCCCATGGAATCCTGCCGCCCATCTCGTCGGGGGAATAGTCCTTGCGATCATAGTATCTGGGCACCTCGATGGCGCCCGGTGCGACGGCGTTGACGCGGATGTGTAGCGGCGCCAGCTCAACAGCGAGCCCGCGGGTCCAGGTGGCGATTGCGCCCTTGGTGGCTTCGTAGACCGTGTGACTCGGCATGGATGCCAGCGCATGGACTGAGGTCATATTGATGATGGTGCCTTTGCGCGGCTCGAGATACGGCAGCGCATGTTGGGCGATAAAGAACTGGGAGCGCATGTTGGTGGCAAAAAGCCAGTCAAACAGCTCTGGCGTGACATCCCGAAACGGTGTGGTGTCGGTGCGTCCTGCGTTGTTCACCAGGATGTCGAGGCCCCCCAGGAACGCGACGGCGTCCTCAACCAGGGCAAAGCAGGCCTCTATCTGGCTGAGGTCGGCCTGCAGGGCCCTGGCGCGCTGGCCGAGACTTTGTATCTCGGCAACCGCACTGTGGGCCCCGTCGCTGCTGGCGTGATAGCTCAAGACCACATCGGCGCCCTGCCGTGCGAGCTCAAGCGCAACCTCCCTGCCGATTCCGATGCCCGCTCCTGTCACCAGGGCCCGTCTGCCCGAGAGTTCCATCTATGCTGACCTCCTGCCCTCTGCATCGTCCACGCTACGCCGCGTCCCTCTAGAGGCTGTGCCAGCCCGCTCACCTGTCCTGGGGCGTCGGGCTGTTCTGGCCACAGTACTCTTGCTCAAGAATGCCCATGATGACATCATCGTGCCAGCGCCCGCCGATGTACGCCGCCTCCCGTTCGATGCCCTCCTGGCGAAACCCGGCAGCCCTGTAACAGGCAATGGCACGCCCGTTATAGGCCAGGACACGCAAGTCGACGCGGTGGAGTGACATCTCCTCAAAGGCATAGCGCAGCACCAGCCTTGTAGCAAGGGTTCCGTATCCCCGACCCCAGGCCGACGGATCAATGATCCCGATGGCGTAGCGCGCCCGCCTGTGTGCCTCATCAACTGAGTGCAGGTGCGCGTGGCCGATGCAGCGCTCGCCGACCTCGACACACCACCCGTAAAGCTCAGACAGAGCGCGCTCGTACCACGCGATCGCATCGGCCTCTGCATATCCCGCGCTCTCATCTGGCTCACCGCCGCATATCAGGATGTATTCCGGCACTCTGCCCGCGCGCAACCGGTCCTGCACGTCCGGGGGCGTCGGGGGCCGAAGCGTCACAGGTTCGCTGGAGAGGACTGGCAGTCCGCTCATGCTATTCCCAGTTCCAGGCGCGCATCACGTGTGTCCACCAGTTGTGCCGGCCCAGCAACCTCCCCCTCAATGACCTCCAGGTGCATGTCCAGGTCACGGATGGCCTGAGCGACCTCTGTCACATGCTGGCGATCCGTCAATATCACCATTGTGGGGCCCGTGTCGGTGGAAAAGTAGGCCGGGATGCCAGCGCTCCTCAGGTCGTTGCACAGACGAAAGAGCGGGATATTCTCCGGCTCCCAGGCGAACAGCTTGTTCTCCATGCTGCCGGTCATAGTCACCGCGTGCAGGCGGATGCTGTCCATCTCCGCCCAGCGGCCCAGCACGCGCCAGTCGCCGTTCTGAATGGCGTCCACACACGCGATGACCTCGTCTGCCCGGCTCATGCACCACGGGGCGAAAAAGGGGCTTTGCGGCGCCTCGCGATGGGCTGCCTCTGTGGCGAGCCCAATACGCGAGTCGATGGGGATTGTGACCAGCCGCATGTCGCCGAGTTCATCGTGCTGGTCGAGCCGAATGGCATAGCTGTCCTCGTGGGAAACCTTCGGGTGGGAGAGCCAGAGCGACACGCCGCCGGTGGCGCTGCGGCAGCCCGATCCGGCGAGCAGCCGCGACAGGCAACTGAGAAAGCGCCGGTTCTGGGCCAGCTCCGGCCCCAGGGTGGCGCCAATAGCTGCCATGGCAAGGGCGGCTGACGCGGAGGCGCTCGTCCCCAGGCCCTTGCCGACGCGTGCGGCGCGCGTGACGTTATGGGAGACAACCAGCGCCCGCGTCTCGATCCGCGCCAGAGACCGCACCGTGTCGAGCGTCTGGATGACGCGGTTGCGGGCATGTACATCCGCCGGAATGCCGTTGATCGTCACCCGATCTGCGTCGAGGCCAGCGGCGAACTGTACCAATGTCAGGGTATAGGCGGCGTCGTTGTTCACCGAGATGCTGGGCAGGTAAGCTGTTCGCAGTGCCCAGTTGGCCATGCCGTGGTATTTGAGTATGCCCTGGATGGGGTAGGCGCGCGCCGCCCCAGTGCCCTCGGCCTGCCCGCGATCACGGATGACAGGATAGGGTTCTGGGTGGAGGCCGCGCTCCCGCAAAGCATCCACGATTCGGATGTGTTCCTGCGCCAGCCGGTCAATCTCACTCTGTGTTAGTGCCACGATGACACACCTATCCTGCCTGGGGACGTCATGCATAGATAATAGTCGCACAATGGCCCCTGTGCCAAGGTGGGGCGATTTCGCCCTCCATGCCGGCCATGCTAGAATCTGTATAAATGTCGTATCGGGGAGGCGAGTAATGCCGAATACTCTGGTGATACATCCAGGCGATTCCGTGGGTGTGGCGCTCCATGATCTCCAGCCCGGCGCGGTGGTTGAACCGACCTGCGATCAAGGCAAAGGGGTGGTGACGCGACAGGCGATCCCCTTTGGTCACAAGGTGGCGCTGGTGCCGATACGCCATGGAGAAGAGATCATCAAGTATGGCGCCAGCATCGGCGTGGCTGAGGGAGATATCGCGCCGGGTGAACACGTGCATGTGCATAATCTGCGCAGCGTGAGAGGAGCCGCTCAGTGATCGCTGATTCTTTCCAGGGCTACCAGCGCGCCGATGGCTCGGTGGGCGTGCGTAATCTCGTGGCGGTGATCCCCTCCTGCGGCTGCGCACAGCATGCTGCTGCGCGCATCGCCTCGCTCGTGGAGGGTGCAGCTCTGCTCAACTATACGGGCGGTTGTGGCGAAACCGAAGGGGATATCGCGCTGGCGACGGACCTCCTTGCCCAGTACGCGCGACATCCTAACGTCATCGGTACGCTGGTGATCAGCCTGGGGTGTGAGACGCTCAACGCTCACCTGTTGGCGGAAAAGGCTGGCAAAGGCACCGCTCCGGTGGAGTTGCTCACGATTCAAGAGCTGGGGGGCACCGCCCGGACCGTTTCGCGGGGTGTTGAACTGGCACATCAGATGCGGCAGCGTGCCGAAAAGCTAAATCGCGTGGCATGTCCGGTGGCCTCGCTGACGATTGGTCTCGAATGCGGTGGCTCGGATGCGACCTCTGGCATGGCCGCGAATCCTGCCATGGGTGCGTTCAGCGACCTGATGGTGGCGCAGGGGGCCAAGGTCATTCTGGCCGAAACCAGCGAGCTACTGGGTGCGGAGCATATCATGGTGGATCGGGCCGCGAATCCCGCGGTGGCTCGCGAGTTGATGGAGACCGTGCAGAGCTGCGAGCGCTGGCTCAAAGCCACCGGGGAAGATTTCATGGGCAAGCAGCCCAGCCCCGGCAACGTGCGCGGCGGCATCACCACCGTGGAGGAAAAGGCCCTGGGAGATATCCTCAAAGGCGGGCACTCGCCCTTTGTTCAGGTGCTCAAGTACGGGCAGCGGCCGACGGTTGCGGGACTGTCTTTCATGGATACCCCCGGGAACGACCCGGCTTCAGTCACCGGGTTGGTGGCCGCCGGCTGCCAGGTGGTGGCCTTTACCACCGGTCGGGGTAACCCCATGGGCAATGCCATCGCACCGGTGGTCAAAGTGACGGGCAATGCGCGCACCTGGGCTCGAATGGGCTCCGATATCGACCTGGATGCCAGCACAATCATCTCCGGGCAGGAATCGGTTGAAGAGGTAGGAGAGCGCCTCTATGAGCTGGTGCTGCGTGTCAGCTCCGGGATGCCCGCAATCGCCGAGACGCTGGGCCACGAGGAGTTCTCGATGTTACGCCGTGGGCCGATCTACTAGTCTGGATCATGCGCAGATGATGACGCCTCCGCGGGTTCGCCCGTTGGTGGCGTCTTCTCAATCGGTGTCCTGTGGCCTCAGTGATACGGCAATAACTCGCGCAGGGTGACCACGCGATCCGCGGTCACCATCACCCCGGCGTCCAGGTTGTCAGGATGCAGCTGGCGGATAAACTCGCGACAGCGGCCGCAGGGAGGGATAACAGAGTCGTCCCAGAGCATAGCAACCATGCGGAGCACCCGGTTTGCCCCCGCCGTCACCATCGCGCCTGCGGCAGCGTGCTCGGCGCCAAAGCCCATGGAGGAGCCGGTGTCGATGCAGACTCCTGTGTATATCTGCCCGTCGTCGGCCAAGAGTGCGGCGCCTACGCCGCCGGCCTCCGCGCTCTCGGAGAGCCGGCGCGGGTCCACCACTGCGCGGGCCCTTTCGTAGAGCATCTCAAAGCCTTCCGGTATCATTCCTCGTCCTCAGCCACCGCAAGCTCTGTACGGTTGCGCAGTGCCGGGAAGAGAATCACCTCGCGGATAGAGGACTGGCCGGTGAACAGCATGACCATGCGGTCGATGCCAAAGCCGAGGCCTCCCGTGGGTGGCATCCCATGCTCCATGGCGGTGAGGAAATCCTCATCCATGGGATGTGCTTCGGTATCGCCCCTGGCGGCTGCCTCCACCTGGCCAGCAAACCGCTCCCGCTGATCCAGGGGGTCATTCAGCTCGGTAAAGGCATTGCCGCACTCCAGTGTGCCGATAAAGAACTCAAAGCGCTCCACCAGATGCGGTGAGCCGGGCTTTTTCTTGGCGAGGGGCGAGATATCGACGGGATAATCGATGACAAAAGTGGGCTGGATCAGAGTGGGTTCGACGCAGAGCTCAAAGAGCTTTTCCACGGCCTTGCCCCAGCCGGGCTGAGGCGTCATCGCGATCCCATTGGCCTGGGCCGCCGCCATCAGCGCGTCCAGCGTGCGGACCTCCTCGATGTCGATGCCCGAGTTCTCCAAAATGGCATCGCGCATGCTGACGCGCCGCCACGGCGGGGTCAGGGAGATCTCGTGGCCTTCATAGGTGATTGTCTCGCTCCCGAGCACCTGGCGGGCTGTCTCTGAGTACAACGTCTCTACCAGGCGCATGATCTCTTCATAGTCGGCGTAGGCCTGGTACAGCTCGATAGCGGTGAACTCGGGGTTGTGCCGTGTCGAGATGCCCTCGTTACGAAAGTTGCGCCCAATCTCATAGACCTTGTCCAGCCCGCCGATGATCAGCCGTTTGAGATAAAGCTCATCGGCGATGCGCAGATACAGGGTCTGTTCCAGCGCGTTGTGATAGGTGATAAAGGGGCGCGCCGCTGCCCCGCCATAGATCGGTTGCAGCACCGGCGTCTCTACCTCGATAAAGCCGCGCTCGTCCAGCAGGCGCCGTATGGATGCTACGATCCGGCTGCGGGTGACGAATATCTCGCGTACCTCGTCGTTGGCCACCAGGTCCAGGTAGCGCTGGCGGTAACGCGTTTCGACATCACGCAGGCCGTGCCACTTTTCTGGCAAGGGACGCAGTGTCTTGGACAGAAACTTCCAGTTGCTGACGTTGACGGTTATTTCGCCTGTTCTCGTCTGGAAGAGCGTGCCTTTGGCCCACACAAAGTCGCCCAGATCGGTGAGGCGTCGGAAAACGTCGTAAGCCTCTTCTCCCAGCACGTCGCGACGGAGGTAGATCTGAATCCTTCCCGTGCCGTCCGCGATGTGGGCAAAGGTTGATCCGCCCATGACACGCACCGCCACCAGGCGACCTGCTACACTGACGGATACCGGCTCCGCTGCATCGGGAACAAAGGCCGCGACGGCCTCTGCGGCGGTGTGAGAGTGTTCCGCACGAGGCGGGTAGGGGTCTATGCCCAGTTCACGAAGGCGGGCGAGCTTCTCGAGGCGTTGTTCGCGGCGATCATTGGTTTCGGGCATGGCGCATCCTTGGCGAAAGTGGCGCTAGGGGCGGAGAGACGCCGCAGCTATTGAAGACTGAGGATCTTGAAAGACAGCTTGCCGCCTGGGGTGTCTGCCTCGACGTCGTCTCCCGGGCGATGCCCCAGTATGGCTCGCCCCAACGGTGATTCGTGTGAGATGCGCCCCAATCGCGGATTTGCTTCGGCAGGGCCGACGATTTGATAGGTCTCGGGCTCCTGGCCCGGCTCCTGGATCTGGACCGTCGATCCGAGCGAGGCGTGGCTATTGTTGTTGTTCTCGAGGGTGGTTGCGTTAGCCAAAAGGCTCTGTATCTCGCGAATGCGGCCCTCGAGCAGCGCCTGCTGGCGCTTGGTCTCGGTATAGCCGAAATTCTCGCTCAGATCCCCTTCCTCTATCGCACGTCGCAGGTCATCGGCGATCTGCTTGCGGCGCACGGTGGTCAGTTCCTCAAGCTCTGACTGAAGCTGCTCTCTGCCCTCGGGTGTCAGATAGTGTACCTGGCCGTTAGTCATGGCTTTACCTCTGCTTTTCTATCTATAAATACAGATTATAGCCGTGCGATTCGCTCGCGCCAACTGCGAGGCTACTGGCTGATTGTAAAGCCATCGCAGGCAGGCGATACATAACAGGACACATTGACACCTTTTATAGTCAACGGTATTCTAGAGCATGCGCCGATTTTCTGTGAGGTGAATTCTATGACCGGGATACAGGACCTATCCGACCGGATCATCAATAATGTGGAGCGGGTCATCGTCGGCAAGCACCGCGAGGTGCGGCTGGCGGTCGTTGCTATGTTGAGCCAGGGGCATATCCTGATTGAGGATGTCCCCGGGGTGGGCAAGACGATGCTGGCCAAGTCGCTGGCGCGGAGTATCGGCGCCAGTTTCAGCCGGATTCAGTTCACCCCCGATCTGCTTCCCAGCGACGTTACCGGTGTGTCGGTTTTCAACCAAGTGACGCGGACCTTTGAGTTTCGCCCCGGCCCTATTCTGGCGCAGATCGTGTTGACTGATGAGATCAACCGGGCCACACCCAAGACCCAGTCAGCGCTGCTCGAGTGCATGGAGGAGCGTCAGGTCACAGTTGATGAACACACATACAGGCTTCCAGAGCCGTTTATTGTGCTGGCCACGCAAAACCCGATCGAGTACGAGGGCACTTTCCCTCTGCCCGAAGCGCAGCTGGATCGCTTTCTGATGCGCATCACGCTGGGTCATCCCAGTGTGAGCGAAGAGATCGAGATTCTCGATGCGCAACAGCACAGGCATCCTTTTGAGACGCTGGGCCAGGTGGCCGAGGCCGCGGAGCTCGTGGCAGCGCAAAAGCAGGTCAGGGACATCTATGTGGATCAGCTGGTCAAGGATTATATTGTCGCTGTGGTGCAGGCGACGCGTGTCTATCCGGATGTCTTTTTGGGCGCCAGCCCGAGAGGATCCCTGGGATTGTACCGTGCCGGACAGGCCCTTGCCGCTACGTACGGGCGCGATTTTGTGACACCCGATGATGTCAAGGCCCTGGCCGAAGTGGTGCTCGCGCATCGCATCATCATCAGCCCGTCGGCGCGCATCCGCAATGTCGACACGCGTCAAGTCGTACGGGATGTTCTGGAGAGCGTCGCCGTCCCGGGGACGCGGGTGCGGGCAGAGCGACGGTAACGCCATCACTGGCTCCTGGTGACGTGTAAATCGATTCTCAAGAGGGTAGCGCATGGAAGTTCGCCCTGCAACGATAGCCGACATTGAACGCTGCAAACATCTCGACGGCAGTTATAGCACGGGCTATATCTGGCATATGGATGAATCTGTCCGTCCGGATGAGATGTCCGTCGGTTTTCGGCGGGTGCGTCTGCCTCGAACTGTCGAGGCGCGCGATCCGCGCTGCGATGAAGACCTGTTTGAAGTCTGGCAGAGCAGTCGTTGTTTTCTGGTCGCCGACGAGCTCGGCGTGATCCTTGGGTATCTCAGCATGGTGGTGCGACGGGACAACTGGCAGGGGTGGATCGAGCACCTGGTGGTACACCGTCCCTACAGGCGCCGCGGGGTAGCGAGTATGCTCCTGGAGGGTGGCGAGGTCTGGGCGCAAAGCAGTGCTCTGCGAGGTGTAACCGCGGTGGTGCAGAGCAAGAACGACCCTGCAACCAGCCTTTTCCCGCGCCGCGGGTACGCTTTCCGAGGGTATATCGACGGCTATTTCGACAGCGGCGATCTGGGATTGGTCTATTCTCTGCATCTGTAATCCAGTCCGGAGGGGCGTCGTTATTTGACAGTGCTTGCCTCCACAGGCTATAATTGCGCGATGTGAGTCTGTAACGTTCATCACGTCCCGTCCGGGATAGAGGAGCATTGATCGTGTCCAAGACATGGCAACCCAAGAAGCGACGCCGCATGCGTGTCCATGGTTTCCGGCAGAGGATGTCGACGCGGGGCGGCAGGGGCGTGCTCAAGGCTCGGCGCGCTCGCGGGCGACAGGTGCTGACGGTTCAGAACAAGGGCGCTTAGGCGCTCCGTTATGCAAGAGGCGGATCGCGGTCTGGCGCACACAACCCGTCCGCGACGGCTAGCTGATTCGCAGGATTTTCGGCGGGTTCGTGAGCAAGGGCGCTGCTGGTCCGATTCGAGATTGGTGCTTTGTGTCTATCCCAACGACCTCGACGCTGTGCGAGTGGGCTATGCTGTCAGCAGGCACATTGGCAAGGCTGTGCGGCGTAACCGGATCAAGCGCTTGATGCGTGAGTCGGTGCACGCCTATGGCGATCTGCTCGTTCCCGGTTGGGATATCGTGATCATCGCCCGTCCAGGGGTGAGCGTGGCCGGTTATTGGGACGTTTCAAGTTCCGTGGGTCATCTCCTTGGGCAGGCAGGCGTCCTTCGCTCGAGCGAGACGCCGGTTGTTGGCTGAGTGGGGTGCTAAGGTGTCACTGGGTGCGCGCATCATCCTTGGGGTTGTGGCCTTGTACAAGCGATTTGTATCTCCCGCTTTGCCCCCCAGTTGTCGATACTATCCCACCTGTTCTACGTATATGCAGGAAGCGGTAACCAGGTACGGCGCGTTGCGTGGTGGTTGGATGGGTGTCAAGCGCATTCTGCGTTGCCATCCTTTTCACCCCGGAGGCTATGATCCCGTACCATGAGCCGGGCCTGTGCCCGCTGCGACAGAAGGAGTGCTCATTGAACAAGCTGTGGTCAGGGGGGCGTATTGCCCTTCTGCTGGTTGTCGTGGCTCTATTGGCGACAGGATGCATGCCTTCTCAGGGCGTCAACGATTCGGGTTGGACTGCGCTCACGGTGGACGGGCCAACGCTATATGCGGTGCGCTCCACAGGTGATGCGGTGGCGCTCGATCTGCAGGACTCCGGGAACCTGATCTGGGAATATGCCGTCGGTTCGGCATCTGCAGTGCCTGGGTGCGGTATCCCACAGCAAGACACTGCACCTGTGGCTGAAAAGCGGCCTCTCGGTGCCGTCTATGGTTCGCCCACCGTCAGTGACGGTCTGATGCTCTTTGGATCCTCTGAGGCGGCGCTGATCGCCCTCGATGCGGAGACCGGGGACCTCGTCTGGACCTTTCCTGTCGATGCCGCTGTGGTTGGTGGCGTGGCCGTCGCGGACGGCGTCGCCTATATGGGCACGGTCAGCGGCAAGGTCTTTGCTGTTGACCTCGAGACGCACAAGGCAGTTTGGCCTCAACCTTTCCTCACCGGTGACCGCATCTGGAGCACGCCCATCGTGGGAGAGGGACTCCTCTATATGGCCTCGATGGATCACCTCATCTATGCGATCGATCTGGAGAGTGGTCAGAGCGTGTGGACAGCGGATCTTGGCGGCGCTATACAGGGAGATATCGCACTCTACGATGGAACTCTGCTGGCAGGGGGCGTAGATCGTCGCCTGCACGCCATCGACGCGACCTCTGGCCAGGAGATCTGGCAGACCGATGCTCTCGATGCCTGGGTATGGGGTGCGCCCCTCGTTTGGGATGATGCCGTGATCTTCACCACTCTGGATGGCCATGTCCATGGTCACAGGTTGGACGATGGTCAGGCTCTATGGGCTCCAGTTGCATTGCAGGGCGGGATCAGCGCCGGGCCGATAGCGGCCGGTGACGCGATTGTCGCAGCTACAGACGAGGGGCTCGTATATCTTGTCGATGCGGGAGCGGGCACGGCAGAGGTGATCTACGGTGCAGTGCAGGAGCAACAGCGAGGCGGATACCTCTCCGCACCCTCCTCGCGAGATGGCGTGGCCTATCTCGGCAGCACCTTTGGCTTTATTGTGGCCCTCGACCCGGCGGAACGCTCGCCGGAGTTGTGGGTGTATCCGTCTTCATCTGAGGAGTAGCCCGGGGAGTGAAAGAATTAGTGCAGGCAGCAAACACGCCGCAGGTCGATCCGAAACGGGTGCGTAAGTCGCTCCTAACCTGGGCTCTCATCGGTGTTGCCGTTATTGTCGTCTCGCAGGTGGGCTTTGGCACCATCTGGCGCGAAGTCATCATCCGGCCGCTCTTGAACGGGCTGCTGTTTTTGTACGCCTATCTCGGCCGTAACTTTATCATCGCGATCACAGCGCTGACGTTGCTTTTGCGACTGATTATGATGCCGCTCCAGATAAAGTCGATCCGCTCGATGCGCGCTACCACGGCGTTGCAGCCGCGGATTGCCGAGCTCCAGAAAAAGTACGGCAACGATAAAGAGCGATTGGTCACTGAACAGCAAAAGCTCTACAAGGAAGCCGGCGTCAGCCCGTTTAGCGGCTGCCTGC
This sequence comes from uncultured Anaerolineales bacterium, assembly GCA_964651255.1. Lineage (GTDB taxonomy): Bacteria > Chloroflexota > Anaerolineae > UBA1429 > UBA1429 > JAAYED01. Next base: position 31,802 of record CAZYWU010000023.1, read on the forward strand.
CTTCTCTGGCGCAGTTGCCGATCTGGATCGGCTTGTACCAGGGTATCACTAGCGTCCTCGCTGACACACCTGTCGAGCTCATGAGTCTGGGTAAGAATATCTACCACGGGTTTTCGGCCGTAGTGGACATCATCCCACTGCAGGGCATCTTCCTCGGAATGGACCTGGCCAAGCCCGATCCCACCTCTATTGTGCTGCCCATTCTCGTGGCCGGCACGACGTATCTGCAGAACAAGATGACCACGCAGCAGAGCACGGATCCGCAGCAGGCATCGATGAACCAGAGCATGCAGCTCATGATGCCGTTGATGTTTGGCTTTTTTGCGATGCAGTTCCCTGCGGGGCTGGCCATCTATTTCGTGATCTCGAACCTGATAGGTATGCTCATCCAATGGCTGGCGGAACGACAGATCGATGGGGGGATGACGCCCCAGGTTGTGGAGCCAGCTACCAACAAGAGAAAAGACAAGGCGGCATATGGATCGAGAGACAAAGCCCGTAAAGCATAACGCAGAGTTCTCGGGTAAGACGGTAGAGGATGCCCTGGAGAGTGCCGCGGAGGCGCTGGAGCTGCCTGCAGATGCGCTAGAGTATGAGGTGATGCGGGACAGTACGCGCAGCTTTCTCGGTTTTGTGCGCACCGGAGAGGTCACGATCCGGGTCAGCTGGGAGGATGCAGCTCCTGGCGCGCCCGCCGAGGCGGTCCAGCAGGAAGCGCCGGCAGCCGAGTCGCCCCAGCCATGGGACGTCGAGGCTGGGGATGATGAGCCCTCTCGCGAAGAGGCCGAAGAGCAAGCGGTTGCCCCGGAACAAGCTGCTGATGGTGACGAGGACGAAGAGGCGGGCGGCAGTGCCGAAGGCAATCCGCCCGAGCTTGAGGACATCGCCCTGGAGGTCCTGACCACCCTGCTGGATAAGATGGGAGCCCTGGCCGCTGTTGAGGTGGTGTCCAGAGGCGGTGCCGTCGACCCAGTCAGCGGCGAGGTGAGCCCTCTCATTCTCAACGTCGTTGGCGATGATCTGGGTGTATTGATCGGACGTCGCGGAGAGACGTTACGCAGCCTGCAGTTTATGACACGGCTGATTGTCAGCCGAAGGCTTGGTGTCTGGC
>CAZYWU010000023.1:33012-36332 GCA_964651255.1 uncultured Anaerolineales bacterium
CGCAGCCTGCAGTTTATGACACGGCTGATTGTCAGCCGAAGGCTTGGTGTCTGGCCCAATCTCGTTGTAGACGTCGAGGGCTACAAAGCGCGTCGCGAAGAGTCCTTGCGGGCGTTGGCGTTGCGGATCGCGAATCAGGTGCGCAAATCGCATGAGGCCATGGCTTTGGAGCCGATGCCGGCCAACGAGAGGCGCATCGTCCATTTGGCTCTGCGGGACGATCCGGACGTGTACACCGAGAGCACGGGCAAAGAGGATCGGCGCAAGGTCCAGATCCTCCCCAGATAAAGCAGGTTCATGCTGAACTCCATCGTCACACCACAATACGTGATTGTCGGGCACATTACCAAAGACCTGGTGAACGGCTCCGGCTATCGGCTGGGCGGTACGGCGACGTACGCAGCTCTGGCGGCACATCATCTCGGTCTACAAGTGGGAGTCCTCACCAGTGGGGATGTGGATACCGAACCGCCGGCAACGGATGGTATCGTGGTTCACCGGGTGCCCAGCCCGCAATCGACGGTTTTTGAGAACATCTATACCGACCACGCGCGCCGGCAGTATGTGCGCGGCGTGGCCTCGGTTCTTCATGAGGCGGATGTACCAGAGGGGTGGCGGTCTGCGCCAATAGTCCATCTGGGCCCAATCGCTCAGGAGGTCAGCCCTGCGCTGGCAGAGGCTTTTCCGGGAGCGCTCGTGGGTGTGACTCCCCAGGGATGGCTGCGTCGCTGGAATGATGAGGGCCTTGTTTCCCCCACCGCCTGGGTGGAAGGCACTCGCATCCTCAATGCGGTCGACGTGGTGGTCCTGAGCCTCGAAGACCTGGGCGGTGACAGGGCTTTGCTGGAGGAGTACACCGCTCGGGCGAAGCTGCTTATCTTGACCGTTGGCGAACATGGGGCTATCGTGTACATGAACGGTCGCTCGCAGCGCGTACCCGCCTACCTGGTGGATGAAGTGGATCCGACCGGGGCGGGAGATGTCTTTGCCGCGGCGTTTCTTATTCGGTATAGCGAGACCCATGATGCGGTAGAGTCCGCCCGTTTTGCCAACTGCACGGCTTCCTTCGTTGTGGAGGGGCCGGGGCCGAGCACCATTCCCACCAGGGAGCGGGTGGAGGAGCGGCTGGCGCAGGGCACACTCAGAGACTAGACAACTTATCGACGCAGACAGGGGCAATGCAGCATGGGCCGGATCTACTCGCTAGCCAACCAAAAGGGCGGAGTCGGCAAGACGACGACGGCCGTCAATTTGGGGGCGTATCTGGCCAATTGCGGCAAGCGCGTACTGCTGGTAGATACCGATCCTCAAGCCAACGCAACCAGCAGTCTTGGCGTTGACAAGAATGCTCTTGCTCGCTCAGTCTACGATGTGCTTATCGGCGCCGAATCAGCCTCGAGCCTGACGTTGGTGACGGCCTGTATGGGGTTGGATTTGCTTCCCTCTTCGCCGGCCCTGGCCGGGGCAGAAGTCGAACTATTGCACGTCATCGGCAGAGAGACTCGTCTCCGGCACGCGTTGCGCCAGGTCAGCCCCCGGTATGATTACGTTTTGATCGATACACCCCCCAGCTTGGGCATGCTCACTGTCAACGCGCTCACCGCATCGGATGGCGTGTTGATACCGATTCAGTGTGAGTACCTGCCTCTCGAAGGTTTGGCGCAACTGCTGCATACTATCGAGCTGATTCGCGAAAGACTGAACCCCGAGCTGATCGTGCGAGGCCTTATCCTGACCATGTACGATCGCCGCACTAATCTGGCGCGTCAGGTGGTTCAGGAGATACACGACCACTTTCCCACAACTGTTTTTCAAGCGGTGATCCCGCGTAACGTCAAGCTCAGTGAGGCGCCCAGCTACGGCGAGCCTATCTTGACCTATGCGCCCGACTCGCCTGGGGGGGTGGCCTATGAGGCCCTCTGCCAGGAGATCCTGGCATCGGAGCGGGCGTGAGCTTTACGGTGCTTCTGGGAGCCTACTGAGCAGCATCGGAGGTGCCGGTATGCCGTCTGTGAGAAGGCAAGGCCTGGGCAAGGGTCTCGACGCGCTGATTCCTCAAACGGAAGAGTCGTCGGGTTTGCGCAGAGTTAGCGTGGATGCAATCGTCGCCAACCCCATGCAGCCCCGGACCAACTTTGATCCTGAGGCACTTCAGGAGTTGGCCGACTCTATTCGCGAGCTTGGCCTCATTCAGCCCCTGATTGTTCAGCGTGTTCAAGAGACTTTGGACGCAGCTCAGCCTCCTCGCTATCAGCTTATCACCGGTGAACGACGCTGGCGTGCGGCCAGGCTGGCGGGGCTGCGGCATGTGGATGTCGTTGTCAAGGACGCCTCTCCTCAAGAGATGCTGGAGTTGGCGCTGGTGGAGAACATCCAGCGCGCCGATCTCAACCCTCTGGAAGAGGCGCAGGCGTACGCTCAGCTTGTCGACGACTTTGGCATGACGCAGGAGCAGGTGGCGGCGCGCGTCGGCCGCAGCCGTGTGAGTGTCACCAATACGATGCGCCTCTTGAGGCTTCCGCAGGATGTCCGCGGGATGCTTCTGAGCGGCACATTGTCAGAGGGCCATGCGAGGGCGCTGCTCATGCTGGATCAGGAAGATGACCAGAGTAGCGTGGCCAGAGAGGTCGTGCGCAAGGGCCTGTCGGTCCGACAGACTGAGGAGCTGGTGCGGCGCCGGCAGGGGTCTTTCTCGGAGGCTCCCGAGGCGCCAGCGCGCCGTCAGCGCTCACCGGAGACTGAGGCGCTGGAGCAGGAGTTTCGTGAGGCGATGGGGACGCGGGTTGAACTGTTTCGCTCCCGCAAGGGGGGACGCCTCGTGATTCACTTTTACTCAGAAGAGGATCTCCAGGCGCTCTATGACCGTCTCGTGGATGCGGCCGATTCGTGAAACGTTGGATTGCCGTTTTTGACAGCAGATGAACGGGATAGTAGACTGACAAAGTTCGCGGTGAGAGGGAGCTTTTTCCCAGACAAGAGGGCAGCGCGTTTTCGGGCTCCATTTAGGAGTGTTCACGAGATTTGACAGCGTGGATGGTGCAATGTACTATCGCGCAGTCGCTGAGTGAACCATCCGGGAGCGAGATAGCTCGTAGGGTCGAAGCCTATTGCAGGCATCGACCGCTTTTTTTGGCAGGATGACTGCCCAGGAAAGAGCTCAAAGAATCACTGGCGATACAGAATACTCAAAACGGTCCTAATCCGGATTTGACGGATGGTAACCAGGTGAGTAGACTGAGAGGAGTGAATGACGCGCGAGAGCGTGTCCACCCGCAAGGGGTGAGCGGATCAGGGTACAGGGTTTTGCGGCGACTTGACTG
>CAZYWU010000024.1:0-25580 GCA_964651255.1 uncultured Anaerolineales bacterium
TGGCCTCCCCGGTCCATCGTCTATCGTCCATCGTCCATCGTCCGCTCACTCCAGCGCCGCGCGCCAGGCCGCCAGCATCTCCGGCAAATCGGTATAGATCAGATCGGGCGGTGCCTCGTACTCCAGCGCCTCCTCGCGGGTGGAGATCCCCGTCTGCACCATGATAGTGTGGATGCCTGCCCGGTGCCCTCCCAGAATGTCCGTATCGAGACGATCGCCCAAGATAGCCGTGTCCTCCGGGCTGCCTCCCAGCATCTCCAGCGCCTCCAGCAGCGCCGGCGTCCCCGGCTTGCCGATGATGAACGGCTCCACACCGGTAGCCGCCGTGATCGCTGCCTGAATGCTCCCCGCCCCGGGGACGATATCCCGCTCCAGCGGGTAGGTTTTGTCCGGGTTGGTGCCGATAAAGGCGGCGCCATCGCGGATCGCCAGGGTCGCCGTCACCAGCTTGTCATACGTCAGGTACTTGTCCCAGCCGACGACCACATAGGCTGACTCGCGCCCGCCGATGACGAAACCGCGCGCCTCCAGCGCGTCCACCAGCGCCTGCTCGCCTACGACGAACACCCGGCTGCCAACCGGCGCGTGCACGGCCAGGTACTGCGCCGTTGCCACAGAGGAAGGAAAGATATGGTCCTCAGGCACATCCATGCCCATCCCCAGCAGTCGCGACCTAAACTGCGCTGGCGTCAGGGTGGAATTGTTCGTCACCAGTAGATAACCCAGGCCGCGTTGCTGCAGAAAGCGAATCAGTTCGGCGGCGCCGGGGAGCGCCGTCTGTCCGCGATACAGCACCCCATCCATATCCACCAGCAGGTTGCGAATCTGCCCCAGTCCGATGCTCTTTCCGATGGCCATGCCATGCACATCCCTTCACAATATCCGATCGTCGCGTCCCAGGATTCACAAAACGGCATTATAGCACCGCAGCCTCGGGGCAACCAGACGGCTGACCGGTCCACTGGTAGTGCGCCGCTCAGCTGCGGGCAGTTGGCTGCGCCGCAGAGGCAGGCGTTTCCCAAAACGGTAAAGTCGGCTATCATAGGGTGGTCAGAGCCCTGAGAACAACCCACAGAACGAGGTGCCTCCTATGCCCGTAACCGTCGATGCCCGTGGCCTCGCGTGCCCGCAGCCGGTGATTCTCACACGCAACGCCATGCGCGAGTCCGATCAGGTCACGACGCTGGTCAGTGCACTAGATCAGGTAGAGAACGTGCGGCGTCTCGCCGAGCGGGCCGGCTGGGTGGTGACGGTGACCCCGGCCGACCCCGGCCACGCGATACACCTGACCAAGGGGCACGCACCGCGCGAGCCTGAGGTGACGCCGGATATCGCCGTCTGTGCCCCCAGAACCGGGCCCGGACGGGTCCTGGTCCTGGCCAGCGACCAGATCGGGCGCGGCGAGGCCGAACTGGGATCTATCCTGATGCGATCATTCCTCTACACACTGCAGCAGATCGAACCCCGGCCGGACACCCTCATTCTGATGAACTCAGGCGTCAAGCTGGCGGTCGAAGGATCCCCCGTGCTGTCCGATCTTCAGACTCTACAGGAGAATGGCCTGCAAATCCTGGTGTGCGGCACGTGCCTGGACTATTTCCAGATCAAGCATCGCATCGCCGCAGGCATCATCTCGAACATGTACACGATCGCCGAGACGATTCTGTCCGCGGGCCAAAGTACATTTCTCTAGTAACGCTGCTGACGAAACAACAGGAGACGATACCGTGGACCCCAGCGCATATCGATTCGTCGATCTGACGCATGTTATCGTGCCCGGCGAGGGCGCCCGCCCCATCAGCATAGAGCGCGTGCCCGCGCCAGAGGCAGTCGCTGATGGCCTCTGGTACATCATGCACCGGGTGGAGATGCCCCTGAACCATGTGGGGACCCACATCGAGGCGCCCTATCACGTCGATCCAAACGGCCTGGACGTCTCTCAGGTCCCGCTTGAGCGATTGTGTGGGACCGCCGCTGTGCTGGATCTGACCTTTGTGGCGCCGGGTGGCGTGGTAACCGACGCAGACATCGCCCTGGCGGCGCAACCGGCCGGCGGATTGCAGCCAGGGGACATCGTTCTCCTGCGCCTGGACTATGATTACGATCCCACCAACAACCGGTCCTTTTCCGCGGAGGCGATCGGCTATCTGGTGGCCTCCGGTGTCAAACTGGTGGGCACCGACCTGCTGGGCATTGAGCTACCGCGAGACGATCCACGCCTGCTTGAGCAATTCAACCATCACCAGTTGATGACAGCTGGCATCTGCCTCGTCGAGCAGGTGGCGCACTTGAACCAGCTCACTCGGCCGCGCGTAACCGTCTTTGCGTTGCCCGTCCCAATCCGCGGGTTGGACAGCTTTCCGATCCGCATGATCGCGCTGGAATAGCCAGAAGGAGATCCTGTGACATCCGCCCGCCCTGCCCCAGAAACATCTCTCGCTGAGCTCTTTACCCAGCCTCTGCGCGGCGATCAGGCTCTGGCCTGCGGCGCGATCGCTGCGGGGGTCAAGCTGGTGACGGGATACCCGGGATCGCCGGCCACGCCCGTGTTCGACACCATACTGTCCGCCAGCGCTCCGGGTGAGCGTTTTGTTCAGTGGGCCCCCAACGAAAAGGTCGCCATGGAGATAGCCATGGGGGCGTCACTGGCCGGCCAACGCTCGCTGGTCGTGCTCAAGTCCGTGGGGCTCAATGTCGCCCTGGATCCGCTGGCCACTCTCAGCCTCTCGGGCTGTTTCGGCGGGCTGGTGATCCTGCTTGGAGATGACCCCGGGGGCTGGGGCTCTCAGAATGAACAGGACACCCGCTGGCTGGCGCGCACCGCCGAGGTGCCCGTGATTGAGCCCGGAGACATCCGCGATGCGGCCAACCTGATGGTGCAGGCCTACGCCTGGTCCGAGGCCCACGGGTTGCCCATCATCGTGCGCATCACCGACAGCTATGCCACCGAAAAGGCCCTGGTGAAAGAGCCCTGGCAACTGCCCCCCGCTATGGGGATGTTTTTGCGCAAGCGCGGCCGCTGGGTCGTCCTGCCCGCCACGGTCGTCAAACGCCACCGCTCGCTCCATCGCCACCTGCGGGATCTGCAGCGGGATCTGGAGGACTCGCCCTATGACCACGCCAGCGGCAACGGGCCGCAGGGCGTCATCGCGGTGGGGCACACGTTGCCCAGGGTGCGCGCGGCCCTGGCCCCAAACGCGCAAGTGAGCGTGCTCTCGCTAACCAGCGTCTGGCCGCTGCCGGAGCAGGCGCTGGTCCGGTGGGCAGCCAATTTGGAGAGTATCCTGGTCGTCGAGGAAGGTGGCCCCTTTGTGGAGAGCCAGCTGCGGGGCCTGTTCCAGCGAGAGGGCGTACGGGGGTCGATCCACGGCCGCGAGTCTCGCCTGCTGCCCGACGAGGGTGAGCTGACTGTCGCCGACATCGCTGCCGGGCTGGAGGCCTTTAGCCCAGAGCTGGGCGCGCCCGCTAACGCCGCCCCAGCGCGCGCCATGCCCAGCCGCGTGCCCCTCTGTGAGGGTTGCGGCTACATACCGCTCTTTGAGGCGCTCATCGCCGCGATGGAGAACCACGGCGGGCGAAAACGCCATATCGTCGTGGGAGAGACCGGCTGCATGGTGCGCGCCGACTTGCCTCCCATGGAGTTGTTCGATGTCAAGTACGGCCTCGGCTCAGGCCTGGGCATGGGCCTGGGTCTTGCCGTGAGCACGAAACGACAGCGTGTCGTCTGCCTGCTGGGGGACTCGTCCTTTTTTCACAGCGACATCAACGCCCTGCCGCAGGTGATGCAGGCCGAGGTGTCCATGACGATCATCGTGCTGGACAACGAGGTCACCGCGCTCACCGGCGGGCAGCCACACCCCGGCACACCCCGCGATGAACGGGGCGGCGCCCGGGCGCCCCAGGACATCGTGCCGGTACTTGAAGCTTACGGCATGACCCCCGCCGTTGTCACGCCGGACCGGCCCGAGGACATGGCACGCGCGCTCGATGCTGCTCTCGACGCCGATGGCCCGGCCTTTATTGTCGCCCGCGTGCCCTGCCCTCGCTACGCAACCCGAGAGGAGACGCCGTGACGGTCCGATTCCTGCACGCCGCGGATATCCACCTCGGCAACCGGCAGTACGGCCGCCAGGAGCGCCAGGACGACTTTGCCCGCTCCTTCCGTCACCTGGTACAGGCCGCCGTCGATGCCCGGGTCAACTTTGTGCTGCTGGCAGGCGACCTCTTTCACAAACGCACCGTTGAGGCCCGCACCTTTGTGCAGACGGCCGGTCTTTTGAGCGTGCTCAAAGAACGTAACATTCCGGTGCTCGCTATCGAGGGCAACCATGAGCGCCCTTTTTTCACTGAAGGGTTCTCCTGGCTGGACGGCCTCGCTGAGCTGGGCCTGCTCCGGGTGCTATCCGGCGAGTATCGCGACGGGGCGATGATGCTGAACCCGTATGACGATGCCCGCCATCGCGGCGCGTATGTCGATATCAAGGGGGTACGCATCTACGGGCAGGCCTACTTTGGGGCTACCACCCCGCGAGTGGTCGCTGACCTGACCGCCGCCCTAAACAGCCTGTACCAGCGCGAGGCCACGCCCCGCCCCATGTTCTCCATTCTCATGCTGCACGCCGGCCTGGAGGGCGTCCTGGACCACTATACTGGCACGCTGACTCACAGCGCCCTCGACGGGCTGCGACCGCACATTGATTATGTCGCCTTGGGGCACATCCACAAACCTTACATCCACGATGATTGGCTCTACAACCCCGGCTCGCTGGAGAACAACAGCGCGGATGAAGCACAGTGGGAGGACCGCGGCTACTTTATCGTGGACGTTGAGCCTGGCCCCCCTGCCCGCCACAGCGCCACGCTGCATCGCAGCACGCGCCGCCCCTATCTACGACACAGCTTCTCGGTGGAACCCTTTGAGACGCCCGAGACGCTGCTTGCGGTGCTGACGCGTGATCTGGAGCAGTTTCGGCGCGATGATCAGCCCATCTTTGAGCTGCGCCTCACCGGTGTGCTCAACTTTGGCCGGCAAGACCTGGACCTGGCGCGCATCCAGCAGACGGCCGAGACCATCGTCCGACCGCTGCTGTGCCAGGTCCAGGACCAGACCCGCAGCAACGCCTACGAGTTCCGCACGGATGAGCAGATGTCACGGCAGGAGCTGGAACGCAGGGTGCTGACCGAGATCGTCGAGAACGACATCCGCCGCAGACCACAGGCCGCACTCTGGGCAGACGCCGCGTTGCGGATCAAGCAGCTGGCCCTGGAAGGCGCCGACCCGCCAGCCATCATTGAGATACTGGAACAAATGCTTGGAATACAGGCCGGGGCGGTTGCACCGGAGGAGCACGCCTGATGCTGATCCACTCCGTCAGGCTGGAGAATTTCAAGAGTTATGAGCATGCCACAATCCTGTTCGAGCTAGGCACCAACGCCATTGTTGGACAGAATGGGGCCGGCAAGAGCTCCATCCTCGAAGCGATCGGCTTTACCATGTTCGCCCACGCGGGTACGGCCAGACAGAGCGACCTGCTCCGAGAGGGCGCCACGTCGGGGTCGGTGACGGTGACATTCTGCTCCTCCCTGGACGAACGGCGGTATGAGGTAGAGCGCGTACTGGGCAAGACCGGCACCACCCGGCACAGGATCTACGATCCGGACGCCGGAGGCATGGTGCTGGCCGAGAGCGTCAACGAAGTGACCCGGTGGCTGCGTGAGCACCTTGGGATCGATCAGGCAAGCAGCCTCGATGACCTGTTCCGAAACACGATAGGGGTCCCTCAGGGCACCTTTACCGCACCCTTTCTGATGACCGCAGGAGAGCGCAAACACCTGTTCGATCCACTGCTGCAGGTCGATGAATACGACCGTGCCTACCAGAAACTGTTGGAGACGGCGCGACACCTGGCCGGCCAACGGAATGCCCTGAATCAGGAGATCGCACGTCTCGAAGGGATGCTGGCCCAACTGCCCGCCCTCATCACCGAACAAGAGGCCCTGCAGACGGATATTGCGAGCCTGGATAGGACAGCTCGCACGCTGGAGGCGACGCTTGCAGCCGCCCGCGACGAACTGGAGAGGCTAAATCTGGCCGAGCACGAGGTGCGCCGAGTAGAGCAAGCGCGGGCACAGATCGCGGCCCAGCACCAGGCTGCAGAGCATGCCCGACAGAGCGCGGACTTGAATGTGCGCGAGGCCGAGCAGGCGAGCGCGCGGCTGGCCGACGCCGAGCCGGGCTATCGCGAATACCTGGCCGCCGAGGCGCGCCGCCACGCCCTGGAGCAGGACCGCATTGCCAGAGACAAATCCATCCGCGCGCTAGAGCAGCAAAGGGTGGCCGAGAGTCGCGTTCAGACCCGGCTCGAGCAGGTACAGCAGGCGCTCGATGAGATCACTGCGGCGGAGCGCGATCTCGCTGAGTTGCAGCCTGATGTAACTCGCCAGGCGGAGCTACAGCAGGCGCTGGAGGATGCCCGGGCCGAGGAGCGCATCGTGCAGGAGACGAGACGCCAGATAGACATCGTCAAGCGCGACCTGTCCGACCAGCGCGAGCAGCTGGCAGGCGTCGACGCAGAGCTCGCGCGAGTGCCGGGGCTGCTGGCTTCACTGGCCAGGCTTGAACAGGCGCTCGAATCCATAGCTGCGACTGAGGGCGCGCTAACCGATGAGCGCAGCAGCGTTCAGGCCTATCTGAGCCGCCTGAAAGAACAATCGGAGGCGCTGGAGAGAGAGCACGGCGCCACCTGCCCCGTATGCGAGGGCGAACTCAAGCCTGAGCACCGTCGCGAACTCCTGAGACGTAATCAGGAACAGACGCGAACGCTCTCCGCGCGACTCAACGCAATCGCGGCCGAGCTGCGCACTTGCAGCGGGAAAAAGGCCCAGGCCCAGCGCGAGCGCTCCGCGCTGGAGCAACTGCTGCGCGCCCAACCTTCACAAGCGCAGCGTGACCAGCTGGCTGACGCCATCAGCAACAGCCAGAAGCGACTGGATGCTCTGATGAAGCGGATGGCGGAATCAGAGCAGCGGGCGGCCCGGGTCACAACTATCACTCAGGAGCTCGGAGCACTGGGAGACCCGGCCGCGCGCGCCCACGTGCTGGCCAGCCGGATCGCGACCAGAGACCGCCGCAAGGCCGAAAAGGCAGAGCTTGAGGCTGAGTCCTCCCGTCTGGCGACAGAGAGCGCACTTTTGCAGCAACAACTCGCGCAGTATGTCCGGCTGGACGAGACCCTCGCCCAGGTCGCACAGACGCTGGCACGGACACGCGACGCTCACGACCAATTCCTCTCAGCGCGCGACCTCGCGAGCCGCCTGGAGCAGCGCCGCCAGGAGCTGGAGGACTGCCAGCGCCAGGTCACCGAGCTCTCGGCCCGCCTGGACGCGCTGACACAGGAGCAGGCCCGCGCCTCCGAAGGTTACGATGCCAGCCAGCATGCACTGGTCAGGCAGCAGGTAGAGCAGGCAAACGCCCAGGTCGTCCGCGCACGTACGCAACTCGCTTCGTCCCAGGGGCGCCTTGCTGTGGTCGAGAGGCAGATCGGCGAGCTAGAGGCAGCCCAGTTGACCCGGCGCGGCAAACAGCGTGAGACAGAGCATATCGCTGGACTGACCAGCATGCTGGAGGAGATGCGCACGCTGTTGCACTCGGCAGGGCCCTATGTCACCCGCCAGCTGGTGGCCAACATCTCCACGCAGGCCTCGGCCTTTTACGCCGACATCATGAACGACTATGCGGGACGCCTCACCTGGTCAGAGGACTATGAGCTGTCGCTCGAGGTAAAGGGGTACAAGCGCAGCTTCCAGCAGCTCTCCGGTGGGGAACAGATGAGCGCGGCGCTGGCGCTCCGCCTGGCGCTGCTGCGCCAGCTGACGAACATCAATGTCGCTTTCTTTGACGAGCCGACGGCCCATCTGGATCCGGAACGCCGCGACGGGCTGGCCGAAAAGATCATGCAGGTCAAGGGCTTTGACCAACTTTTCGTCATCAGCCACGACGACACCTTTGAGCGTGCGGCACAGAACTATATCCGCATCGTCAAGGAAAACGGCGTCAGCATGGTGGCCGGGTCATAACCATGTTCAATCGATCTCACGTCATCCGTGCCCTCCAGTCCAAACGGCAGGAGTTCGTTGCCTTTGAAGGCGAGCGTCTGGAGACCCGCGACAAGTACGCCGGCTATGTGCAGGCACTGTCCGGGGAGACGCAGGCGGGGCTGGCCGGCAAGCTCAAGGGCATCCCCTACCCCGGCGCGCTGCCCACATCGGAGCGAATCGCGGGACAGGGAATCGTGCGCTCCTTTGGTCTGTCGTGGACGAGCCACGAGGAGGCGCGGGATTGGGCCATGGCGCGCCTGCAGGGTGTGCGCACTGTGGCTGTGGATGGCTCGCAGATTACGCCTGATCCCAGCCTCATGATGCCCGTAGGGGCGGTGCAGGTGGGCTGGTTCGAGAACCCGCATGATCCGGCACAACGGTACATCAAGGACATTCACTTTGAGGTCCTGGCCCCGGCCGAACTGTCGCCGGAGCAGCTCGAAAGGCAGACTTTTCCTGACCAACTGGTCAACGCCAGACGTTTCGACCTCGAGTGCCAGCAGGTCGCGACTATACTGCGCGCGCACGCCGGAGAGCAGCCGGCGCCGGTGGTGTTCTTTGATGGATCGCTGGCGATCTCCTTCGCCGCCCAGATGCGCCCCGAGATGCGGCAGCGCTACATCGGCGGTGTCCTGGAGATGCTGCAGGCCTCCGAAGAGTCGCGCGTGCCGCTGGTGGCCTATGTGGATACCTCCTATGCCACCGACCTGATATCGATGCTCAAGTGGCTGCATTCTGAGGTCCGGCCGCCACGCATCAGTGACGGCGCCATCCTGCGACCGCTGATGGCCTGGGGCGATCGCACCGAGGCCTGGGTTTGCGCCCGCGATGACAGGCTCTTTGAGGACCACGCGCATCTTGCCTACTATGACCGGGTGCATTTCCTGTACCTCAAGGTCTCCAGCAGCAATCCGCCGGTGCGTCTCGATGTGCCGTCCTGGCTGCTCGAGGATGGTCGCCTGGATGAGGTGATCGACATCGTACGCGCCGAGTGCATTGTCGGCACAGGCTATCCCTATCCCATCGAGACCGCCGATGCTCTCGCCGTCATAACGATGCAGGATCGAGAACGGTTCTATGGGGTCCTCCAGGAGTTCGTGCAGCAGAACCGGCTGAGCTGGACCTTTTCGCGCAAGGCACAGAGCAAGCGGGGCCGGCGTTAGCCGGATCGTTACCGCAGAGGAGTGTCCGATGATCATCGGCAAGATTGTGAATGCCAGCAGCCACGTGGATTATGTGTGCCAGATCTATGGCCCGGGCGAGGCGGCGCTCTGCCCGAGCCCGCCCGACTATGGTTTTGGCACCTTTGTGGCAATCGAACAGGAAGGTGACGCCTGTCTGGTGGGCCTGATCGCCAACACCATGCTGGTCAACCCCGAATTCGGCAACCTGGGGCCGCGCCTGTCACCGGAGGAGGACCTGGCCGTTTTCTCGCCGGACTATCTGGCGGAGCAGGCCACACTGGTGTCGATCATTGTGATCGGCGCCCGAGCTGCGAGTGGCGCAATCACTCAGGGGGTCCCTTTAGTCGCCGCAGATATTGACGCCCAGGTGCGGCGCCTTGATGATAGTGAAATCGCACAGTTCCACCTGGAGAACGGCCGCCTGAGGCTATCCTATCTATCGTTGCTTCTGGGTATGGATGCCAATCCTCTGATGCCATCGTTGCTCCAGCAGTTGACGTCTGAGCTGGCCAGCCGCTTCCCGGAGCAGGCGGCGACCCTGGCCGTGCTGCGCCGTAACCTGGCCTGGCGAGCCTCTGTGCTCCCTGCGGGCTGAGGAAAATGATCATGTCCCACCCACTGCCTGTAGGCACGACCAAGGGCCCTGGAGAGACGCCCCACGAGTACGTCTTTGTGGCCGCCGATCCCGAGCAACTGGTCAAATATGGCGAGTTCGTGTATTACGAGACCCCCGTCGAGGGCGAGACCCGCCCGATTCTGGGCCGTGTCAGCAAGCGCGTCCCGCTGCGGCTGTACCCCGACACATTCCTCAGCGATCCGACCGTATCTCCTGCGCAGGTCGCCGATCTTCTGGGCTATGATCACGAGCCTCACGAATTGTTCGAGATCACCGTCGCCATTCTGGGTTACTTTGATCCGGTGATGGGTTTCGTGAACCCGCGCGTGCCGCCGCCCTCCGGCACGCCCATCTATGTGGCGACAAACGAGCATCTGTCAGAGGTGCTGTGCAGACTCGGTCCAGGAGATATCGGCGGGGTGCACATCGGCTCGCTGCTCAGCCGCCCGCGTGGTGCCGTCCCCATCGTCCTGGACGCGCGGGGCTTTACCAGTACGCACATGGCCATCATCGCCTCCACGGGGTCTGGCAAGAGCTATCTGGCCGGCGTGGTGCTCGAGGAGTTGATGCGGCCGAACAACCGCGCCGCCGTACTGGTCATCGACCCGCACGCCGAATACGACACGCTTGCCGAGATGCAGGGCAATCGCGTCTTTGGCGACACAGGTTACCAGCCCACGGTAAAGATTGTACACCCTTCAGACATCTTTGTGCGCGTGTCCTCGCTGGAGTTGGCCGATCTGCGCTACCTGCTGCCCAACCTTTCCGAAAGGATGCACTATCTGCTGGGCCAGGCCTATAACCGTGTCAGACGCAAGTACGGCGACAAGTGGAATCGGGGCAATCTGCGCGTAGAGATTCAGGCGGGATTAAAGGGCGAGCCGGTGACTGATCCCGAGGCCGAAGGGGACGAAGACCCTACGGTCGGTGCCCTGATCTGGCGCGTCAACCAGGTGCTGGAGCAATCATCCATCTTTGATGACCATCGTAATCTGCCACTCAACGAGTTGCTGCGCCCGGGCCAGTGCACGGTGCTGCAGTTGAACGAGATACCCGAGCGCGAGCAGCAGATCATTGTGGCCACCCTGCTGCGGCGGCTGAACCAGGCGCGCATGGACACGGTGCGCCACCGCACCAGCTCAGGTTCCGACGATTATGTCCCCTACCCGGCCTTTGTCCTCATCGAGGAGGCGCACAACTTTGCGCCGGCAAATGCGGACGTTGCCACCACAGGCATCCTGAAACAGATCCTCTCCGAGGGGCGCAAGTTCGGCGTCGCCGTGGGCCTTATCAGTCAACGGCCGGGAAAGCTGGACAGCGATGTGCTCTCGCAGTGCATGACGCAGTGCATCATGCGGATCGTCAACCCAATCGACCAGGCGCGGGTCGCCGAGAGTGTCGAGTCCGTGGGACGCGATCTCCTGGCAGAGCTGCCCGCCCTCAGCAAGGGCCAGGTCATCGTCGCCGGGGCCTCGGTGAATACGCCGGTTCTGGTTCAGGTACGCGAGAGGCTCACCCGGCACGGCGCCGAGGATCCTGACGCGCCGGCGCAGTGGCAGGCGTACTATTCCGAGGATGCGATCTTTCAGCGGGAGCGCGACAACGCCCGCCCCCCCGATGCGCCGCCCATCACGGAGGATCCGCTCGACAGACTGTTTCAGTAGTATTCTGGCATCTATATGGAGTCAGGTATGCAGATCACCGCTACGGTGCCGATGCGCGTGGACCTCGCGGGGGGTACGCTGGATGTCTACCCGCTGTACCTCTTTGAGGGCGGCGGGCTCACGCTCAACGCAGCCGTCTCCATCAATGCCACGGTAAAGCTCTCCACGCGAGCGGACCGGCGCATCACTATCGCGTCCTCAGACCTGCACGAGCGTCAGGAGATCGCATCTCTGGACGCCCTCGAACCCGGAGGACCATTGACGCTGGTGCACTATGCGTTGCAGTATTACCGGCCCAGCTGTGGCCTGGATATCTCTATCCACAGCGAGGCCCCTGTCGGATCGGGTTTGGGGGCCTCGTCGGCGCTGCTGATGGCGCTCTCTGCGGCGCTGTGCAAGCTCACCGGCCGCCCCATTGCCTATGATCGCATCATCGACGTGGGCGCCAACATCGAGGCGCAGGTGGTCGGCATTCCTACGGGCAAGCAGGACTATTTCCCGCCCCTGTACGGCGGCCTGTGCTCGCTCTGGTTCGGCCTGGATGGCTGGCAATGCGAGCGACTATCGGGCACGGCGGATCTGGTCGGCCTGCTGAACGAGCGCCTGATCGTCTCATATACGGGCATCCCTCACTCGTCAGCAGTTACCAACTGGGCCATGCTCAAGGGATATATCGAAAAGCAAGGCAACACGGTCGAGCGCATCCGCGAGATCAAAGCTATCGCGCAGGCCATGCACAGCGCTCTACAACAGGTCGACCTGGAGACCTTTTACCGGCTGCTGGACCGCGAGTGGCAATTGCGACGAGGGCTGGCCGAGGGGGTAAGCACGCCCGCGATCGACGCCATTGTTGCAGCGGGCCAGCGCGCGGGCGCCGCAGCAAGCAAGATTTGTGGTGCGGGTGGAGGCGGCTGCATGATCACTCTGGCCGAACCGCAGCTTGTGCCCCAGGTAAAGGTAGCCCTGGCACAGGCAGGAGCGACTATCTTGCCCGCGAACCTCATGTCCGAAGGGCTGCAACTTGCAGTCACAGACTAGCAAGAGCTAGCCCGCGCGCGCGTCCCCAGCCGAAAGAACAAGCGTATTCAGGGCTGTACCTGCTTAGCGGCTGGCGCAGTCGTAGCATGGCCAGCAGCGGCGCTCACGCCTGTGTCGTCGTCGCCCGACCCACCCTGGCCAGCGGACTCGCGCTCCTCGGCACGCGTCAGTTCGGCCAGGCCATTCTGTATGGTACGGGCAAGCCGTTCCACCTGCACCTCCAGTTGCCTCAGGGACCCAATCGCATAAGCGTCTGAACCGGCGCGGACCTCCTCGGCCTCCTGACGGGCGCGCTCAAGTATCCGGTGCGCATCGATCTCCGCCTGTTGCCGGATGCTCTGTTCATCAAGAAGCCGCGCCGCATCCTCTCGCGCCTGTTCCAGGATCGCCCGGGCTTCTTCCTGGGCCTGCGCAATATAGCGCTCTTTCTCTGCCTCAAACTCCTGATAGCGACGCAGATCCTGCGGGATCGTGATCCGCATCTGGTCGACGATATTCAGGAAGGCCTCGCGATCCACCGAAACGTTGCCCCCAAAAGGCAGGCGACGACCGTTTTCTACAAGTTCCTCTAGCCGATCTACGAGCTGCAAGATGTCGATGTCAAGCCTCCAAATAACCTGGCGCTACCGCTTGAGATGCTCACGCACCCGGGCCGCTACAAAGTCCGGCACCATCTGTGCGACGCACCCGCCAGCCATGGCGATCTCCTTTACGATGGACGAGCTGATAAAGGCATAGTCCAGACCGGTCATGAGACAGATCATGTCCATATCAGGATCGAGCTTACGGGTCGTCATGGCCATCTGGTACTCTAGTTCAAAGTCTGAGATGACCCTCAGGCCGCGGACGATAATGTTTGCGCCATGCCGACGAGCAAAATCGACCGTAAGGCCATCATATCTCTCAACAATGATGTTGTCCACATCGGCCAGCGCCTCCTGCGCCAGCGCCACACGTTCGTCGGCAGTGAACATCAGTCTTTTGAGTGGGTTCGCATAGACTCCCACCACCAGGCGATCAAAGACCCTGGCAGCGCGACGCGCTACGTCGATGTGCCCAAAGTGGATCGGATCGAAACTACCAGGGTAGACCGCTGTTCTCACTTTACCTCCCTATGAACGAGAAACCGTATCCCAAAATGACGCGATGTGTCTGGCGAGTTCGGCGTGCTCGGGCTGGCTCAAGCCTGGATCCTGGCGATAGATGCGCATGGCCTCTTGCCGGGCGAGCTCCAGAATACTGCGATCCGAGAGCTGCGCCAACCGCAACTCGGGAAGCCCGTGCTGCCTGACTCCCATAAAATCGCCCGGGCCGCGCAACTCCAAATCCTTTTCGGCCAGCACAAAGCCATCGTTGGTCTCGGCCATGATCTGCAGGCGCGCCAGATTCTCCTCTGTGGCGCTTTCCGACAGTAGTACGCAGTAGGAACGAGCCTCACCGCGTCCCACACGACCCCGGAATTGATGCAACTGCGCGAGACCAAAGCGTTCGGCGCCCTCTATGACCATGACCGTTGCATTCGGCACATCCACCCCTACCTCCACGACCGCTGTAGAGACGAGGATGTCAAACAGGCCCGCCTTGAACTGCCGCATGACTAGCTCTTTCTCGTCCGGCGGCACACGCCCGTGCAGCAGGCCCACGCGAAACTGTGGAAACACACGCTTGCTGAGGCGCTCATGCTCTTCGATGGCAGCCCGAGCATTGATCTGCTCTGACTCTTCCACAAGCGGGTAGATGACATAGGCCTGATGACCCGCCGCCACCTCGTCGCGCACGAACCGGTATACCGCCTCGCGGCTCGATTGCGTCCTGACGGCAGTAAGGACAGGCTGTCTGTGAGGCGGGAGTTCATCCAGTACAGAGACATCCATATCGCCATAGATCGTCAAGGCGAGCGTTCGAGGAATCGGTGTCGCGCTCATCGCCAGCATGTGCGGCCGAAAGCTCGTGTTCTTGTCACGCAAAGTCTGCCGCTGCGTCACCCCAAACCGGTGCTGCTCGTCTACGATCACCAAACCGAGATTGTGGAATTCGACCCCGTCCTGAATGAGCGCATGCGTGCCGATGACGATGTCGATCTCTCCCGAGGCCAGCCGCGCTCGAATCTCGGCCTTTTCCTGTGCCGGCTGGCTGCCCTCGAGTAAAGCGACGGTGACATCCGGCAGGTGACTCAAAATCTGCGTGATGGTCTGGGTGTGTTGCTCCGCCAGTATGGAGGTTGGTGCCATCAGGGCCGCCTGAAACCCGGCGGTTACGGCGGCCAGCATCGCCGCCACAGCCACGACGGTCTTGCCCGAACCGACGTCTCCCTGCAGGAGACGGGACATGGGCACCGGCTGGGCCATGTCATGCAGTATCTCATCAATGGCCCGGCGCTGGGCTCCGGTGAGCGCAAAGGGGAGTCCAGCCGTGAACGCCTCCAGAACTTGCGAGGGAATCTCGATAGCCATACCGGGTTCCGCGCGCCACTCGCTGCGCTTGTGCAATACGCCCAGCTGCAGGAGCAATAGCTCCTCGAAGCAAAGGCGATCGCGTGCCGCCTGGGCTTGTGCCGCGCTCTCTGGAAAATGGATATGTTTGAGTGCGGTCGGAAGGTCCAGCAGACCATGAGAAGCCCGCGTCTCCGGCGGCAGCGGGTCCGTCAGCTGTGGAATCACAATCTGCAGGGCATCATGAATCAGCCGTCGCAGAGCACGCGCATAGAGACCCTCAGTCAAGGGATACACGGGCACCACGCGCCCCGTGTTCAGCGACCCTGGGCGATGCGGTTCCCACTCGGGCGCACTAAAGACCAGGCGTCCACGAAACTCGCCAACCTCGCCGCTGATGGCGATCTCCTGGCCTTTGTGCAGACTGCGATCAAGATGCGGCTGGTTGAACCAGGTGCACTCGATCGCGCCCGAGTCATCGGCCAGTACCACGCTGGAGATGACCCTGCCACCGGACCGTCGCGAGCTGATGGACCGCACAACGCCCACGACAGTCACCAGCTCACCCAGCTCCAGATCACTGATGCGCTTGACCCGGCTGAAATCGTCATAGCGTCGGGGAAAGTGATAGACGAGATCGCCAATGGTCTCTATCCCGAGCACGGCCAGCCGGCCGGCGATGGCGGGGCCAACGCCCTTGAGCCTGGTTACCGAATCACTGATCAGCGGGATAGCGGAGGCGGATCTGGCAGCCGTGCTCATCTTCTGCTGACCATGCCGCTGCCTTGATGCGGACTCTACCGAGGAGGCAGTCCTGGGGCTGCGCTGAGGGGAGCGTGCGACCTCGCTAACCTGAGCGTTTTTGACGGCAGGTGCGGGAGGCTGAGAAAGCAGCGCCAGCACACGGTCAACGGCCGCCCGCCGCGACTCGGGACCTTTGGTGGCGTAACCATCCAGCAGCGACAGCACCCGGTCGACACGCGAGGCCACGTCTGTGCCCGGTTCATCATCGGCCTGCGCCTGCCAGCTGGCGAGAAACCGGCCGATTCCCCCAATCACGGCGCGATCCTGGTACCCCTGGGACTGTTCCAGAAGCAGGATATGCCTGAGTATATCGGCCGAAGGGGATGTCATTGGCTGCCTGCTTGCGCCCCAGGGATCATTCTGACTCGAGAGCCGCCACCCCGAGCAGCGTGGTGCCAAAGTACGAGGCCACAACGGGCCCGTAGACATGATCGATATAAGGCTGGTTCTCCAGCGCTTCCTGCAGGCGCTCGTGCAGGGCGGTCCGTCCTGGGTGCAGGCCGGTGCTCACTATCCAGAGCCGTTGCAGATGCGCAAACTCACTTACGAACTCGACCATGCGCTCCACAGGCTCGCCCCTGCGCCGCGAGCGCAGCAATGGTGAGATCTCACCATTCTCCAGCAGCAGAAGTGGCTTGTAACCGGACGGCGAGCCCAGATAGGTGGGGTTGTTCACAACGAGGCTGTGCTTGACCAGTGCATCGGGGTTGTCGACCACAAAGGCCCAGTAGCTGCGCGAAATCATGGCGTTAAGCTGCCGCACGATCTCGACCGCCTCGAGTCCCTTTTGAGCGGCCACCGCGGCCTCCACAGCCAGCTCGCCCTGAACGCACGAGATGAATTGGGTGTCGACGATGTGCACCTCGCACCGTCCCATGAACGCACCGCGTGCCCGCCGTGCGTTCTCCACGGCTCGCGTAATGCGGCCAGCGGACAGCACCGCGATGACCTGCCCCCCCGCCCGGGAGCAACGCTCGAGGACTGCCGAGAACTGGGCGACGGTGGGCGGTGTCACACTCAGGCTGGAGCGCGACCTCAAGGTGCGACGGTAGAAATCAGGCGTGCGCAGCGCGGGGCCGTCGGCAAGCGTCTCACCATCCAGCTGCACGGTCCAGGGCACCACACGAATGCCCAGAGCCTCTACAACCTGGCTATCCAGCTCCGCCGCACTATCGACGATGATCTGCACACTGGCCATACCGGCTCTCGCCCCCTGCTGCTGCGCTATTCTACCGAGATGATATAGTGATAATATGCCTGTCCGCCATCGAGCACTTCGTACTCCAGGTCAGGGTACAGCGCCTCCAGTTCACGGCACAGGCTAGCAGCTTCGGCTTCAGAAACGTCACTGCCATAGTATATCGTCAGGATCTCGTAGCGATCCATCTCCATCTGGCCCAGCAGGTCTACCGCCACATCCAGAGCACTATCCCCGGCCGCCTTGAGATCATCATTCCACAGACCGATGAACTCGCCCTCGCTGACGCTCAGCCCGTTCACCTGCACAGAGCGCACCGCCCGGGTGATCTCCAAAGTCTCCACCTGCTGGCAGGAATCGAGCATGGACTCAAAGTTCTCCTCCAGGCCTGCCTGGTAGTTGAACCCGAGTAGGGCCGCGATACCCTGTGGCATCGTCTTTGTGGGGACCACACGCACCTTCTTGCTGGTGATCTGGCTTGCCTGCTGAGCGGTCAGGATGACATTGCTGTTATTCGGCAGGATCACCACCGCTTCGTTCTTGACGCCCTCGATTGCGCTAATGAGGTCCTGTGTGCTGGGATTCATGGTCTGTCCCCCGGGCACAACGGCCTCAGCCCCCAGGCTGGTAAACACCTCTGCCAAACCGGCCCCCGATGCTACCGCGACCACGCTGACATCGGCCAGCGGGTTTGCGCCCGCCATCGATTCCCGGATGCGATCCACCGGCAAGAGCTCGCGAGGTCTAGAGTCTGGTTGATCATTGACGCGGGAGGCCTGCATAAACTCCTGATATTGCACCTGCATGTTCTCGACAATGATCGCCGAGATTACACCCTGTTGGATACCGTACTCAAGAATGGGGCCCGGGTGCTCGGAATGGATGTGAACCTTGACAGCGCGCTCGTCACCCACTACCAGAAGGGAATCTCCCATGGCAGACAGATCATGCCGCAGATCCTCGACGGTCCGGGATGGACTTGAGATGATAAACTGGACGTCAAACCCATAGTGCTCATCACCGGGGTGATCATGAACCTGCAGCGACTCTTCGGCGAAGGCTGGCAGCTCCGATTCGGCTACGACTTGCTCACCCTTCGCATAGCCAAGCACGCCCTGGATAATGTGTACCAGCCCCTGGCCGCCGGCATCAACCACACCCGCCTCCTTTAGCACAGGCAACAGCTCGGGCGTCCGCTCAAGCGAGGCCCTGGCCTCGCTCAATGCTGCCGCGATCACGGCCTGCACATCACCGCCAACGGACGCAACGCCCTGGGCAGCTTCCGCAGCCTCACGGATCACGGTGAGCATGGTGCCTTCGACCGGCTTCATCACGCCCTTGTAGGCCGTCTCAGCGCTCGCCGTCAGCCCCGCAGCAATATCCTGCGCGGCGAGCACAGCTTTGTCATCAAGCGCGCGGGCAAAGCCGCGCAGTATCTGCGAAAGGATCACACCCGAGTTGCCGCGCGCACCCATGAGAGCGCCGTGCGAGATCCTGCGAAAGACTTCAGAGGCAGTGAGCCCCTCTGGTGAGCCCACCTCATCCAGCGCAGCCCGCAGCGTCAACGACATATTGGTGCCGGTATCTCCATCGGGCACAGGAAACACGTTCAGGGCGTTCACTTCAGCCACGTGTGCCTGAAGCGATGCGCTGCCGGCCATCAGTGCCTTGAACACGGCCATCCCGTCGATCGATTCCGGCTGCCCGAGTCCTGCAGGCTGGTTATCCCCGTCTCGTACGCCATCACTTGTCAACGCCGTGGCCTCCCATCATCATCTTTCGGCAATCCGACGAGGGCCTAGTCCTCGCTGCTGACATGGACGCCCTGCACATGGACATTCACTTCAGCGACAGGCATCGATAGGGCCTGCTCGACACTGAACTTGACGCTCTCCATCACATTGTGCGCCACGACTGAGATCCGTGTGCCGTACTCGATGACGACATACAGATCAATGACCACCTTACCATCGACGACCTGGACGCCCACGCCCCTGTGCACATTCTCCAGGTTGAGGATGTCGGCAATTCCATCACGCACTGTGGCAGACGCCATTCCAACGACGCCGTACGACGTCAGCACAGCGCGGGCGGCGATACTTGCGATTGCACGAGGAGATACATCGATTTTCCCAAGCGTCGTTTCTTCACTCATCACAGCGCTCCTCGATACGCTTTTTGCAACGGCAACCTCAACATGGTATCATATCCCTCGCTGTAGACGCAAATCCACGGGCCCCGAGCCCGCGCAGTCAAGGAGAATCATGGCAAAGTGTTCTATCTGCGGTAAGGGTCCGCAATTTGGCCACAACGTCAGCCACTCAAAGCGCCGGACCAACCGTCGTTGGATGCCCAACATCCAAAAGTCACTGGTGATGGTCAATGGCCGTCCCACCAGGATGTTCGTCTGCACCAACTGCCTGCGTACACTGAACAAGCAGGGCTAGCGCAACACAACTGGAACGGGGATCGTTGCCCTTTCAGGGCAGCGATCCTTTTGTCTTGGAAACGATCTCGCGATACCGGGCGATCGCCCCTGCGACGCCCAGTTCGCTGCGGAAGATGGCCGAGCCAATCACCAGCGTATCGGCTCCCGCCGCCAGGACCGCTCCGATGGTTTCGCCATTCACCCCACCATCGACCTCGATCGCGCATGCCTCTAGCCCCCGACTGTCCAGCATCGCCCTGAGCGGCGCCACCTTGCCCAGCGCCGACGGGATCAGCCGCTGCCCTCCGAAACCCGGATTCACCGTCATCACCAGGACCAACGCGACCTGATCCAACACATGTTCCAGCGCACAAATCGGCGTAGCCGGATTGAGCGTCACAGAAGGCAGCGCTCCGGCCTCACGGATCTGCTCCAGCGTCCGGTTGAGATGCGGACACGTCTCCACATGCACTGTGATCAGGTCTGCCCCGGCATGAGCGAAAGTGTCGATATAGGCCTCGGGACGCTCGATCATCAAGTGCACGTGAATGGGCAGCTGCGTAACAGGCCTGAGCGCCTCCACAATCAGCGGGCCGACTGAGATGTTGGGGACAAAACGACCGTCCATCACATCCACGTGAAGGACATCGGCGCCGGCCGCCTCCGCCAGCTGTACCTCCGCACCCAACCGTGTCAAGTCGGCGGCCAGAATCGAGGGGGCGATGCGAATGGGGAGATGGCCCATGGACTCGCTATCCTTCCTGCTTGTCGGCCAGGAGGCTTCTCAGTTGTCCACACGCCGCCTGAATGTCCGCCCCCCTACTGACACGTACTGTGGTTTGAATCCCTGCCTGCACCAGAATCTCTTGAAACCGCAGCACGCGCTCCCTGCTGGAGGGCTGAAATTCGGCACCCTCTACATAGTTCATCGGAATGAGATTGACATGCGCCAACAACCCGTGCAGCAGCCTGGCGGTTGCGTGTGCCTGCTCGTCAGAGTCGTTGACCCCATCAGCCATGGCATACTCAAAGGTGACGCGCCGCCCGGTACGCTCGATATATAGCCTCACCGCATCCATCAGCCTCGCCAGGGGATACCGGCGGTTTACGGGGATCAGCTGGTTTCGCAAGCGATCGTCGGGCGCATGCAGCGATACGGCCAGCCCGACAGCCAGTCCCTCACGGGCCAGGCGCTCAATGCCGGGGACAATGCCCACCGTGGAGATGGTAAAGCGCCGGATGCCAAGGGCCAACCCCTGGCGATCGTTGAGGTTGAGCACCGACTGCCAAACCGCATCAAAGTTCAACATCGGTTCGCCCATACCCATGAAGACAATGTTGGTGACGTGTGCGTTCTCGCGTCGGAGACGCTGGGCAAAGTAAAGCACCTGTGCCGTGATCTCGCCCGTCGCCAGATCACGCACAAAACCACCACGGCCCGTAGCACAAAAGGGACAGCCGACCGGGCAGCCAATCTGTGACGAGACGCACACGGTGTTGCGATTGGTGTACCGCATGAGTACCGTCTCGACCAACTGGCCATCCTGAGTCTGAAAAGCCACCTTTTCGGTCAGCCCATCGTCCGCTTCAGTGGTCGCCACCACAGGCAGGTGCAGAATCTCGGTTTCGTCCAGGAGGCGCTGCCGGAGCCCAACGGGCAGGTTACCCATCTCGCCAGGATCGTCGGTGAGTGTGTGGTAGATCCATCGCCAGATCTGAGCCGCACGGAACCGCGGCTCGCCCCACGTCATCACGAGACGCGTGAGTTGATCCATCGAGAGATCCAGCAGATTGATCTTTTGGGTGTCAACCATGGATGAGCCTCCGCCCTGGCGCCAGCAAAAAGCCAGGGGAATGGAGATCAGCTCCGGCGCCTTCCGTCAAGGAGCGATGCATAGTAGAGGATATTGGCCAGCGACTGCACTGCCGCGGCCACATAGGTGAGCGCGGCAGCGGACAGCACAGCCTGCGCCCCGCGTGTCTCCTCGTCACTGACGAGCAGTCCACTCGATTCCAGCATGGCGATCGCGCGCGAGCTGGCATTGTACTCCACAGGCAAAGTCACCAGCGAAAACACCAGCGTGCTGGAGAACAGAAACAGCCCGACTGTGGATAGGGAAGCACTGGCGAGCAGCATCCCCACGATAAACAGCGCCGGCCCTGCCCAGGAACCGAGCTGAACAGCCGGAACAAGGGCGCCCCGGACCTTGAGCATCAGGTAGCCCTCTTTGTCCTGCACAGCGTGGCCCACCTCATGAGCAACGATGCTGAGGCCGGCGAGAGAGTCAGTGCGCGCGACGCCCGGCGATAGACTGAGGCGCTTATTCCTGGGATCATAGTGATCCGTCAGTTCTCCGGGCACCTCAACGATTTGAACATCATCCAGGCCGTTGACCCGTAGCAGCCGCTGTGCAGCCTCATAGCCCGTAATGTTGCGCCGGTTGCGCACCTTCAGGTACTTGGAATAAGCGGACTTGATCTTGAATTGAGCATAAAGACCCAGCAAGAGTGCCGGCAAAGCGAATATAAAGTACGCAGTGTTAAAATACATGACTTTAACCATGCCTCCCATAACTGCACGGTCCACCTGACGACCCTATTATAGGCGGCTGAGGCCTACCCGCCAACTATCAGGTCGACGACTCTGGTTCGGTGGCCTGGATCAGACCTCTGATGTACCCGTAGCTAAAGGCATGGGCGCGATGATTGTAGGACGTATCCAGCTCAGAATGAGGGACATGATCAGGGATCAGCACGCCATCATAGCCAACCTCGCGATAGGTCTTGATTGCCTTGACCATATCGACATCCCCTTCATCGGGGAACACCTCGTCAAAGGCCAGATACCCTCCGCGGATATTGCGAAAGTGCACCCAAAAGATACGCTTCCGCTCACCAAAGTAGCGAATCGCCTCATATACCTGATCCGGATGCGTGCACATCTCGCTTATGGTGCCCTGACAAAAGTTCAGCCCGTGATAAGGGCTGTCGCTCAGCGCGATGAAACGTTTCACGCCTTCGATACTGCCCAGCACGCGCTCGATGCCCCGGTAACCTATTCCCAACGGCATTCCGGGGTCATGCTGATGGCATCCCATTCGGACGCCGCACGATTCTGCCACCGGAATTGCTCGCTCGACAAAGTAACTGATGCGCTCCCAGGCCTGATCCGCCGTGACAGGTGCATAGGGCAAGAGTGGATCGTTCTTGATCTCATCATAGTTAAAGTGGCTGTAGGTCACGCCTCCCCGTCCGCGGACCCGCTCAGGGTTTCGCACTACGGGAAGGATGGCCAGGTTGTAGAGCAGCGTGGTGATGCCAGCCTCGCCGGCAGCCTCGATACAGCGGACGACTCCGTCGATCTGCCGGTCTCTGTCGGGACCCGCAAGCATAATATCGGGCCAGATCTGTTTTTCGATCCCGGCAGATGTCAGGGGAAGGTGCATCGCCGCCAGAATGAGGCCGTGGGCCTCGACCGTCTCACGAACACGCAAAAGCCCGTCTACATCCCAGTAACCGCGTTCCAAACCCAGCATATCCAGCGGTGTGACATCGACATGCGTCACACCCATCTGCCGCGCAAAAGCCAGATGCTCGTGGCTAAACGGAAGCTGCGCCCCAAGATACATGTCGTTCCCCCCAGTTGCAGGATAGGCTGATTGTAGCCGGCACTGTGCCCTCATTCCAGCGGCGCGTCGCAACGTGGCCGTCTATATTGACCCTGATACTGCCGGGCGCTATAGTCTACAATTATAGGGAGGATCAAGGGATGGGGTTGGTGCTCGTGCGCTACGGTGAGATCGCGCTCAAGGGTCGGAACCGGCCGCTCTTTTTGCGCCGGCTGCGCCGCAACATCCGCGCTGGCCTCGCTGCCTGTGGCCTGCAGGGAACTGTAACCAGTGGCGGACGCCGGATATACATCGACACCCCCTCTCCGTGGCATGCCCTCGACCCGCTGAGTCGCGTCTTTGGTGTGGTCTCGGCCAGCCCGGTGTCATCGGTTGCCCCGGACCTCGCCGCTATCACCGCGGAGGCCCTCGCGCAAGCGCACCGCGAGGAACTCGCGCCTGGCAGGACTTTTCGCATCATGGCCCGCCGCAGCGACAAGAACTTCCCGATGCTTTCGCCCCAGGTTGAAGACCACGTTGGGGCGACCGTTGTGAACGACACGGGGGCCACCGTCGACCTCTCACGCAGGGCAGAGGTCAGCATTGGCATTGAGATTGGCTCAGAGTCGGCCATGGTCTACAGCACAACCGTGCGAGGACCCGGCGGCCTGCCCGTGGGGATTGAAGGCCGCGTCGTGGCTCTCCTGTCTGGCGGTCTGGACTCGCTCGTAGCGACATGGATGATGGCCAAGCGGGGCTGCGCAGTGATTCCCGTCCACGTTGCGATCCATCCCGCCGAGTCGCAGACAGTGCTCGAACAGATCGCGGAACTGCAGCGATTTAGCTACGGCTGGGAGTTGAGGCCCATCCTGGTGGACTATCACACCACGGTGGAGCCACTGCTGCAGCGATTGCAGGGGCCTCGGGAGCGGCGCTGGACCTGTCTGGTGTGCAAGCACGCGATGATCTCACTGGCAGCAGCGATCGCAGCCGAGCACGATGCCCATGGCATCGTGCTGGGCGATTCCCTGGGCCAGGTGGCGAGCCAGACACTGCACAACCTGGAGGCGGTATCGCAAGGCATCGGGCTGCCCATCTACAGGCCGCTCATTGGTATGGACAAGCTCGAGATCAGCGCGCTGGCAAATCGGGTCGGGCTGAGCGAGCCTCCCACGCGGGCCAGTACACCGTGCCCCTATGTACCAGACAGTCCGGTCACACGGGCTCCTGTCGACAGTTTCGCAACCCTGTGGGATCGCCTTTCACGAGTTGAGGAGGAGGTATGAACACCTCTTTTTTCGCGCGGATGCTTTCAAGATGCTGTCCCCAGCGCATGGCAATTCTGGTCCTGCTTGCGCTATCTCTCGCCATGACACCGCTGCTCGGCTGTGGTCGCGACAAGAGCGATGGCGAGCAGGAGACAACGCCCCCCGACGCGGTCCTGATCGCTACTGACACTCCAGCGACGGCTATCCCGACCGCAACAAAGGCCGCGGCGCCAACTCCTACTCCAGTGGCTCTGACCTCGCCGGCGCTGGTCGGTATCATCGATCTGGGCGGACCAGCGCTGCACGGACGCCAACCCCTTGCGCTGGCAGTATCCGGGCCTTTTGTCTATGCGGCTAACGAAGCCACGGACAACCTCTCCATCATTCATGATGGCAGGGTTCAGAACGTGGTGCCGCTGCAGCCCGGCCCCTACCATGCAGCCAGTGATGCCGAGTCAGGACGTACCTACCTGAGCGCTGAGCAAGCTCAGGCCGTCTATGTGCTGGAAGCCGGGGAGATTGCCAACGTCTGGCCGCTCACGTTTGCCCCGACGGCACTCGCCGTGGCAGACGGAACGCTGTGGGTCGGCGGGGCCGACGGGACCATCGCCAGACTGGACGCTTTGAGTGGCCATGTGGTCTCCACGGACGCCCCCCTTGAAGACGGCATGATCGTCGATCTCGCAAGGGCAGGCAACGACCAGATGCTTGTCGCCACGTTTGCACAGACCCATCTGTTCTCGCGCGCAGACGCAAGGGTCACCGCGAGTCAGCCCTATCCGGGGTACCGCACCGCGGTAACTTCTGATGACGCCATCTATGTATGTGCGTATGATCGGGGCGCGGGCACCACCATCGTCGACGAACTGGACGACGCGTCACTCCTGCTGCGGAAGAGGCTGACCGTCCCTGACGACACTGTCGCACTGGCAGTGGACGCCGCCTCCAATCGGCTGCTCACAGCCGGAAACGTCACGAACCAGATCAGCCTGTACGATCTGGCCAGCGGCAAACTCCTGGCGAGTACATCCGCCGGACTCTCGCCTCAACGGCTGGTTTACGATCCGGCCAGCCAGTTGGTCTATGCTTCGTTCTTTGAGGGTGATACGATCGCAGCGTTCGATGCAGAGACGCTCAGGCTGGAGCAAACGGTGCCGCTCACGCTGCGCGTAACGGCACTGATGGCTTCAGAGAGCTCGGAGCTGCTCTATGTGGGCCTCAATGACGGCACCGTGCGCACGCT
>CAZYWU010000024.1:25680-35706 GCA_964651255.1 uncultured Anaerolineales bacterium
CAATGGACCGACACCGGGGTACCTGGGCGGCTGAGCGTGCTGGACCTTGTCTTTGATCAGGCCACGGAGCGCTTTTTCTCAACCAACGGCCACATGGGCACCTATGGGTTACAGGTATACGACACCCGGCTGGGGCAGGAGATACACTATGTGCCGCTGGAGGCGCCGCCCGTCGCGCTACTCTTGAACACCCTCTACTCACACCTTTGGGTCGCGACGCCTGTGGCGGCATCGGCCGCCACGCCGGCATACACCCTGGTCACAGCCTATGACACGCGTGTCTTTGCCCCCGTTGCCAGCGTGCGAATAAACGACACTATCGCACTGGCCACCGTCGATCGAGACAGCGGGCGGCTCTACCTGGCAGCTGACGGAGGCGCTATCATCTATGTGCTTCAGGATACGCCTCTGCCCCGGCCAAAGGCGCCACTAGAACCGGTGATCGGACCCACGCAAGCACCCGTGCAACCCACAGAGGTACAGCCCGTAACGACCGCCACCCCACCTGCGGTCACTGCGACGCCGGCAACGGCTCCTACTGCGATCCCGTCTCCGGCGCCGACAAATACGCCAGCGCCCACAGCCACAGTGCTCCCGAACTGCGAGATTCCCGTCCAGGCCGACCTACGGGCAGCCTGGGAATCTGCAGCATCCGAGCTGGGATGCCCGACCAGCGCTGCAATGCGCGATGACTGGGGCTGGCAGCCCTTTGAGGGCGGTACGGTCTACTGGCGCCGCGACACCAGGCAGATCATTGTGGCGCTCTCCAGCGGGAGTTTCCTGTCATATGAGGATCGTTGGCTCGAGGGAATGCCAGACCAGTCCTGCGAGGCAGATGCCCCGGAAGGCCTCTGGCAGCCGATTCGCGGTTTCGGGCTCGTGTGGTGTGAGCAGCCCGGAGTTCGTGACGCCCTCGGCTGGGCACTGGAGCCGGAGGCTGCCTTCGAGAGCACCTACCAGCTCTTTAGCCGAGGTATTCTGTTCACGGGTAATGGACATGGCGTGATCTGGCTGGACAATGGAGGCACCTGGAGAGAACTTGAACAATAGGGAGACCGGCGCATGACCAATAGCATGGAAAAGTGGACTCGCCGCTGCGGGATTCTTTGTCACCCGACATGCTTTCCCAGCCCCTTTGGGATCGGCGACTTTGGTGAGGGAGCGTATCGCTTTGTCGATTTCGCCAGTGCGGCGGGCCAGTCTACCTGGCAGATCTTGCCGCTCGGACCCACAGGGTATGGCGATTCTCCCTACCAGCCCTTTTCCGCCTTTGCAGGGAACCCGCTGTTGATTGATCCCCGACAGCTGGCGTCAGAGGGCCTGCTCACCAGCGACGAGTTGGCTAGCGGAAGGTCATGGGATGATACCCGGGTCAACTATGGAGACGTTATTGGGTTCAAACGAGCGCTCCTTGCCACAGCCTATCAGCGCCTGGGACAAACCTCCCGTGAATTTCGCGAGGGACTGGACACCTTCAGGGAGACCAACCGCGAGTGGCTGGAGGACTATGCCCTGTTCATGGCCCTGAAAGAGCGCCTGAACTGGGCGGCCTGGCCAGACTGGGGTTCTGCCCTGGTGAGGCGAGATCCTGAGGCGCTCAACGGTTGGCAAGAGGCGTTAAGCTCCGAGATTGGCTACCACTGCTTCGTGCAGTACATCTTCGAGCAGCAGTGGCAGCGCCTGCATCGTTATGCTTCGGAAAAAGGAATTAGCATCATCGGGGACCTTCCCATCTTTGTCGGGCATGACAGTGCTGATGTCTGGAGTAACCAGGAGCTCTTTTATCTTGACCCCCTGGGACAGCCCACGGTCGTGGCAGGGGTACCTCCTGACTATTTCTCGCCCACAGGCCAGCGATGGGGGAATCCCCTGTACCGGTGGGACCTCATGGCCGAGAATGGCTACCGGTGGTGGATCCGGAGACTGTCGAGGGTCCTTTCTCAGGTGGATGAGGTCCGGATAGACCACTTTCGCGGT
Source organism: uncultured Anaerolineales bacterium (assembly GCA_964651255.1). GTDB lineage: Bacteria > Chloroflexota > Anaerolineae > UBA1429 > UBA1429 > JAAYED01. Next base: position 27,658 of record CAZYWU010000024.1, read on the forward strand.
TTTGTCAATTACTGGGAGGTCCCAGCCGACGAGCCGACGGCAATCAACGGGCGCTGGCTGAAAGGGCCAGGGCGCGCGTTTTTCGATGCCGTTGCCGCGGCGATGGGCAGACTGCCGATTATTGCTGAGGACCTCGGCATGATCACAAAGGACGTCACCGAGCTCAGAGTAGAGCTGGGCCTTCCCGGCATGACGGTTCTGCAGTTCGCCTTTGATGGCCAGCCGACGAACCCGCACCTCCCCTACAACCACGTGCGCAACAGCGTGGTATACACAGGCACCCATGACAATGACACCACACTCGGCTGGTACAGCACGGCCAGCGAACGCGAGGCGCATCGCGTCAGGGTGTACACAGGCTCCGATGGTACCGACATCTCCTGGCACTTGATCCGAATTGCCATGACGTCCGTCGCCGATCTGGCGATCTATCCACTTCAGGACATCCTGTCGCTGGGCAGTTGGGCGCGTATGAACTGGCCCGGTCAGGCGCAGGCCAACTGGGCCTGGCGTTTTCGAGCTGAGGACCTGGATGACCGCCTGGCGGCGGGGCTGGCCGAATTGGCGCTCGTGACCGGACGGCGAATCCTGCCGGAAAGTCAAGTCGCATCCGATAGCCCAACCATGTAGCGGCGAGGGCCAGTCTCGCGATCTATCCATGCAGCCGCACAGCGGGCCTTTTGCACCTCGTGGACATGCCCCTGTTTGGGTCTCTGCCCTTCTGCTGGTATCCTTGATGAGTATGATAACCAGAGCCTACGACTTCGGGAGGAGACTATGACAGGTTTGTCACTTTCGCTTGATCTGAGCAGACTGCACGGTGAGCAAGAAGCGCCACAGGATTCAGCCACTGAGCGCGACTTGATCATCATCGGCGCAGGTCCGGCTGGACTTACCGCAGGCCTCTATGCCGGGCGCGCCCTGTTGAACCCCCTCATTCTGGTGGGTCAGTCGCTGGGGGGCCAGGCCGCGGCTACCAGTGAGATGGAAAACTATCCGGGCTTTCCTCATGGTGTGGGCGGGATGGACCTGACCCAGCTTATGGCTGAGCAGGCTGAGCGCTTCGGCGCCGAGATCGCCTACGAGGAAGTGACTTCTGTCGATCTGAGCGCCTATCCCTTTACGGTCAAAACCTACGGACCGCAGTTTAGGGCCAGGAGCCTGATCATATCAACCGGCACATCGCCCCGAAGGCTGGGTGTGCCAGGGGAGAGGGAGTTCACTGGCCATGGCGTGTCGTACTGCGCCACCTGTGACGGCTTCTTCTACCGTGACAAGCGCATCGTGGTTGTCGGCGGAGGCGATAGCGCTGTCGACGAGGGCCTCTACCTCACCCGCTTTGCCAGCGAGGTCACCATTGTGCATCGGCGCGACCAGCTGCGCGCAAGCCAGATTCTGCAAGAACGCGCCCGCGCAAATGAAAAGATCCGATTCATTTGGAACACGGTCGTGGATGAGATCGTCGGGGACGGTACGGTCACCGGAGTGCGTATGCATAACGTCAAGACAGGCGAAGAGTCGACAATGCCCACCGATGGCGTCTTTATCTATGCCGGCCTGATCCCCAATACGGGCCTCTTCCGCGGCCAGCTTGAACTCACACCTGAGGGCTATATCGTCACGGACAAGCGGCAGCGTACCAGCGTACCCGGGGTCTATGCGGCGGGGGACGTCCAGGATCCCTGGTTCCGTCAGGCGATTATCGCTGCCGGGACGGGCGCCGCGGCAGCGATCGAGGCAGAGCGGTATCTGGCCGAAAAGAACTTTGAGGAGCACCGACAGGCTTAGCCTGCCCCCTGTGACCCTCGCCGAACCCGGTGGCTGCCTTGCCGCCGGGTTCGCTACTTTTTACGCGCTACGACGATGATGTGCGAGCCCAGATCTAGGCAACCGGGTTCGCGGGAGGCCTCAATCTCGAGCTCGATCAGGTGCCGCCACATCCGCTCATCACTACGCCACGTAACCAAGAGATCCTTCCAGGTAGAGGTCAGGCAGTTGCTGGCTGAGATGGCCATGACATCGGTGCCAGCAGACGAGACAAAGTCCTTGAACTCTTGTGCGCGGAAGGCATGCCAGAACTGATCTAACGGCGCCACGTGGCGAGGGCCGAGGTCCCCGGTCCGGACGATCTCCCGGTTAAGCTCAGGTTCGTCATGGCTGAGGATAGCGGGCAGATTCTCGTGCAAAGTACCAAAGAGGCTCCTGGCGCTCAGTACGAGCAGACCACCGGAGCGCGTGACGCGCACCAGCTCGGCCAGGGCCTTACCGCGGTCGTCGTGAGCATAGCTCAGGGGGCCCCCGAGGCACACCACAGCATCGAACTCGCCTTCGTACAGGTCATCAGGCAACTTGCGCATGTCAGCCTCGTACCATGCGTCAACAACGTTCCCATACCCCATTGCCGTGGCATTGCGCTGGTTCCGCGCCAGTTTCTCTGCAGAGCGATCGACCACCACCAGGTGATCCACAATCTGCGCCAGTTCGCGAGTGAACCGTCCTGCGCCAGCGCCAACCTCAAGGACTCGATCCACCCTGGTAAGATAGGTCTGCAGGTAGTGGATGTGCACAGCAAAGTCAACTTGTTGCAAGGGATCCGCCTGCCATCGAGCCCAGTCGTCCTGATCGCTCGGCCTTGGTTCCGCCCATCCAGCTTCAAAACCCATGTTGCACTCCCCTCCTATCGCCTGATCGATCCCCTGGTCTCCGATTATCAGGCCCGTGCCCGGTAGCATGGCCACGCGTAATTCAGCCAAGTGTCAGCAATCCGAGCGCTGAAGCGGGGCCCAGCCCCACCAGGCTGCCGCGCTTGAAGGTGAACGCCGGGCACAGGCGCTGGCTTCCTCGCATGGTGCTGCCCTCGCTGTCCGTGTAGATATAGTCCCCCTGCTCGAGCCGAAACAGGCTGACATCGGCGTCAGCGCCCGGCGCCAGGTGGCCCAGACGAGTCGCCTGGCCGATTCCTGCCGCAGGTGCGGCCGTGGCGCGTGCGATGACATCCCGTAGCGACATCCCCATACAGAGAAACTTGGAAAGCGTCGTGGGGAGATCGATCACGGGCGATAGCAGGCTGTAGGTGTGCAGATCGCTGGAGATGATATCCGGCATAAAGCCCTGCTCCAGCGCCGCCTGCGCCACGCCAAAGCTGAAACTGCCCGCGCCGTGGCCCACGTCAAACAGGACCCCCCGTTGACGGGCACTCTCGACGCTGCCCCGCACCCGGCCACCCTCGTCGATAAGCCCGCCGTCTTTGCCATGGTACATGTGGGTCACGATATCGCCGGCCCGCAACATGTCCAGCACTGCGTCCAGTGGAGCATTCATGCGCCTGGCACTGCCAATGTGTACCATCACCGGCTTGCCCACAGCCTCCGCGACACCTATCGCCCGCGCCAGAAGATCTGTGGCCCGGTTGGTGCCGACGCGATCCATCCGTGCTTTGATGCCCAGAATCTCGGGAGCGCGCGCCACACGGACAGTCAAAGCCTCGTCGATCGTACGCTCATCCTCCAGTTCGCCAATCTGGTCGCCGATCATCCCCGGATATGCAATGTTCAGAAAAGCATAGAGCTCTGTCTGTGAGGTATCGATGATCCAGCGCTTCAGGCTGGGATAGGTATAGGCGCCGGCCGAGCCCGCATCCACCGCAGTGGTAACCCCGTGTGCCAGGCAGCTGGCATCGGCATCGATGCCATAGTGCGACACTCCCCAGTGTACGTGGACGTGCATATCGATCAGTCCCGGCATCACCAGCAGACCCCTGGCATCCAGGACCTGTCGCGCTGCCGTAACATCCAGGTCAGCACCGGTCCTGACGACGTGCCCGCCTTCGATAGCTACGTCCAGAATGCCGTCTACGCTGTGCAGCGGGTCGAGCACATGCCCGCCGCGGATCAGAGTGTCGTACATCGCGCCTCCCAGATTGTGTATAGTGATTCTAGAGCAGCCTGAACAATGGTCAAGCGCCACAGCCACAACATGCTATGGACAAGAGCTCCGCGAGCCAGCCGCTGCTCTGGCCGGACAATTCCATCCTGCCTGTGCCTGTCTGGACCAAAGGCAGCCCTGACCTCGCGCGCAGACTTGAGAGCAGTTGACTGCCACACTAGAATGAGGTTGAGCCAGTTAGAGCAGCGAGAATCGGGAGGGGCCATGGTTACTGCGAGGCAACGTGTAATCGATGCGCTGGAGCACCGGCAGCCCGATCGTGTGCCGGTCGATCTCGGCAGCACCGCTGTTACGGGCATCATGGCATCGGCGCTGCACCGGCTCCGCCGCGCCCTGGGTCTGGAGGAGCGACTGGTCCGGGTGCATGAGCCCTATCAGATGCTCGGGCAGGTCGATGATGACGTACTGGATGCCCTGGGCGTGGACATCATCGGGCTGTGGGAAGATAACACGATGTTTGGCTTTCCCGCATCGGACTGGAAGCCGTTCACGCTGAATGACGGCACACCGGTGCTCGTACCTGGCGGATTTAACACGTCACCCGCCCCCGATGGGACCCTTTACCAGTACCCAAAGGGAGATCGCAGCGCCCCACCCTCGGCGCGCATGCCACCCGATGGCTATTATCACGATGCCCTGGAGCGTCAGGCGCAGGATGCTGAAAAGAACCTGCGCCCCAAGGAATGGGTGCGTGAGATGTACCGCGTCTATACGGACGAGGAACTCCTGGCGCTCCAGAGGAAAGCCGAGTCGCTCCATAGCCAGACGGACCGCGCGATCATCGGCAACTTTGGGACGGCGGGATTCGGAGATATCGCTCACGTTCCCGGGCTGGCAATCGCCCACCCGCACGGCATCCGCGCCGTCGCCGTCTGGTACATGGCCACAGCCCTCCACCCCGAATACATCCACGGTATCTTTGACCTGCAGCTCGAGATCGCACTCAAGAATCTGGAGCTGTACCATCAGGCGGTTGGCGACAGGATTGTGGCGATATTCCTGAGCGGCACCGACTTTGGCGCACAGTCCGGCAGCTTTATCTCACCGCGCGCGTACCGCAGCCTGTTCAAACCTTACCACCGCGCTGTGAACGACTGGGTGCACAGCCATACCACGTGGAAGACCTTTTATCACAGCTGCGGATCGATGGTGGCGCTCTATGATGACATGGTCGATGCGGGCGTGGACATCGTGAATCCGGTGCAGATATCAGCAGCTGGGATGGAACCACGAACACTCAAACAACGCTGGGGTGACCGGCTGGTGTTCTGGGGCGCGGGCGTCGACACCCAGCATGTGTTGCCCTTTGGGACGCCGGACGAGATTCGCCAGCACGTGCGCGACAATATCGAGATACTGGGCGCCGGCGGCGGGTTTGTGTTCTCTGCCGTGCACAACATTCAGGCGACGGTACCCACCGAGAATCTGATGGCGCTGGTGGAAGGGCTACAGGCCGCCCGATAACCGGGACGCACGAGCAGAGGCAACAGCGAAATCGCCGTTGCCTCTGAAACTGCCAAATGCGTAAGCCAGCTACGGCACCTTCCGCGCTGCAGCTCGCTTCCTACTTGCGCCGTTGGAAGCGCATCTTGCGACGCATCTTGCGGTACTTGTGTCGTGAAATCTTCTTGCGGCGCTTTTTGATGACACTGCCCATGTAATCACCTCTTTCCCCTGGTCGCACACTGCAGATGAATATACCATATCATACCCAAAGGTGCCAATTATTCTCCAGAGTCATGGACGAACCAGCCGATAGTCCTGCCAGCCCAGGGATCCGAACAGCAAATGTTTGACGACGTTACACCGGACCTCCCCAGGGGACCGGGCAGCTATGTGCTTGTGCTTTGGATGGCGCAAGCCTGCGCTTTAACGGTCGGATCCCTGGGACGGATCACCCTGCCCCGTGGGTACCTGCTCTATACGGGGAGCGCGCGCGGCGGACTGCGGAGCCGGGTGCAGCGCTATCTGCGCCACCCCACCCACCTGCACTGGCACATCGACCATCTCATGCAGGCCGCCAAGCTCCTTGAGATCTGGTACGTGGAGAGTTCGGCAAGGCTGGAGTGTGTGTGGGCGTCAAGACTGCTCAGCGGCGGCCTGGCGGCTGCAGCCAGGCATTTTGGATCCTCCGACTGCCGTTGCCCGACGCACCTGTTCCGCGCAGAGATGCATCCCTCCCCCGATTTGCTGGCGGAGCCGGCACTGCACATCCTCAGAGTGGCGAGCGGACCGCCCAGCTGCCGCCATACAGCCGGCGCACCGTGAGTATGACAGTTCTAGCGCCCCTCGCCCTCCAACCAGGACCAGACTGCTGCCTCAACATCGGAAGACCAGAGCAGGCCCTCCTCACCCCCAAGCTCGTGTCCAAGCCCGTCAAAGCCCCGAAAGGTCACCGGTTCGCCGGTGATGCGCTGCAGCGCGTCCGCCATACGGACAGCGCCATCGTAGGGCGTCCATACATCCTCTGTCCCGTGCAAAATCAAGAGCGGCGCCGCGCTCCGGGAGAGCCAGTCCAGCGGATCCGCCTGACTCCACGCAACGAGCGTGTCCAGCGAAATGCGACGTCCGAGATAGCTGAGCGACTGCTCGCCCTGCTGCAGCCAGCCCGACCAGCGGTAGATGCTCTGCTCCAGGTACCGGGCCGTCTGCTCTTCGTTCCAGCCATAGTGCGCTGCCAGCGTCAGCACGCGCTGGTAGGCCAGATCGGGCAGGAAGCGCCCATCAGTCCCAAAGGCGCCCAGCACCGCTGCCGAGAAAGGAGCCGGGTCACTGGCCGTGGGGTCATCTCCAGCATCTAGCGCCAGGGCCGCTACCACGGCCGCCTCCCCGGTGGCAACGAGCACGATCCGATCCGAGTCAATGCCCTCCGACCGGGATAGCAGCCGTGCCACCGCGCGCAGATCATCCGCAGCCCCCTCATCCGGCACAGCCCAGGAACTGGTGCTGTTCTCGCCTGGCTCAAGGACGAACACTGCCCAGCCGCGCTGCACCCAGTTCTCGACGGACAGAGCTACACCGGGCTGATTCCAGCTGCGGCACAGCAACAACACAGGGGCGCGCGCGATGCCCAGCGGCCTGTAGAGCCGGCCAGACAACTCCGACTGGGCACCCTGAAATGTGAGCGACTGACCGCCGTCTTCTGTGGCGGCGCCGGGTGTTTCCCTCGGCGCGCTCACGCGCTCTATCCTCAGCAGGCCAGGTCTGGCCAGCACCGGGTCCCGTAGCTGCTCCCAGAACCCAAAACGATACTCAGGGAACTCGGCGCGGAAGAGAAGCCGGTTGTCGGGTCGCATCCAGAGGGTAAAGGACTGCTGCTGGTCTGCCCCAATGCTGCCCTCGAGCGCCATCGTACCGATCACCGCGCTGCTCTGATCTCCTGACACCTCGAGCGTCAGCGGCTTGCTCCAGATCAGGTCCGCGGTCACGTCCAACACCGGGACCTCGAAACTCCCGGTGTACTGGTCAACCGTGCGACGCTCGGTGAATTGCAGCACCGCGAGGGCCAGCCCAAGGGCTGAAGGCGAACCTTCCATGACCAGACCCGGTGCCGGCGTGATATCCTCCTGCTGCACCGGCCCAAACCAGGCCCGGTTGTTCGCCAGCACATCGACCGCACCACCATCGCGCTGCATGACCCACGTTGAAACAACGCCGCCGATGCGGCGTTCATAGCTATACATCGTGGGGTACAGAATCGGGGATAGCAGCGCGGCCCGGCGTTCCACTGCGCCATCACTCCCCGCCCAGGTCACTGTGCTCTCGATGAGGAGCGCATCATCGACAAAGCGCGTGCTCAATGTCTCTGTTGCCAGCAGCTGGCCGTCCAGGGATATCTCAAAGGTGAGCCCGTTCAGGGCATCGACGGCCGCAGGCGTGGCTGTGGGTTTTACCGTAGGCACTGGCGTCACCGCGACCGCCGGGTCCTCGTCACAGGCAGTGGCGACGAAAAGCAACAGGATGAGCGTAAAGAACAGCTTCAGTGGCCGGTGGATGCGGCCGGACACAGGATGCCCGAGGTAGTCCTCATTTGAGGACATAGTAGGTGCCTCGCTTGCTGCCGACCTGCAAGATGATGCCTCTGGTCATGAGGTCCCGCAGATC
>CAZYWU010000025.1:0-35083 GCA_964651255.1 uncultured Anaerolineales bacterium
GGTCGTGGCCGTGTATACCGCCCGGGCCGCGCGCGGCCGCTTCAGGGGCTCAGCCGGCCCGGATCCGCGGGGTCATCGGTCCACCAGCGGCGCAACCGCGACTGCGTATCAGCCACTGCCGCTCTCAGACCGGCCCGCGGGACCAGTATCCTCGTCAGGTGTTGGTTCGAGATGAAGCGTCGCCTGTGCTTCCCCCTCCACCTGTGCGCGAGTCCACAACATCGGAATATACTCCCCCTGCAGCCAGGGAGCGATCATATCGTCATAGTGCGGGCTTGCCAGGTGCCCGGACTGCCCGGGCGGCACCAGCACCAGCGACTGCGACAGGTCGCCCAGGTCCACAATCTGCCGGAACGTCGCCGCTGCCCCGTGGTTGTCATAGGGGCGCTCCGGCTTGAACCCGGATTGGCAGGGTGTGTCGCTGTCGCCGCCGACGGCCAGGTTGCCGCGGCCAAGGGCAAAGTCGAGAACAGGGCTAGCTCCCAGCGCATGGGGAAAGCTGGCCCGGTGAATGCGGCTCCACCGCCATCTGTCCGGGTTCGGGCCCAGCTCGTGTCGTAGCCACGTAGCGGTCTCTACCAGACTCTTTTCGATCCACGCCCGGCGCCCGCCTGCCTGCTGGACCCACCAGGAGTCGGGGTCGTCCAGCAGCCTCAGCACAGCGACAAAGTCATAGCCGTGCAACTCGCTGGCGGACAGCAGCAACGGGTGGAACCCCTGTCCCATCCACTGGAGAGCGAGATCCTTGCCCAGCGCAGGCTCAAACAGGTTGCGCATCAGCGCCATGCGAAAGACCTCATAGATAGTGCCGGCCGTACTGCCGGGCGTCAGATGACCGTCCCACTTGCGCAGGCTGTCCGCCAGGCTCCGCAGGTCGGGCTGTGACGGCTCTATATCCTGCAGATGGCTCATCAGATCCTTACAGGCCACAGTGACCACATCCAGCTGTAGCGATCGGGCATCGGCCATAGAGAAGGGATTCCTGGAGCGGATCACATCCACCAGGCGGCGCGCCCGAAAGCCGTTCATCCAGGCATTGCCAAGGAAGTGTGGATAGCCGTCAGCCACGATGCGGTTGTTGGCATTCACCAAAAAGCCCTCAGCCGGATTGAGAGCGTGAGGCATCTCCTCAAAGGGCACCTCGCCGATCCACTCCGCCTCACCCGTCCAGCCTTCAGCGGGGACCATCCCATGCCCCGAAGCGCGCACCGGTACCGTGCCCGTCACCCAGTAGCCGATATTGCCCTCCACATCCGCGTAGGTGACGCTCAACTGCGTTGCATTGACGCAGCGCAGCGCGTCCACAAAGCTGTCCCAGCCGGAGGCGCGGTCTAGCTGCCACCACCCGCCCAGCGCCTGGCTCGGCCGCAGCGCCATGGACTGCGCCGCAAGCCGCCGCTCGGCGGCACCCACAACGTCCGAGATGACCGGCCCATGGTGCGTCACCACCACCTGCTCGATATGCGGTTGGTCACGCCCCTTGACCTCTATGGCCTCCGGAATAACGTCTGCCTCGTGCCACTGATCGCGGAACAGATAACGGGTCGAATCTGGCTCGAATCGCTCCACGAAGAGGTCCTCGCAATCCGTAAAGGCGAGAGTCATGCCCCAGGCGACACGGGCGTTGTGGCCGACGAGCACAAAGGGAATACCGGGCAGCGTGGCGCCACTCACCTGCACGTCGCCCGCCTCCTGATGACTGAGGTACCACAGGCCAGGCGTGGAGAGTCCGAGGTGCATGTCGTTGCAGAGCAAGGGGTGGCCGGTGGCGCTGCGCTGCGGCGCGATCGCCCACCCGTTGCTGCCCAGCCCGCGGGACAGGTAGGGGCCCTCCGCCGCCTCCAAAATGCCACCCATGGATAGCCGGTTGAACTCGATCCCCTCTGGCAGCACCACCGGGTTCTGTCCCGGGTACTGGATATCGATCTCTGCCATACGCTCCGGCCCCACCACCTCCGCTACCCTCGCCCGGACGATCTCGCTGTACCAGGCGTGCGAGAGCTGCCAGAGCAACTGCCGGACCAACGTAAAGCAGTCCTGCGAGCGCCAAGGCTCCGGATCGTGCCGCAACAGGGTGAACTCCACCGACCGCTGGCGTGGATACTCCGGGCTGCTCAAATAAGCATTGATACCGTCGCAATAGGCTGTCACCGCCTCGATGGTCGCTGGCGCTGCCTGCTCCAAATCGACGCGGCCCAACCGCGCAAATCCAAAGGTTCGCGTTGCCCTGTCCGTATTGAGGCTGAGCTCTCCAAAGATCTCTGACAGACGCCCGCCAGAGGTTCTGCGCAGCAGCTCCATCTGCCACAGACGCTCCTGGGCATGCACAAAGCCCTGTGCCATATACAGATCATGGTCGTTCTGTGCATAGAGATGCGGTACTCCCCAGCGGTCCCGGATCACCTCCACAGGCCCATGCAGGCCCGCCAAAGCCAGGAGCCCCGACGTGCGGGGAAGACGCCGCCGGTCCAGCAACGTGAGACCCGTGCGCAGCAGCCTTCCGGCTAACCCATCAAACCGCCCCATGTCGCTCTCCTCCCTCCTGCGCTAGAGCCGCGGACACTCTCAGGCCTGGTCACGCACCGCTCGCCGTTATGAACCCAATACCTTCTTCTCGAACCCATTATGCGGCTGACGCGGATGCTTCTCAAGCGAGCACGACCTCATGAACCAGCAGCGGGACCATTTGACATGGTCGAGAAGGAGGCTACACTGCATATATTCGATTGACGATATATGCAAAGGAACGTATATGGACACGGCATTTGATACACTCGCCGGCCTGGGCCAGGCGATGGCCCACCCCACACGACTGCGCATCCTGGATGCGCTGGCCCGCCAGGAGGCCTGCGTCTGCCACCTCACCACGTTGCTTGGGCAGCGTCAGGCGCACGTTTCCCAGCATTTAAGGGTCCTCAAGGATGCCGGTCTGGTCAACGACCGTCGCGACGGGCAGATGGTCTACTACAGTCTGGCCGACGGCCGCACGGCCGCCGTTGTCAGCCTCTTGAAGGATCTGTCGCGGGCACTCGACCCGAACCTGTCTTACCCGGAGGTGCCGTCATCGCCACTGGAAGGCTGCGCCTGCCCTCACTGCAATGCAGCGCGTCAGGCGGGCGAGCATGCAGACTGCGATCCGAGCGCCCTGTGACGCGCACCAACGTGACCTCACCCTTCAAATCCGCCGGATCCGGAGGTAGCCGCATGTACGACAGCCATCTGCACTTTGCGACACTCTATAATATCGCCCAGCGCGAATATGCCTTTACAGCCACAACGCCCACCGAGATGCTCGCCTGGCAACAGGCTTTCCGACCCAGCCTAAAAGCGGCGCTGGGACTGGACGCCATCGCCTCCCAGGTGGCGGGTCATTATCCCTCGGCCAGACAAGTGGATGAGTCTGACCAGGGCGATCACATTCGGCAGCGGTGGGTGCTGCAGGTGGAGCCGACGGTTCCCCTGCCCTTTGTACTGTTGCTGCCCAAGGGGAGCCAGGGCATCCGTCCGCTGGTCATCACCCCGCACGGCCACGGCAAGAACACTGAACTTTACGCCGGTATCTACCACAGTGAAGAGGAGCGCCTGAGCATCGTTGAAGGCGAGCGGGACGTAGCGCTGCAGGCCGTGCGCGAGGGCTACATCGCCCTGGCCCCGACTACCCGCGGCTTTGGCGCCACGCGCACCGCCGCCGACCAGGCCTCGGACGCCACCTCTTCCTGCCGCACCTTACTCATGCACGACCTGCTGGTCGGCCGCACGCCCATTGGTGACCGCGTGTGGGACATGTCGCGCCTCATCGACTGGGCACTGGCGAGCCTGCCCGTCGATCCGCGCCGGATCGCCATCACAGGTAACTCCGGCGGCGGCACCGTCTCGCTCTTTGCAGCCGCGTGCGATGAGCGCATCGCCGTTGCGGCACCGGGGAGTTACTTTTGCACCTTCGCGGGAAGCCTCGGCTCCATTCACCACTGCGATTGCAACTATGTGCCGGGCATCCTGAACCTGGGTGAGATGAGCGATATCGCTGGACTGATCGCGCCCCGCCCGTTCGTCGCCATCGCAGGCCGCGAGGACCCAATCTTTCCCATCGACCAGGTCCGCCTGGCCTTTAAGCAACTGCAGCAGATCTATGCGGTCGCGGGCGTTCCCGAGCGCTGCGCGCTGTACGTCGGCGCGGGCGGGCACCGCTACTACAAGGATGGCGCCTGGCCCTTTATCCAGCAGCAATTCGCGCGGCTGGCCAACGAGCGCGCCGCAGATACCGCAATGCCACTGGGAGGCACCCAATACTCATGAATGTCGTTAGCCTTCTCCAAAGCGGCCTGGGCAACCTGGCAGCCTACCTGGCTGCGCACGTGTTGCTCTGTCTGGTGCCCGCCTTTTTCATCGCCGGCGCCCTCACGGCGCTGGTCCCGAAAGAGTCGATCACGCGGTTTCTGGGACGCAACGCGCGAAAGTTCATCTCGTACCCGGCGGCGGCGCTGGGCGGCTTTGTGCTGGCGGTGTGCTCTTGCACGATCCTGCCGCTCTTTGCCGGCATCTATAAAAAGGGCGCCGGCCTGGGCCCCGCAATCACCTTTCTCTTTGTGGGCCCGGCCATCAACATCCTGGCGCTGAGCTACACCGGCGTCGCGTTGGGCATGGATATCGCCATCGCCCGCCTGGTGCTCTCTATAGTGTTCGGCATCGGCATCGGTTTGATCATGGCCGCGATCTTTAGCAAGGAAGACGCCGCGCGCGATGAGAAGGGCGCCGATGGCTTTGCCGGTCAGGCCGCCGTTGGTGGACGCACCTGGCTCTTTCTCGGCCTGTTGCTGGCCCTCTTGATCGTCGGCACGCTGCAGATCGGCCTGTTCACCAACAGCTATGCCCAGTTCACGCTGCCTATCAGTGGCATGGACACCTTCCAGGACGCGCTGTATCGTCTGGCGCCCTATGACGCCACCCGCGGTGAGGAGGGTGTTACCGCGCAGGGCGCCATTCTGATCGGCCTGCTGATCCTGATCGGCCTGACCGCCTGGCGCGGCCTGAGCAAGGTGGATGAGGGCTATAACCGCTGGACCTGGGTGGCCCTGGGGATCATCGCCCTGACGCTCCTCATGGCCGCCGTGCGCATGGTGCCGCATGCCGGTGGGCTGGATGTGTTCCTCACGGGCAAGTTCTTTGGTGTGGTCCTGCTGCTGGTAGGGCTCTGGGTGACCGCGAAGAGGCTCTATGACGAGTACGAGATCCAGGAGTTCCTCTGGGAGACCTGGCGCTTTGTCAAGCAGATTTTCCCGCTGCTCGTCGTCGGCGTCTTTGTTGTTGGCGTGCTTCGGCCGCTGATCCGGCCCGAGTGGATCCAGGCCATCGCCGGCACCAACTCAGTCTGGTCCAACGCGGTCGGCGTGCTCTTTGGCGTGTTCATGTACTTTCCCACGCTGGTCGAGGTGCCCATCGCCAACCTTTTCCTCAGCCTGGGGATGCACCGCGGACCGCTGCTGGCCTATCTCATGTCCGATCCGGAACTGAGCCTACAGAGCATCCTGATCACGGCCAGCATCATCGGCCGGCTCAAGGCCTGGGTGTATGTAGGCTGGGTGGCGCTCTTCAGCACCCTGGCGGGCCTGCTCTATGGCGCCTGGGTGAACGGGGCCCCAGTCTACCAACTCGCCCTCTACCTGGCAGCGGGCGCCGGTCTCATCGCGCTGACAATATCGTGGCGCCAGCGCACGCAGAACCGCGCCGCACTGCCACAAACCCAATCTGAGTGAACCTATTCCGAAGGGAGCAATACCATGATCGAGGTCAAGATTCTGGGCACAGGCTGCCCCAAATGCAACCGGCTGGAGCAACTGACCCGCGAGGCCATCGCCGAGTCGGGCGTGGAGGCGGCGCTGTCTCACGTCACCGACATCAACGAGATCTTTGCGTACCCCATCACGGTGACGCCGGCCCTGGTCATCAACGGGGAGGTCAAGTCCTCGGGCAACCTGCCGCGCAAGCCGCAGATCGTCGCCTGGCTCCAGGCCGCCGCCTGAAGGAGGCGCGCAGGCACGCCATCGTAAAGATGAGCAGTCTCCTTATACAGGAGACGTCTCCACCGTGACCTGGTCGAGCAGTAGACGGATAGTCTTTGGAGACGCCCGCGAGATGGATCAGAACGGGGGCAAGAGCGTGGAGTCCGTCCGCGTCGACAGCGACCCCGCCGGGCAGAGCGCCCGGAGCGCGCTCGTCGCGAGGGCGTCATCAGCCAGCCGCGCCACGTTCCCACTGCGTCCAAACATGATTAGACTATAGGCCATTACGCCGGCGCGTGAAACCGCTGACCAGGCGTCCCATGATTACCACACGTACGGTATGGGACGTTGTGCGGCCAGCGGTTGACAGACCCTGCTCAGTCCGGTAACGTACCGCATCGACGCGGCGACGACAGCCAGCGAGCGCGCCGCACCAATACCTTACACCCCGGAGCATCGCTGAGATTTCCTCTTCTGGCCAGTGGCCAGTTCGTTTCGCCACGCTCTCGGATATTCTGGTTTTGCCGGTCCGGCTTGCCTTCTTGCTTATGTGGGTTCCACAGCTCGCAATGAACCTACGATGTCAGCCCTAGCCATAGCCCATTGGTAGTCTTGAGCACTCTGGTGCCAAGACCCAGCCCCCGTCGGGCGACTTGATATTCTGGCCCCATCTCGCGGGGTCGCCATTTGGGCCGCAACGCCGCGAGCAGGGCGGCGCCGGTAGGAGTCAGTAGCTCCACGTCCTCTGGCCCACTAACGTGCGGGATCCGGTGCCGCTTGAGGATTGCCGCAACTGCTGGAGCGGGCACTGGAAGTGTGCCGTGGGAAAACCGCACCACCCCCCCGCCTACCGAAATGGGCGTCAGGCACTCAACATCACCTAATGAAACTCTCAGAAACTCCAGCCCCTTGGCCGCCCCCATGATATCCAGCAGGATATCCTGGGCCTCGTGCAACACTGCCTCTTCAGTGGCGTGCTGATGGGGAACGCCCTCCCGGTGAAGCCGCAGATGATCGCTATCGGCCAGCCACCCATCGTTGCCCCAGTCCGTCTCGTCCACGGAACGGAGGTGGGGCTTGATATCTAACACTGGCGTCCCATCGAACAGGTCCAGCGGTCCGGTAATGATCCGACTGCCCTCTATATGGCGTACCCGAGCCAACGTGAACCCAAGAGGGCTGGGCCGGTTAGGTGACCGGCTTGCGAAAAGGCCCACCTGGCCAGGTTTTCCGTCCTCCTGCCATGGCGGGGTCACTGTCAGCGAATAACCGGACGATTGGTGCATATAGGAGATGACATAGATATGGGAAAACGTCTCGAGCCCTTCAAGCCCCGCCGCCAGCTCGGGAAAAAGATCAATGTAAAAGTCTCCATCTGCAGCTCTTGGGGGCTGGCTTGGCGCAGCATGAAGGTACGGCGTATGGACCAGACCGATGGGCTTGAGCGTGAACTCACCCGCGTCCAACTGGCCGCCCGTGTGAGCCTCCCGCTCTGCGGAGATGAGTATCTCCAGGGCCTGTCGGGCAAAGTCAGCGTACGCCGGGCTCAAGCCCTCCTCTCTGACAGACACTTCCAGGTACTTGAGCGCATCGCTAGCAGGAAGATGGGAATCGTTCGCCTCCAGTTCGATTGTGAGGCGTGTCCCTGCCCCCTCGTTTGTGCGGACAGTGTTGGCCTGCACCTTCACACTGCCCAGATGGCGCCCTGCGCGCTCCATGGCGCCGATGACGACCTCAGGTGGAGCTCCCAATCCGATAAGGGCAGATGAAAACATGTCGCCCGCCATGCCCATGGCGGGGTCTACCATAAGACCAGGGCCGTCGCCTGAAAACCCTCTATTCACCGTTGACATCCTTCTCTGGCATGTGAGTTGCACTCATGCGTAACGCTTTTTATCCGCAACAGTCATAGTGTGCCCAAGAGGTGGACACAGAATACCAAATCTTTGCGTAATGGCCGGGGTATGTGCCCTCCGCAAACTTGCGTACGAGCCCGCACTCTGTAGACGCCCAGGATGCGCAGAGTTTTCCCTGGGATCTCCAGTTGTAGCGTCTGGACGGCTCGCAGCGCGTTAGCGCTTCAGCCAGCCATCGTGACACACGGCTCCAGCCGCTGAGTTGCGGCCTCATCCTCGGCCCTCTGAGTAAGTTCATCAAAACGCGGCACCTGGCCAGGCCGCGCCACCATCAGCCGGCCCGGCGCCGAACCGCAGACGTTCATCCTCCCGGCCCGCGGTCACTCATGGAAACGGCCTGGCGATCCGGACGGCATCGCCCGCATCCTCCAGTTCGAACAGCCAGGCGTGCTCATCGGGCACGCGGTTGGGTTGGTGCAGAACCAGCATCGGCTGGCCGTCGAACCGGCGGAAGATCGTGCCGTGGCCCCCATCCTGGTCGTAGAGGGGCTCGGCCTGCTGGTGCCAGGGTCCCGCCAACGTGTCGGTCTCCGAGTGCGCAACGCCCGTGGCGTACACGCCATCGATAAAGCTGGACCAGATCATCAGCAGGTGGCCGCTGCGCGTGCGGTACAGGCAGGGGCCGTCGGTGACGTACGAGCGCGGCTCCTGCCGCGAGCCGGTGCCCCAGGGCGCTTCACTGCCACGGAACAGCAGTTGCGGCTCACTCACGACATCCGACAGGTCATCCTTGAGCCGCACCATCTCCACCGTCCCGTCTTGCACCTGCACCCACTCGTGGCAGTAGACCATGTAAGGCACGCCGTCCTCGACCCACAAAGTGCCATCCAGCGTCATCATGGATGCCGGCAAATGCGGCCGGTTGTGAAAGACGCGGAACGGCCCTGCCGGCGACGAGGACAGCAGCACCTGTGAACCGCGGCGCACCAGCGGCGGATAGCCGGGATGCAGGCTCGCGGCGGGCGCAACGCCAGGCAGCGGATCGGTCGAGTTATGGGTCAGGAACAGGTAGAACCAGCCCCGGTAAACGTGCATCTCGGGCGCCCACACCCCCGCACGTCCCCAGCACTCGTCGCTGACGCCGTATACCACCTGCGGCCCTTGCCAGTGCACCAGGTCGTGGCTCGTCAGCATCTGAACGCCGCCGTGGGGGTGCGCCTCGGTGCGCCACAGCGAGAACACCAGGTGATACGTGCCCGTCTCGGGCACCGGCAGGATGTGGGGATCGCGGATGCGGACATCGCGCAACAGGATCGTCTCGTCAGTCACAGCGACACCTCCTTCTGCCCTGACAGGAACGGGGTTCTAATAGCCGTTGGGAAGCGTCGCTGGATCCAGTCGCTGAGTTGCGGCCTCATCCTCGGCCCTCTGAGCCAACTCGTCAAAGCGCGGAACCTGGCCAAGCCGGCTCAACATCGCCGGATCGGGCTCCAGCCCCGCGATCGACCGCTGGTAGGCCGCGACAATGGCTGCCATGGCGAAGGAATCACCGATGCCGACTTTGACGGCCCACCCCAGCGCCAAAGCAGCGAGGATGCTCCAACCCCCTGCGCCTGACCAGACGGCGTGGGCCAGCCACCCGATCGGGGCGGCGAGGAGCACGACCACGAGCACGCCGGGGACCAGGCTCAGCAGCATCAGCGCCAGGGCGTTCACCAGCAGCGGCTTCCAGACCATGGCATAGAGCACCACGCCATCCCGGGCGTTCTGCCAAACCGTGCCATCGTCCAGCCAGAACGTGCGCGCCAGGATCGCCTCGTCCACATAGGTCACCGCATAATGCACCACGCGGCCGGCCAGCCGGGCCAGCCCCCGGAGCGTCGTGCCGGGCAGCCACGACACCAGACCGTAGACCAGCCGTGTGAACCCTGCCACGACTGCGCTGACGATTTGATCCACCACAAACATGCCGCTGACCTCGCCGAACCTCTCGGCTACCCTGTCACGCCCCCAGCGGAGCTGGCTCGCGCCCTCCGGCAGCGCGTCCGCCGTGAGCAACTCGGCCATCACCGCGATCTGCGCCGCCTTGATCAGGTAGAGCACATAGCGCTGCGCGAGCACGGTCAGCCAGATCAGCCCGCCCGCGCCTATCACGCCCAGGACGATCCCCAACCAGGGGATGGCTCGCGCCACAAAGAACACCAGAGCGCCTACCGCGCCGATGTAGACGATAAAGGCGAGCCACAGCAGCAGTGTGACACCGAGGCGCACGCCTGCGATCGGCAACGTGCGCGTTACGAGCCGCAGCGCCTGGCCCAGTTGTAGAGATCTCATCATGATGGCTCCCAGAAGGACCCGATTCCGCTTCGGAAACGGTGAGACGACATCTCACCTCGTCGCTAGTATATCATACGAGGTCCCGCCTGTGCCGCTCCAGTTTTGGCACATCCTATAGATTCGCTTGATAGGGCACAAGTTCGGCGTAAAGGCACAGACACCTGTCCCTGGCGGGCGATAGTCCGATTGTGCCAAGATGAGGTGCAGGGTGGATCCTATCCTGTTGATCCAGTGATCGCCACGAACCGTGGCGGCTTGCCGCCTTGGACAGGATCTCGCCCGTCGGACCCAGACAGCACATCAGGCCTTTCTCTCTACGGGCGGCGTGACACCGACCCGCCGGTTGCCATCAGGCGCCGCGCCTGGCTACAGCAGCCCCATAACCAGGTACTGCTCGTCGCTGGCGCTTCGCCCATGGTGCGCGTTGGCCGCTCGACGCAACTATCCTCAGCCTCAGCCCGCGCCTGGTCCTGCCTGCCCGGGACCACTATCGCGGCCGTAGACGCGCTTCTCGCGCATTTGCTTCGTCATCGTTGGGCGCGCGGGCATCCTGAGGCCAGGCATGCCTGATAGCGCCGACAGCATGATTCTGCCCCAGACTGGCGCAAAAACCCTTGCAAACCATCAGAATAGATGCTATAGTGGCGTAAGTGACACCTGATGGCGACTGACCGTCACAGGTAGAGGACCCCTCGTCATAAACGCCTGGCACAGGGAGAGTAGGTTGATGCGGAATGGTATTTGGCATCGCGCGCTCGTGTTCCTCACTTCTATCATGGTCATCGCACTTGTGCTGACAGCCTGCGATCTGCCAGCTATTGACACATCTGGTTCAGTCGGAGAACCGGCCGTCCAGGCACCAACCGCTGAGCCCCTGCTGGAGCCAACGCAGCCGGCAACAGCCGTTCCGGATACCGGCGCCCACGAGCCGGCCCCCGCGGATACAGGCTCCGATGAGCCAGCCTCGACGGGCACGCCTGGGTGGTATCTCGTGGATACCACGTACTTTCAGTCCCCCAGCGATGTCGACATCCTTGGCGGCCCGGTCAAGTCCACAATGACGGGTACTTCGGCCGGTCTCTCCGACTATTACCGAGACGAAGGTAGCCCCAACAACATAGTCCTTTCGCACACACGCGTCGCGGACGGAGGCAACGTCGTCGCCACCGCCACCTGGCGTGTGGCCTGGACTGACCCCGCACCGTTCCTCCCTGCCGGCCAGACCGCCAGCCTCGAGATCGAGCATGAACTCGTCGCCGATTGGGGAACGCCCAGCGTCACCACGTATTTCGACGTCCCTGACATGCAGCCCGGCCATGTGAGCTCCTCGCCCATCCCGTTCGTACATCCTCATGGCGAAAAGACGCCCTACCGCGATACGCGGGAGGAAGTGCGCGCCGCCAAAGAGACCGTCACCAGCAGGGAACCCCTGCCGGAGGGCAAGCCGGGTGATTCCCGCGCGATCTACCTGCACTTTGGCGAGGGCTATGGGATGCGGTATACCTACCAGTGGGCCGAAGCGCCTCTCGGCGGCCCTGGATCGGGGTCGACAGAAGCAGCCACGAGTGATAGCGACACGGGAGCGGCCAACGCGCCCGGGTGGTATCTCGTGGATACCACGTACTTTCAGTCCCCCAGCGATGTCGACATCCTTGGCGGCCCGGTCAAGTCCACAATGACGGGTACTTCGGCCGGTCTCTCCGACTATTACCGAGACGAAGGTAGCCCCAACAACATAGTCCTTTCGCACACACGCGTCGCGGACGGAGGCAACGTCGTCGCCACCGCCACCTGGCGTGTGGCCTGGACTGACCCCGCACCGTTCCTCCCTGCCGGCCAGACCGCCAGCCTCGAGATCGAGCATGAACTCGTCGCCGATTGGGGAACGCCCAGCGTCACCACGTATTTCGACGTCCCTGACATGCAGCCCGGCCATGTGAGCTCCTCGCCCATCCCGTTCGTACATCCTCATGGCGAAAAGACGCCCTACCGCGATACGCGGGAGGAAGTGCGCGCCGCCAAAGAGACCGTCACCAGCAGGGAACCCCTGCCGGAGGGCAAGCCGGGTGATTCCCGCGCGATCTACCTGCACTTTGGCGAGGGCTATGGGATGCGGTATACCTACCAATGGCGACCCTGAGAGCAGGAGACACCACTGGAAGGGGTGTCGCCGACAACAGGCGTGCAGACTCGCAGCGACGGGAACATCCCTGCCTCAGTCCACAGTGCCAGGTGCGCCCCCTGGTTGGTGCTCGGATCATGGTGGTTGCTGCCCATGATGCTCTCGAAGAATGAGACGCCACCCACATACCCTTCGTCAACCTTGAGGATGGGCAGGCCGAACAGCGTGGCCTCAAAGTAATGCCGGTAGTCACGGCCGGCCCGGTGCGAAAAGTGAAAGCGCGCCAGCAGAGCGATGTTGAACATGGGGCGCTTGGTGGCGCGCCCGGATATCAGTACGCTCTCGATGGCTGGAACCGTGTTTCTGCATAGCGCGCGGATAAAACGCTCAACCGGCGACGGCAACCCGTCGGGCACGGGCACCCGGTCCAACGCTCACAGATCCACTCGGTGTCCAAAGACTTCAAAGGGCCGCGAGCGCACCCGCAACCCCAGCGCAGCCACCAGCACAACGCCTGCCAACGCGACGAGCATACTAACCAGTATTCACATTATACAGGCTCGCGCGAGAATCAGAGGGCCGGCGGGTCTCCCCGCGCTCCCCGCCCTGGATTCCAGGCGCATCGCGTCCCCGGGCAAAACTGTCGCGTCTGATGCAAACACCCCTACCTATGACGGGCCCAGCCCCAGGCGCTCGTACTGCTCCGGCGGCGCGTCGCTCTCCCGCATGGCACGTTTGAGCAGCTCGATGTACCCGGCCTCTTCCTCGGAGCCGGCCAGGTTGTGCTCCTGGTGGGGATCGCGACCACGATCGTAGAGCATCGTCTCTCGCACAAAGTCCAGCCGCGCACGGTGCTCCGGCAACCGGAACACGGGCATATCGGTGTAGGGCAGGAACCGCCCCGCCTCGATGGACGCGAACGACGAGCGCGGCCAGTAGCGGTCATAGTTGCCGGCCATGCAGCCATACTGGTAAAGCGGCTGATTGTCCTCCCGTGCCGCCGCCCGAAGGTAGCTATAGTCACCATCGGTGACATTCACCGCCATGCCGTGCCAACCGTAAAGGGCGTACTCCCGCGCAGGCGCGCTGGCATCCTGCAGACAGGGCCACCATGAAACCCCATGGATGGGATGCTCCCAGCTCAGGCCAAAGTGCTCCAGCAGCGTGGGCGCGATGTCGATATTCTGTGTTACCTGCGAGCGCGTCTCGCCGGCATGCACGCCACCCGGCAGGTACACCATCAGCGGAATATGCGCCAGCTCGTCGTAGGCATGCATATAGTTCTTGGCCATAAAGCCATGCTCGCCCAGCATATGGCCGTGGTCGGTGGTGACAATGATCAGCGTGTCCTCCATGCACCCCTGCCGCTCCAGCTCATCCATCAGGCGCCCGAACCAGCGATCTGCCATGGTAAGGACACCGGCATACTGCCGGCGGATATGCGTCAAGGCGTCAGGGTCTAGATCCTCGGGGCCATAGCGCGGCCAGATGAACTCGGGCCCGTCCCAGTCGTCCCCATACAGTTCCAGATATTCCTGTGGACAGTCAAAGGGCTCGTGGGGATCGAATACCTCTACCTGCAAGAACCAGTTATCGGACTTGCCGTTGACACGGATCCAGTCGATGGCCGCGGCAAAGGTCTGCGGGCTGGAATAGTCCATCTCCTGCACGAAGCGCGTGCTGTTCTTGGCGTACTGTTCGCGCCACATCCCAAGATGCGGCGGCTCTGGTATGTGCTCCACCTGTGAGACCCACTTGTCCGATTCCTGGCCCCGGTAGAGGTCCCAGGTGTTGTAGGTGCAATGGTAGTTCTCCCCGCCCACCTGAAAGTAGTGATAGTGGTCCGTCACCAGGTGCGTAAACACCCCGTGCTGTGAAAGCGTCTCTGTAAAACACCGGTCAAAAGGCTCGATGCCGCCCCAGCCGCGCTCCAGAAAGTTCAGCCGTCCCGTAAGGATGTCGCGCCGCGCCGGCATGCAGGGCGCCGACCCGATGAAATGCCGGTCGAAACGCACGCTGCGCTCGCAAAACCGCTCCAGATGCGGCGCGATGACCCAGTCGTTACCGTAAGAAGGCAGAAAATGCCTGTTCAGGCTATCCATCAATACCAGTACTGCTTTCATAACCATCCTTTCTCAGACTACGGGCGAGCGTGCCACCACACCAGGCTAGCACACTCACCCGAGAGTCCGGCGCCTGGCCCCGTACCGGCCAGGCTGGACCGGCAGTCAGCCAGCGGCGAGGTTAGGCCTGCTCAAAGTACCACTGCTCAGGATACCACGGCTCGGTCCAGAGACAATCCCACACCCAGACACCATTGGCGGCAACGTTCTTGAGCGTGTTGCGCACCCACAACGGATGCGGCGCCTCGCCCACGGTGCCGATATCCCAGATCTTTTCGGCCTGCGTGCGCAACACAAAGGCGGCCGGCTCGTCCGAATCCGTGCGGTTATACTCATCCAGCGCGTTATAGAGTTGCTTGATGATCTCCGGCGGCTCTAGCCCTTCCTTTCCGCCCGTGTTGTACCACAGTCCCCACAGAATGCCCCACGTAGACTCGTCGCCATAGCGTGGCGTCAGGAACTTGGGCTCTCGCAGGAAGAGAATGTCCGTCATCGAGCCGCCGTGCCAGAGCGACATCATCTCCTGGTTGGCCAGAACCTTCTGGTTCAGCAGGTTGCGCGTGATCGACTTGTACTGGATCTCGACGCCGACCTTGCGCCAGTATTCCGATACGAGCTCTGTGATCGCCAGCTTGGGCGTCTCGGTCTCTACAAAGTCAAAGGGGATCACCATGGACTTTTTGCTGGTCGGGAACAGTCGGTGGCTCTTGTCCTCATTCCACTCCAGGCCCATCTCGTCCAACAGAGCGTTGGCGCGGTCTACATCGTATTCGATATAGGCGTTGGCGTACTCGGGCTTGAAATGGCGGGATGCGGAAATCACCGTCATGGCGCGGTTTACCGCATTGCCAAAGTAGATGACGTCGTTGATCTCCTGTCGGTTGATGGCCAGCGAGAGCGCCTG
Source organism: uncultured Anaerolineales bacterium (assembly GCA_964651255.1). GTDB lineage: Bacteria > Chloroflexota > Anaerolineae > UBA1429 > UBA1429 > JAAYED01. The sequence continues at coordinate 15,342 of CAZYWU010000025.1, forward strand.
ACGAAAGCGATCATCCGAGCAAATGGTCCGCCACTCATCCTCTTCCCAGTTCATGTTAAAGGCATACTGGCATTCCGATCCCTTGCCCGACGACCAGAGGATGATCTGAGAGTCGCTGGCGGCGGCCCCCTCCGCATAGGTGGCATAGTTCTGGATGTTGTTTTGCATCCCGGCAAAGTCATAGTTGCCGCCTACCAGTTTGGCGTCCAGGATGGAGATATCGGCCACGCGGTCATGCATCATTTCGTCAATGTACGGCAGCTGGTTGCCCTCGGCATCCACCATCCAGAAGTAGGGATTCCGCTCGAAAAAGACGGTGGTTGTGGTGTCGCGGACCGGCATAAAGGGCATCAGCGTGGGCAGGTGAAGCGTGTGATTGGGGTCTGCCTCGCGCCCGAACAACTGGTACCAGAAATCGAACCCCGCTTCATTGGCGAGTTCATCGGCCTTGTCGTTGTACTTGATGTGGAACTGCTTGAGGTAGTGCGCCGGCTTGAACGAGCCCTTGCTGCCAAAGCCGTAGCGGTGCGCCAGGTTGACGAGAATGAAAGACGGGTTGGGCGCCTTGAACGTAATCTGCACGGTATAGTCATCGACCTTGACCAGATCCATCATCTCGCCGCCCGGTCGAAAGCCTATCGCCGCTACGGGGGTAACCTCGGTATTCAGAAGCATATCCTCGTACCAGAATACCACATCGTCTGCGGTGACCGGCTCACCATCGGACCACTTGAGGCCCTTGCGAATCTCAAGCCGCAGTTGAATAAAGTCCTCGCTAAAGTCCCACGCCTTGATGATGTTGGGCAGTGCCCCCTGCAGGCTCGGCGCGATCCTCAAATAGTTCTGCGCCGGAGAGACGCGATCGGCATCGCCCTCCATCAGTGTGGAATAGTTGGATCCCACCGTCAGTTTGCCGCCGTACTGCCCGATCTGATCGATCACCTCAACGACCAGCGGCTCCTCCGGCAGACGTTCCTCCACCGGCGGCAACTCACCCGCCGCCACCCGCTCCGCCAGCATGGGCGATTCCTTGTATTTGCTCGGGACCTCCTCAACGACCTCCTCTGCGACTTCCTCGGCCTCTTCCTCGGGCTCTGCCTCTTTCTCGACGATGACGGTAACCGGCTTTTCGACCTCCTTCACGACCTCGACCGTCTCCTTGACGATCTTTTCCACGACCTCCGGCTCGCCCGCGCAGGCGGCTACGACTGCGCCAGCCGCCGACAGGCTCGCCAACCTCAGGAAATCCCGACGCGTATGTTTGTGCAGATCCATTCTTAATACCTCCCATAGCCAACACGAACCAGACCACAGCCGGTAGCCGGGCGCCCTCGTACTCTCCAGACCTCCCTTCGGCCGCTATGGCCAGCGATACAGCACGAGCCAGCCGCGGGCAAGGCTGGCTCTCTCCGTTCTGCTCTGCTGCACCGTCCTTTTGGGGAAGCATGAACGCGGGCACGATCACGTACCCGACCTTATTGCCATCATAGCACGCGGCCAGGCCCCAAGTCAATGGTTCAGCCTACATCCGCCAGGAGAAGTCTCACGTTTGCTGGCGGCTCAGCTACGCTCACGCGTCTCTCAATCGCTCGCTCTCGGCGGCAACCCCCTCGGGTGCTCGTACAGGACTACATCCGACGTGTGGATGAGCCAGTCGAGCATCCGCCTCTCCAGCGCGGCACGGACCTCCGCCAGCGCCGGATCCTCGTATCGGTTGTCCAACTCCAGGGGATCTGCCTGCAGATCATACAACTCATCGCGCCCATCAGTGCGCCGGATCAGCTTGTGCGTCGCGGTGCGCAGCATGGTGGACCGGCAGACGCTCTCGGGATGCTCCTGCTGCTGCAAGCCCTTGGGGAAGTAGATATTACGCGGATCGGTGAACAGCACGCCAGATTGTGGGCGCCCTTCAAAGGCCTGCGGCTCGTGGGTGTCATAGCCGCCCTCGCAGAACACGGCCCGCTCAGGGTCGCCGGGCGCCCCGTGCAGTTGCGGCACCAGCGACCGACTGAAATGCGTATGCCTGGCCTCGACGCCCGCGAGCTCCAGCACCGTCGCCATAATGTCGAACATCTCCACCGGCTCAGCGACGACGTGCCCCTGCGCCCCGCCTGGCAAACGAATCAGGAGGGGGACTCGCGTCAGGGTGTCGTCCAGTCCACTGGGCCACTTTTCCACCAGACCATAGTCCCCGGCCCAATCGCCATGATCGGACGAGATGATCAGCGCGGTGTCCTCGGCCAGTCCGGTCTGCTCCAGCGTCTCGAGCAACTGGCCCAGCATCCAGTCCACATAGCTGTTCATGCCCAGGTACACAGCGCGGATGCGCTCGAACACCTCGGCGTCCACTTCGCCAAGTTGCCGGTACCGGCGGATCAGCTCGTAAAAGTCCGGCTTGTGCTTCAGGTCCGCAGGGCGCAGCGGCTCTACGTCCGCAGGGGCGTACATGCTATGGAAGGGCTCTGGAGCGCCATAGGGCGGGTGAGGCATGCTCAAGGGCAGGTACAGGAAAAAGGGCGGGTCATCGGGCTTGCGGGCCTTGAGAAAATCGATGCCCTTTTGCACATCCTGCATGTCGGGCGTTTCGTGGAGCCCGCCCGGAAACGGCTGCGACAAAAAAGACTGGCCCCCCTCCTCGCCCGGAGCAAACACGGGCGGGCCCGTATGCCCGTAGCCACCCGTGCCCCACTCATCGACATTCAGAGGGACTGCCTCCGGCGAGTACAGGTCGTTCTTGCCGTACCAGTAGATCTGATACCCGGCCTCGCGCAGATACCCAAACAGGCTGGGCTCCTCCGGTCGTAACAGGTTCCAGAGCGTCCGGTGCCCGGCCACGTGCGGGTACCAGCCCGTCATCAGGCTGCAGCGCGAGGGCGAGCACACCGGATGCTGTACGTGGCACTGCTCAAAGCGGACGCCTTCCGCGGCCACCCGGTCATAATTGGGCATCTTGACCAGCGGGTGCCCGTAGCATGACACGCTGTCCGCCCGCATCTCGTCGGGGAAGAAAAAGACAAAGTTCATGGGCTTGCTGGTTGACATGGCGTGCGTCTACACCCCGAACCGAATGTTCTTGACCGTCTTGTGCTCCAGCGACAGGTCCCGAAAGTACCGCTCTCCGCCGCTCCCCTGTGGCGCCTGCGCCACCAGCCCCACCTTGATGGTGGCGTCGGCGGGCAGGTAGAAAAAGCGCATCATGTAGAAACGCTCGCCATCCTCGGAGTAATGGAACGCGAACGAGTTGCCCACCCGGCACACCTGCAGCCACACCTCATCGCCAGCGATATTGCAGCCGTTGGCGTCGTCCGACACGCCGTTGGTCACGACGCTGACCACCGCATGCGTGCCGAAATCGGTCAACTCGAAACAGGCCTTGCCCCAGACGGTGTCGCTCTGCATCACCATGATCGCGCAGGCGTCATACGTGTCCTTGAAGGCATGCTGCACGCGCACGCGCATCACGAACGCGCCCTGAATCTCGGTGTAATAGTACGGCGCGTTCTGAATGGAATCGGGTGTGATCCCCTCCTCCGCCACGGCGCCATGGTTCCGGAAAAAGTCACTGCGCGGCGGCGCTGCGATCACCAGCGCATCGTCTTCGATCCTGGCGGGCGCCTCGTTCAACCAGCGGAAGCTGCCCAGTTTAGACCAATCCATCCTCCGTCTCCCATCATCGCTATTGGCGCACAAATACGGCGCCCGTACTGGTCCACGTCACCGCGCTCATTCTACGCCAGTGAGCCGGCTCCCGCCAACATAAGGCCCCAGGGCGAGGAACTACGCCACACCCTGAGACAGCAGCGAGCGCCCGCCCGGGTATCCGGGCGGGCGCTCTGCGGCGACAAACCTGAGGTCAGCGGTCTACTGCTGGAAATACCACTGCTCGGGGTACTCGGGATACGTCCAGAGTGTGTCCCAGGTAAAGTAGCCGCCCGTCTCGCTGACGTTGCGCATGTTGTTGCGCACAAAGAGCGGATGGGGCGCGTTCCCCACTGAGCCGATCGTCCAGATGTGTTCAGACTGGCTGGTGAGCACCTTTTCGGGATACTCTGGCGAGTATGTCAGGTTGTACTGGTCGTGCCACTCGAACAGGTCCTTGATGATCTGCGGCGGCTCCTCGCCCGACTCGCCCAGGCTGGTGTACCACTGTGCCCACAGCACGCCCCAGCAGTTCTCATCATAGGTACCGGGGGCAAAGAACTTGGGACTGACCATCAGCAGCGTATCCGCGGTCGTGTCGCCGTGCCACAGAGACATCATTTCCTCGTTCGCCAGCACCTTCTGCGTCAGCAAGGTGCGGGTCACCGACTTCCACTGGATCTCTACGCCAATGGCCTTCCAGTATTCGGTGATGAGCTCGGTGATCGGCCCCTTGGGCGTCTCGGTCTCCACCAGGTCCCAGGCGATGACCATGTCACGCTTGCTCTCAGGCAGCAGGCGGCGGGTCTTATCCGCGTTCCACTCCAGACCCATCTCGTCTAGCAGCGCATTGGCCTTGTCCAGATCGAACTCGGCGTAGGCCGCTGCATACTCCGGCTTGTAGTGCACCGAGGGCGGGATCACCGTGAACTGCGTCTCGGACGCGTTGCCAAAGTAGATGACGTTATTGATGTCGGCCCGGTTGATGGCCAGCGACAGCGCCTGCCGGAAGCGATCATCGCTGAACACCGTCCGCCACTCTTCATCAGGCCAGTTCATGTTGACGTTGTAGACCACCTCGCCGCCCTTGCCCGATTGCCACAGGACCATGCGCGCGTCAGAGGCCTGCGCGCCCTCGTTGTAGGTCGCATAGTTGAGGATGCGCAGCTGGAAAGCGGCAAAGTCGTACGTACCACCCACCACCTTGGCATCAAAGACCGACAGGTCAGCGCAGATATCGCCGTTGATCTTGTCGATATATGGCAGCTGGTTACCCTCAGTGTCTACGATAAAGTAGTACGGGTTCCGCTCCAGGAACAGCATCTGCGGCGTCTCTTTGACGGGCACATGCGGCTCGATCCGGGGACGATCGACATCCAGCGCGCGATCGTTCTTACGCCCATAGAGCTGGTACCAAAAGTCAAAGCCCGCCTCCTTGGCCAGATCGTTGGCCTTGTCGTTAAAGGCAATATGGTACTGCTCCAGATAGTGCATGGGCACAAAGCCGTTGTTATCGCTGAACCCCGACTGGTGCGCCATGGTGATCATCGCGAAGCGCGGGTGCGGCTGGATGAAGGTAAAGCGGTAGGTATAGTCGTCGATGATCTCCAGCCCCATCGTCTCGCCGCCCGGCGCGAACCACTTGCTGATAGCGGGCGTGAGGTCAGTATTCAACAAAACGTTGTCGTACCACCACTGAATGTTCGCCGATGTCAGCGGGACGCCGTCGGAGAACTTGAGTCCTTTGCGCATGGTGCAGGTGCAAGAGAGGAAATCGTCCGACATCTCAGCGCTCTTGAGGATATTCGGCACAAAAGTCGTGGTGTCCTTGGAAATGCGCAGCCCGTAGGGGTTGCCGATCAACATGCGGATATCGTCACCGCGGAAGCTGGAAGACATGATCCCGACGGTTGCGGTACCCCCGTACTCGCCGATCGACTCGTAGGGCTCGATCACCAGCGGCTCCTCCGGCAGTCGTTCCTCCACAGGCGGCAGCTCTCCGGCGGCCACGCGCTCGGCCAGCATGGGCGCTTCCTTGTATTTGCTCGGGACCTCCTCAACGACCTCCTCTGCGACCTCTTCGGCCTCCGCCTCTGCCTCTGCCTCTTTTTCGACGATGACGGTGACCGGCTTTTCGACCTCTTTTACAACCTCGACCGTCTCCTTGACGACCTTTTCCACGACCTCAGGCTCGGCCGCGCAGGCGGCCACAATCACGCCCGCGGTGGATAGCCCCGCCAGCCTCAGAAAATCACGACGGGTATGCTTTTTCAGATCCATCTTTCCTCCATTGATCAGCAGCAAACGTATCTCTCTGACGACCTGCTCGCACCCAACGGCGAGCGGGCCAGGCAAACGATGTCTTGCGCCTCACCTCCTCTCGCTGTGTTGCCAGACTGTACCGTGCGCGTACCACTGCCGCGCCAGAAAAAAAGACGCAGGCGAGCCGGATCTGCGAGATCCTGACTCGCCAGGTGTGTCAAACATTATAGCAACCTCCAGCACCAGTCGCGCTGGTGACAGGAAACCGGACTCAGCCACATCGCCTCTGCCATTTGTAGTCAGTCTATCAAGCACCCTTACCGTTGTCAAGGCCAAATCAACAGATTTATGCCTCGCTTACAGGGCCACAGAACCGGCCAGGCCATTGCAGAGGCTAGAACTTGAGCAGCACCTTGACCACGTCCTCAAGCCTGCGGTCTACCAGATCCATCGCCTCAGGGGCGCTGTCGATGGGCATGATCTTGCTGATCATCGCCGATGTGTCGAACCTGCCGCTGGCGATCGCCTCCGCCGACACGACAAAGTCATCCCGGGTGTACATGTTCGAGCCCAGGATGCGCACCTCCTTGTTCTGAACCAGGTGAATGTCGATCCGCGGCGGCTGGGAGAACATGCCTACTTCGGAGACCGTGCCGCGCCTGCGCACCATCTTGAGCGCGTCATTGAGCACCGACTCGACGGCGACGCCCAAGAACACGACATCCGGGCCCTCGCCTGCGGTGGCGTCGACGATGCGCTGCGCCACATCCTCTTCAGTCGGGTTCAGCGCCCGCGTGGCACCCATCTGTTGCGCGACCTGGCGGTTATAGGCGGATACATCGGTCACGAACACCGGGAAAGCGCCAGCCGCCCGCGCCGCCAGGAGCAGACCCAACCCGATCGGTCCGGCGCCCAAAATCGCGACGCTGTCGCCAAGGCCCACACCCGCCTTGCGCACGGCATGGACCCCGACCGCGATGGGCTCGATCAGCGCGCCCTGTTCAAAGCTGACACTGTCTGGCAACGGCACCACCGTCTTCTCCGGAACCACAATGTACTCGCCAAAGGCCCCCTGCCAGGACTGGGTCCCCAGCACCTGCTTGCTGGCACAGGCGTTGTAGGCGCCCTCCCGGCAGGCGCGGCACACGCCGCAGCCATAGTGCGGCTCTACCGTGACGCGGTCGCCCACAGCGACGGTAGTCACCGCAGCACCGACAGCGGTGACCACGCCGGCCAGTTCGTGCCCCGAGATCACCGGAGGGATGCGAAAAGGATGGGTGCCATGGTAGGCGTGAATCTCCGACCCGCAGATCCCCACAACGACCACCCGGATCTGTACCTGGTCCTCCGCTTCGATCTGCGGGACCGGCACATCGTGCACCGCCACCACCAGGGGTTTTTCGATGACTGCTGCTTTCACGAGACTCCTTTCCTGCTGCGTCAGGCCTATCTTAGCCTGCACGCCGCCCGTGCGCCAGCCCGTCAGGACAGAGGCTCGGAACTGACGACGCAAACGCCCGCCCTGGCTCTTCGCACCAGGGCGGGCGCAGTGTTGCAGCGGGCTGTCGATCAGCTCTGCTCGAGATACCACTGCTCCGAGTACTCGGGGAAGGTCCACAGGCTGTCCCAGGTCCAGAAGCCCCCGGTCTCATTCACGTTCTTGAGGTTATTCCGGATCCAGAGCGGGTGCGGCGCGTTGCCGACGGTGCCGATGGTCCAGATGTGCTCCGCCTGGCTCTCGAGCACTTTGGCAGCCGGCTCGTTCGAGTCGGTGAGGTTGTACTCATCCAGCCAGGTGTACAGATTCTTGATGACCTCGGGCGGCTCCTCGCCCTGCTCACCCAGGGTATTGTACCAGCGGCCCCACAGGGGTGCCCACACGCTCTCGTCGCCATCGATCGGGGCAAAGAACTTGGGCCGGCGCAGGAACAGCGTGTCCGCCGTCTCGTCGCCATGCCACAGGCTCATCGGCTCCTCGTTCGCGCCGATTTTCTGCGTCAGCAACTGGCGCGTGATCGACTTCCACTGGATCTCGACACCGATTTCCTTCCAATATTCGGTCACCAGTTCAGTGATCGGGCCCTTGGGTGTCTCCGTCTCGACCAGGTCCCAGGCGATGATGATGGGCGTCTTGCTCGTGGGCCAGAGCCGGTGCGTCTTTTCCGCGTTCCATTCCAGCCCCATCTCATCCAGCAGCGCATTGGCCCTGTCCAGGTCGAACTGGGCATAGGCCTCGGCGTACTCGGGCTTGTAGTGCCGCGACGCCGGAATCACCGTCATCTGCGTCTCGGACGCGTTGCCAAAGTAGATGACATTGTTGATGTCCGCACGGTTCAGGGCCAGCGACAAAGCCTGACGGAAGCGATCGTCTGAAAAGACCTCACGCATCTCGTCGACGGTCCAGTTCATATTGACGTTGTAGACCACTTCGCCGCCCTTGCCCGACGGCCACAGCGCCAGGTGCGCATTGCCCAGCTCCGCGCCCTCCGCGTAGGTCGCATAGAACAGGATGCGGTTCTCGAACCCGGCAAAGTCATAGGCGCCGCCCACGAGCTTGGCATCGAACACTGCCAGGTCCGCGCAACGGTCGCTGTTGACACCGTCGATGTACGGCAGCTGGTTCCCTTCCGGGTCGACCGCGCTATAGTAGGGGTTCCGCTCCCAGAACACCACGCTTGGCGTATCCTTGACGGGAATAAAGGGGGTCAGCCGGGGCCGGTCCAGGTTCTGGATCGGGTCATGCTGCCGCAAAAAGTTCTGATACCAGAAATCGAACCCGTTCTCCTTGGCCAGGTCGCCCGCTTTGTCGTTGTATTTGCTGTGGAACTGCTTCAGATAGTGATAGGGCGAAAAGGCGGTATAACCCGTCCCGTAAAAGTGCGCCATAGCCACCAGCACAAAGGCCGGGTGCGGCTGCTTGAAGGTCAGTTTGTAGGTATAGTCGTCGATGATGGTAAGCTTGGCCAACTCGCCGCCCGGCCGAAGCCAGGCGTTGGGCACCGGGGTGAGCTCTTCGTTCGAGATGATGTCATCCCACCAGAAGCGGATGTTCTCGCTGGTGCAGGGCTCACCGTCAGAGAACTTGATGCCCTTGCGCATGTAGCAGGTGACCTCTGTAAAGTCATCGCTCACTTCCCAGTCCTTGAGCAGGTTAGGCTCGGCACGCTGCAGGTCATGGGAGATGCGCAGCCAGTTCTCGCCAAAGTCGCCATTCACCATGCGGATATCGCCCCAGCCCATGATCTCCATGCGGGTGATGCCCACCTTGAGCGTGCCGCCGTACTGGCCGATGCTTTCCGTGATCGGGCATACACGCACATCCTCGGGGAGGCGCTCATCCACAGGCGGCAGCTCTCCGGCGGCCACGCGCTCGGCCAGCATCGGCGCTTCCTTGTACTTGCCGGGCGCCGCGACTTCCTCGGCTGCCTCCTCGATGACTTCCTCAGCCTCTTCCTCGGGCTCTGCCTCTTTTTCGACGATGACGGTGACCGGTTTTTCGACCTCCTTCACGACCTCGACCGTCTCTTTGACGATCTTTTCCACTACCTCCGGCTCACCAGCGCAGGCGGCAACAACGGCCCCGGCAGCCGAGAGCCCGGCCAATCTCAGAAACTCGCGACGGGTATGCCTTTGCATCTTTCTCCTCCAACCCGAATCTCTTTGTCAATGCCCAACGCTAACACTCGTGCGCCGATCTCAATGGGATAATTGAACCTCCTTTCCGTCCCAGATTTAGTAAAGTACGAGCCACCCACGCGCAAGCTGGACGGCTCGGGAAATTGGCCTATATCTCATTCCATCCTTTCGTAATACGGCAGCCATCGTCGTAACCAAAGGAGGTTGCTCGACTAACGCTCTATCTCGCAGCATATGCCATACGGAAATGGACGTCAAGTACTTGCGCGCAAGCGTACGATTAACCTTCGCCACACGCATAATCAAAAGCATTCACCGGGTAGCCTGTACACGAAAGAGCGCCCGCGCCGGCCAGAAGACGACTGATGCGGGCGCTCTACGCTTGCTCTATACGGCGAGCGGTGTTTGCCTAGCTTTGCTTGATCCACCACTGCTCGGGGAACTCGGGATACGTCCAGAGCGAGTCCCAGGTCCAAAAGCCACCGGTCTCATTCACGTTCATCAGCGTGTTGCGCACAAACAGTGGGAACGGCGCGTTCCCTACGGAGTTGATGCACCAGACGTGCTCAGCCATGCTCTTGAGCGTGTTGTGCGCAGCCTCCTCGCTCTCGCTGAGGTTGTACTCGTCCAGCCACACGAACAGGTCTTTGATGACCTGTGGCGGCTCCCACCCCTGCTCGCCCTTGGTCTCGTACCACTGACCCCAGAAAACCCCGATGCAGTTCTCATCGCCGGTTTGCGGAGCAAAGAACTTGTTGCGGCGGTTGAACAGAGTATCCATCGTCTCATCGCCGTGCCACAAGGACATCGGCTCCTCGTTGGCGTCCATCTTTTCCGCCAGCAGGTTCCGCGTCACCGACTTCCAGCGGATCTCGATCCCGATCGCCTTCCAGTACTCTGCCATCAGCTCTGTGATGGGGCCCTTGGGGGTCTCGGTCTCCACCAGGTCCCAGGAGATGATCATGTCCTGCTTGCTGATCGGCCAGGTGCGGTGCGTCCTGGCGGCGTTCCACTCCAGGCCCAGCTCGTCCAACAGCGCATTGGCCTTGTCCACGTCATACTCGGCATAGGCCGCCGCATACTCTGGCCGGTAGAACTTGCTCGCTGGCACCACGGTAAAGGCCGTCTCGGACGCATTGCCAAAGTAGATCACATTGTTGATGTCCGCGCGGTTCACGGCCAGCGACAGGGCCTGCCGGAAGCGGTCGTCGAAAAAGACGTTCCGCCACTCTTCGTCCGCCCAGTTACAGTTGACGTTATAGATCACCTCGCCGCCCTTGCCCGACTCCCACAACAGCATCCTGGCATTGGCGGCCGCGGCGCCCTCAGCATAGGTAGCATAGTTCAGGATGCGCAGCTCGAACGCCGCAAAGTCAAAGGAGCCGCCCACCGTCTGGGCATCCAGTGTGGAGAGATCCACCGTGCGCGACATGTTCATCTTGTCGATGTACGGCAACTGGTTCCCCTCTGGGTCCACGGCCCAGTAGTACGGGTTGCGCTCGCAGAAGGACATCTGCGGCGTATCTCGCACGGGGATGTAGCAGGTCAGCCGCGGCGTATCGATGCTCTGGTTGCGGCTGGACTCACGGGCATGCAACTGGTACCAAAAGTCAAAGCCTGCCTCTTTGGCCAGGTCGGTGGCCTTGTCGTTGTACTTGATGTGGAACTGCTTCAGGTAGTGCGCCGGCTGGAAGGGCCGGTTGTCACCCAACCCCGTCTGGTGAGCCAGCGAAACCACGGCAAAGGCCGGATACGGCTGCGCGAACGACAGCTTGAAGGTATAGTCATCGATGATGTCGAACTTCATGATCTCGCCGCCCGGGCGGTACTTGACCGTGGGCACGGGCGTGATCTCGGCGTTCAGCAGCATGTCCTCGTACCAGTACCGAAAGTCCTCCACCGTCAACGGCTCGCCGTCCGACCACTTCATTCCTTTGCGCATGTAGCACGTCACCGAGGTAAAGTCGTCCGCGACTTCCCAGTCCTTCAGGATGTGCTCTGTAGCATGGGTCGCATCCTGCGAGATGCGCAGCAGGTTGGGCCGGTCCATGGCCATCTCCGCATCGCCACCCCACAGGGTGGTGGTCAGCGAGGCGACACTGAGTGTGCCGCCGTACTCGCCGATATCGCCCAGGATGGGGCAGACCCGGACGTCCTCCGGCAGGCGCTCGTCCACGGGCGGCAGCTCGCCAGCCGCCACCTTTTCAGCGAGCATGGGCGACTCGTTGTATTTGGCCGGAGCAGCTACCTCTTTCTCGACTTGCTCAACGACCTCTTCTACAGCCTCCTGCTCAACGAGGACCGTGACCTCTTTCTCCACTACTTTCTCAACGACGACCGTCTCCTTGACGATCTTTTCCACTACCTCCGGCTCGCCTGCGCAGGCGGCCACAATCACGCCGGCGGTGGATAGCCCCGCCAGCCTTAGAAAATCACGACGGGTATGCCTCTGCAGCTCCATCTCTACCTCCTGCTCGCGAGTAGTCTCACGCGATGCGCAACCTGTCACACTCGGCCACGCGACGCCCTTCTATTCGGCTCCACCTCCCTTCGTTCCCCTTGCGCTCTCCAGCGCCTCCGTTGCCATATCGCTGTCGGGTTACACGCCATGCGGCGCATATATCTGGTTGGGAATCCAGAGACCCTATGCGTCTTTCTTAACGATAGGATAGACTATTGCCAACAATCATATCGGCCATTTCTTCGAGTGTCAACGCACCGCACACCCTTCAAGCGCTTGCCGCGCACGAATTCCGCAAGATTGCCAGCATTAACCGGGCAAGGTACACTCCAGCCCGTCATCAAGGCCTTTTCGCGGCCACTGATATGGCCGGAGGCACCATGGAAAAGGTCAGCGTCGCGCCGCAGATGGTCTCTTCCGTGGGCCGCATCACACATCATCAAGGGAGTGGAGCCTGTGCCATGCTGACTCGCGACACATCTAGTGACACTGCCCCCTCCGACCGGGAGGACGGCGCGACGCCGATCGACTGGCGCAGCGTCGCTGCTTTTGCGGCGTTGATTCTGACTATTTCTGTCGCTGCGATCATCGAGCGGTGGCTCAACCAGCAACTGCCGCCCTTTTGGCTGGCGGGCACGCGCTTTGCTCTGGCAGGGATGCTCTCCGCGGGGCTCGTGGGCATCCAGCGCCTGCCTCTGCCCCGAGGTCGCGCGCTGGGCGTGGCCGTGATCTTTGGCCTGCTGCAGTTCGGCCTGGGCTACGCCCTGCTCTATTGGGGCCTGCAGGCGCTGCCAGCGAGCCTCTCGTCCATGATCCTCGCCTCGGTGCCCCTGTTTACGCTGCTCTCCGCGGTGATCGCCGGCCAGGAGACACTCAAGGCGCGTGGGCTGATCGGAGCACTGATCGCGCTGGGGGGCATCGCCGTGCTCATCGGCGGCCAGACGGGCGGCAACATCCCCCTGCTCAACATGCTCGCCGTGGTGGGCACCGCCATCTGCTTTTCCATTGGAGGCGTGCTGCTCAAGTCGGCACCGCCAGCCCGCCCTGCCAGCATGAGCGCCGTCAGCATGCTCATCGGAGCCCCGCTCCTGCTGGCCATGTCGGCCATCACCGGCGAGACCTCCGGTGGCCTGCGCGTGCTCCTGCCCACCGACCCCGCCCTGTGGCTCGGCCAGGCCTATCTGGTGCTCGCTGCCTCCATGGGTGTCTACTTCCTGACGCTCTACCTGCTGCGGCGCTGGCCCGCATCTACGGTCTCCTACCAGTCCGTGCTCATTCCCCCGATGACGACGTTGCTCTCCATCTGGCTGCTGCACGAGCCGGTCTCCGGGAACCTCGCCCTGGGCGGTGCGCTGATCCTGTCGGGGGTGTACCTGGGGGCGCTGGCCAAAGGCCGCTCATAGTTAGAGATCCCCGGCATGCCGCAGCATCGGCAGGATGCCGGCGGTCCGCACACGGCGACGGCGTCTCCACGCCATGTCGCGCGTACCGCACACTGCTCACTTGCCTGATTTCCCGTGCAATCTGTCCTCTGCAATCTGTCCTCTGCAATCTGCAATCTGCGATCTGCAATCCACCATCTGCCCTCTGATTATCCACCGAGACAACGTTGTCATCCCGATTTGACAACACAGGGGAATGGGCTATTCTTTAGCCGACATATAGTTGCACGGCTAACCTTATGGAGGCTAAATGATCGAGTTACATCCCCCCGACGCACTGATCGCACATCTCATGCCGCAGATCAACAAGCGCCACTTTCGGCGCATTCAGGCCATGCTGAACAAACTCGGTTTGTACCGAGGGCAGCCCGTCCTGCTGGCGGTCCTCTGGGAGCAGGAGGGCTACCCCCACTCTGAACTCGCGGAGCTCCTCGGCGTCACACCGGCGACCATCACCAAGATGGCCCAGCGCATGGAGCAGGCCGGCTTTATCGAGCGCATCCCCGACGCCGATGACCAGCGCATCTCACGGGTCTACCTGACCGAAAAAGGGCGCGCCGTCCGCAAGGAGGTGGACGAGGTCTTTCGCACCCTGGAAGAGGAGATGCTGGCCGGTTTCACCCGGGAGGAGCGCGAGCAGCTCCTTGGCCTGCTAAGGCGTGTCGACGAGAATCTGCGAGCACGCAGTTGCGCCGAGATACCGGTCGTGCCCGAGGATACCACCAAATTTGTCGGCGAGGCCGTGCTGCCGCAAGAGGCCACCCACTGATGACCAACGACCATGCCAAAAAGACGACATCATCCATGGACAGCCTGAAACGGCTGCTCCCCTATCTGAAACCCTACCGTACGCTGACGATCGTGGCGCCCCTGCTGATGATGATCGAGGTCGCCATGGACCTCTACCAGCCCCGGTTGATGCAGAATATCATCGACGTAGGCCTGGCTAACCTCGACATGACGTACATCATCCGCACCGGCCTGCTGATGGTGGGTCTCGCCACGATCGGCATGATCGGTGGCGCCAGCAACGGCATCCTGGCGACCCTGGTCGGCCAGGGCTATGGCTATGACCTGCGCGAGGCGCTCTATCGCAAAATTCAGTCGCTATCCTTTGCCAACCTGGACGAGCTTGGCACCGGCGAGCTGGTGACCCGCCTCACCAACGACGTCACCCAGATCCAGGAGATACTGATGATGGTATTGCGCATGCTGGTGCGCACGCCTCTGCTCATGATCGGCTCCCTGGTGATGCTCGTTGTCACCAGCCCAAGGCTCTCGATCATCCTGGTGGTGCTCGCGCCCCTCGTCGCCATCGGCCTGTTGCAGATCCACAGGCGCGCCCACGTCCTCTTCTCCGCCGTGCAGGACGCCATCGACGGCGTAAACACAGTCACGCAGGAGAATCTGGCCAGCGTGCGCGTGGTCAAGGCCTTTGTGCGGCAGCGCCACGAGACGAGCCGATTTCAGCGCGCCATCGACAACCTCATGGATCGCTTTATCCGGGCCGAGCGCACGGTGATGCTCTTTGGCCCCATGCTCATGACCGCGATGAACATCGGCATCGTGAGCGTGGTCTGGTTCGGCGGGCGCATGGTGATCGATGGCACCGCCGAGGTGGGGCAGGTGATGGCCTCCATCAACTATCTCACGATCACTCTGTCGTCGCTGATGATGGTGGGCATGATGCTCACCCGGCTCTCGCGCTCCATGGCCTCTGCCGACCGTTTGGCCGAGATCATGAACAGCATCCCCGCCATCGTCGACAGCCCCACCGCACTGGGCGAACTGCCCGGCGAGGGGCGCATCGAGCTACGCGATGTCAGCTTTGCCTACGGCCAGAACAGCAACGAGCCGGTGCTCGTCGACGTTGACTTGACCGTCGAGCCCGGCCAGACCGCGGCGATCCTGGGATCCACCGGTGCGGGCAAGTCCACGCTCGTGCACCTGATCCCGCGCTTTTATGACTGCCGCGAGGGCACGGTGATGGTAGACGGGGTGGACGTGCGAGAAGTCAAGCAACAGGCTTTGCGGCGCGAGGTCGGTATCGTCCTGCAGGATCCCTTCCTGTTCACGGGCACCATCCGCGAGAACCTGCGTTATGGCCGGCCCGAGGCCACGGACCAAGAGATCGAGCAGGCGGCGCGCATGGCGCAGGCCCATGACTTTATCATGTCCTTTCCCGAGGGCTATGACACGATGCTTGGCCAACGCGGCGTCAACGTTTCGGGCGGGCAAAAGCAGCGCCTGGCGATCGCCCGTGCGCTGGTGATGAATCCCTCCGTGCTGATCCTGGACGACAGCACCTCCGCCGTGGACGTGGTTACCGAAGCCCGCATCCGCGAGGCGATCGAGACACAGATGGAGGGCATCACGCGCATCATCGTCGCCCAGCGCATCAGCAGCGTGCTAACCGCCGACAAGATCATCGTGCTGGAGAACGCTCGCGTCGCGGCGGAGGGCACCCACGACCAACTGATGGCGTCGAGCCCGATCTACCGCGAAATCTATGATTCTCAACTCGGCAACGGAGTAGTCACCAATGACTGATCGCAGAGGCAATAATGCTAACAGACCTGCGGGCATGACGGCCGTGCCGCCCCGGCGGGGCCCTGGCGGCCCCGGTGGGCCCGGCGGACGTTTCAGCCGGCCCGTGGAAAAGCCCAGGAACGCCTGGGGTGCGCTGCGCCGCCTGGGCGTCTACCTCGGCGCCCAAAAGTTCGCCCTGCTGGCCGTCTTTCTGCTGGTCGCCGCGGGTGCGGCCCTCAACACCGTAGGCCCCTACCTGCAAGGGCGTGTCATCGACGAGTTTATCCTCAAGCGCGACGTGCAGGGCCTGCTCCGCACCGCCCTGCTGATGCTGGCCGTCTATGGCGCCAGCGCCATCACGCACTATGCCATGTCGTGGCTCATGGCGGGCGTGTCGCAAAAGACCGTCCGCAACCTGCGACGCGACCTGTTCGACAAACTGCAGCTCCTCCCGCTGCGCTATTATGACGCGCAGCCTCATGGCGAGATCATGAGCCGCCTGACCAACGACGTGGACACCATCAGCATGGTATTGTCCGGTGGCCTGACCCAGCTCATGGATGCCGCGCTCACGCTGGTGATCGTGTCGGTCACCATGGTCACCCTCAACTGGCGCATGGCCCTCGTCTCGCTGGTGACGCTGCCCCTCACCGCCCTCCTGACGCGCTTTGTCTCGCGCCACACGCGGGTCGGGTTCCAGCAGCAGCAGGCGGCACTGGGTGTGCTCAACGGCGTCATCGAGGAGACCATCACCGGGCTCCCCGTGATCAAGTCCATGGGCCGCGAGGAGACGGCCATCGCCCAGTTCAACGACGCCAACGCCGAGCTGCGCAAGGCGGCCACCACCGCCCAGGCCTACTCCAGCGTCATGGGCCCCATGTCCAACCTGATCAACAACATCGGGCTGGCCGTGGTCGTGGGCGCCGGCGGTTACCTGACCCTGAGCGGGTTCGCCACCATCGGCACCATCGCCGCCTTTGTCTCCTATGCGCGCCAGTTTGGGCGGCCGATCAACATGATCGCCAATCTCTATAACAACGTCCAGTCCGCCCTGGCCGGCGCTGAGCGCGTCTTCCAGATCATGGACGAGGAGCCCGAGCCGCCGGACAAGCCCGGGGCGCCCATGCTCAGCAACGTCCGCGGCGACGTCGTCTTTGATAACGTCGACTTTTCCTACGTCCCGGGCGTGCCCGTGCTCAAGCACTTTTCCTTTCACGCCGAGCCCGGCCAGACCGTGGCCCTCGTCGGCCCCACGGGCGCGGGCAAGACCACCGTGGTCAACCTGCTCACGCGGTTCTATGACGTGGACGCGGGCGCCATCCGCGTGGACGGCCTCGATATCCGCGACGTGCAGCGCGACTCGCTGCGGCAGGCGCTGGGCCTCGTGCTGCAGGATACGGTGCTCTTTGCCGACACCATCCTGGAGAACATCCGCTATGGCGACCTGAACGCCAGCGATGAGCAGGTGATGGAGGCGGCCCGCATCGCCAACGCGGACGAGTTCATCCGCCACCTGCCCCACGGCTACCAGACCAAACTGCACGAGGGGGGCGCCAACCTCAGCCAGGGGCAGCGCCAGCTGCTGGCCATCGCCCGCGTGGTGCTGGCCGACCCGCAGATCCTGATCCTGGACGAAGCTACCTCGTCCATCGACACGCGCACCGAGATCCACATCCAGCAGGCCCTGCTCAAACTGCTGGCAGGCCGCACCGCCTTTGTCATCGCCCACCGCCTGAGCACCATCCGCAACGCGGACCAGGTGCTGGTGGTGAACAACGGCGAGATCATCGAGCGCGGCACCCACGACTCGCTGCTGGCCATCGAGAACGGCTTCTACCGTAACCTGTACATGTCCCAGTTCCGCCTCGGGTTAGGGATGGAGGAGATGGAGGCGCTGCAGGCCAGCGAACCGGTGCCCGCGGCCGCCGCGGCAGAGGCGGGGAGCTGACGATAGACCGCGGATGATGGACCGGGGACCATGGACCATGGACGATGGACCACGAGACACGCCGCCCCCTTCCGGACGAAAGACGGAGGGGGGCGGCGACGCGTTTGGCAGTTACTGCCCTGAAAAGCGTTGACAACGCTGTTGGCTCGAGCTATCGTGACTTGGAGGCTTGGCCCATCAGGTGTCGCCGCCTGACAGTCTTCGCTCACCCGGTCTAATGGAGCGTGTCCGTTGAGATACACCCTTACCACACACGCAAGTCAGACCATAAGGGACCGTCACATCGCGCAGAGTTGGTTGGAGGCGGCGCTGTTTGTCCCGGACTGGATCGAGCCCGATGGTGAGAACTCCAGCCTTGAGCACCGGTTCAAGACGATTCCAGAGTTTGGGAATCGCGTGTTACGTGTTATAGTCAACACGTCAGCGGATGCTGACAGAGTAATCACAGCGTTCTTCGATCGCAGGGTCCGAGGTCGACCATGAAGATAAGAATAGATCACGAAGCGGACGCCATCTATCTCCCCCTGAGCGATGAGCCGATCGTCGAGTCGGAACTCGTGGCGTCTGGCATCGTCCTCGACTTTGGTGCCAGTGGCGAGGTCGTTGGCATTGAGGTGCTAGAGGTGTCGCGTCGATCGGCCATGGATCTGTCGCAGCTACTGTATGAGATCCAGCCCAAGGCGCCTGCGCACAGCGTCCGTGAGGGCGACGAGTCCGACCATGGGTGAGGCGTTGCGCGATCAAGCGGGCGTGGCGCCAAGGGCAAGGCCCCGCACGCCGGTCGCGCGGCATTCCGACCTTACACACAGTGTGAACGATAGCCGTGGGTTCGTGCTCAAACGCGTCACCCCGCGTTCGCTGTAGGGGCAGGCCACCGTTGCCTGCCCGGCTGCCAAACGACGAGGGCGCACACGTCGGCACGCTGTGCCGCGTGCGCCTCTACGACTGCAAGGTGGTGCTCGAGCGCGTCGACTGAACAGAGGCATAGCCCGAGGAGCCCCATGACCCCCATCACCTGTCCCTCCTGCGGTGCAACCCTCCCCGAGGGCGCCGGGGCCTGCGCCTGCTGCAGCCGGAGCGCAAACACCGTTAACGTTTGCACGCCCGGACCTTTGACCTTCGACCTTTGACTTCGCCCCCGCTCCTACCGCCCCACCGCCCTCTTGACCAGCCCCGCGATCGTCGCTTCTACCTCCGGCGTGAGCTCCACGAGCGCATAGGCCGTGGGCCACATGGCGCCGTCGTCCAGTCTCGCCGTATCGGTGAACGCCAGCGTGGCGTAACGCGCGTCGAACTTGCTGGCGGCCCGAAAAAAGCACACCACTTTGTTATCGAGAGCGTACGCGGGCATCCCGTACCACGTTTTCGGCATCAGCTCCGGGGCGCTCTCCAGGATGAGCGCGTGCAGCCCCTCTGCCATGGCGCGCTCATCCTCCGTCATCTCGGCTATGTTTTCCCGGACCGCCTTTTCGCCCTCAGCCCGGTTCTTGCTGGCCTTCGCCTCGGCCTTGAGTTCGCGAGCGCGCTCGGCCATCGCCGCCCGCTCTTCCTTCGGCAATCCGCCATTCTTGTCTTTGGCGTCCATAGTAACCTGCTCGCGACGAGGCCCAACGGAACCTCCGCGCACGTGTTCTGTCCACCATTGACGCGCTTCGGCAGTCCGCGGTTCCAGCGTTCAAACGTTCAAACTGTGGCCCCCAGACGCTGGGCATCGGAATGCCTTGACGTTCCGACGTTCGGACATGCCGACGTTCCGAGGTTCGGCCGTCTCGCCTAGCCCACCGTCACCGCCAGAAGCATCGGCGCCGAGTGCACCAGCCGCGAG
>CAZYWU010000026.1:0-33721 GCA_964651255.1 uncultured Anaerolineales bacterium
GAGCCATAGAGCCGGTTGCTGCTGAGCACGATATAGTCGGCCTGCTCGATCCACTCGCAGAGCATCGTGCGCTTTTCCGGGGTGTCCTCCCAGTAAGGCTCTGTCTTGATCGTTCTGAATACCTGATCGCCGATCTTGCCGTCGATATTGAGCGGCAGCGGGTCGTCCCAAACCTCGTACGTCACGCTCGAACCGGGCGGGATGTTCTCATACATCCAGCGCGATGCCTCGATGCGCGTGTTCGGGCGGGTGTAAATGGAGGTAAACGCCAGCGCCCACAGGGTCGTACCAATGATCACAACAGCGAGAGGCGCTCCAGCCAGAGCCCGCGCCAGGCGTCTCCGAGACGTGCGCGCGACGTCCCACAGCCAGATCAGGCCGTAAGCCGCCATGAGCGCCATAGTGGGGTAGATGGGCAACAGGTAGCGCACTGTCTTGACGAACTGGATGCTCTGGAAAAAGAAGGTGAGCGTCATCCAGACCCAGGGCAAGAGATGCACCAGACGCCCGTGACGGGCAAGCTGCCACAACATCAGTCCCCAGGCGAACCAGACCGCCAGGCCGAGCGGAAGGCCCAACCCCCAGCACACCATATTCTTGAGCATGTAGACGACCGGTGTGCGATCAGCCCACTGGTGACTCGGAGGATAGTCAATTTCCCCCGAGGTAATCTTGCGGATATTGACCATGTCATCGAGCCAGCGCTGGTTCAGGTCGAGCCCGAGCAGCCCCGGGCCCTCAAAGGCCTGTGGCATGGTCAGCCGGAAGGCCCAAAAGGCGATAAACAGGATGACGAACATGAGAACCGCGACTCGGAGCCAACGGAGCGTGAGTGCATCCAGCCGGCGGACGTGCTCTGGCGGCTCGCCGCCGTCCAGCCTGAACGTGAGGCGCCAGCGCCCCAACCGCATCGTTCGCTCCGCGCTTTCAGCAGGCAGAGCATCACTCTGAGCCTCGTATTGTGACTCTTTCAGTGGCAGGTTCTGACGATGCGAAAAAACCCGCACCAGCAAAGCCAGACCGATCACCAGGCCAAAGGTCGCGATGCTCACCTTGGACGCCAGGGCAAGTCCAAAGGACACGCCAAGCCCTGCGATGCTCCACCGGCCCTCGCCCTGCGCCACACGCACGGCAAAGTACAGTGCCAGGGTCACGAGAAAGGTGGTCGTCGAATCGACGGTAAAGTAGTGCGACTGCTGGATGTTCAGTACGCTGAGCGAAAGGAGCAGCGCCCCCAGGAGGCCCACACGCTCGTCGTACAGCCTTTTGCCCAGTGCAAAAACGACCAGAACGGCCATCAAATCGAGCGCGCCCGACATGGCGCGTCCGGCCAGGTACACACCCGAATACCCTGTGTAGCCCGTCAATTCTCCAAGGGCCTTGGCGAGCACAAGCGGAAGCAGGCCGTAGACATACGATCCTTGACCCCTGTTGTAGGGATTCAGTGGGTTGACCGAGGTATCCAGATATTCGCCCCAGGACGCCGGCCAGGAGAGCGCGTTTTCGACCATCGTCAAGAAGCGCTCGTCAGGGTGCAGGTGCTGACCCTCATCCCAGTCCAGACCGGTAAAGCGCAGCGAGGCACCCAGTATCAGGATCGCTGTCAGGGCAAGCATCACCGCGAGTCTCGGCCATCCTCGGCGCGCGTCGACGCCATGCGGCGTGTCGCCGCGCGGAGCCTCCTGCAGGCCATTTGCAGGTACCAGAGGCCCACGCAGGTGATCGGAGCTCATTGCCCGTTACCTCTCACCGTAAAAAGCCTTGAACGCAAGACTGCCATCCTTCCAGCGATGCTCAAGGACGATCTGTTTCTCAAAGCTATGCTCAAGCAACTCGAGCGCCTCCCGTGCATCCGGATGCAGAATCACCAATACCTTGCCAGCTTCACCGTCCAGTGGCGGCTTTCCTGGCTCCAGGGCCATCAGTTCATTCGACCACTGGCGCGGGGTGCGCTTGAACTGAGCGCGCACCGCGTTTCCATCATACCAGTGTGCTGCGCTCAGTATGTATGCCTCCCCGTCGTCGGCAAAATCGTCGATTGTACGGGCCATCTCCAGCGAGATAGATTGGTTCTGCAGCGGCTGCGCCATAGCGTACCGCTTGAAGTACAGCGGATACACACCGAGGATTTCCATGGCCAGGCCCGCGCACAGGCCAGTGCCCAGAACAACTATGAGGGTGCGTGTAGAGCTGCGACTCGCGGTGCTGTCTGGGGTTCCCGACCAGGCACTAACCAGCCATGCCCCGGCAGAGCGCAGCCCTATTGCCGAGATCAGCATCGCAAAGGGCAGCGCTCCGATGCTCCGCACAGCGCTGGGCACCTCGTCCGGAAAGGCCAGCGCCAGCGTCGACGGCAGCATCGTGCCGGCGAATAAGAGCCACAGCAGCCACACTTGATGCCGGCGCACCTGGAGGACAGAGTACACGGCGCCAAATGCAAACAGGACCGCCGTTACAAAGCCAAGTTGCCTGTGCCGCGGCACGTTGTTGACATAGATCGAATCGCCCTGATAGTTGAACATGGCCATTGCTTTGCCCACATTGCCCAGCCAGGTCAAGGCCGGCGACTCTGGCAGCGCCGATTCGATAGAGGTCACCCGTGTTGCTGCGCGATACACGTAGCGTTGTGGATTCTCCAAGACATAGCTGAGCAGGGGGAGTGCCGCCAGCAGCACCACGATCGCCCACAGGACCACCTGATGCCAGTGGATCGCCAACTGCCAGCGACGCGACAAGAGACGGGCGAGCACCAGGGCAAGCCCCAGCACAGGCGGGACGACCATGAAGGCGTTATAGCTTTGCAGTCCCAGCCCGGCGAACAGGGCGCTGAGCACATAATGGATGTCCTTGCCCGTTTTCAGCCCGCGCACAAGGAACAGCAGGCTCAGGCTCACCAGGAGCGGCATGAGTATGGCACGGTAACCAACGCGACTGAGAATGATGTGCCAGTGGCTGAAAGACAGCAAAAACGCCGCCAGCGCCCCTGTCCAGGGATCGAACATCTCACGGCCCAGCCAATACACGACCGGAATCGTCAGCATGCCCGTGAGCGCGGCAGCAACTTTGATGCTCGTATGGCTCAGACCAGCAACAGCGGCGAGGGGGGCGGTGAGGTAGAAGAACAGCCCTTCCCGTCCGGGGTGCGACTCAAAAAAGATGGGGAACTCCCCACCCAGGATCTGCGCAATGTTGGCGTGGATGAGCGGCAGGTCGCAGCCCATTTCCAGAGGAAGCATGTGTATGCGATATAAGCGAAAGAAACTGCCCATCAGGACAGAGAAGAGCACCACGAGATCAGAAAGAGATAGCTGCACTCGAATGGGGAAGCGCGGACGATTCAGACGGAAATCGGACGGCAGGTGAGTAAGCAGCACCCAGCACAGAGAGCCGGCCCAGAGGGTTAGCCCGTGCAGGGTATAGCGATTGCCCGCAAAGCCCATGAGGGATACCAAACCCAGAAGCAGGGCACCCACCAGCGGCAGCCAGCGTACGGGCTCATTGATCGACGAGGTCGAGGCTTCCTGCGGCCGGTGCTGCGCGGGTGCAAAAAAGCCAAATATCAGCGCTCCAAAACTGAGCAACACCGCCCCCAGAACTACACCAGTGCGGAGATCGAGCAGCAACTGCCCTGCTGTTCCCAGGGCGAGCGCGGCAAGCAAAAAGACGACCGGTTTGTCAGCGGCCATCACAGCGCCTTGCGTCTTGGCTACTGCTGCCTCGGTTTCAGTCTCGACGGTCGCCACCTGGCCTCCCTGGCATCGATGCCGCATCGCTTCCACGCAGAAGACGGTGAACTAGCGTTTGGTTGCCAGTACAGCCAGGTTAACAAAGGTGTCGACCCTGGCCATCCGCGTCTCATCCTCGTTCAGGCGATCGATCCGGTGAAAGAGCGCCAGCCCCCAGTTCAGCGGGTTCAGCGGGCTTCCCCTGTTGGCCTCCCCCTCGAAGCGATGGACCGAGCGCGATACCACTGCAGGTAAAAGGCCTCTCTCGATAAGGCCCTTGCCAACTGTGTACACGATGGTCTGCGTTCCGGGAAAGCAATAGTGCGTAAGATGGGCTACGGGTCCGACGGCAAAGCCCGCGTCGTTCAGCACCTGTCTGAGACGATCGGCGTCGTACAGGCGCTGGTGATTCGCCCATATCCCGGCAAAAGGCCCTGTGCGGATGGGACGCCTGCGGACAGCCTCCGACAGACGGTTGATGGGATCGTACCATCCGGGGTAGCGGCTATAGGGGACCGTGATCGCTAGCTTGCCGCCTGGCTTGAGCACGCGGTGGGCCTCGGCCAGACCGGTGGCCTCATCCTCGAGATGCTCCAGTACCTCGGACATCAGCACGCTGTCCACGCTTTCTGTCGCCAGCGGCAACCGGTAGATATCCGCGTGTGCAACGAGGATGTCCGAGTCAAGGTTGGCGCGGGCAAAGGCCAGCGCATGGGTGTCCATGTCTACCCCGATGACGCGAACGCCGCGATACAGCCTGTGCAGGGTACGCGCATAAAAGCCCATCCCGGTGCCGCAGTCGAGGACGACCTGTCCGGGCTGCGGATCGAGATAGGACAGCATCGTGCGTACGCGGCGGCGGTAGGCAACGTCTGACTCATTGTGGAGCAGCCTGCTCAGGATGCGCTCGCGCTCGGCTGCCTGCTTTTGCTGGTCTGTTGTCATCGGTCTCGTTATCTATGTATCCAATATAGTCTTGGGATAATATCAGGAATAGATCCGGGGCGGTAGAGGACCGGGGAGCGGGCGTGAGCCATGCCTGGCGCTATGGCGCCGTCGCCTCGCACTGCGACCTATGGCTCTGTGCCCTGGCTGCCGCTGTCCACAACGCTCTTGACGTGGGCGTAGGTCAGACCCTGGGTGACCATGCCGACGAGACCCAGCAGGATCAGCGTGAGGTTGGTGAACAGGTGCAGGCCCAGCATATACCCAAAGGCGGCGCTCTGCTCCACCGAAAAGATGAGCAGCCCCTGCACGCCGGCCCATTCAAAGACGCCCACCGCACCTGGAGATGACGGGACCATCATGGAAAAACCGGTGGCGCATAACACCATGAGAGCGGCAGAAAAGGGCAAGGCGCCCATACGGAAGACGAGCATCATAATATAGTTGAGGCCAGCGCTGACGACCCAAAGGATCAGTGTCGTGAGCATGATCGGAAGCAGATAGCGCCATTCCAGCAGCACGCCAAACCCGCTGATCAGCTGCGTAAAGGCCGCTTTGACGCCCGGCGTGCCCACCTTGGGGATGCGTCCAATGTAAGACCAGGCCCAGTCCAGCCCGCGCTGCCCCTGCCGTGCGATGATGAGGAGCAGGATAGTGCCTCCGACAGCCAGCGCACCGAATATGAGGCCTCCCTGGCGAATCCAATCAGGGATTTCGAGGACGGGCAGCAAACCGACAAGTATGATGATCATGGAGAGGACGTCGAGGAGAGCTCCGATCAAGAGTGAGGACGCCGCCTGGCCGTACCCCCCGGTTAGCTGGCGGCCGGCCAGATAGCCACGGACAAACTCTCCCGCCTTGGCCGGCAACGTGTTATTGAAAAAGTAACTGATGTTCATCAGATGAAACAGCGTCCCTACAGTGATGCCGGGATCCCGCCGAGTTAAATAGTGCCAGCGCAAACCGCGAAGCCAGCTAAGGAACGCAATCACCAGGAATGCCAGCACCAGATAGCCGTACTCAGCTCCCTTGAATAACAGGGCAAATTCCTCCCAGTCGATATCGCGAACTGAGAGGTACAGAAAAAGGAGACTCAGCAGAATCCCCAGGGCCACGCGTACTCTCTGTCGGCTGACACTCTTACCGGTCATGGATCCCCTGTCCCTCGGTTCTGGATCTGCTTGATCAGGTGCCAATCGGTCCACTGTGGATGCCCAAGCCGTCAGCCTGGCGGCTCGGCTGTCAGCAGTGCCCTCAGCACCTCCTCAGACAGGTCCGATGTGCGCTCAAAGACCAGCGGCATTGGGTGATCATACACGGAATAGCTTTCGTCCGCATGTCCCAGGACCAGATCCGTGGCCAGACGCCCCTCGGTTGACAGCAGCTCCGGCACCGGGAGCCCTGGCCGACTGAGCGTATCGTTGACGAGACGGAAGGGGCCGAGTTGGGGGTAGACCTGGGCAAAGTAGACCAGTTCAAATCCCAGCTCTTCTGCAAAGAGACGGTGGTAGTACTGAGCTGTCATCGGATAGCGCTGTGACAGCGGCGTAATGCTGCCATACAGCCGGTTGCTGGCGATCACCACATAGTCTGCTGATTGCAGTGACTCGACTAGTTCCGTCAGCTTGGCCTCGCTGTCCGGGTTGTAGGCCGGGAACTCGATGACGGTAAAGTCATTCCAGCAGTTGTGCTCACCCACGCCCTGAACAATCGGCAGAGGCTGGTCCCAGTGCTCGATCATCAGGACGCTCTTCTCCGGGATTTCGCTGCACATCCACTCCGTCGCCTGTTCCCAGGGGTGCGTTGATGCATAGATGTTTAGAAAGGCGAGCACATAGAGCACCGACCCCGCTAGAGTGACGCCTGCTAGGATACGTCCCGTGTAGCGCCAGCAAGTTCGAAGGTGGGTACCAAGTTTGACCAGCAGAGCGGCCGCGCAGAGGCAGAGCAGCGGAGTCACAGGCAGCATGTATCTGAGGAACTTGGCGTGAAAGGACCCGATAATGCCAAAGTATACAAGAAACCAGAGAACAGGAATGCCCTCCGCCAGCGCGGCCTGCCAGCGGCCCTTGCGCAAGTGCTTGATCAGTCGCACCACTGCGTACACCACGCCCACAAACCCGGCGATGCCGAGGAGAGGGCCAAGAGACCACCGGATGGTCTGTGTGATCTGGTACAGATAGGGAATTGTGCCGGCATACTGGCGGGTATACGGCAGGTCCAGCGTGCCCCTCACCATCATGCTCTCTGTCTGGATGTCCTCGATAAAGGTGGGCAGGTCGATGAGCGCATAGGGCTCTAGCAGCACAAAGACCAGGGCTGCAGCCCATCCAGCAACGATCAGGCCTCTGAGTGCCTCACCTATCCAACCCCCACCGGGGGCCGGATCGTTCAAGTCATCAGGGCGAGAATTGATGAAATGTGCACCAATGCAGGCGAGTCCCACGGGCGCTGCGAGAGCCAGCGCGCTGATCTTGGTTGCTGCAGCCACGCCGATCGCAGCACCCACGCCAAGGCAGCGGGCGAAAGATGGAGACTGTGCGAGGCGCGTGCTGAGCAATAGCACCAGCATCACTGCACAGGCAAGCAGGGTATCGACCGCATAGTAGTGCGATAGCTGCACATGCAGCACGGCAAAGGCCAAAAACGCCCCACCGAGAAGTGCCGTGCGGACGCCGTACAGGCGCCGTGCCAGCGCATAGGTGAGGTAGATCGTGCCAACATCTGCCAGCGCGGAAATGACTCGTCCGATGACGTAGAACGAACGCACGCTCTCCATCGCTGGCCAGAACCGTGCCGCAGCACTCGAGAGGATGCGGAGCAGGTATATGGGCAAAGAGCCGTAGGAGAAAAAGCCCGGATTCCAGGTGCTCGCTGGAGAGAGCAACTCGGCCCAATCAGGGGGCCAGGCGAGTGAAAGGTCGGCTGTCACAAAGACGACCATGCGCTCATCCGGATGGAAGAGGTATCCGTGATCCCAGGTGAGGCCGTAGAGACGGACGAACAGCGCTACCGCCAGGATGACGGCGAGCAGCAACATCTCGCGGCGCGAACGTCGCGGCTCCGTGCGGCCTGCGAGTATGCGCTCACTCTCCAGTTGAGACATCTATGTTACCAGCCTGCAGTGGGGTAGCAGAGCTCGCCGGCCTGGCGTCAATCGTTCAGCCGCAGCACTGTCATGAACGCTTCCTGAGGCAGTTCCACCTTACCGACCTTCTTGAGGCGGCGGCGGCCCTCCTTCTGCTTCTCAAGGAGCTTGCGCTTGCGGGTGACGTCACCGCCGTAGCACTTGGCGAGGACATCTTTACGGACGCCCTTGACCGTGGCTCTGGCAATCACCCGGCCGCCAACAGCGGCCTGGATGGGCACCGGAAAGAGCTGCGGGGGGATGACCTCCTTCAGCCGCCGGACGAGCAGGCTGCCCTTGTCATAGGCGCTGTCGCGGTGGATGATGACCGACAGGGCATCCACCGGATCCTCATTGACCAGAATCGTCATCTTGACCAGATCGCCAGCGCGGTACCCTAGAAAGCGGTAGTCCATCGATGCGTAACCTCGCGACGACGACTTGAGCTGATCGTGAAAGTTGACCAGGATCTCGGACAGCGGGATCTCAAAGTTGAGCATCACCCGACGCGTGTCCAGGTATTCCATCTTGTCGAAGACGCCGCGATGGCCCGTTGCCAGCTCCATGAGGGGACCAATATACTCCGTGGGCGTGAACAGGCTGATATGCATCCACGGCTCGCGTATCTCTGTGATATAAGACATGTCGGGGAGCTCTGCCGGGTTATCGACCTCAATGATCTCGCCATTGGTCAGGAGCACTTGGTACTTTACACTCGGCGCTGTGGCCAGCAGATCGATTTCGTACTCACGCTCCAGACGTTCCTGTACGATCTCCATGTGCAACAGCCCCAGAAAGCCACAACGAAAGCCCATGTTCAGCGCCAACGAAGACTCGGGCTGGTAGACCAGCGAAGCATCGTTGAGCTGCAGCTTTTCCAGGGCGTCACGCAGGTCACTATAGTCATCGTTGTCGACCGGGTACAAGCCCGCATAGACCATCGGTTTTGGTGGATCAAAACCCGCCAGAGGCTCGCTGGCCGGTTGTTGCGCACCTGTGATGGTATCGCCCACACGGCACTCTCGGACGTTCTTGAGTCCCGTGGCCACATACCCCACATCGCCCGCCGCCAGATGCTCGACGGGACGCATATCCGGGCCGAACACGCCCACCTCAAGGGGCTCTACCTTACGGCTGTTGGACATGATCATCAGTGCAGAGCCGCTCCGGCACTGACCGTCCTTCACCCGGACATAGGCAATCACACCCTTGTACGGGTCATAGTGTGAGTCAAAGACGAGGGCGCGCAGCGGGCGATCGATGTCTCCCTCAGGAGGGCGGATACGGTCGATGATCTCCGCAAGGAGCCTCTCTATCCCCTGACCATCCTTTGCCGAGACCCTGAGTATCGTGTCTTCCGGCACACCGAGGAGCTCCTCAATCTCGGCCGAAACGGCGTCCGGATCGGCAGAGGGCAGGTCGATCTTGTTGATCACCGGGATAATGTCCAGATCATGGTCAAGCGCCAGATAGAGGTTGGCAAGCGTCTGCGCCTCGATGCCCTGGGTGGCGTCCACAACCAGCAGCGCACCCTCGCATGCCGAAAGAGCGTGTGACACTTCATAGGCAAAGTCAACGTGCCCCGGGGTGTCGATGAGGTTCAGCTCGTAGCGCTGTCCATCGACGTGTTCATAGGACATGCGCACGGCCTTGGCTTTGATCGTGATCCCCTTCTCACGCTCCAGGTCCATCCGGTCCAGCACCTGTTCCGCCATCTCGCGGCTGGCGATGGTCCCGGTGGCCTCGAGCAAGCGATCAGAGAGCGTCGACTTGCCATGGTCGATATGGGCGATGATACAAAAGTTGCGGACCAGGTGGAGTGCGTCGGTCACTGCAGCATCCTGTAGGTGTTCCGGGGCGAGCGCGCCCAGAGCTATAGGCTCGCAAGGAAGAATCATGAGTGATAACCAAGTATACATCACAGGTGACCCAGGGGGAAACGGTGTATCGCTGGTCGATCGCGATAGTGAGTACATCTAGCGGTTTGGCGTACTATCTCTGTGAGTGGCACGGCAGTAGGCTCAGAGCGAGCAACTGCTCACCTCCCGGCGGATGCCGAGTCCGCAGGATGCCCGCTGTCCTGGGGCTGCCTGATGCCGGTAGGCTGTCGTGGGGCTCTGGCATCTTGTGCAGAGCCGCATATGCCTGCAAGGTGGAGCCGAAAACCCAGATGCGCTGGAAGACTCGTAGTCATTGCTCACCGCTACTGGTGCCGAGTAGATCCCTGACTGGCTGAGAACTACAGGCTGCCATCGGTGTTTTCCTACTCCCTGCACGACGACGAAACCCGATGTGCGCACGCCCTGTAAATGCTGTTCGCAGATATGAGCGCGGCAGCCTTATGAGGGGCCCTGCTATATCTTGCATCATGAAAAGGCGAGATACGCAGCCGCCCCACCACAGGCCAGTGCCAGACTAATTGAGGCCGGCCACCGGATAGGTCACGGCTCAATAGGCCCGCTTACTGGCAGACCGGGTACGTCTTTGGCCTACCGGGCGCATTTGTGGAGGTTCGCTCCCGGAGTGGCGCGATGGACATACAATGTTGTTCTGCGCTCCCGACAAGGTCTGGGCTTAAACGCGGCATTATGTCTTGGCACCCTGCTACCTGCGGCAGACTGTAGGCGCCCGATTCGGCAGGGGAAAAGAGCCAACACTCTTGACCATGAACAAGCGCCGCGGCACGGGACACTAGCCCGGCCCTTCCGTCGACTCGCTCGCCTGTGAACACGGGTTGGTATGTACTCGTAGGGGCAGGAGAGCTGCTTTGAATATGACGACGCCAAGCCCGATGACAGTCAATTGGCGCTGGATAAAGACATCAAGAGCAATCAAACTACCGGCAGGTATGGATAGGTCGCCATGGGCTTAGGGACCAGCCATCACGGGATGCGTGACCACGGGCAGAAACCAGAAAAAGCCCCAGTGTCGAGCCTCCACAGTGTGAATGGCGTTGGGGTGATTCACCAGAAATCCGAGCCATACCTGCTCAAGCTGATAGACATACCGCGCCCCAGGTACGACCATCGTGTCCAAATGGCTGTACGTGGCCCCCTCCAGTTGCCCTGGCGCGACCACCGGGATCATCTGACCGCCAATCAAGTCCTCCCACGGCCCGTCGGGAGACTCTGAACGTCG
This sequence comes from uncultured Anaerolineales bacterium, assembly GCA_964651255.1. GTDB lineage: Bacteria > Chloroflexota > Anaerolineae > UBA1429 > UBA1429 > JAAYED01. The sequence goes on from CAZYWU010000026.1 coordinate 10,936, forward strand.
CAGATAGAAGCCAAGCATGTCGATCTCGCTCTCGGTCTCCCAGGTGAGCAGGATACCGGCAGGCGTGCTGCTCGCAGCAAAGGAACCCAGTGTCACAGCCGCCGGTCCAGTGAACGTCGCCGTGATCACCTTGCTTGCGGTCATCTGGATGTCTGCTGTGGGCTGCGGTCCCGTCACGTCACCTGACCAGCCCGCGAATGCCCAGTCCGCGGCCGGCTCAGCGGTAACCGTTACGTTGTAGCCGGGCGGGTAGTACAGGGACTCAACAAACGGGAAAGTGCTGCCGTCACGGGATTCAGTCACCTGACCATTGCCTACGATGTCGACAGTCAGCCCGTATCCGGGCCACTCGTAAGCGCCACGATCGACCTTCGCCCCAGCAACGGTATCGCCGTCGGAAACGCGACCATGCCCATCGAGGTCACTCGCCAGAAGTGTGGGAACTAGCTCATTACTTCCGCTGTCTATCCCCGGCGAGTCTGCCCGCAAGCGATAGTTCCCGCTTCCAGGATCCATAAACCTGGGGTCCAGCTCAAGGTTGCCTTCACCGGAAGTATATCCTGGTACCAAGCAGTATGAGACGACAAGCTCTCCGAGCTGGATGTTGTTCGGCGTGTTGGTCCAGAGGATACTGTTAGAAATCAACCCCGCGCTGTCGTTGTTGTAGACACCTCCTCCGGTCTGGTTGGCTGTGTTGCCCGCAAAAGTCGCGTTGACCAGTTCATAATTGCTGCGTCGCGCGGACAGGCCGCCTCCGTACTTTGCAGCATTGCCGATCACCAGGACTCCGTAGATCTGCGATCGAGCCTGGGGGCGGCTGTCAAAAGTTAGGTTAATGCCCCCACCCAGATTCGCAGTCACATTTCCGGAGAGCATCGAGTTCTGAATATCGAGAACACTTTCGTAGACAAAGAGCCCACCTCCCCCATCATAAGTAAGCAGACCTGGGGCCGCGTTGTTCTCAAAGCTGCAACGTGCGATTGAGCCAGTGGATACCCGGAACGAGGCGCCACCGCCACTCTTGGCAGCGTAATTGCCCGTAATGCGCAGGTTTCTCAGAGTCACCTGCGCATTATCCGAGATACGGAGACCCCCTCCATAGTTGTCTCCGTCAGACTCGGCTTTGCCAGCTGTGACGACAAAGCCATCCAGCACAGCTCCTGCACCAGCATTGACGTCTGCGATCACAACGTGATAGGAGTTATCGCCCACGATATTCGCCGAGTCGGTCGTAACACCAGCAATCTTGCTCATGTCATTTCGATCGATATCCCCACTCAACACGGTGAGGTGAGTCAACCAGTCTCGTTCCGTGCGCAGGACCTCAGCACCTGTGAAGCCACCATAAATCGCGACACCTGACCTGAGCTCAAAGCTGGCCGATCGATCCCCAGCCTGGCTAGGCAGATAGACCCCCGCGGCTACCCAAATCTCATTATCGCTTGTCGCCCGGGCAAGAGCGTGCTGCAGATCGGTATAGGCATTCGCCCAGGACGTGCCATCTGCCGCCCCTGTAGCATTCTGATCGACAAAGATGACAGTCCCCTGGGCCGAAACTTGCCGTGGAAACAGGCCAAGACACAGAGATGAAATGGCCAACAGAATCAGTAAGAGGTTGGAGAAGGAGAGACAAGAGGCACGACCAGTCAGTCGAAACGCAGCAGTATCAGTCGATGCTTCGTACATGGCCCATCTCCCTGGTGCAACGCCCCGTTGGGCCTATCGTCATTGTGCAGTAGCCTGGTGCACTGACACAGAAGATACCAGGGCCTTACGGGATACTGGTGGAGTGTCCGAGACGTTCCTGAAGACAATATACAAAAGGGGGCAATACTGTGTCAATATCCCAGTATTACTTGTCTACGTAGAGGCCGACACTCGCATGCGAAGTGGTGCCCTTGAGCGTTGCTTTTGTTGCTCTCACGAATGCAGATACCAGGCGCATAGATGGTTATCGCCCGCGCAGGCATCGAAATATCAGAAGAGAGGGCACAAGGCGTGGGCAACGAACGACGAACAGTATGCATCACAAGCCTCACGCAGATGCGGGGATTATCAGCGAGACAGCTCAGCCATGCGGCCATCTGGCTGTGTCGCACAGGAGACTCAAGACGGCCTGGCAGCCCGGGCCCTCTCTGGCCGCGCCACGCGGGAGGGCGCAGCACTCCACGCCCTGCAGGTACACCGGGGCCCAGAGACCGCTGCCGCCCTTCGCTCTACAGGCTTCTCGCACGCAGCGTCTCCATGGCCATCTCCGGCGTAGCACCCCTATCCGTGGTGCGCAGGTAGAGGTAGTGGAATACATCGCGGATGATCGCCGTCACGGGCACAGCCAGCAACATGCCCCACAGACCAGCTACCTCGCTTCCCACCAGCACCAGGATGATCACTATGGCGGGGTGAAAGCGCACAGCCTTGCCAGAGATGCGCGGCACCAAAAAGGCGTTCTCTACTTGCTGGATGACTACAAAGCCAAGGGAGACCCAGAGCGCTCTGATAGGTTCGTCCAGCAGGGTCACCAGCACAGCCGGGATCGCACCGATGAACGGACCGAGGTTCGGGATGACCTCAAAGATACCCGCCAAAGTCCCCAACAGCAAAGCCTGGGGCACGCCAAGCGCCGCCAGCATGATAGCCGAGGCCGAGCCGACCAGCAGACAAAGGAGCAACTGACCACGCAGGTAAGCGCTGGCCAACCGGTCGATGATCGTCACAACATTGTAGACGTCCTCGCGCGCAGGCTCTGGGATCATGCGGAAGAACGCCCGCTTGCCGGCAGCGATGCTAGAGAGTACCAAGAACGCCCACACCGGAATGATCAGCATACCCACGACAAAGCTGACGGTCGCCCACACAGTCTTGACGGTCGTCTGAATGCCTCTCTGCACGGTATCCCCGATTGCCTTGATCGTGGTATTCACACCCTCTTGCACGCTGGACCTGATCCCTTCAGGAATGCGCTCCAGGAAAGCATCAATGTCGATGGCCAGATCAGCAGACAGGTTCGTATACAACTCCGGTATGGTACTGATCAACTGCTGCGTCTGCGCGATCAACTCCGGGATGAAGTAGGAGAGCAAGGCTGCCAGCAGTCCAAAAAAGACGATGTACACAAGGATGATGGCCAGAATGCGCGCCGAATGGCGGCCGCGTATGGGCCGCGGCGCATGCGCCTGAAGAAAATCGACGATCGGCACCAGGATGTAAACCATCACACTCCCGAGGAAGAACGGCGCAAGCGCCGCGCCTCCCTCTCGCAAGACCCACCATACCAGTAGCCCGATCAGAATCAACAAGAGCGCACGCAGCCGTTGCTTCGGCGTGCCCATCCATGTTGGCATCAGCCCTCCCTCACTGCAGTTCCCGAGAGATAGTCTTCATCAGACCCTCTCCCAGATCGATGTTTGATAGCGATGTCGCTTTACCGAGCCAGGCGAGGAACTCGATATTGCCGGCCGGCCCCACCAGGGGCGATCGCGTCAGGCCCAGCAGCTGCCAGCCCGCCTGGGCTGCGTTGGTTAGAACACGCTCAAGCACCTCCCGATGCGTCTCCGGGTCTCTGACGACTCCACCCTTGCCGACGCGGTTCGCACCAGCCTCGAACTGGGGTTTGATCAGAGCCACGGCCTGCCCTCCGTCGATGAGCCACGCAAAGGCGCGCGGCAGAATGAGATCCAGCGAGATAAATGACACGTCTACGCTGACACGATCGACGGGCTCAGGCAGCTCTTCCAGATAGCGGGCGTTGGTACGCTCCATCACGACTACCCGCGAGTCCTGGCGCAGACTCCACGCGAGCTGACCGTACCCGGCATCGATGGCATAGACACGCCGCGCACCGCGCTGAAGCCAGAGATCAGTAAAGCCACCAGTGGAAGCGCCGACATCTGCTACTATACAGCCATCAGCCGACATGCCGTAGAGATCCAGCGCCTTTTGCAGCTTGAGGCCACCTCGACTCACGTAGGGGAGTTGCCCTGCGATCTCAACAGAGGCGTCTTCACGGACGACCGCACCGGGTTTATCCACAACGACACCATCGACTCGTACCTTGCCGGCCATGATCAGCCTTCGGCCGCGCTCACGGCTCGGCACCAGATGACGTCGCTGCAGCAGTTGATCCAGACGAATGTTCGTCGTATCCCCCAGAGCGATTAGAGAATTATAGTTGGCGCCCACAACTGGCCAGCGGGCACCCTCCCTTTGACGTCAGGTGCTCGCAAACCTAAGATTAGCCGAAATCCGATCAGGAGACCAACTCTATGCCTTATCATCTGTTCAGGGCAATGCGTCCCCGACAGTGGACTAAGAACGTCTTTGTCTTTGCGGCGCTGCTATTCGATGGACGCATGACCGATCTTGCCGCACTGGGACGAAGCGTTGTAGCTTTCCTCGTTTTCTGTGCTCTATCCAGCGCCATCTACCTCATCAATGACCTTGCCGACATTGAGAATGACCGCCAACACCCAAAAAAACGTTTCCGCCCGCTGGCCTCTGGAGCACTGCAGCCAAATGTGGCCAGAGCAGCCGCCGCCATTCTGATCGTGCTCAGCCTCGGCGTATCAGCGGGGTTTCTCCCCAGCATTCTGGGCGTATCCTGCCTGTACCTCGTCCTCATGGTGCTGTACACCTTTTATCTCAAGAATCATGTGATTCTTGATGTGATGACTGTCGCGGCGGGTTTTGTGCTGCGGGTGGCTGCAGGAAGTATGGCGGTGGTGGTGTCGCGCTTTTCGCCCTGGCTTTATGTCTGCACGACCCTTCTCGCCCTCTTTATTGCTCTCAACAAACGCCGCCACGAGTTGGTGTTGCTCAATGAAAACGCGATCCAGCATCGCGCGATCCTGCAGGAGTACAATTTGCCGTTTCTGGATGAAATGACTTCCCTGGTCGCGGCAACCACGCTGGCAGCCTACTCGTTCTACACCTTCTCCGCCCCCAACCTGCCGCCGAATCACACCATGATGCTCACGATTCCCTTTGTTCTATACGGCATATTCCGCTATTTGTATCTCATCCATGTGCGCATGCTCGGCGGCAGCCCCGAGGATATCGTCCTGACTGATCGCCCTTTACTGATCGATGTCGTGCTGTGGGCCATCACCGCAGCCGCGGTGCTCTACTGGCCCTGGTGAAACCTGGGCGCGAACCATCCGGCACATCGTTGGATCGTGGCCCCAGCCGCGCACCGTTTTCGCCCAAGCTCTGAAGAATACACAGAACGGCAGGCCTGACCCGATCAGGGCCAGCCCGCCGTTGTTGTGAGCCAGACAAGGAACGCGACGCGCTATCGCTTGGTGTACTGCGGCGCCTTACGGGCACGCTTGAGACCGGGCTTCTTCCGTTCCTTGGCACGCGGATCGCGGGTCAGGAAACCCCCCTGGCGAAGTGCTCCCTTCAACTCTGGATCGGCCACAAGCAACGCCCGTGCCACACCCAGGCGAACAGCCCCCGCCTGTCCGGTAACACCGCCACCGGCCACCACTGCCGACACCCGGAACTTGTCCAGTGTCTCAGTGGCCGCCATTGGTTCCGCGGCTTCGCGCAGGTCCATCGGCCGGGAAAAGAACTCTTCCGCAGGCTTGCCGTTCACCACAAAACCCGTCTCGCCAGGGTACAGCCGAACTCGCGCTGATGCGGTCTTGCGTCGGCCTGTCCCATAATAATACTGCAACGCCACTTGTCGTCCTCCTTGCTAGCTCTGGTCAGAGATCCAAAGTCTGCGGCTTTTGGGCCTGATGCGGATGCTCAGGACCAACGTAGACCTTTAGTTTTTTGAACATCGCACGGCCCAGTCGATTCTTGGGCAACATTCCCCGTACCGCGTGTTCGATAACGCGCTCGGGATGACTCTTGAGCATATCGCCGAGAGAGACCGCCGTAAGGCCTCCGGGATAGAGCGAGTGGCGGTAGTAGTACTTGTCGGCCATCTTGCGGCCCGTCACCTGCACCTTTTCTGCATTCACTACGACCACGAAATCGCCCAAATCCATGCTTGGGGTGTAGGTGGCCTTGTGTTTGCCTCGCAAGATCGTCGCGATGCGCGTAGCCAGGCGCCCGAGGTTCTGCCCCTCAGCGTCGACAACATACCACGCGCGCTCGACATCCCCACCCTTGACTATGTACGTATTCACTCGCCCTACTCCTTCTACCCTCGCGATCGGCATCTTGGCATCGCGCGTCCGCGAGTTCATCTGCTAGTTTCAGTATCTCTGCGGTCGCCCGGATACCAGGCCCGCCAGAAAAATAAACCTCGTGCTGGCGCCGGTGCAGCAGCCCTGGCTGGATCCGCCGACAGAATGATCTCCTCGACCACTTTGGGCTCTAGCGCCCCCTGTCCTACCTGAACCAAAGTACCGACGATCCGCCGCACCATGCCCCGGAGAAACCCATTGGCCTCAACATGAAGGTCCCAGCCAACAACATCGCCGTACATCAGCGGCGCTTCAAGCCACTCGGCGCGCAAGATCCGTCGCACCGTACACCGGCCATCTGCTGTCTGGCCAAAGGCTCGAAAATCAGCCTCACGCACCAGCATCCTGGTGGCACTCGCCAGACGCTCCCACTGCAGCTCATGGCTCACTTGCCACGCATACCGATCGATGTATGGCACTCGAACCGGCGCCCGATAGATCCTGTAAAGGTACTCTCGGCTGCTTGCGCTAAAGCGCGCGTGAAACGTCTCCGCAACCCGCTCAACCTGGCGCACCGCTATGTCATCTGGAAGCACTGCATTGAGAGCGCGTTCCAGTTCAGCCTCCGAGTGTCGCCACTTGGACCGAAAACTGACCACCTGTGCCGCCGCATGCACTCCGGCATCCGTACGCCCCGCAGCAGCGACGCGCACCGCACGTTGCGTGATCTGGCTCAACGCCTCTTCCAGCGCTCCCTGGACCGTGCGCCCATCGCGCTGAATCTGAAACCCCGAAAAGTCCGTTCCGTCATAGGCCACCGACATCCGGTAGTTCTGCACCGCCGACACGTCAGAGAGCCCGTCCATCTGCCTCAGCTGAACTGGAGCAGAGCCATCTCCGCGTTGTCGCCCTTGCGCGGCTCCAGGTCCAGCACCCGGGTGTATCCACCAGCACGGTCCGCATAGCGCGGAGCGATCTCATCGAACAGCTTGCTTACCAGTCGCCGATCCCCCAGCACCACGGCCGCCTGCCTGCGCTCATGCACATCAGACGCCTCTGCAGCGCGTTTGGTCATACCGATCTTGGCCAGCGTAATCAACTTGTCGGCATCGCCCCGTACTGCCAGGGCCTTGGCCTTGGTAGTGCGAATCTGCTCATGCTCCACGAGCGCGCGAATCAAATTGCGTCGAAGCGCAAGTCCGTGCGCCCCGGAACGGCTCAGTGGGCGGCCCGCTACACGATGTCTCATAACGTCATTCCCCTTGATAATGTGAAACCCGTGCCCCCTCCCTCAAGGAGAGGCGCCGGCGCTTATTCCAGCTCATAGCCCTCTGGCAGATACTGGTTTTCCTTGAGACGGGCCACCAGCTCTACCAGCGACTTTTGACCAAAGTTCCGGATCGCCAGCATCTCCTCGGCGCCCTTGGACAGTCGCTCAAGGACATCACCCACGCTGTTGATACTGGCTCGCTTCAAGCAGTTGTAGGCCCGTACCGCAAGATCGAGATCTTCGATGGGCACGTCATAGTACTCCCTTGGCACGTCAGAGCTTTCCGTAAGCACGTCGAATGTCTCCATCCTAATCTCGGAAAAGCCCGCGATCGGCTCTAGATGCTGCACGAGAATACGGGCGGCCTTGGTCAGGGCATCTGCGGGCCGGATGGTGCCATCGGTCCAGATCTCCAGGCTCAGCAGATCATAGTTTGTAATCTGCTCGATGCGCGCCATCTCCACTCGGTATGCCACTTTGACCACCGGCGAAAAGATCGCGTCAACCGGGATCTGACCAATCGGGAGTTCGCCATGGCTTTCAGCGGGCACATAGCCCTTGCCCTGCTCAACCACAAACTCCATCTCGAGATTCGAGTCAAGCGTATCCAGGGTCAGGATCTGCAGCTCCGGATTGATGATGTCAACGTCGGCAGGGGCCTCAATATCACCAGCCGTGATCACGCTCTTGCCCCGGGCCGAAACACGCATGCGTACCGGCTCCTCAGAGTGAGATACCAGACGCACCTGCTTCAGATTCAGAAGCAGCATCATCATGTCCTCTTTGGCACCGTCAATGGGCATGAACTCGTGCGGCACATCTGACACACGGACCGAGGTAATGGCGGCGCCTGGAAGCGAAGAAAGCAATATCCGGCGCAACGCCACACCCACAGTCGTCCCAAAACCCCGTGACATCGGCCCGATCGCAAACCGCCCATAGTTCTGGGTGCTGGCCTGCGCCTCAATCTTTGGTAATACTTGATATAGCAAAGGAAACCCTCCCTACCCTCTGGCGCCAGTCCTGATCCTGGAGAAAGCACAGGCGCCGCTCGTTGAACGTGTTGCTCCTGGAAAGAGGCTCCCTCTACCGCGAGTAGTACTCGACGACGAGCTGCTCGTTGACGGGAATATCAATCGACTCACGCGTCGGCAGTGCATTCACGACAGCCGACATCTCCTCAACGTTCAGCGACAGCCACGCCGGGACGTTCTGATGCTCCAGGACCTCTCGCAGCTCACTGAAATAGGCATTGCCCCTGCTGCGCTCCCTAACGGCAACGACATCGCCAACGGAAACAAGCGCTGACGGAGCATCCGTCCTGCGACCGTTCAGGTCAATATGCCCGTGCGCAACCAGTTGGCGCGCCTGTGCGCGAGACTCGGCCAGACCGAGCCGATAGACCACGTTATCGAGGCGCCTTTCCAGAATGGTCACCAGGTTCGCGCCTGTCTGCCCGCGCATACGCTCGGCCAGCTCATAATAGCGGCGGAACTGCTGTTCCAGCACCCCATACATGCGGCGCAGACGCTGCTTTTCACGAAGCTGCTGCCCATAGTCAGAAACCTGCCGCCTGAACTGCGCCTGGCGGCCATGATCACCCGGAGCATAGGCGCGCTTCTCCATCGCACACTTGGGCGACAGACAACGGGAACCCTTCAAAAAGAGCTTCATGCCCTCGCGGCGACACTGCTTACATACCGAATCACGATACCTGGCCATCCATCCTCCTGATTTCTAACGGGCGCCCTGACCTGCACTGAATCGAAGCAGCGACTGCCCCGCTAGCGGGTTTACGCCGGACGAGGTGTCCTCCCCGCCAACTACCACCGATCGACGATATTGCTCAAAGCGACTATCAGATGCGGCGCTTCTTTGGCGGCCGGCAACCATTGTGCGGGATCGGGGTCACATCTGTGATCGAGCGCACGTGGAGCCCAGAAGCCTGCAGCTGCCTCAGCACAGCCTCGCGACCCGGGCCGGGTCCCTTGACGAACACATCCACATCCCGCATGCCCATATCCATAGCCGAGCGGCTCACCACACTTGCCGCGCTCTGCGCCGCAAAAGGCGTACTCTTGCGCGAGCCGGTGAACTCCTGGCCTGCACTACGCCACGCCAACACACCACCCTCAGGATCCGTTACCGTGATAATGGTGTTATTGAAGGTGGCCTGCACATAGACTCGACCACGGGGAACGTTCCTGCGCTCGCGACGCGGCACCCGCCTGGTTGTTCTTCTTCGCCCCATTCGTCGTATACCCCCTGAACCCTGCGATTACTTCTTTTCCACCGCGCGCTTGCGACCGGCCACAGTCCTCTTGCTCCCTCGCCGCGTGCGTGCATTCGTCCTGGTGCGCTGCCCACGGACGGGGAGATTGCGTCGGTGCCGCAGCCCGCGATAGCTGCCGATATCTACCAGACGCTTGATGTTCATAGCGACTTCACGACGGAGGTCGCCCTCCACCATATAGTCCTGACCAATCACTTCGCGCAACCGGGCCACTTCAGCCTCAGTCAGGTCACGCCCGCGGGTATCCGGATTGATGTTGGTCTTGGTCAGTATCTCCTGGCTGCGGGATCGCCCGATACCATAGATGTACGTCAGACCAACCTCAACGCGCTTTTCATTCGGGATGTCGATTCCTGCAATACGCGGCATTCAAGCCCCTCCCTGTAAGTCCGCCCAGAGCCTTTGCTGCCCTGTGGCAAAGTCCACTAGCCCTGACGCTGCTTATGGCGCGGGTTCTCACAGATAACACGCACAACGCCATTACGCCGGATAATCTTGCACTTTTCACAACGCTTCTTCACTGAAGGCTTGACCTTCATGCCTGTACCTCCCCACCCTTGTCATTATACAGAGTCAGTATCTCTGCCCCGTTGTCTGTTACTGCGATCGTGTGCTCAAAATGTGCCGATAGTGACCCATCTGCGGTCACGACGGTCCAGCCATCCTCAAGGACTCGAGTCTCGTAACCTTCCAGCGTCAGCATCGGCTCCAGACAGATTGTCATACCCTGCCTCAACCGCAATCCACCGCCAGGGGGCCCCCAGTTACGAATGCTCGGGGCCTCGTGCATCTCACGTCCAATTCCGTGCCCGCCGTACTCGCGAATAACTTCGCAACCCGCTTCGCGAGCCGAACGCTCGATGGCGTGAGACACATCGCCAAGCCGCGCCCCATCACGAACAGCGGCGATACCGGCCTCTAGAGCCGCTCTGGTCGCCGCCATCAAGGCAGCCGCTCGCTCGGAAATCTCGCCCACTGCCACGGTCACCGCGGCATCGCCGTGGTAACCGTGCCAAATCGCGCCCACATCGATGCTGACAATGTCACCGTCAACCAGCACCCGGTCTCCGGGAATACCGTGAACGATCTCCTCGTTCACGGACGCACAAATACTGGCAGGATAGCCGTGATACCCCTTAAAGGACGGAATCCCACCAGCCTCGCGGATAATACACTCTGCTACAGCATCCAACTCTTGTGTCGTCACGCCAGGCACCGCCAGCTCAGAGAGTCGCGCCAACACGCGGCCCACGATCTGGCCCGCAACACGCATCTTCTCGAGTTCTTCTGGCGAACGACGCGACACCATATTTTATAGCCTTTGCCCGATCCTGTCCATTATGGCAGAACCGCCTCTATCGCTTCCCTGATCTGCGCTGCAACATCCTCAGGGCTCTTTTCTCCGTCAATGTCCACCAGAACATTGCGGCTGCGATAGTACTCATCCAGAGGCGCCGCTTGCTCCTGATAGACCTTGATCCGTCGCTGCTGCGTCGCAGGGTTATCATCCTCGCGCTGGTACAGCGTTCCGCCGCACTCGTCACAGACGCCCTCCACCTTCTCAGGGCTGAACAGCCTGTGATAGATGGCGCCGCACCGGGAGCAGGTCCAGCGACCCGCCAGCCGCTGCAATAAGACATCCTCAGAGACCACAATGTTCAGCACCACATCAACCCGGCGGCCCATGTCTGCTAGCAAATCATCCAGTGCTGCGGCCTGAGCCACAGTCCGTGGGAAACCGTCAAAGACCACGCCCTGTGCACAGTCGGGCTGTGAGATGCGCGAGGCCACCATGCCGATCGTGATCTCGTCCGGTACGAGCTCGCCGCGCTCCATGTACACTTTGGCCTTGCGACCGAGCTCTGTCTCCCGCGAGAGGTTGTCGCGAAACAGGTCTCCGCTGGAGACGCGAGGAATGCCGAGCCACGATTGCATCAACTCGCCCTGCGTTCCTTTTCCAGCTCCCGGCCCTCCCAGAAGAATGACATCTACCATTTCATTTACCTCATCCTCCGGATAAAGCCCTCATAGTGCCGCATCATCAGTTGCGCCTCAAGCTGCTTCATCGTGTCCAGAACCACGCCCACCACAATCAGGAGGCCCGTGCTGGTAATGAGCATCTCACTGGTCCCCGTAATGAGCTGAACGATAAAGGGCAGAATCGCAATCACACCCAGAAACAGTGCTCCTACCAGCGTGATCCGGCGTACTACGCCCTGCAGGTATTCCGCCGTCCGTGCACCCGGCCGGATGCCTGGCACGAACCCGCCCTGCCGGCGCAGTGTCTCAGGCAGGTCCTGCTGCTGGAAGATGACATCGGTGTAAAAGTAGGTAAACGCCACCACCAGAACAAAGTACAACAGCCAGTAGAACACACCCGTAGTGCTGAAAAGCCGCGAGATGGCAGTGGCCACGCTCGCCACCCAGTCGGTGCTAGAGTTCACAAAGTAGCTGGATACAATGCCCGGCAACATCATGATCGACACGGCGAAAATCAGCGGGATCATGCCAGCCGAGTTTACCTGTAGCGGCACATGCGTGCTCTGGCCACCGTAGATGCGGTTGCCGCGCACACGCTTGGCATAGTGTACCGGGATACGACGCTGACCCTCATGTACCATGACGATGCCGATGACGGTCACTGCCGTGATAATCAGAAACACCAGTATCGACCAAGGGTTGGTCACGGCCATCTGAGCCAGCTGCTGCGGAATGCCCGAGATGATGCCACCAAAGATGATCAACGAGATACCGTTGCCTATACCCTCATCATCGATCAGTTTGCCCATCCAGATCGCGAGCATCGTTCCGGCAGTCAACGTCAACAGCGTAGCAATGGTCGGCAGCCAGGTGCCGGCCCTGAAACCAAAGTCCGTGATCGCCGGACCCGCCGCAGTCGCTGACTGCGCCAGCAACGATGTCTGCCCCAACCCGTGCAACAGCGCCAACGGGATTGTGAGAAGCATCGTGTACTGGTTAATCTTGTCGCGTCCTGCCTCACCTTCGCGACTCAATCGCTCGAGGAAAGGGATGATCGGCGTCAGCAGCTGTAACACGATCTGAGCGGTGATGTAGGGATACACGCCCAGAGCCATGACCGAAAAGTTCGACATGGCCCCACCAGAGAACATGTCCAGTAGACCCAACAGCTGGTTCGACTGTAACATGGCCCTCATCGCCTCCAGGTTCACACCCGGAATCGGCACGTGCGCAGCAAACCGGTAGATCACGAGGATGACCACCGTAAAGATGAGTTTCTTCCTCAGATCCGGCAGCTTGAACGCATTGGATACTGCTTGCAGCATGGGCATCTCCCAACGATGCTTGGCACAACCTGCGGAGGCGTGCTAGCTCAAGACCTCTACCGTGCCACCGGCCGCCTCGATCTTGGCGCGCGCCTGTTCAGAGAACTTGTCCGCACGCACAGCCAGCGCGCGATCGAGCTCGCCATTGCCCAGCACCGCAATCGGCGCATCGGGGTTCTTGACCAGACCAACCGCCACCAGGGTCTCGGGATCTACCACCGTACCGGCCTCAAAACCAGCGAGATCGCCCACGTTCACCGGAACATACTCTATCCGGTTGACATTGCGGAACCCGCGCTTGTGCGCCAAACGCCGCACCATTGGCAACTGGCCACCCTCAAAGAAAACGTGACCGCCGCGACCAGTGCGGGACCCCTGTCCCTTGGTGCCAAAGCCACCAGTCTTGCCCTGACCCGCCGCGATACCCCGGCCTCGACGCTTGCGCTTGGACTTGGCGCCGTCTGCCGGGCTGAGATCGTTCAACTTCATGATGCCACCTCTTCGACTTGAACCAGGTGCCTCACACTGGCAACCATGCCGAGGATCGGACTGGTCGCCTTTTGCTCGACCGTATCGCCCAGATGACGCAGCCCCAGGGCCTTGATAGTTGCCCTCTGGCGCTTGTCATAGCCAATTGCACTTTTGACATAGGTGATGCGCAGTGTTTTATTCTCCATTGCGTACAACCCTCCAGGGCGGCAATAGCTCCTCCATGGTCTTGCCGCGCGCCTGCGCGCGCTCCTCAAAAGCATTGAGCTCTTGCAGTGCCTTGAAGGTCGCCATCACCACGTTGAACGAGTTATCGCTGCCCAGCGACTTGCTGAGCACGTCGTGCACGCCCGCGGCTTCCACAACCGCCCGCACGCCACCACCGGCGATAACGCCCGTTCCAGGGGAAGCCGGCTTGAGCATGACCTGGGCTGCCCCGTAATTTGTCGTGACATCGTGCGGAATCGTCCTGCCAAAGAGAGGGATTGACACCATGCGGCTCTTGCCTCGCTCCACAGCCTTGCGAATGGCACTGGGCACATCGCGCGACTTGCCGACGCCGACGCCCACTCGCCCCGCACCATCACCCACCACGACCAGCACGCGAAAGCCAAACCGCCGACCACCTTTGACCACTTTGGCCACGCGGTCGATGCTCACCACACGCTCCTGGAGCTCTTCGGCTTCGTACTCGTCGTATCTGTCTCTATCGCTCATATATCTCTCCTCACTATCCCTGCCATGAACGGCAGGTGAAACATCAGACGCGTACTAGAACTCCAGACCAGCCTCACGCGCCGCGTCAGCCAGAGCCTTGACTCGACCATGAAACTGGTAACCGCCGCGATCGAAAACCACCGCGTTCACGCCGGCAGCCTTGGCGCGAACGGCAATCGCCTTACCAACGACCCGCGCACAATCGGTTTTGGAAAGACCGGCGCATTGCGCACTCAGCTCGCGATCGATCGTAGAGGCCGAAGCCAGAGTATGCCCCGCCACATCGTCGATTACCTGGGCATAGATATGGTCCAGACTCCGAAAAACATTCAGCCGGGGGCGTTCTGCGGAACCAGAAACCTTGCTGCGAACACGCCGATGCCGGCGCGCACGAGCCTCATGAACTTGTTGTACGTTACTCACTTACCGCCTCCAGTCCGGCCGGACTTGCCTGCCTTGCGACGGATAGTCTCACCCTCGTACGCGATCCCAGTCCCATGATATGGCTCGGGCTTGCGTACTGCACGAACCCGCGCCGCCGTCTCTCCAACCAGTGCCTTGTCGGCACCCATTACGGCTATCTGGCGCCCACTGCGATCGACCTCGAAAGACACCCCCTCGGGCGCCTCGATCCGCACCGGATGGCTGTAGCCCACATACAGGGTCAAAACATTACCCTGCACCTCACCGCGATAGCCCACGCCATTGATCACAAGGCGCACCACGAAACCGTCGGTTACGCCGGTGACCATGTTAGCGAGTAATGCGCGCGTCAGGCCGTGCAGGGCTCGGCTTTGCTTGGAATCATCCGGGCGGGACACCTGCAGCGTACCCTCATCAAGGTTCAGCTGCATACTCGGGTGCATATCCATCGCCAAGGTCCCCTTTGGGCCCCGTACCGTCACCATCTGTCCATCTATGCCCACCTGCACACCATCAGGCACGGTAATGGGCATGCGTCCTATTCTTGACACAGTTACTACCTCCCGATCAACGACAGCCCGTCACTTACCATACCTCGCACAGGACTTCACCACCGACGTTCTGACGCCGCGCCTCGCGGCCAGCCAGCACGCCCTTGGGGGTGGAAAGCACCACAGTCCCTAGCCCGTAACGCACCCAGGGGATCTCATCCTTCCTGGCATAGATACGGCACCCGGGCTTGCTCACTCGCCTGAGCCCTTGAATCAGAGGCTCCTGCGCACGCGTGTACTTGAGATATACGCGCAGCATGGGGAATCGGCCGTCACGCACTGTCTCGTATCGATCAATATAGCCCTCGTCCTGGAGCACCCTGGCCACAGCCTGCTTGACTCCAGAGAAGGGAATCAGTACGTAGCGGCGGCCAACGGCCTGCCCGTTACGTATGCGCGTAAGCATGTCGGCGATAGGATCACTAAAGCTCATCTACCAGCACTCCCTTTCAAGTCGGCGGAACAACCGCCGCGTGCTCTATCCGCTAAGTCATGAACAGTGAGCGGCCACGGAACTGCCGCCACACTGACAACTACCAGCTGGATTTGGTCACACCCGGGATCTTGCCATCCATAGCCAGCTCTCGGAAGCAGATACGACAAAGGTCAAAGCGTCGCATGTAACCCCGTGAACGACCGCACCGCGAGCAGCGGTTACGCACGCGCACCTGGTACTTGCGATTCTTTTCCCGCGCGATCATCGACTTTTTTGCCACTCTTGTACTCTCCAATCCTCAGCGCCAGGCTCGTCTATCAAAAGTGCCCCGGCTACGCAGCTGCCTGGGCAGCTATGCCGACAAAGGGCATTCCCATGAGTTCCAGCAGGCGTCGCCCTTCCTCGTCGGTCTCTGCGGTCGTCACTATACTGATCGACATACCACGCACCTTGTCGATCTCGTCATAGTCGATCTCCACGAACACCAGTTGCTCGCTGAGTCCCAGCGAATAGTTACCCCGCCCATCGAACGAGCGACGCGAGATACCGCGAAAGTCTCTCTGCCGAGGCAACGCGATGTTCATGAGCCGATCCAGGAACGAGTACATCCGATCTTGTCGCAATGTAACCATGATACCGATCGGGTTGCCTTCGCGCAGCTTGAAATTGGCGATGGACTTGCGGGCCCGGGTCACAATAGGCTTTTGTCCGGTGATCTTGGCGATATCCCGCGTGGCCGCCTCAATGGCGTTGGCGTTCTGCAACGCCTCCCCTAGGCCCACGTTAATGGTGATCTTTTCCACTCGCGGCACCTGCATCACGCTGGTGTAGCCGAACTCTTCCATCATTCGCGGAACGATCTCGTCCCGATACTTTTCCTTCAGCCAATGCATCCTCATACTCCCCAGGCCCGCGCCAGACTGCGTCGGCCCTCGTCCTAGTCGATAACTTCGTTGCACTTGCGGCATACACGCACCCGGCTGCCGCCACTCTCTTCAACACCGATGCGCGTGGGCTTGTCACAACGAGGGCACACCAGCATCACGTTTGAAACGTGCACCGGTGCCTCCATCTCGATGATGCCCGGCTCTGTGCGCATATTCGCGGTGCGTCGCTGCGCCTTTTTCACAAGCTTGACGCCGGATACGACGACACGCTGTTCCTTGGGCATCACCACGCGCACGGTTCCGCGCGTGCCCTTGTCATTACCGGCGATCACTTCGACGGTATCCCCTGCTTTGATCTTCATCACTTACTCCTCACGACCCGATCCAACAGCCCCAGCTAGAGCACCTCAGGGGACAGAGACACAATGCGCATAAACCCTGCATCCCGAAGCTCTCGCCCCACGGGGCCGAAAATGCGCGTTCCACGCGGGTTCTTGTCTGCGTCCACAATCACAGCCGCATTGTCGTCGAACCGCACATACGAGCCGTCAGGCCGACCGTACTCTTTGGCGGTGCGAACGATGACGGCCCTCACAACTTCCTTCTTCTTCACAGAACTGCCGGGCGTCGCCTCTTTGACCGAGGCCACAATAATATCGCCCACGCCCGCGTAACGGCGTCGCGTACCGCCGAGCACCTTGATGCACATGATCTCACGCGCACCTGTATTATCTGCGACGGTAAGCTTGGTGAATGGCTGAATCATCTCGCGTCACTCCACTCTATCGTGATGAGCACCCTCGCCCCTAGTCGGACGAGACACGGCGCTCCGTACCTGCTCAACGGTCGCTGATCTCAACCACGCGCCAGCGCTTGCGCCGACTCAGAGGCCGCGACTCTTCGATCGTGACCCAGTCACCCTCGTGCGCCGCACTCTCTTCATCATGCGCCAGATACTTTTTCCTTGTGCGCAGGATCTTGTTATACACAGGATGACGCTTGCTGGAGGTCACTTCTACCACCACCGTCTTTTCCATCTTGTCACTCACAACCTGGCCGCTCAAACGTCTACGTGGCATCCTACTGCTCCCCAGTCTCTAGCTCGCGCTCACGAAGAATCGTGTTCACACGGGCAATATCCCTGCGCACCTCTTTGATGCGGCTCGTGTTATCCAGTTGCGCGCTCGAGCGCTGGAACCGCAGATTGAACTGCTCCTGCTCCAGCTCTTCCAGCTCCCTGGCAAGCTCCTCGGTCGTCATCTCGTGCAACTTGCTGGCCTTCATTCCTCAGTCCCTCGCCCGGCTTCATCCCGCGCTGTGATGGTCGTCTTGATAGGCAACTTTTGCGCAGCGCGCCACAGCGCATCCTTCGCGGTAGCCTCGTCCACACCGCTGATTTCAAACATGATGCGCCCTGGCTTTACCACGGCCACATAGTGATCCACAGCGCCCTTACCGCTACCCATACGGGTCTCTGCAGCGCGCATGGTCACCGGCTTGTCCGGAAAAATGCGGATCCACACCTGGCCACCACGCTTCATCACACGGACGATAACGCGTCGCGCCGCCTCAATCTGCCGGCTGGTGATCCAAGCTGGCTCGAGCGCCTTGAGCCCGAATTCGCCAAAGTTGATCTCTGCACCGCGATATGCCTTGCCACGCATCCGCCCGCGGTGCTGTTTACGATGCTTGAGCCTCTTGGGCATCAACATGACTGCTATACTCCCTCGACGCGACCCGTCGCCCTGCTAGACTCGGGCAGCACGTCTCCACGATAGATCCAGACCTTGACGCCAATGCGTCCGGTACTGGTCGCCGCCTCTTCGGTAGCAAAATCGATATCCGCACGCAGCGTGTGCAGAGGCACCCGTCCCTCGCGTACCCACTCGCGCCGAGCCATCTCCGCGCCCGACAGACGACCGGCACACAGCACCTTGATACCCTGCGCCCCGCTACGCATGGTGCGCTGCACAACCTGGCGCATGACGCGCTTGTGAGCCACCCGGCGCTCCAGCTGCTCTGCAATACCCTCGGCAACCACCCGTGCGTCGATCTCGGGGTTTGGGACCTCGACAACATCCACACGCAGGCTCTTGCCCTTGATATCAGCCATCTCCTCAAGCCGCGCCTTCAGAGCATTGATGTTGGCACCGCGACGCCCGATCACGATACCAGGCTTGGCTGTAACGATCGTGATATTGATCTGCTTGGGAAGCCGCTGAATCTCGATGCGCGAGACGCCAGCCCTGCCGAGCGTGCTCCTGATCTCTTTGCGAATCGCAACGTCCTCAACCAAGAGCTTGGAATATTCCTTGCCCTCGGCGAACCACTTGGATTCCCAGTCCTTTATGACCCCCAGCCTAAAGCCGATTGGATTTACTTTGCGGCCCAAGATGCCTCCTTGCCTTACCTAGCTCAGGCTTGCCTGGCTGTGACTACGACGGTGATATGAGAACTCCGCTTGAGAATGGGCTTGTATCGACCGCGAGCCCCGGGGTGACCCCGCCGAAGCGTCGGGCCCTCATCCGCACTAATCGCGGAGATAACCAGCTCGTCAGCGGAGAGTCCATAATTCTCTTCGGCGTTCGCGACTGCCGATTGCACGACCTTGCGCACCTCATAGGCAGCGGCACGCGGCGTGAACCGCAACACATCCAACGCCTGAGTGGCCGGCATGCCCCGAACCAGATCTGCAACCAGCCGCACTTTTTGCGCCGACATGCCTATGTATTTGGCAACTGCACGTACTTCTAATGACATCAGCTAATCTCCTACAACCCACTCGTGAGTACCACGGGCCGTGCCACAGGACGCCCGCCGTAACCTAACGGACGCGTGTCGTGCGCTCCCTGGCGGCGTGCCCGCGAAAGTAGCGGGTCGGCGCGAATTCCCCGAGGCGGTGCCCTACCATGTTCTCAGTCACGTAGATGGGAATATGCCGGCGACCGTCATGTACGGCGATAGTGTGCCCCACCATCTGAGGGAAAATCACCGACGCACGGGACCATGTGCGAATGACGCGCTTTTCTCCGCGCCGGTTCATCTCCTCGACCTTTTTCAGCAACTTTTCCGAAACGAACGGTCCCTTTTTCAGAGATCGCGACATTTACAGGCCTCCCCACTACGTTCCTTGCCGGACAATCCGACTCTTACCTGCGCCTAGCGCTTTTTGGCGCGACGGCGAACAATATACCTGTCAGTGCGCTTGTTATGACGCGTCCTGTAACCCAGCGTTGGCTGGCCCCAAGGAGACTTGGGTCCCGGCATGCCAACAGGCGCCTTGCCCTCGCCGCCGCCGTGCGGATGATCACGCGGGGTCATCGCAGATCCACGGGTGTGTGGCCTGCGCCCCAACCAGCGCTTGCGCCCCGCTTTGCCGAGCTTGATGTTGGCAGCTTCAACGTTACCAACCTGGCCAATCGTCGCCATACAATTACGGGCGACCATTCTCACCTCGCCCGAGGGCATGCGCAACTGCACGAGTTCGCCCTCCTTGGCCAGGATCTGCGCGCCCGTGCCAGCAGCGCGCACCAGCTGCCCGCCCCGCCCGCGATAAAGCTCCACGTTATGCACTATGGTACCCAGTGGAATGTTGCTGAGCGGCAACGCGTTGCCTACCCGAATGTCCGCCTCGGGGCCAGACACCACGCGATCGCCTACCTGCAATCCCGCAGGAGCCAGAATGTAGCGCTTCTCACCGTCAGCATAGACCAACAGTGCGATGCGAGCCGAACGGTTCGGGTCGTACTCGAGAGAATCCACCCTTGCCGGCACGCCGAACTTTTCCCGGCGGAAATCGATGATTCGGTAACGGCGCTTGTGACCACCGCCACGTTGGTGTACCGTCACCTTCCCGCGAAAGTTGCGGCCAGCCCTCTCCTTGAGAGGAGCCAGAAGCGACCTCTCCGGATCAGTCCTGGTGATCTCCTCGAACGTAAACCCTGACATGCCTCGGCGTGAAGGCGTTGTCGGCTTGAACTGCTTGATTGCCATAATCTAATCCCCTCAGCTCACAGCGATGATCGAGCTACTCCGACCGAACCTAGACACCCTCGAAGAAGCTGATGCTATCGCCTTGCGCCAATGTGACGATCGCCTTCTTCCACTCTGGTGTGTGTGTGATGTGTCTGCCAGCGCGCCGCGTCTTGCCCGGCATGTTGATCATGTTCACACCCAGTACTTGCACGTCAAAGATCACTTCGACGGCCTTGCGCACCATCTGCTTGGTGGCGCGCCTGTCTACCTGGAACGTGTAGCTGTTCAGCTCATCAGCCTGATAGTTAGACTTTTCTGTCAGTACAGGTCGCCTGATCACTTGAAAATGGTTCACCGAATAAAGCTCCTATCGTCAATACGATGGCTCTGCGCCCATCCCTGATCAGGGTCAGGACTAGAGATCTGTCCGAAGAAATCCCTCGATCTGTCCCACGGATTCCCGCGGCATCACGATATAGTCATAACCCAGCAGGTCCTTGATACTCAGCATCTGAGCGTTAAGCGTCTTGATCTGCTGCAAATTCCGCGCCGAGAGCTCGACATTCTCGTTATGAGCCGGAAGCAGGAACAGCGCCGACGACTCACCGATCTTGAGATTCGCAAGTACCGTGCGCATCTCTCGCGTCCTGGGTGCTTCCATGCTCAGCTGATCCAGCACAATAATCTGCTCACCAGCAGCCTTGACAGAAAGCGCCGACCGGAGCGCCAAACGGCGCATCTTACGGTTCATCTTTTGCGCATAGCTGCGCGGTCGCGGACCGAACACCACGCCGCCACCCTTCCAGTTCGGTGCTCGGGTGCTGCCCTGACGAGCGCGCCCGGTGCCCTTCTGGCGCCACGGCTTGCGACCACCGCCGGCAACCTCACCGCGCTCCTTGGTCTTGACTGTACCGAGGCGCGCGTTCGCCAGCTGCCGCACCAATGCCTGATGCATTACAGCCGTCGAGGGCTCGATGCCAAACACGCTATCGTTCAGTTCTATCTCGTCGACCGTTTCACCGGCCATGTTAACTACCGGAACTCGCATTTGAACACTCCTGCGTATCGTCAGCGTGAAGCCAGGCCGGCTAGGCCACCTTGACGGCATTGCGAACCATCACCAATCCACCCACGGGACCCGGAACCGATCCCTTGATCGCGACCAGATTGCGCTCCGGGTCAACCTTCACCACCAAGAGATTCAAGGTGGTCACCCGCTCGCTCCCCATGTGCCCGGGACCACGCAGCCCCTTCCACACGCGACCGGGGGTCGATGTAGAGCCAATGGATCCAACAGCCCGATGCCGGTCAGACTGACCGTGCGTCTTGGGCCCGCCCCTAAAGTGGTGCCGCTTGACAGCGCCGGCAAAGCCCTTGCCCTTGGAGGTTCCGATCACATCGACCAGTTCTCCGGGGCTGAACAACGTCACATCGAGGATCTGCCCCACCTTGTAGGCCTCAGCGTCCTCCGTCGCTACCTCGCGCAGATGCCTGAGCATCGGCAGGTTACGCAGATGGCCCTTTTCGGGGCTGTTCAGGTGAGGAACCTGATCAAAACCGAGCTGAATCGCGTTATAACCATCGCTGGTCTCGGTTTTGACCTGGGTTACATAGCATGGACCCAGTTCGACGATCGTCACAGGGGTGATGGTGCCCGACTCGTTCACAATACGAGTCATCCCGATTTTTCTGCCCAGTAGCGCTTTTCTCTTCATTTCCTCCGCCTCAGGGGGATACTAGCGAGCGGCCGCTGGTGCTTCTCTACCAGGAGGGCCACAAGGGTCCGCCCCTTTCCCCCGTTGAACTTACTGTTACGCTCGTTCCCCTAGAGCTTGATCTCGATATCGACACCACCAGGGAGATCCAAGCGCATCAACGAATCAATCGTCTGGGGGTTCGGGTCCAGCACATCGATCAGGCGCTTGTGCGTACGAATCTCCAACTCCTCCCGGGAGTCACGATCGATAAATGGCGACCGAGCCACCGAGAACTTTTCGATGCGCGTTGGCAAAGGGACCGGCCCTACGACGGCCGCACCGGTTCGCTCGGCCGTATCCACGATCTGCCGAGATGACTGGTCGAGAACCCTGTGATCATATGCCTTGAGCCGGATACGAATCCGCTGTTGTCTTGCCATGGTCTCCTCAATCCGCGAGATCTGCAACCCCTTCAGGGCCCTACACGTGGCCCGGATGAGCCACGTGTAGCCTGAGCGGGCCTGTAACCACTGGTGCCCGAAAAACCTGCCTACTCGATGATCTCTGTGATGGCGCCAGCGCCCACGGTGCGGCCGCCCTCACGAATCG
>CAZYWU010000027.1:0-32693 GCA_964651255.1 uncultured Anaerolineales bacterium
GCCAGCCGGCGACTACTTGTCGGAATCGCCGCACAGACCTGCCCGCTTTGCCAGTCGATGGCAGAGTACGATCAGCTGGTGTATAGCCTCGTGGCGCCGGCCCTCCGTAACAGCCGATTGCGACGAGCCTGGGAGGGTGCGGACCCAATCTGCCTGCTACACCTGCATGACCTGCTCAAGCACATGGAAAGCACGCCAGATCAGGATTGGCTCGTCAGTGACGTACACGAGAAGGTCCGGCTGCTCGAGCAAGAGGTGGACGGGTACCTGTCCCGCCGATACCGCCATCCTTCGGGCTATTCGGAGAATGATGCAGAGCAAGCCGCGCTGCGTCTGCTAGCATGGTTCTCGGGCGAGCCGCGGGCCGCGCAGCCGATGGGGGAGTCGGGTTCAGATTAGGGACGGGGCGAGCACATACTCGAGTGACGACAGGAGAAACAATGTCTACATTCATTCAACAGATTCGGGCGCGGGAGATACTGGACTCGCGCGGAAACCCAACAGTCGAGGTGGACGTCACACTCACCGATGGAACCAGAGGGCGTGCCGCCGTGCCTTCAGGCGCATCGACGGGCGTGCACGAGGCCGTCGAGTTGCGCGACGGTGACAGCGGCCGCTACGAAGGCAAGGGTGTGTTGCGGGCCGTGGCGAACGTTAACACTGAGGTTGCGCGAGCGCTGGCAGGCAGGAATCCTTCGGACCAGGCGAGCATTGATGCTGCCCTGATCGCGCTGGACGGTACCCCCGCCAAGGGGAGGCTGGGCGCCAACGCGACACTTGGCGTGAGCCTGGCCGTCGCCCGTGCGGCCGCCTCCCATGCGGGCTTGCCCTTGTACCGCTATCTGGGCGGAGAGTCGGCCACCGTTCTGCCGGTGCCTTTCTTTAACATTCTCAATGGCGGCGTGCATGCCAACTGGCAGGGAACGGATTTTCAAGAGTTCATGATTGCGCCGGTGGGCGCCGCAAGCTTTCGTGAGGCGCTGCGCTGGGGTAGCGAGACCTACCAGAGCCTGAAAAAGGTGCTCAAGGCCACAGGGCATGCCACAAGTGTGGGTGACGAGGGCGGCTTTGCGCCCGCGCTCAAGGGAAATCACCAGGCCGTCGAACTCATCCTGCAGGCCATCGAGGCCGCAGGATTCCGGCCCGGTGAGGACATCGCTGTCGGGCTCGACCCTGCCTCCAGCGGTTTCTACGCGGACGGTCTCTATGTCCTCCGAACCGAGGGGCGCAAGGCCACCGCAGCGGAGATGGTGGACCTGTATGCCGATTGGGTCACGCGCTATCCGATCGTTACCTTGGAGGATGGGCTGGGCGAGGACGACTGGGAGGGCTGGAAGCTCCTGAACGAGCGCATCGGCGCCGGCACGGAACTGATAGGGGACGATCTATTTGTGACGAATGTGCAGCGTATCGGCAGGGGTATTGCCGAGAATGCTGCTAACGCTGTGCTGATCAAGCTGAACCAGATCGGTACCCTCACGGAAACCATTTCGGCGATTGAGATGGCCCGCCAGGCAGGTTGGGGAGCGATGGTATCACACCGCAGCGGAGAGACTGTCGACAGCTTTATTGCCGATTTCACCGTGGCGATGGGCACTGGCCAGCTGAAGACAGGCGCGCCCTGTCGCGGCGAACGCGTGGAAAAGTACAACCAGCTCCTGCGTATCGAAGACGAGCTCGGCGATGCGGCAGTTTACGCCGGGCGCGCTGCACTGGCGCACTAGAATGCTCCGGCTTTTCTGACGTAAGAGCCAGTGTTCCCCATCTGGGCACAGATTGGAGTCGATGATGGAAGAGCGAGACGTGACTACTAGAGAGCGAGATGTGGCTACTAGAGGAGCAAGTGGAATCGACATATCCTCTTCAGATCCGACGAGTGGAAACGTGGTAGCCCTGGGCTGGGTGGCATTTTTCGGCGGTCTGGCCCAGGACATGATGCAGCCTATCCTTCCAGCCTTTCTTTCGGGGACGTTGGGTCTGAGCAAAGAGTTCATTGGGCTGATCGAAGGCTCGATGACGACCATAGTCAGCTTGATGAAGATCGGGGCTGGCTACATCTCAGACGCGCTGGGGGCGCGCAAGGCTATCGTGTTTGTGGGCTATGCGCTCTCTGCCGTGGCGCGTTTCAGCTTCGGTTTCGTGGGGAGCGGCCCCGGCGCATTCGCGTCCCGTCTCGGCGATGGCGTCGGCAAAGGGCTCAAAGATGCGCCCCGTGACGCCTTGGTGGCGGGCTCGGCGGGCCAGCGCAAGCTGGGCCTCGCTTTTGGCATTCAACGGACGCTGGACACGCTCGGCTCGGTGGCAGGTCCCTTGATCGCATACGCCTTACTTCGCCTGTGGATCAACCAGCCGAACGCCTACAGCAAACTGTTTTGGGTGGCGGGCCTTGTGGCAGCCATACCGCTGCTGATCATCGGGCTGTTTGTGCATGAACTCCACACCGCTGTCAACAAACAGGCCATCTCGCTCAAGATTCTCAAGGGCCCCTTTGCGTCGTTTCTCGCCGTTATGCTTCTCTTCACTCTGGGTAACTCATCGGACGCCTTTTTGGTTCTCCGTTCGGAGGACATCGGTGTGGGTACCGCCGTGATCCCAATCGTCTATGCACTATTCAATCTTGTCTCCGCAGCGGCCGCCATCCCAGCAGGGCGCCTCTCGGATCGGATCGGCCGGCGCCGCGCCATTGCGTATGGCTGGGCTGTTTACGGGGTCTCCTATCTGGGATTCGCTCTCGCGCAGAGTGCCTGGACCGTGTGGTTGCTTTATGCATTCTACGGGCTGTACTATGCCCTGACAGAGGGTGCTGGCAAGGCGATGGTGGCCGAACTCGTGCCGGAGACGAATCGAGGCGCGGCCTACGGCCTCTACAATGCCTCGGTCGGCGTCATGGCGCTGCCCGCCAGTATCATTGCAGGCCTGCTCTGGGAACGGGTCTCTCCGGCAGCCCCATTCGCTTTCGGAGCGGCGGTAGCCGCGATCGCTCTATTGGGGCTATACCTCCTGCCCGGGCTTCGTCAGGCTTTGCTGCCTGCTGATACCCGGGAACCCGGGCGATGACACCGTGTTCACTTGGGCCGCTGGTCAGGAGCGTTACTCCGCGGGCCGGACCAGTAATGAGCATACCCTCGAGTGACGAGAAGGATCGTTTATGGATTTGAGCATTCTCTACCGGAATGGTCGGAAAACAGAAGAACTGCAGGCTGCAGACATGCCCGCCTGCTTCACGGACCTGAACCTGGACCATCTCTTTGCCGCCTTGGTGCGCGAGCGGCAGGCGTACAACCTTCTGCCACTTTACTACACGCTCCCACGCCAGCAAGAAGACGTGCGCTATCGCCAGGAGATTTGTGCAGATCTGGAGCGAGTGCAGGTCTTGGCTTGTACCGCGGCTTTTACCCAGGAGATGGTTCTGGTGCGCCGCTATCTTGAGCTCGTACAGACGCTGAGATTCCGCTACCACATCGACGGCTGGCTGCTGGAGGCTGTGCTGGTGTACTGCAGGGCCGTGCGCGTACTTGCCACCAGCCTGGATGCGATCGACTTGAATTCGCAAGGCATGATTCGGTTGCGGGAATATCTCAGCAGCTATGTGTCATCCGCAGCCTTTCAGGAGATGGACGTCGGCTCAAGCCAGATCAGGCAAGATCTATCCGCGATCCGCTACAGCGTGCTTATCAAGGGCAACGCCGTCCGCGTGCGTCTGTATGAGGACGAGGTGGACTTTAGCGAAGACGTCGAGCATATCTTTGAAAAGTTCAGGCAGGGCGCTGTTCGGGACTATACAAGTAAGCAGATACTGGCGGCCGGCATGAACCATGTGGGCGCACAGATCCTCGAGGGCGTGGCCAAACTGAGCCCCGAGGTGTTCGCACGCCTGGATCAGTTCGCCGGCGCTCACGCCCAGTTCCTTGATGCAACCATCGTCCGTGTGGACCGGGAGTTGCAGTTTTACGCAGCGTACCTGGAGTACATCGGCGGCCTGAAGCGTTCAGGGCTGGACTTTTGTTATCCAGAGATTGCGGTCCAGGACAAGGATATACACTGCTATGCTGGTTTTGACCTGCCGCTTGCGCACCAGTTGCTCAATGCCGGGGGGCAGGTCGTGCCAAATGACTGGAGCCTCACAGGACCCGAGCGCATACTGGTGGTCTCTGGGCCGAATCAGGGGGGCAAGACCACATTCGCGCGCGCGTTTGGCCAGATGCACTATCTGGCAGGACTCGGGCTGGCGGTTCCAGCGCGTGAGGCGCGCCTTTACCTGACAGACCAGGTGATGACTCACTTTGAGCGCGAAGAGGACATCACAAATCTCAGGGGCAAGCTGTACGATGATGTGCTGCGCATACGTCATATCCTGGAGCATGCCACTCCAGACAGCATCATCATCATGAACGAGATCTTTTCCTCAACGGCCTTGCAGGATGCCGTGCTACTTAGCACGAGCGTGATGAACAAGATCATTGCACGGGATCTCATCTGCGTGTGCGTCACCTTCATGGACGAGCTAGCTTCTTTGGGCGAGCAGACCGTAAGCATGGTGAGCACCGTTCGAAGCGATGATGTCGCCACGCGCACGTTCAAGATCCTCCGGCGCCCAGCCGATGGCCTCGCCTATGCCATCACTATCGCAAAGAGGCACGGGCTGACGCGTGAGCAGCTTTGGGAGCGTATCCAGCCATGAAAGTGCACCTCCTGTACCGATCGCGCGATGCAGATCCGGAAGCGGCCCTTCCAATTCAGCGAGATGACTTGACACAGGACCTCGAGCTGGGAGTCGTGCTGGACGCCATGGCTCACGGAGATCGCTTTGTCTACGATGTCGCCCGGCGGCAACTACTGCTTGGCCTCGATGATCCAGGCGATATCTACTATCGGCAGGATGTTCTGCGCGATTGCCTGCAGAATCGCGCGATCGTCAGGCAACTTTATCAGGTTTCGGTGAAGGCAGAGGAGAGCAAGCGCAGGGGATGGATCGGCGTCTATTCCCGCTACCCGACTGCGGTATTGCAAGGTTCTGTTGCTAGAATGCAGCTATTCACCAGTTTGCTCAGGGACCTAAGGAAGATCGCCGATGAACACGGTGGAGAGTTCCGCTCGGAAGGTTTTCAAACGTTCTTTGCGCTGATCCAGCACGAGTTGGACGATGCGTTCTTTAGCATCGCTGAGGACCGTTTGAAGGAGCTCACCTTTCGCAATGGCATCCTGTTGAGTGCCCGTCTGGGGCGCGGTAACGAAGGCACGGACTATGTGCTGCGCAAGCCGGCGGACACCGGCAAGAACTGGGCCCAGAGCCTGCTGGAACGGCGCCCAGGCTATTCCTTTAGCATTCATCCCAGGGATGACTCGGGCGCGCGGGCGCTGGGCGAACTCCGCGATAACGGCG
This sequence comes from uncultured Anaerolineales bacterium, assembly GCA_964651255.1. GTDB lineage: Bacteria > Chloroflexota > Anaerolineae > UBA1429 > UBA1429 > JAAYED01. Next base: position 5,384 of record CAZYWU010000027.1, read on the forward strand.
TCAATTTGGTGGCCAACGCGCTGGCGCAGTCCTCCGATCACATCGATAGCTACTTGAAGGCGCTCAGGACTGAACTCGCTTTTTATATCGCCTGCCTGAACCTGCATGAGGTGCTCGAGTCTTTTGGCGCTCCAGCCTGCTTTCCTGTTGCCTCTCCGCCGGAGACGCGGCAGTTCACTGTGCACGGACTCTATGACGCGAGCCTGGCGTTGACAATGGAGCGCCGCATTACTGGCAACGACATCGATGCTGATGCCAAGTCCGGTTTTGTGATCACAGGCGCCAACCAGGGGGGTAAGACGGTCTTTCTGCGCAGCGTCGGCCTTGCCCAGTTGATGATGCAGGCCGGGATGTTCGTCGCCGCCGAGAGCTACCGTGCAAACCTGTGCGGCGGAATCTACACCCATTTCCGCCGCGAAGAGGATGCGTCAATGGCAAGCGGAAAGCTTGATGAAGAACTGGGGCGTATGAGTACAATAGTGGACCATCTGAGGCCCAACGCCATGATCCTGCTCAACGAGTCGTTCGCCGCGACTAACGAGCGTGAAGGCTCAGAGATCGCCACTCAGATCGTGGAGACGCTGCTGGAAAAGGGCATGAAGGTATTCTTCGTCACGCACCTCTTTCCATTTGCGTCCAGGCTGCAACGCCGGGGTGAAAGCGTGCACTCTCTTCGGGCCGAGAGGAAAGAGGGCGGGGAGCGGACATACCGGCTCACCGAGGGCGCGCCGTTGGAGACGAGCTTTGCCAGAGACGTATATCAGATGCTGTTCGGACAAGACCTGTAGACGATAGTTCGAGATATCCTCACTCAACTTGACAGCATCTCTCGGCCCAGGTATAATCATGTCTAGTTACCCTAGGGGGGTATAGTATGAATCATATGGCCCCCGAAGGGCGACATTCTGTGTCAGGAAAGGTGATCCAATGAGCGACAATCTCGTGTACGTGACGGACGCGACCTTTGAGCAGGAAGTGCTCAAGAGCGAGCAGCCTGTGCTGGTGGACTTTTGGGCGCCCTGGTGCGGCCCCTGCCGCATGGTGGCTCCGGCGATCGAACAATTGGCCGATGAGTATGCCGGCAAGCTAAAGGTGGCCAAGGTCAACACCGATGAGAATCCGCGTACCCCGAACAGCCTGGGCATTCGCGGCATCCCCACGATGATCTATTTCGTGAACGGTGAGGAATACGAGCGCGTGGTGGGCGTGCGCCCCAAGGCCGACCTCAAGAGCAAGGTCGAAGCGATCCTGGCCAAGGTCTAGGCCCGATGGCCCGTTTGCAGCGCTTCTGGGTCGAGTACCGCGTCACGCTGATTTTCATCGCGGTGCTCGCCATCGCCTGGTTTGCGCTGCGCAGCCCGGCTACGGTTGTTGGCTCGGCCGAGGAGGTGACCGGTCACATCGGCCAGGGCCAGCCCGTGACGTTGTACTTTTTCAGCAACACTTGAAGCAGTTGCCTTTTGGCCAAGCCCGCCGTCGACGGGCTGCAAGAGGAACTGGCGTCAAGAGAGCTGCAGCTGATACGCTTGAGCATCGGAGACACCGTGGGGCTGCAGGTGGCCCAGGGGCTCGGGGTGCGCGGGGTGCCGACGCTGGTGGTCTTTGATGGCGCAGGCGATGTCGGGCTTCGGCAGATCGGGCACGTCGATGCCGACGAGGTCCTCGCATATATCGGCAGTCTCAGTCTATCCGAATAGAGGTAAGTATGCCTTTTTACGAGTTCAAGTGCCGCTCTTGCGGCCACCAGTACGAGCACTTTGTGCGCTCGCTGTTCAGCAAGCTAGATCCCGTGTGCCCCAACTGTGGCAGCCGCGAGGCCGACAAGGTCGTCTCGATGTTTGGCTCATCCAGCAGTTCGAGCGGCGCCAGCACCGGGGCGGCCAACTGCGCGCCCTCCGGCGGTTGAGGGATCCGCTACCGGGGCTAGTCCCCGACCGGGGCCAGTTGGCTCCGAAGGAAGAGAGTTCACAGGTGAATCTTGGCGCGACGCTAACGCCCGAATCCAGACAGGAACTGATCGCGCGACTGCGCAAGATCGAGGGGCAGACCCGCGGTATCCAGCGCATGATCGAGGATGAGCGCGAGTGCCACGAGATCCTCAACCAGCTCGCGTCGGTGCGTGCGGCCACGCAGCATGTGAGCCGTGAGTTGATCCGCGGCTACCTGCAGGGTTGCCTGAGCAGTTCCACCTGCTCCGCTGACGATGAGATGCTCAATGATCTGGTTGAGCTGTTGATGCGGGCCTGAGCGCCGGCATCCCCCGAGAGGAGAGCGATGGCGATCTTTGGTGTGCCGCTCAGCGATCTGGCTCTGCCGCTGGCGCTGGTGGCCTACCTGGTGCTGATGCGTGTCGTGCTGCCCAGACTGGGCGTGCCGACCTGAATGAGTAGCGCCGCAGGCGCCTGCGGGCCGTCGGTCCGCGAAGAGGACACAGATCATGAGGACAGCGACGAGGCTGCCTGAGGTGCGGTTCAGACAAACGCTGTGACCGCGGGCCCCTTTCCATGGCAGAAGGGGGCCTTTTTTTATTTGACAGCGCACTTCCCTGGGCGGCCCCGGCAGCGCCCGCCTCCTCGACTGGCAGTTTTGGCACCCGACCATCGGCGGCACCGACCTGGCCTTTCTGATCGCCCGCTGGGAGCCAGAGACCCGCCGCGCGCTGGGGGCGCCCCTGCTGCACCGCTACCACGCGGCGCTGCTGGCTCCCGGCGTGACCGGCTACCCCTGGGACGACTGCTTCGACGACTCCCGCCTGTCTGTGATCCTGGTGTCGCTCTTAATCCCGGTCTGGCAGTGCACCCTTTGGGGCTGAGAATGCACCGCGCGCCGTCGCGATGGTGATGAGCGCGTACGAGGGGCTGGGGTGCGAGGAGTTGCGGGGGAGGGTACAATGCGTGCGCGTGGCGGCAAGTTGACGGACGAGGGTTAGAGTTAGTAGTATGAACCACACCGGTATCTAGTCGCAGGGGGAGAGTATGACCGAGCTATCTGGGCCGCTTCTGGCTCCCAGCGGCTTGAAGGCTGCAACCTATATCGAATGCCAAGATAACCTCGAATTCATGGGCGCGCTGCCGTCGGGTAGCATGAAACTGATCGTCACATCGCCACCGTACAACATCGGCAAGGCCTATGAAAAGCGAACCTCTCTGGAAGACTATGTTGACTCGCTTCGCGAGGTGATCGCGGAGTGCGTGCGTCTGCTTCATCCAGAAGGCTCGATGTGCTGGGAGGTCGGGAATCACATCACGCGTGATGGTGAGGTTATCCCACTCGATATCATACTATACCCGGAGTTCAAGCGGCACGGTCTTCAGCTGCGCAACAGGATCATTTGGCATTTCGGCCACGGTCTACACAGCACAAGGCGCTTCTCCGGAAGGTACGAGACGATTCTATGGTTCACGAAATCGGACGAGTACGTATTCAACCTTGACCCAGTCAGGGTGCCCTCCAAGTATCCGAACAAGCGTCACTTCAAAGGGCCACACAAGGGAGAGATCTCTGGCAACCCACTGGGGAAGAACCCTAGCGATGTCTGGGAAATCCCGAACGTCAAGTCTAACCATGTGGAGAAGACTATCCATCCTTGCCAGTTCCCTGTCGAGCTTGTGGAACGGCTCGTGCTGTCGATGACAGATCCCGAGGACAACGTACTAGATCCCTATATGGGCGTGGGATCCGCAGTGATCGCGGCGATAATGCATGGCCGAAACGGATATGGCTGCGACATTGTTCCCGAGTACGTGGAAATCGCGCGAGAGAGGGTGCGTGCGTACTGGAACGGAACGCTCAGAACAAGGCCGATGGGTAAGCCGGTCTACGATCCCGATTTGCCTAACGGGGGGCACTAATGCGCATCGTCGAGATGTATTCACATCTGAATGGTTATGAACACATACTGGTCCATAGGCCGGGTACGTGGGATGATATCACAGAGGCAGTTCATCAAACGGATGCAGAAGCGTGTCGAGTCAAGGTGAGCAAGGAGAAGGGTATGAAAGGGCAGATGCTCCTTTCGCCTTCGGAGCTAAACCAGAGCTTCAAGAGTCTCTTTGTTGCGCGCGGATGGGATGAGTCACGTGTCACCTACTGGGTCAGCGCTGATGAGCGAGTTATCCGCAAGACGCTGACGCTTCCCGTCGAGGAACAGAAAGAGCAGATCATTGCCGCCGGATATCGACCGATCAGATCATACAATCAAACTGACTTTGTGAAAGACCGTATCGCAGTCGAGGTCCAGTTCGGAAAGTATTCCTTCGTAGCGTATGACCTTTTTGTGAAACACATGGCATTCTACGTTGGTGATCAGATCGACGTAGGCGTAGAGATTCTTCCCATGAAGGAGATGTCAGAGCAGATGTCTTCTGGGATCGCGTACTATGAGGGGGAGTTGTACAACGTTATCCGTCAGGGCAGAGGAGTTCCGGCCGTTCCCCTGGTGCTTGTCGGCATCGCGCCCTAGTCCTACCTCCCCTGAGTCGATAGAAGACCATGCTACCTTGGGCCGCGCCGGCCGCCCCAATGCGTCGGTCTCGTCGTCGTTGACGCCTTCTCCCTCCATCCCTAGAATGCTCGCATGATGAATGCCAGTTCCCCCCGTTTCAGGCAAGGCCCCCGCTTCGGGGCCCACATGTCCATCGCCGGGGAGCCGGCGAATGCCCTGCGCGCCGGGCACCGCATCGGCTGCGATGCGATCCAGATGTTCACCCGCTCGCCCAACCGCTGGGCGGGGCCGCCGCTGACGGACGAACAGGTGGCGACCTTTCACCAGGTGCGGGCCGAGACGGGCATCGACCCGGTGATCGCGCACAGCGCCTACTTGATCAACCTGGCGTCGCCGGACGACGCCCTCTGGGAGCGGTCGCTGGCCCTGGCAGCGGATGAACTCTCCCGCGCGGCGCGGCTGGGCCTGGACGGTTACGTGCTGCATCCCGGGGCGCACACCGGCTCGGGGGAGCTGCCGGGCCTGGAGCGGATCGCCGCGGGGCTGCGCGCGCTACTGGCGGATCCGGCCACAGGCTGGGCGCCCATCCTACTGGAGACCACCTCCGGGGCGGGCACGCACCTGGGCGGGAGGCTGGAGCACCTGGCCTGGCTGTTGGCGCACGTGGACGGAGGCGACCGTTTGGGGGTGTGCATCGACACGGCGCACCTGTACGGCGCCGGCTATCCTCTCGCCAGCCGCGCCGACTATCGTTCGTTTTGGGCCGAGTTCGACGCGCTCATCGGGATCGGCCGGCTCAGGGCGATCCACCTGAACGACTCGAAAAAGGAGCTGGGCAGCCACGGGGACCGGCACGAGCAGCTCGGTGAGGGGCTGATCGGCGCGGATGCTTTCTACCGGCTGGTGAACGACCCGCGGCTGGTGCACGTCCCTATGATCCTGGAGACGCCCAAGAGCGATGATCTGCACGAGGATGTGCGCAATCTCGCGTTTTTGCGTAATCTAATAGCGATGCACGAGTCAAGTACAAAGGAGTAATCGATGAAGGCTTTCCACTACACAGAGGTTCCCGCCGAGCCCGTCGAAGGCAGCCCGGGCGCCCGTATCCGCTGGGCCATCGGCCAGAACGTCGGCGCGCCCAACTATATCAGCCGCATTATCGAGCTCGATGCGGGCGCCGCGACAGAGTACCACACCCATCCGTGGGAGCATGAGGTGGTGGTATTGGAGGGCACCGGGCAGGTGCGCGATGCCAATGGCACCCAGCCCCTGGAGCCGGGGACCTGTGTCTATGTCGAACCAAGTGAGATTCACCAGTTCTTGAACACGGGCGAGTCACTGATGCGCTTTGTGTGCGTGATCCCGTATCCGCCCAAAGCCTAGGCTCCCGCCGGTGACCGCCCACGAACCTCAGCCACCGGCAGCATCTGCCGGTGGCTGGAGGGATGAGGAGGTCGCCATGCACGACACAAAAGAGCATGAGGCCATGCTGTGGCACGCTGTCGAGGACGGATCCGGTCGCGGACGCCCGGGTAGCGTGCGTTGTGATCTATGTGCCCACCGCTGCCTGATCGCCGAGGGGCGGCGGGGGATCTGCCACGTGCGTGAGAATCGCGGCGGCACGCTGTACACGCTGGTGTATGGCGAGCTGGTCGCACAGGGGGTGGACCCCATCGAGAAAAAGCCGTTGTTCCACTTTCTGCCGGGGAGCACCGCCTTTTCCGTTGCCACGGCGGGCTGCAACTTTTCCTGTACCTTTTGCCAGAACGCCGACATCTCGCAGGGCCCGCGGGAAGGGCGGGAGCTGCGCACACGCCATACGACCCCGGAGCAGGTGGTGGCCGCCGCCGCGCGCACGGGCTGCGCCAGCATCGCCTACACGTACACCGAGCCGACGGTGTTCTTCGAGTTCACCTACGACACGGGACGCCTGGCGCACGAACAGGGCATCGCCAACGTCTATGTCAGCAACGGGTTCATGACCCGCGAGATGCTGGATCTGGTGACAACGCCGGACGGGCCAAACCTGCTGGATGCCGCCAACGTGGACCTCAAGGCCTTTACGGACACCTTTTACCGGCAGCAGTGCGGCGCGCGCCTGCAGCCGGTGCTGGATTCCCTGGTGTATATGAAGGAGCGGGGTGTCTGGCTGGAGGTGACCACGCTGATCATCCCCGGGCTGAACGACTCGGACGCTGAACTGCGTGAGATCGCGGCTTTTGTGCACGATGAGCTGAGCGCGGATACCCCCTGGCATGTCAGCCGGTTCTATCCCACCTACAAGCTGCTGGATCGCCCGCCGACGCCCGTGGCGACGCTGCTGCGCGCGCGTGAGATCGGCCTGGAGGCGGGGCTGCAGTACGTGTACACGGGGAACATCCCCGGCCAGGGCGGCGAGGACACCGTGTGCCCGCAGTGCGGCGCGACGGTGATCCGCCGCACTGGGTTCGCCGTGCACGCCAACCGCGCCCACGGCGGCCGGTGTGTCGAGTGCGGGGCGCCGATCGCGGGCGTGGGGCTGTAGGAAGGGTTACAGGTTACAGGTTGGCAGGTTGCCTATGATCAAGGCCGACGACTTGACGATCGAGAGCGGTGTGGCGTCCGTTGGGGCGCGGACATTGGCGCAGCCGTAGGCTGCGACTTGTCCGCGGGGCGGCGCAGCCGCCTCTGAAGCCTGTTTCAGTGAACAACTGCTCGAGGGAACAGTCCAGAGGCCTGTCGCGGAGTACATGGCGCTGGGTACAGCGCACGCGCCCTAGCGGATTGTCCGCGGGGCGGCGCAGCCTCCTCTGAGGCATGTTTCAGTAATGCACTGCTCCAGGGTACAGGCCAGAGGCTTGCCGCGGGGTACATGGCGCTGGGTACAGCGCACGCGCCCCAGAAGAATGTCCACGCCTGCAGGTTGTGCAGCGCTCGCCGGTGGCAAGTGTTGGGGCGCGGACATTGGCGCAGCCGTAGGCTGCGACTTGTCCGCGGGGCGGCGCAGCCGCCTCTGAAGCCTGTTTCAGTGAACAACTGCTCGAGGGAACAGTCCAGAGGCCTGTCGCGGAGTACATGGCGCTGGGTACAGCGCACGCGCCCTAGCGGATTGTCCGCGGGGCGGCGCAGCCTCCTCTGAGGCATGTTTCAGTAATGCACTGCTCCAGGGTACAGGCCAGAGGCTTGCCGCGGGGTACATGGCGCTGGGTACAGCGCACGCGCCGCGAAAGGACATCCACGCCTGCGTGATGTGCGCCGCTCGGCGGTGGCATCCTGAATGTGACATGTCTCGCGCTGGCTTCAAGCCCGCACTCTAGGCGCCGCCGGCCAGCTTTTCCCGCGCCAGGGCGATCTGCTCTTGCACCGCGGCGCGGGCGGTCCCACCCCGCGCGGTGTGCGTCTCCACCGAGCCCTCGTAGCTGAGGACGTCGAACAGGTCGGACTGAAAGCCGGGCCAGAGCGATTGATAGTCCGCCAGCGACAGATCCCGCAGACCCGTGGCACGAGTCTCCGCCAGCAGCACCGCCTGGCCCACCACGTGGTGTGCCTCGCGGAAGGGCAGGCCCCGCTTGACGAGATAGTCCGCCAGGTCGGTGGCCAGCATGGCGTCGTTGAGCGCCGTGTACATCCGCTCGGGGCACACCTCCAGGCTCGCGATCACGCCGGCGACGATGGGCAGCAGATCCGCCAGGGTGTCCACCGTGTCGAAAAGCGGTTCCTTGTCCTCCTGCAGGTCCTTGTCGTAGGTCGAGGGGATGCCCTTGACCGTCACCAGCAGGCGGGTGAGGTTGCCCACCAGGCGGCCCGTCTTGCCGCGCACCAGCTCCATGCTGTCAGGGTTGCGTTTCTGCGGCATGATGCTCGAGCCGGTGGTGTAGCGCTCGGCCAGCCGCACGAACCCGAACTCGGCGCTGGAGTAGAGGATCAGGTCCTCTGCCAGCCGGCTCAGGTGCGTGGCCAGGATCGCGCCCCAGGAGAGCGTCTCCAGGACCATGTCGCGCGCGGCCACGGCGTCCATGCTGTTCTCCAGCACAGCGTCCATCCCCAGGTCCTCGGCCAGCGCCAGGCGGTCCACGCCATAGGCGTTGCCGGCCAGCGCCGCGGCGCCCAGCGGCGACTGCCCCACGCGGGGCAGCAGATCGCGCAGGCGCTCGTGATCGCGCTCCAGCATCCAAAAGTAGGACATCAGCCAGTGCGAAAAGCGCACCGGCATGGCGGGCTGCAGGTGGGTGTAGCCGGGCATCAGCAGGTCGATCTGCGCTGCGGCCTGTTCTACAATGGTGCGTTGTGCCTCTCGGAGGGCCTCAGCCAGGGCGGGCAGCGCCTGGAGCATCCAGAGGCGCACGTCGGTGGCCACCTGGTCGTTGCGGCTGCGGCCGGTGTGGAGCTTGCCCGCCAGCGGGCCCACCAGTTCGCCCAGACGGCGCTCCACCGCGGTGTGGATGTCTTCATCGCCAGGCTCGGGCACAAACAGCCCGTTCTCGATGTCGGCGGCGATCTGCGCCAGGCCATCGATCAGCGTGGCGGTCTCCCTGCGCGTGAGCACGCCGGCGCGCTCCAGCGCCCGGGCATAGGCCTGGCTGCCGCGCACGTCCGCTGCGGCCAGGCGGATATCGATGCCGATGGAGGCATTGAACCGCCACATGCGGGCATCGATATCGCCAGAGTAGCGCCCGCCCCAGAGCCTGGTCATGGTCAATCCCGCTTGAAGGAGGTGTAGTCGGGCGCCGGCAGGTCGCCGTTCTCCGGACGCTGCCGCGCCGCCAGGGCGCGCACCTTCATGGACAGGCCATAGAGGTTGATGAACCCCTCGGCGTCGGACTGGTCATAGACGCTGTCCTCGCCAAAGGTGGCATAGTCCTCGCGGTAGAGGCTATTGGGCGACTTGCGGCCCACCAGCGAGCAGCGCCCCTTGAAGAGCTTGACGCGCGCCACGCCGGTGAGTGGCTGGGCCAGCACGTCCACCGCGGCATCGAGCGCCTCGCGCAGGGGGGTGAACCAGCGCCCATAGTAGACGATCTCGGCGTACTTTTCCGCCAGCAGGTCCTTATAGTGCATGGTCTCGCCGTCGAGTACGAGCTGCTCCAGGCCGGAGAGCGCGCGGTAGAGGATCGTGCCGCCGGGGGTCTCATACACTCCTCGCGATTTGATGCCGACCAGCCGGTTCTCCACCATGTCCACCCGGCCGATGCCGTGGCGGCCGCCGACCTCGTTGAGCCGTTCCATCAGGGGGACGGCGTCGAGGTGCGCGCCATCCAGTGCCACGGGGATGCCATGCTCAAAGGATATTTCGAGATACTCGGGCGTGTCCGGCGCCCGCTCGGGGGCCACGGTGAGGGTGTACATCTCCTCCTCGGGCTCCTGCCAGGGGTCCTCCAGGATGCCGCCCTCGTGGCTGATGTGCCAGATATTGCGGTCGCGCGAGTAGATCGAGCGTTTGGTCTGGCTGATGGGGATGCCGCGCGCGGCGCAATAGGCTATGGCGTCCTCGCGCGAGCGGATCTCCCACTCGCGCCAGGGGGCGATGACGGTCAGGCGCGGGTTGAGCGCCTTGAAAGTCAGCTCGAAGCGCACCTGGTCGTTGCCCTTGCCCGTGCAGCCGTGCGAGACGGCATCCGCGCCCTCGGCCTCGGCGATCTCGACCATGCGCTTGGCGATCACCGGCCGCGCAAAGGAGGTGCCCAGCAGGTACTCGCGCTCATAGATCGCCCCGGCCTTGAGTGTGGGCCAGACGTACTCTTGCAGGAACTCTTTGCGGAGGTCCTCGATATAGATCTTGCTAGCGCCGGTGCGGAGTGCCTTTTCCTCAAGGCCGGAGAGTTCCTCTTTCTGGCCCAGGTCGGCGGTGACGCAGATCACCTCGCAGTTATAGTTCTCGCGGAGCCAGGCCACAATGGCGGATGTGTCCAGCCCGCCAGAGTAGGCGAGCACGCATTTCTTGATGGCAGGTTTGGGCATCGTTCCTCTACTCCTCGATCAGATTGTTCAGCATGGCGATCTCATCGCAATTGGGATACTTGGGACAATTGAGGCAGTCGCCCCAGATCTTGTGGGGCAACGATTCGCGGGGGATCACGTGGAATCCCATCCGGGCGAAAAAGGCATCCTGATAGGTGAGACAGAATACCCGCGGGATGCCGTGAGCACGGGCCTCTTTCAGCAGGCACTCGACCAGACGGCGCCCCAAACCCCGGCCCTGCCACTCGGGCTTGACCGCGAGCGAACGTATCTCGGCCATGTCCGACCATACAAACTGCAGGGCGCCGCAGCCGATGATCTCGCCCTCATGCTCGATCACGCAGAAATCGCGCACGTGCTGGTAGAACTGAAACTGCGAGCGGGGCAGCATGATCTGCTTGGCCGCAAAGCCATTGATGATCTCCGCCATGGCGGGCACATCGCCCACCATCGCGGGACGGATGACAAAAGCGTCGGATTCCGGCACGAACACCTCCGGGAGAGCAGGGCTAGAGCGCAGCAAAGGCTTTATCCAGCGTGGCGAGCGCCTGATCCAGGTGCTCTTTTTCCACGATCAGCGGTGGCAGCAGGCGCAGGACGTTGGGGCCCGCGTTGAGCACCAGCAGCCCCTCTTCGGCCGCCGCAGCCACCACCCGGGCCACCGGCACCTTACACTCGATGCCCCAGATCAGGCCGCGGCCGCGCACCTCGGCGATGGTGTCATCATACTCCTCCTGCAGCTTGAGCAGGCCAGCCTCGAGATAGTCCGCGGCCCAACGCACATGCTCCAGAAAGGCAGGATCGGAGATGGTCTTGAACACCGCCTGCGCCGCGGCGGCCACCACCGGATTGGCGGCAAAGGTGCTGCCATGGTCGCCAGGCTCGATGGTGTCGGCCACCGCCTGCGTCATAAAGGTCACGCCCATGGGCAGGCCGCCGCCGATGGGCTTGGCCAGCGTCATGATGTCAGGCGTGACGCCGTAGGGCTCATGTGCCCACAGTGTACCCGTGCGGCCGAGGCCGCACTGCACCTCGTCAAAGATCAGCAGCGAGCCGTTGGCGTCGCAGGCCTTGCGCAGCCCCTGGAGGAACGCGGGGGTCGCGGGGTGGATGCCCCCCTCGCCCTGCAGCGGTTCCACGATCACGGCGCACACTTTGTCGTCGAGCAGCGCCTCGACCGAGGCCAGATCATTAAACGTGGCCAGGCGCGCGCCGGGCATGAGCGGCTTGAAGGGGTCCTGATAATGCTCGCGGGGCGTCAGCGCCAGGGAGCCCATGGTCCGCCCGTGAAAGGCGTTGGTCATAGAGATGAACTCGGTCTTTTGCTCGCCATAGTGTTTGCGGGCCCACTTGCGGGCGAACTTGATGGCTGCTTCCACCGACTCGGCGCCCGAGTTGCAGAAAAAGACCTTGTCCGCAAAGGAGGACTCGACCAGCATCTGGGCGAGCTGCGCCTGTGGGATGGTGTGGTACAGGTTGGAGACGTGCGACAGCTTACCCATCTGCTCGGCGATGGCCTCCGTGATGGCCGGGTGTCCATAGCCCAGCGAATTGACCGCGATACCGGTGGTAAAGTCAAGATAGGCCTTGCCCTCGGTGTCGTAGACGGTGCAGCCCTCACCGCGCTCCAGCACAAACGAGGAGCGGTTGTAGGTGTGCGCGACGTACTTACTGTCGAGGTCCTTGATCTGTTGTGTGTCTACCATGTTGTCTCCTCAGCGTTTCTCAGGCACGGGCTCGGCGAGCACCCGGGTGCCCGTGCCCGCAGCCAAACCGGCCAGATCGGTGATGCGCGCGGCGCCCACGCCCGCGGCGATCGCCGCCAGAGCCGAGCGCACCTTGGGAACCATGCCTCCGTTGATCACCCCCGAGGCGATCATCTCCTCCGCCTGGTGCGCAGGCAGTTCGGGAAGGATAGTGCCATCCGCGAGCACGCCCGGCACATTGGTCAGAAAGATCATCTCGGGCACGTTCAGCGCAGCCGCCACGGCCAGCGCCGCATGATCGGCGTTGACATTGAACGGCCGCGCGTCGTCGCCCAGCGAGATGGGCGAGATGACGGGCGTAAAGCCACGTTCGACGAGATCCTGGAGACAGGCTGTGCCCACGGCGGTGATCTCGCCCACGCGACCCAGGTCGCCAGCGGGATGGGCAAGCTGCCTGGCCCTGAGCAGGCCGGCGTCCACGCCCGAGATGCCCAGGGCGCGCACGCCCCGCCCCACCAGCCGGGCGGTGAGCCGCTTGTTGACGATGCCCGAAAGCACCATCTCGGCCACCTCCATACTCGCTTCATCCGTCACGCGCAGGCCGTCGACAAAGACGGGCTGCAGGCCCAGACGCTGCTGCAGCCGCGCGATGTCTCCGCCCCCGCCATGGATGATGATCAGCGGGCGCGCCTGCGCCAGGGGCGCGAGCGTGTCCACGAGTTGCTCCAGCACGGGGCCGTCTTCCAGCTCGGCGCCGCCGATCTTGATCAGATATGGCTCCTGCATGATGCCTCCTCCGGTCAGGCGATGAGCCCCATGGTTTCGGGCAGCTCAAACATGACGTTCATGTTCTGAACCGCCTGCCCCGAGGCGCCCTTGACCAGGTTATCGATGGTCGTCACCACGATCCACTCGCCCGGGCCGCCGGCCGGTGCCACGGAGAGGGCGCAGCGATTGGTGTTGACCACATGGGCCAGCGTCGCCAGCTGGCCGGCGCGCAGCACGTTGATGAACGGCTCGCCGCAATAGGCCGCGTTCCAGGTCTCCAGGATGCGGGCCAGGTCCCAGGCCGGATCCAGATCCACGTAGATGGTGGAAAGGATGCCCCGGCTCACCGGCAGCAGGTGCGGCGTAAAGATGATGCGCTGCGGCGCGCCCGCCGCGGCCACGAGCTCCTGCTCGATCTCGGGCACGTGGCGGTGGGTGTGCCCCGGCTTGTAGACGGAATAGTTATCGTGCACCGCCACAAAGTGCACTGTGGGCGTGGGCCGGACGCCTGCCCCGGACACGCCCGAGGCGGCATCGATAATGATGCGCTCACTCGTCACGGCGCCCGCCTTGAGCAGGGGTGCGAGGCCCAGTATGGGTCCGGTGGGATAGCAGCCCGGGTTGGCCACCAGCGTGGCATCCGCGACCTGCGCGCGGTACAGCTCGGTGAGGCCATAGACTGCCTGAGGCATCAACTCGGGCGCCGTGTGCTTTTGGTACCACTTTTCGTAGACGCTGAGGTCCCGCAGTCTAAAGTCCGCTGAGAGATCGATGCAGCGCGCGCCCGCCTCCAGCACCTGGGCGGCCAGTGTGGCCGAGGCGCCATGGGGCGTGCAGAGAAAGACGACGTCGGCATCGCCCAGGGGGGCATCCGCGGGATCGACCAGGCAGATGTCCCAGGGGCACGGGTAAATATCCGACATCCGCTGTCCGGCGTTGCTGCCGGAGGTGGCAAAGATCACCTGCGCCTCGGCATGGCGCGCAAAGATGCTGACAAGCTCATGCCCCGTGTAGCCGGCTGCGCCCAGAATGCCGATCTTGATCATCTACCCTGTCCTCCCCTGCCCGCGTTCGCTTCAAAGCGTCGTATTCGCAAAAAAGCCAGCCCCCCGTCTGGAGTGCTGGCTTGTGTGATCACATCTGCCCAGGCAAGATCATCCAGACTGTTCGTCCGGCTCGTACCTGCGGCTCCTCCTCAGTTGTGCGTACAGCTGCATTATCATGAGGCTATCCTGCCGTGATTTGCCACGAGTCTAGGACACACATCACGGGTTGTCAAATAGCAGGCGGCAGCGCACTATCGGTTTTCCGGATGTCTGGCGTCACTCAAAGGGAAAGCGCAGGCCAATCTGCCGGCGCACCTCTTCCAGCGTTTCCGCGATGGCGATGGTCTCGTCCAGCGGCATGATCGGGCTTTCCTTGAGACCGGTGCGCACACAGTCGGCGACCTCAGCCGCCTCAAAGTGATAGCCAGCCTCCCCGGTGATGACCTCCGGCTCCTCGCCCGCCACCTGCAGTGTCACTTTGGTGGCGTGCCAGAACTCGGGCACGTCGATATACCCCTCGGTGCCATAGATCCGGGCACCATCGGAGATATTGGCCCGCACCGCACAGGAGAGCTGCGCCATGGCACCGCTGGGATAGCCGAGGATCATACTTGTCAGTTCATCTACGCCAGTTTTGCCAATGTGGGCGTGGGCCTGGACGGTTGACGGCGCTCCGAGCAGCATGTGCGCCAGGGAAACCAGATACACGCCGACGTCGAGGGTGGCGCCCCCCGCCAGCGAAGGATTGAGCAGACGGCTGTCTGGATTCCACGGGGTCCGGAAGCCAAAGTTGGCGGCGACCAGGCGAATCTCGCCGATGCGCCCCTCTCGGATCCATTGCCGCACGCAAGAGATCACCGGCAAGAAGCGCGTCCACATGGCCTCCATCAGGAACCGGTCGTGGCTGCGCGCCGCGGCCACCATCTCCCGCACGCGGGCTGCGTTGACCTCCATGGGCTTTTCGCACAGAACGGCCTTGCCATGCTCCAGCGCCATGATGGCATGCTGGCGGTGGAAATTGTGCGGAGTGGCCACATAGATCGCATCCACATCCCGGTCCCGCAACAGTTCTTCATAGCTGCCGTAGGCTCTGACAGCGCCCTGCCGTTTGGCAAAGGCCTCGGCCTTGTCCAGAGTGCGGGAGCCCACAGCCAGCAGTGTCGCATCGGAAAGGCGCTTGAGGTCGTTGGTAAAGCGCACGGCAATGTTACCCGGTCCCAGAACGCCCCAGTTGAACTTGGCCATGTCTGAAACTTCCTTTCTGTCTTTATGCCGATTCAACGTCATTATACGACATTACGGGCGCGCGCGATATCGCGGCGTGAGCCGGGCTGGGCCCCTTGACGGCCGCAGGTTTGCATGTTATAAGGATGATGTAGCGCACATCAGTGCGAAGGGGAGGTATATATGGACTCCAAGAAGCGTCTGATATGGCTGGCGATCCTCGTCGCGGCACTCTTGGTCGCGCCGCTGGTTGTGGAAGCCAAGCGCCCCGTGGGGGTTGGGCGCCCGACGGTGACGATCGTGCCGCCGGTCCCGCTTTTGCCCGGTCTGCCGGCGCCTGCTGCGACCCCGGAGGCCGACAGCCCGAATCGCGCCACGCGCCCTGATCCTGTACTGGACCCCCAGGCGCCCTGGCTGGGCCCCATCACGGTGCTCTCCAACCGCACCGGTTTTCACCTCTGGTACACGCCGCAAGAGTCGCGGGATGGATACGCGGCCGGGCGCCAGTACCACGCGGTGTTCAAGTTGCGCACCAGATGTACGCCGGGCTGGACCGCGATCACCGTGCCGGATCGGGCCCCGTACAACCTCACGCCTTTTGTGGGCCGGACGATGTGTTACCGGGTGAGCGGCCTCGCCGGCGAGGATGAGGGGCGGGAGGCCATGGCGCGCAAGACCTTCAGGCTCGGGGCCTGGCAACTTGTGTCGTTGGCGGGCGGCGTAACCTTCAACTACAGACGCCCTGTGGGAAGATTACCAGCGCCAGATCAAACCCCACCACGGCGTCGCCGTTGGCGTCGGTGTGGGGGCGGGCGTCACCAGTGGTGATGGGCGCAGCTCTCGCAAGTCTGGTTCACCCGTGGGCACAACCGGCAGCAGCGGCGTGCGGAAAGGCCGCTGAGGCGATTCCAGCTCCGGCTCGGGCGTGGCCTCGGACATCTCATAGATCAGCCAGGGATCGCGGCTGGGGCTGGCGCCAAAGGACAGCACGATGCGGTGCTTGCCCGGGATGAGCGGCACGAGTGCCTCCTCCTCCCACTTTCCCGGCCGCCAGCGATCGATGACGGTGCGGCCGTCGATGGCAAGACGCAGCCTGCCCTGAGCGCTCACGGTAAAGAGATAGTTGCCTCCCTCCACATCGCGCACCGTGCTCAAACGTACCCCCAGCGCTCTGGGCGAGATCTCCTCGGGCGGCGCGTCCTCGCTCCAGTCGAACTCTAGAATATCCGTGCGCGCGATGCGCGCGGTTACCACGGGTGTGCCACGCAGCAGCGCCGAGCCATAGTACGCAACAGTCCAGTCCTCGGGATCGGGCGTCACAGTCGGCGAAGGTGAGATGGCGGGCGTCACGCTCAACGTGCCGCTGACTGTCGGCGTTTCAGTGGCAGTCGACGACTTTGTCGCTGTGGGAGTCGCGGTCTCGGTCGGTGTGTCGGTCGGTGTGTCGGTCGGTGTCGTCGTCGGCGTCTCGATCGGTGTCGCGATCTCGGTCGGCGTGATCGTCGCCGTCGGCGTCTCGATCGGTGTCGCGATCTCGGTCGGCGTGGCCGTCGCCGTCGGCGTCTCGGTCGGTGTCGCCGTCAGTGTCGCTGTGGGCGTTACGGTAGGAGCGTTGGTTACCGTGGCCGTTGGCGTCGCTGTCGGTGGCACGCTGGTGGGCGGCACGACTAGCGACCAGCCGGCCGAGAGGACGGCATTGCCGCTGCGCTCATAGTACTCGACCTGCAGCGCATGGAGGCCGGCGCTCAGGTCACGTTCCGCATAGTGAGAGCCGCCCTGCGACTCGGTCCAGGCGTCGATGATGCGCACGCCATCCACATAGTAGCGCACACCGTCATCGGCAACGGCCGTGAAGCGGTAGCGTCCGGCGCTCAGCTGCACCTGGCGCGTCCAGCGGGCACTCCAGTTGTCCCCGGGTACGACCATCGCGGGGGCCGCATTGCCCCAGGTAAAGTTCAGCTCGGCATCATCCCGTATCATCGCCGGTGTGCCGGCCAGATCCGGGTTGGGATAGTACTCTCCGCGCCAGCCGCTAAAGGTCGTCACGGCACCATAGGACATCTGTGCCAGGGCGTTGCCAAGGTGCTCGCGGTATTCGACGCGCACCATGTGGGCGCCGGCGGCCAGCCAGATGTAGCCCTCGTGCGTGCGATCACCGGTGCTGTCCCAGGCGTCGATGACGGGGAGGTCGTCGACATAGAGCCGGATGCCGTCGTCAGCGCGCACCGCAAAGCGGTAGGGGCCCTGGGCAAAGGCCAGGGAGCGCGTCCAGCGTACCGAGAAGCGGTCGGCGGGAAGGCCGGGCGCCGGGGCGCTGGCGCCCCAGTCAAAGGCGATCGTCGCGTCATCGCGCACCAGTGCGGGCGGTCCGGCCAGATCCACGTTGGCGAAATAGTCGCCGCGCCAGCCGGTGATCACCGGCGTAGCGGTGGCGGCTGGACCAGCGGGTGCCCAATCTAGTTCGATATAGGCCAGGCCTGTGTGTTCGAGGTACATGACCACGATCTCGTGGTGGCCCGCCGCGAAATCGCGCTGAACGGTGATCTCGCCCGGTCCCGTGTTCCAGCGGTCGATGACCATGGTGCCATCGACCCATATCCGGACCGCATCGTCATAGCGCACGCTGATGTTGTACAGCCCGGCCGCAAACCAGGCCCTGCGCGACCATCGCACGCCAAAGCTGTCCGCGGGCAGGCGCGACGCGGGGGCGTCATAGCCCCAGGTAAAGGCGACGGCCTCATCATTGCGTGTCATCGCAGGAGCGCCTTCAAAGGTGGTGTTGCTCCAGTACTCCCCCCGCCAATAGTCCGTGGGCATGGGCCTCAACGTCTGGGTGGGGGATGTCGTTGCAGTGGGCGTCGCCGTCGGCGTCGCCGTCGGCGTCGCTGTGGCGGGCGCCGTCGTCGCTGTGGGGGCTGGCTCCAGCGGTGTCTGCGTGGGTGCCGGAGTTGGCGATGCTGCGATGGGCTCCGGGGCCGCCGGTTCAGGCCCATTGGCTGCCCGCACGGTGTTGCCCAGTGTGTCCGTGCGATACTGGTAGACGCGATCCCCCGCCCGCAGCCAGATGCGATAGCCCGGCGTCACCACGGTGGCGCAGTTCTCGCCGCTCAAACCGAGGCACGCATCGGGCCACTGCACCGGCTCGATCGAGTCGGTTAGAATGGCGTCGGCGGAGATGCCCAGCCGAATGGCCAGGTCCGCGCGGGCTTGCGCCACCAGCGCGTCACGCTGCGTCTCGCCAGCCAGACGATCGTACACCGATTGTGCAAAGGCCAGGATGACGGCCTGATCCGCTTCGGTTGCCTCGCGCTGTCCCTCGCCATCCAGGCGCAGCGACAGCTTCAGGTTGTCCGGCCCGCCCGGATTGTCTTCGCTCACGGCCTCGAGCGCGCGATACCTTACCCGGTACGACACGAGGCGGTTGATCTCGTCGGCGGTGAGTTCGCCCACCTGTAGCGGATCGGTACAGCGGCCAAAGATAGCCCGGTTCTCCCTGTCGATGAAGAGACGATCGCAGTACCCTGCGATGCCGCCCTCACGCCGCCAGGAGAGCAAGGCGTCTACGGGCTCTGCCAGGTCAGGAGTGGCCGTGGCCGCGGGGAAGGGTGCAACCGCCGTGGGCGTCACAGCGGCGCCAACGGCCCGACGCACAGCCCATGCTCCGGCGGAGAGCAGCACCAGGGCAATCCCTACGCCCAGGACAAAGTAAAGCGCTTTGCGCGACGTCGCGATCTCGTTATCCATAGTACCTTTTCTATCTATAGGTTCCAGCCCAAACAAGGGTCCAGGACCCACATGGAAAGGAGTGGCGCGGTATGCCAGTCAGCACGTACTAGACGTGCGCCACCGCTACAGGGTTCCCCATCGCACATAGTATAACCCCTGAGCGCTGGAAAAGCATCAGCCGGCCGGGAGGGCAGGCTTTGGGGAGACAACAGCGCCCCGTTTGTTGCGGGGCGCCTGCTGTCAGAGGCAAGCTAGATCTTGAGCGGCTGGCCGAGACGGTCCCGCGAGAAGATCTCGTCCCACTGTTTGCGCTGGCGCGCGGGCGGGTGCACCTCAGGCACGCCTAGGGGGCTGCAGGCGACCACGGTGAGGTCGGCGGGAATGCCACACACGGCTCTGACATCCTCGTCGTTGAAAGCGCCGACCCAGCAGGTGCCATAGCCCAGGCTGGCGGCCGCCAGCACCATGTTCTCCAGGGCGATGGCCACATCTACCTTGTACCACTTTTCGGTGACCGCGGGGCGCCCGACGGCGACGATGATATAGGCGGCATCGGCCATCCACATCTGGTTGTTGCAGGCCTGCGCCACCCGGGCCTTTTGCTCGGGGTCGCCCACGATGACAAAGTGCCAGGGCTGGCGGTTGGCGGCGGAGGGCGCCTGATGGCCTGACTCTAGAATCTGCTTCAGATCGGCATCAGGGATCGACTCCTTTTTGTAGGTCCGCACACTGCGCCGCTCCAGAATCGTGGTGAGAGTCTCCATGAGTGGACTTCTTTTGCTGTCAACCGCCGCGCTGCACGGCTAGTCCTCGCCGTCGGGCAAGTCGGCCAGCTCGCCGGTGATGAGAAAGACGGTGCGTTCGCAGATATTCGTGACGCGATCGGCCGCGCGCTCCAGGTTGTGGGCCGCCCAGAGCAGCATGTTGGCCTGCTCGATCTTACTGCGGTCGGCCAGAATCAGTCCCATCAGCTCGTGCCGGACCTGGTTATAGAGCGAGTCGACCTGCTCATCTTCCATCGGGATGGCGCGGGCGGCCTGCTCGTCCTGCTCGATATAGGCCCGCAAGGCCCGGGCCAGCATGTCCATCGCGATATCGCACATACGGGGAATGTCGAGAAGGGGCTTGATGAACTCTTGCTCGCCGATCATCAAGTTGATCCTGGAGATCCCCTTGGCATAGTCGCCCGTGCGCTCCAGCTCGCGGATAATGTCGAGAATGGCCGCCAGCGTCCGCAGGTCGCGGGCCATCGGTTGCTGCGTCGCGATCAGCACCAGCACATCTGACTCGATCTGGAAGCGCTTGCTGTTGATCCGCATGTCCTCGTCGATGATCTGCCGCGCCCCGTCCAGATTCCGGGTCTTGAGATATTCGACGGAATTGGCAACCGCCCGCTGCACCATGTAACCCAGCTCGAGCACCTCATTCTGCAGGCGCTGCAACTCACCCTCAAAGCGTTGTCTCAACATCCGGATTCCCTCTCTTTCCAGAGCGTGTCCCTTGCCCTAGCCAAAGCGACCGGTGACATAGTCCACAGTGCGTTTGTCATCCGGCTGAGTAAATACCTTGCCCGTCTCGCCGTACTCGATCAGTCGGCCGGTCTGGCCGTCATCGGTCAGAAAGAAGGCCGTCCAGTCCGAGACACGCGCGGCCTGCTGCATGTTGTGGGTGACAATGACGATGGTATAATGCTCGACCAACTGACGCATCAGGTCCTCGATGCGCAGCGTCTCGACGGGATCCAGTGCCGAGGCGGGTTCGTCCATCAGGATCACCTCAGGGGTGATGGCGATCACCCGCGCGAGGCAGAGCCGCTGTTGCTGCCCCAGCGAGAGTGCCAGGGCGTTCTGCTGCAGATTGTCGCGCACTTCTTTCCATAGCCCCACGTCGGTAAGGCTGCGTTCCACCACGGCATCCAGGTCGGCGCCGCGTGCCGTCCCCAGCACGCGCGGGCCAAAGGCGACGTTGTTGTAGATGGACTGCGGGAAAGGGTTGGGGCGCTGAAAGACCATGCCTACCCGCTGCCGCAACTCCACCACGTCATAATCAGGCGCATAGATCGGCTGATCATCCAGGTAGACCTGCCCCTTGATATGAAAGCCGCGGATGGTGTCGTTCATACGGTTCAGGGTGCGCAAAAAGGTCGTCTTGCCACAGCCCGACGGCCCGATGAGCGCTGTGATCTGGCGCTCCTTGATCTCTACCGAGACGTCGGCAAGCACCTGCTTTTCCCAGTAAAAGGCGTTCAGGTGCTCGGCTTGCATCTTGCTCATCGCCCCGTTCTGTCTCCGTTCATGGTGTACGGCGGCGCCGCACGGATTCGGCCGGTATTTGATCAGCCGAAACGCCCGGTCACATAATCCTCGGTGCGCTGGTCGCGCGCCCGGGTAAAGATCTCCTCGCCGGTGCCTGTCTCGATCAGTTCGCCCATCAGGAAAAAGGCGGCATAGTCGGCCACGCGCGCCCCCTGCTGGACGCTGTGCGGCACCAGGATGATGGTGTACCGCTCCTTGAGCTCCGCCAGCGATTGCTCTACACGGGCCGTCGAGATCGGGTCCAACCCGGAGGTGGGCTCGTCCAGCAGCAGGATATCTGGTTGCACCGCCAGGCTGCGGGCGATGCACAGCCGCT
Source organism: uncultured Anaerolineales bacterium (assembly GCA_964651255.1). Classification (GTDB taxonomy): domain Bacteria; phylum Chloroflexota; class Anaerolineae; order UBA1429; family UBA1429; genus JAAYED01. The sequence continues at coordinate 26,866 of CAZYWU010000027.1, forward strand.
GCTGCTGCCCGCCGGAAAAGCTGCTGGCCGGACTGTCGAGCCGGTCCTTGACCTCGTCCCAGAGGGCGGCCTGGGTGAGGCTCGTGTACAGGATCTCATCCAGTCGCTCGCGGTCACGGATGCCCGCCAGCGTCGGGCCATAGAGCACGTTCTGGCGCACCGTGCCGGGGAGCGGCAGTGGCAGAGCGAACACCATGCCGGCGCGGCGGCGCAGCTGCGTGACGTCCACCGTGGGCGCGTAGATATCCTCTCCGTCCACGGTGATGCTGCCGCTCATGGTAGTGTCATCCAGCCGGTCGTTGAGGCGATTGATCAGGCGCAGCAGGGTGGTCTTACCGCCGCCCGCCGGCCCGAAAAACACGGTCACGCTATTGGCGGGCACCTCCAGCGAGATGCTATCGAGCGCTTGATGCGTCCCGTACCAGTAACTGACGTTGCGGATCTGGATCTTGTCTACCATTCGCGCCTGCGCCTGAAATAGCTGCGGATCAGCGTCGCAACAAGGTTGAGCGTGAGCACAAAGATCAAGAGGACCAGCGCCGTGCCGAACTGAATGTCCAACGGCATGCCCGGTACCTGCGTGCTGATGACGTACAGGTGGTAGGGCAGCGCCATGGTCTGGTCCATGATCGAACTCGGCAGGACGGGCAGGTAGAACGCAGCTACCGTAAAGAGGATCGGCGCCGTCTCGCCGGCCGAACGGAGCAGGCCCAAAATCACGCCGGTGATGATGCCGGGCAGCGCCTGGGGGAGCACGATGCGGCGGATGCCCTGCCAGTTGGTGCCGCCCAGGCTGGCGCTCACCGTGCGAAACTCCATGGGGACTGCCCGCAGCGCCTCTTCCGATGTGCTGATGATCACCGGCAGGGTCATGATCGCGAGGGTGAGCGAGCCTGCCACGATCGAGGTGCCAAACTGGAGTAGTAGCACAAAGATACCCACGCCAAAGAGGCCATAGACCACGGAGGGTACGCTGGCCAGGTTCACAATCGCCAGCCGCACCGCGCGGGTGAGGGCGTTGTCGCGGGCGTATTCCGAGAGATAGATGGCCGCGCCCACGCCCATGGGGATGGCCACCAAACCCGTTCCCAGGGTGAGCAGCAGCGTGCCCACGATGGCGGGCAGGATGCCGCCCGCCTTCATGCCCTCACGGGGCATATCCGTCAGAAACTCCCAGCTGATGGCGGGCGCCCCCTGGACGACGATTGCCCCGATCACCAGCAGGATGGGAATAACGACGATCAGGCTGACCACGGCCAGCAGGCTAAAGCCCAGTTTCTGTGTCAGATGGCGGTTCATCAACGCAGCCCTCCCCGCTCACGCCGGCGGAACATCACGGAGGAGGAGGCCAGCGTGATCAGGAATACGATCACAAACAAGAGGAGGGCGATGCCAAAGAGCACGTGATAGTGCGTGCTGCCGCTGGCGACCTCGCCCATCTCCGCGGCGATGGTGGCGGTCATGGTGCGGATCGGCTTGAACAGGGCGTTGACACCATCGGGCAGGCGCGCGGCGTTGCCGGTGACCATCATAACCGCCATAGTCTCGCCGATGGCCCGGCCCATGCCCAGCATTAGCGCCATCAGGATGCCCGAGCGCGCCGCGGGAATCACCACGCGCCAGATGGTCTGCCACTGTGTGGCGCCCATGGCCAGGCCCGCGTCGCGGTAGGACTTGGGTACCGCGTCCAGCGCGTCCTCGGCCACACTGATGATCGTGGGCAGCGCCATGTAGGCGAGCACCAGCGCCCCGGTAAAGGCGGTGAGGCCGGTGGGGGCGCCCAGCCCCTCGCGGACCAGCGGCGCTAGGATGACCATCCCGAAAAATCCCAGCACCACTGAGGGGATGCCCGCCAGGACTTCGATCATCGGCTTGAGCACCTCGCGGGCCCAGTCGGGCGCGACCTCGCGGATGAATACGGCCGTGCACACGCCCAGCGGGAAGGCGATGAGCATGGCCACCAGCGTGACCAGCAGCGAGCCGAACAGCAGGGGGATTGTGCCATAGAGGTCAAAGGTCGGGTACCAGCGGGTGCCAAAGAGGTTGCCCAGCGGCACCTGGACAAAGGCCGGCACGCCCTCGGTGAGCAGGTACAAAAAGATAACGGCGACGATGCCGATGGTGGACACGCCTAGCACACGGATCAGGGTTTCTATAAACCACTCGACCCCGGGCCGTTTCGTCTCTCCAACTTGTCTGCGGCGGGTCATCCTTCCCTCCGTTATTGCAGCGGTACAAAGCCCAGGTCGTCCACCTGCTCCTGGCCGTCTGTGAGCACCCAGTCCATATAGTCCGCCAGTGCCCCGGTGGGCTCGCCGGCGGTGTACATGTACAGCGGGCGGGCGATGGGGTAAGACCCGTCGTTGACGCTGGCCGCCGAGGGCAGCACATACGGGCCGGCGGCGTCGCGGGCGATGGCCAGGGTCTTTTCCTGGTCGGTCACATACCCAAGGCCGTCATAGCCGATGGCGTTGCGGTTCTGCCGGACCTCCGCGCCGATCCCCTCAGAGGAGGGCATCAACAGCGTGTCGGGCGAAGGCAGCAGGTCGCTCTGCTGGCCTAGACGGATGACGTTCTCGATAAAGTACACATACGTGCCCGAATTGGATTCGCGGGAGAGGAGCACGATGGGACGATCCTCGCCGCCCAGTTCTCGCCAGTTGGTGATCTTGCCTGTGTAGATATCCGAGATTTGCTGCAGCGTGAGTTGGTCTACCGGGTTTTCCGGGTGTACCACTACGGCGATGGCATCGCGCGCCACGACGAACTCGATCGGGTCGATGCCGTTCTTGCGTGCGGCCTCGAACTCTTCCGGCTTCATCTCGCGCGAGGCATTGGCGATGTCCACCGTGCCGTTGATCATGGCGGCGATGCCCGTGCCCGAGCCGCCACCGGTGACCGAGATGCTCACCTCGGGGTGCTCGGCGGTATACACCTCCGCCCAGGCCAAGGCCAGGTTGACCATCGTGTCCGAGCCTTTGTTCTGGATGGTGGTCACCGCACCGCCGGAGCCGGTGCTGGTCTGATCGCGGGGGCCGCAACTAGCCACGGGGGTGAGCAACGCCAGCAGCAACAGGATCCTCGCGAGAGCGACAACTGAACGCGATAGCGAGACAGAATGGTGAAGCAAAATACGTCCTCGTGACAGCACGCATAAGAAAGCGATCCGATCACGACCATTGTAGCGGCGGGATACCGCGCGCGCAAATAACGCGGCGGGCGCGAGGTGGCTACATGTGCAGTCCCTTGACCGCACCGCCCCGCTGCCGATAGAATCCAGGCATGGACCGCGACTATTGTGAGACAAGGAGTGCCCGAGATGAGCGACAAGATTCGCATCGGTGTGATCGGTACGGGTCAGATCGGCACGCGGCATCTGGAGCGCTATGCGCCCATCCCCGACGCCGAGGTGGTGGCCATCTGCGATCTGCGCGAGGAGCATGCCCGGGCACTCGCCTCGCAGTTCGGCATCCCGGATGTCTACACGGACTATCGCAAGATGCTGGAGCGGAGCGATATCCAGGCGGTGGACGTATGCCTGCATAACCGGTTTCACCGGCCCATGGCCGAGGCGGTGCTGGAATCGGGCAAGCACTGCTACTGCGAAAAGCCCATGTCGTGGACTTACAACGACGCCAAAGCGATGTACGACACCGCACAGCGCACAGGGAACAAGCTGCACATCCAGCTGGGGACGATCTACGCGCCCGAGGCGCGCGCGGCACGCAGGATCATCGACGATGGGCATCTCGGCGACATCTATTTCGCCCGGACGATCCACTACCGCCGGCGCGGCCGGCCTTATGTCGATGGGTATGGCACGCCCGCTTTTGTGAACACCGGCACCTCGGGCGGCGGCGCCATGCTCGACATGGCCGTGTACCATATCTCGCTGATCTTGTACTTGCTGGGGAACCCGGCGCCGCAGACCGTCTCGGGCGCCACTTACCAGAAACTCGAGAACATGTACGCCGATCGCAAAGAGAGCGGCAAGTACAACGTCGAGGAACTGGGGATGGCGTACATCCGGCTGGCCGGCGGGATCAGCATGATGATGGAGGAGGCCTGGGCGATCCAGGCGTCCGACCCCGACCTGGACCACATCTCGGGCTCAAGGGGCGGCGTGCGGCTGAATCCGCTCACCTACTATACCACGCTCTCCGACCTGGAGATGGATGGTACCTTTGACCTCAAGCAGGGGATCTGGCGCTGGGAGCAGTGCGATCCCACGCAGGTCTACTATAGCGAGTCGCAACGCCACTGGGTGGCCGCGCTGCAGGGCAAAGTGCCGCTGCTGGATACGGCCGGTATCGCGCTGAACACGGCGCTGATCACCGAGGGTGTGTATCTCTCGCAGCGGCTGGGCCGTGAGGTCACCGCCGAAGAGATCGCCGCTGCAGAGCAAGGTGTGGGACGCGAGACATGCTAGCTGGCGTGATCGGAGCGGGCACACCGGTTGATTGAGTGTCCGCTTCGGCTAAAGACAGACAGGAGGAGCACAGGATGCCCAATAAGAAACTGCGCGTGGGGTTGATTGGCACCGGCATGATCTGCAACATCGCCCACATGCCTGCCTGGAAAGCTTTGCCGGATGACGTGGAGGTGGTCGCGGCGGCGGATATCGTCGCCAGTCACGCCCGAGGGACCGCCGAGGCGCACGGGATCCCCTACTGGACCGACGACCCCCAGCGGATGCTGGATACCCAGGATCTGGATATCGTCTCGGTGTGTGCGCCCAACAGCTATCACAAGCCGTGGACGCTGGCAGCGCTCAAGGCCGGCGCGCACGTCCTGTGCGAAAAGCCGGTGGCCACCAGCTATCAGGACGCGGCGGAGATGTTCGCGGCGGCCGAAAGGGCGGGGCGTCAGCTGCTCGTGGGCCAGTGTCTGCGCTTCCGCAGCGAGAACCAGGCGGCCAAATCCTTTGTCGAGTCGGGCTTGCTGGGGGATACTTACTATGCCGAGGCGGGCGCGATGCGCCGCCGCGGCGTGCCCGAGTGGGGCCTGTTCCACATGAAGGAGCACTCGGGGGGCGGCCCGATCTATGACATCGGCGTGCATGCGCTGGACCTCGTGCTCTGGCTTATCGGCAGCCCGCGGGTGGTGGCCGTGAGCGGCGCCACGTATACGCGCATCGCCAACCAGGACGAGGGCCTGATCACATCGCTGGCCGACAGCGGCGCGCCCGACGGGGTGCCCGAGGCACGGCCCTATGATTACCGCGAGTTCGATGTGGAGGACCTGGGGGTGGGCATGCTGCGCCTGGAGAACGGGATGACCATCGTGATCCGCGCCTCCTGGGCGGCGAATATCCCGGAGGGCACGGGCAACACCTTTATCCTGGGCACCAAGGCGGGCCTGGCGCTGAATCCGGTGCGGCTGCTGGGTACGGTGGGCCGCTACCTGGCCGATGTCACGCCGCACATCCCGGGGCGCGACGAGCCCTTTGCCACCGGCCACATCCGCGAGGCGGCGCACCTGGTGCGCGCCATCCGCGGCGAGGAAGAGTTGATGGTCAAAAAGGATGAGGTGCTGAATGTGATCCATGCCCTGGAGGGGCTGTACCGCAGCGCCGAGCGCAACGAAGAGATCCAGTTGGATTGGTGACGGACAATGAGCGTAGGGGCGCACGCGGCACAGGGTGCCGACGTGTGCGCCGTCGGATGGTCGGTATTGCTGGTTCATGGGCAGGCACGGTGGCCTGCCCCTTCGGAGGAACAGGTGGCAACGGGCGTAGGGACGCGCGCAGCGTAGGGACGCATGCGGCACAGGGTGCCGACGTGTGCGCCCGGGGCGTTGGCATCATGGTTCATGGGCAGGCAGGGTGG
>CAZYWU010000028.1:0-6402 GCA_964651255.1 uncultured Anaerolineales bacterium
ACCCGGTATCGGCTCCAGTCGGCACGCTGATCGACGAAATCGAACTGCTGGTGGCTCTCGAGCAACATTCGCAGCGCGCCGGCATTGCTGGGGTCCACCCGGCCGTCGGCCGTACCCACCGCTTCCACGTTGAACACGGCAATCTCGGCCACCGGCGTTGCGCCGGCGCACCAGGGCTCTTTGGCCTCCACCTGCTCGTAGACGCGGCCGATCAGATCATAGACCGGGGGGCTCAGCCTGCCGCGCGCGTGAAGCTGGTCCCCGACGCAGCAGGCCGCGCCGTTGGCGAGCATCTGAAAGCACTCGAACTCGAGGGCCGCCTGGTTCTTGAAGGAGGAAAAGTCGCCCCAGGAGGTGTGGAACTTGCCGGTCATGCCTAGATGGGGTTTGCCCAGGGTGCGGGCATAGCGCACGCTAATGGGATAGTGGCTGTAGCCCCATTGACCGGTGCTGGGGAGCGATTCGAGCTCAAAGTGCGTGAAATGCTCCAGGCTGTGGATCGTCTGGTCGTAGCCCACGTGCCCCGAGTTGAAGAACACCATCGCCCCGGGAACGCGCGCGCGGCCATCCTCGAACAGGCGCTTGCGACAGGCGTCACGTACCTGGGCCGCAAAGGCCTGCCGGTCCACGCTGGAATTGGGATCCAGATTCAGGCGCCGCATGTCGCGCAAGCAGTTCGCGCAGACGCACTCGCCCTGATGGATGATGTCGTACCAGAGACCGTCGACATGCCCGCCAAAGTGGTCGATCACCTCGCGCGACTGGTCCAGCACATAGTCGAGATAGGGCGAGTTGAGGCACAGCTTTTTCCAGGCTGGCTCCAGCGGGCTGTGCTGTCCCAGAATGCCCTCCGGCGTCACCTCCAGCCATTCGGGGTGGCGCGCCGCAGAGAGCTCATCCCAGCCCACGGTGATATAGATGGGCGCCGCGATCCCCGCCGAGTGGCAGGCCTCGACCTGGGCGCCCAGCAGGTCAAAGGTCAGCGAGGGGTGGAGGGTGAATCGCGTCGGGCTATAATAGACATAACCGTGGTGACAGCGCGCGAACAAGTTGATAGAGTTCACGTGGGCACGGCGCAAGGTGTCGACAAAAGCCTGGGCGTCCCAGTCGGCGCCGACGTCGGGGATCTGGCCGGCGGTGTGAAAGTCCAGATGTACCTGGCGCATGGGCAGGGTTAACATGGTGTTACCTCCAGGAATCTGCATGCGCGCCTACGATACGACGGAGAGGGCGGCGCCGTCAACCCCTTCGGGGCCACCAGTTGCGGTGCACAGGACGTCTGGTATGATGGCGGCCAGAACTGTTGGAGGAGGACCCAGGTGAGCGCATTGCCCGTGTATCTCTGCCGCCGGGCGAATGGTCCGATTGTGATCGATGGGCGTCTGGATGAGGCTGCCTGGGTGAGTGCCGAGGCGGTGCCGCTAATGCTGGCCGATACGGGCGCTGTCCCGCATCAATCGACAACCGCGCGCCTCCTGTGGGATGACAACTATCTGTACGTGGCCTTTGAGTGCCAGGACGACGACATCTGGGGCACGACGAGCGAGCGCGACCAAGATATCTATAACCAGGAGGTGGTCGAGGTGTTCGTCGACGCGGCTTCCTGTGGCTCGGCCTATGTCGAGATTGAAGTGAGCCCGCTGAACGCCGTTCTGGACCTGTTCATGCTGTGGCGGGACGACCGCCAGCGCGGCCTGTGGGACTGGGACAGCGCCGGCCTGCGGACGGCGGTCGTTGTGGACGGGGATCCCTGGCAGCGCGGCACCACCGACCGCCAGTGGACGGTCGAGATGGCGATCCCGTTGGTGGATTTCGACATGGCGCCACATCTGCCGCCCGAACCGGGCGACACCTGGCGCATCAACCTGTATCGCATTGATCGGGCCTCCGATGGGGATGAGTACACAGCCTGGTCGCCGCCGGGCCGTCTCAACTATCACACGCCGTCGCGCTTTGGCATCCTGCAGTTCGTGGACCAGAGCGTTACCCGGGTTTATCGCTCCACCGACTCTGCGAACACCGCATCATAGACGGGCGCTATGTGGGCCCAGTCATAGGCCGCCGCGACGGGTCGCAGCGAGTGCGCTCTGACCTCTGCGACGTGCCCGGCGGCCCAGGCCAGGCGCTGGACCAGCTCCACATCCGTATCATAGAGACTGAACGCGCGATCCTCGGCGGGTATAAACTGCGGATAGGCCAGCCGGTTGGGCAGTACAGGCAGGCAGTCGCAGTACATGGCTTCGACCACGGCGACACCGAAAAAGTCGTGCAGCGCGGTGCTCACCACGACATCCGCCTCCCATAGCCAGCGCGCGTAGCCGTCACGGGAGGGCGCATAGCCGTACTGCACAATCCGGCTGCCCAGACGCTCCCGCGCCTCTGCGAACTCCGGCGGCTCGCTGACAAAGTGCTCCCCCAGCAGCGCGACCTCGAACTCTACTCCGCACTCGGCGAGTGCGTACAGCGCTTGGAGAAAGACGCCCGGATTCTTGTCATACTCCCAGCGGTGATTCCAGAGGATCAGTAGGGGTCCCTGGCGCGGCTCAGCCGGTCTCGCCGCGTCCAGAGGCCGCAGAGCGAGCCCCACGGGCAGGACGGATGCCCTGCGCCGCAGGGCAGAGACGGTGTCGAGCTCATTGTGGTCGGGATAGTGCTTGAGCATGCGCTGCAACTCGTCGAACCAGGACTGGAGATGATACGACGAGTTGAACAGGATAGCGTCGGCGCACAGCATCGACGCATAATTGATGAACCCATAGTGCAGGTCGCGCTTTTCGCCGGGGCGCATGGGGTAGGTGAGCTGGTTCTCGTGCATGTACAGCGCGACTGGCAAGTCGTGCGTCACCCCGCGGGTGAGCGCCAGAAACGTGCTCAGGTCGAGCATATCGGTCGCCAGAATCAGGTCCGCTTCAGGTCGCTCCCGGAGGTATTGCCTGGCCAGGGTTACCGCCCCGCCGTGCATGCGCCATTTCCAATACTGGCCAGGCAGCGTCAGGGGCACAACATCATGCTGGCTGGCGCGCGCATAGCCCCGCAGCCAGTCGCGGTGCGAACCGGTGTCGTAGGGCTCCAGGGCGACGATGCGCATGTCTTCAGTACCCCCGACTGGCGCGGTCCCGGGGCTCAGGCCTCGGGACTGTTGCGCTCCTGGGTGTGCGGGTGGACATGCTCTCCATCGTCTGCGTGCGTATGGGCCGGCGCGTTTTCCTCATGCACGTGGGAGTGTTCGTGGTCATGTGCGTGTTCGTGTCCCTCGTGCTCGTGAGAATCCTCATGCGTATGGGGATGAACGTGATCGTGCGGATGCGGGTGATCGTGTCCGTGCGCGTGAGCGTGCGGCTGCGCCGTCTCGGCCACGGCCTCGCCAATCCAGACCCGAACCATGTTGGCCCAGGGAAAGGTCTTGCTGCCGAATCCATAGCCGACGCGCCGCACCCGGATGGCCGGCCGCTCAAAGGTGGCCAGCGTGGTCAAGAGCGCTGCGCCCGTGGGGGTGACCATCTCACCCCGGGCGTCCAATGGCACCGTGGGGGCGCCGACCTCTGCCAGCAGCGCCAGGGTGGCCGGCGCCGGCACGGGCAACAGGCCATGCTCGGTGTGCACGGTGCCGCTCCCCAGCGGCAGCGCGGACGAATAGACTGCCTCGACGCCGAGATTGTGCAGCACCAGGCAGATGCCGACGATGTCCACCAGCGCGTCGATAGCGCCCACCTCGTGAAAATGCACCTCGTCGAGGTCCATGCCGTGGATGCGCGCTTCGGCCTCGCCCAGCCGCGTAAACACGCGCAGGCTCTGCTCAGCGACGCCCTCAGGCAGCGTGGCGTTCGCCAGGATCTCGCGGATCAGGGACAGGTTGCGCACGGGACGCTCGCCAGCCTGGTCGATGACATCGAACTTGCTGCCGGTGATGCCGTGCTGCTGCACACGTCGCAGGGCCAGATCGTATCCTGTCACACCCAGCGACGCCAGGCCCCGGCGCAGATCCTCGAGCGGATAGCCCGAATCCAGCAGTGCGCCGAGGAGCATATCGCCAGCAGCACCGGAGAAGCAGTCAAAGTAGGCGATGGTGGTCATGATAGAAATGTCCTCTCAGTATGTCTATGCGGGCATGAATGGACTCAAGACATAGGCCAGTGCGAGGCGCGCTGTGGCCAGCAGGCTGTCGACGTGCGTGCGCTCATAGGCGTGGCTGGCGTCCACCCCCGGACCGATCAGGGCCACCCGGACGTCGGCGCCGGCCCGCAGCAGCGCGCTGCCGTCCGAACCATAGTGGGGATAGGTGTCGATGCGGTAGGGAATCGCGTTCTTTTCCGCCAGCGTGGTCAGTGTGCGGCGCAGGGTCAGGTCATAGGGCCCGGAGCTGTCTTTGGCGCAGATGCCCACCGAGTACTCGTCCGAGTTCTGGTGCTCGCCGGTCGTGCCTGCGGCCATATCGATGACGACCAACTCATCAAGATCAGCAGGCATGCCAGCCGAGGCGCCGTGGCCCACCTCTTCATAGTTGCTGAAGAAAAGGCTCGTGGTCACCGCCGGGCGCTGCCCGCTGGCGACCAGCGCCTGCATCACCGCGAGCATGATGGCCACGCCGGCTTTATCGTCCAGGTGACGGCTTTTGACATAACCGGTGTCAGTAAGCTCCACCCGCGGGTCCAGAAAAACGAAATCGCCCACCTCGATGCCCAGCGCCCGGGTCTCAGCGGCGCTTGCCGTGCGGGCGTCCAGGCGGACCTCCATTCGGTCCTCGACGCGCTTGCCATCGCGCGCATCGTCACTGGTGTGCACGCTGGGGCTGACCGTCTGGACCGTGCCGCGAATCGTCGACCCCTCGCGCACCGAGTACACGGTCACGTTCTCGTTCTCGATGGCGTTCCAGGCATAACCACCGAGCTGGGTGAGCAACAGCCGCCCGTTGCTCTTGACCTCACGCACCATGGCGCCCAGGGTGTCGATGTGGCCCGAGAGCGCGCGGCAGCCGCTGGTGGCGTCGCCCTCAAGGGTGACGAGCAGAGCGCCTTTCCTCGACATGTGCACCTGCACACTCGGAATGTCCAGTGCCTCGGTCTGCTCGATGAGCCAGGCGATCGCACGCTCGTGATAGCCTGTCGGGCTGGGGATGTTGAGCAGCGTCTGCAGGCGGGCAAGCAGATACCCTTCGTCGATAGCGGGAACGGTTAGCATAGCACCTCACAGTGGATGACAGATACGCATAGTGTAGGAGCGCCGGCGCAAAGCGCCAACCATGACGGTTCGGGCGCTCGAAGCCCTTGACGCACTTGCGGTATGACGTAGAGTATCGCCAGAATGGCAGGAGGCATGTCGCATGAAGATCACGGGCATATCGACACTGATGGCATACGGAGGCCGGCAGACCTGGGTATTCGTCAAGGTGGAGACCGATGCAGGCATCACGGGCATCGGGGAGGCGAGCGTCGAGGGCAAGGAGCAAGCTGTGTGTGCGGCAGTGAACGATCTGTCGCGGCAGCTGATCGGCCGCGATCCCCGGCGCATCGAGCAGAACTGGCAGATCCTCTACCGGCACGGGTTCTGGCGCGGGGGCATCGTGCTCAACAGCGCACTGAGCGGGATCGAGCAAGCGCTGTGGGACATCGCCGGCAAGGACCTGGGCGTGCCCGTCTACCGCCTGCTGGGCGGCGCCTGCCGGGATCGGATCCAGCTCTACACGCACTGCGGCGGGGCGACGGCGGAGGATTTGGCGACCCGGGCCTCTGAACTGGTGGCGCAGGGGTGGGGCGGGCTCAAGATCGGCTGCCCGGGCCCCGAGATGTACCCATCAGAGCGGCGCTGGCTCGATGCCGTCACGGAGCGCCTGGGTGCCCTGCGGGCGGCAGTCGGGCCGGACGTGCAGATCATGATGGACGCACACGGCCGCCTGACGCCGGGCCAGGCAATTCGCCTGATGGGCGTGCTCGCGCCTTGGGACATGACCTTTCTCGAGGAGCCTGTCCCGCCGGAGAACGTCGATGCCTTGCAGCGGGTGGCCCGGGCAGAGACGGGCGTCCCTCTGGCTACCGGCGAGCGGCTCTTTACAAAGTGGGGATTCCGCGAGTTGTTGCAGAACCAGTACGTCGACTTTATACAGCCCGACGTCTGCCACGACGGCGGCATCCTGGAGACGGCTAAGATCGCAGCGATGGCCGAGACGTATTATGTGCGCGTGGCGCCGCACAATCCTAACGGCCCCGTGGCTACCGCCGCCTCGCTGCAGCTGGCGGCCTGCCTCCCCGGGTTCACGATCCTGGAGTATGCCGAGAACCAGCCCTGGCGCGACCAGATCATGGTCAACCCGCTGGAGATCGTCGGGGGCTACGTCGCCCTGCCCGAGGGGCCCGGCCTGGGCGTCGAGCTGAACGAGGAGGCCATCGCGTCGCTGCCCTACGAGCC
>CAZYWU010000028.1:6502-32146 GCA_964651255.1 uncultured Anaerolineales bacterium
GGGTCGGCGGCGCGGTTGACCAGGCACCAGGGATCGACCGCCAGATCATAGAGCTCATCGAAATCGAACCCGTTGTAGACGTACTGCCAGCGATGGGTGCGCACGACGCGCTGCGAATAGTACAGCTCCACGCCATTGAACTGGGTAAAGATCGTGTCGGGCCAGTCCTCCGGGGCCTCATCCCTTAGGAAAGGCAAGAGACTGCGTCCGCTGCAGCGGCCGGGCATGGCCGCGCCCGCGAGTTCCGTCAGGGTGGGTGCCACGTCTGTATGGGTGATCAGCGCGCTCACCTCACGTCCAGGGTTCACAATCCCCGCGGGCCAGCGCATGATGTAGGGTACCCGGTAACACTCGTCAAAGGCTGCGACGCCCTTGGCGAACAGCCCGTGGGCCCCCACATAATCGCCATGGTCGGAGCAAAAGAGCACCAGGGTGTTCTCTGCCTGACCGGTGGCATCCAGCGCTTCCAGCACCAGGCCCAGCAGGTCATCCTGCATGGTGCAATAGCCCCAGTAATGGGCGATCGCCTCGCGGTACTCACGCTCGCTCAACTGGTCCCACATCCTGCGCTGGCGCTGATAGATGCGGGGCTTGTCCCGCAGATCATCGCCCCAGTTCGGCGGCAGGTCCACCTCATCGGGGTCATACATCGTCGCATAGTGCTCCGGGATTACGAAGGGATCGTGCGGGCCGTTGGGGCCGATATAGAGACACCAGGGGCGTCCGCCGGCGGCCAGGTCCTGCAGGGCCCGCAGACCGTTCTGGACGATCCCGTAGTCACCTGCGGTAAAGGGGGCGGCCTCGGGCGTCGTCTCTCCAGTGCCGTAGAGCTGCAGCCGGCCCCAGCCGGGCCGCAAGACCTCGCCGCGGCGCCGCGGCGTATCCGGCTCGGGACTCTCTGCGCGCTCGCGCCAGCCCTCCCAGGTCACGCCGTGATAGTCGCGCCCGCCGATGGACGTGGCGCCGTAATCGACCCAGCCGCGGTCCGCCGGAGTCTCATCGGCGCAGACGTGCCACTTTCCCGCATACGCCAGGGCATAACCTGCCTCGGCCAGGACCTCGCTCCATAGCGTCACACCCTCGTTCAGCGATGTATGGATCGCCGCGGTGTTGAGCACATTGTTATAGATGCCGTGCCCGCTCGGATCGAGGCCGGACATGAACGAGGCACGGGAAGGGCAGCAGTGCGCCGCGATGGTGTAGGCTCGAGAGAAGCGCACACCTTCGCGCGCGAGGCGGTCGGCGTTGGGCGTGCGGCAGGGATGCCCTGGCGCCGTCACCAGACCCTGTTCCTGATCGTTCTGAAAGATAAGGATATTCGGCCTCTGTGCTGTCGTCACTGCGTCACCTCCCTCGGTGATGTCGGGCGTCTAGCCCAGCCGGGCCAGTTCGCGTTCGTACACGTCATAATGTTCGCCCTCGGCCTCCTCCGGATCCACGTACTTGAACCAGAGGGCGCTGTCCTCCTCGCCGGCCGCCAGGATGCGGCGGCTGGCGGGCAGCGCCGGGGCGTCGCTGCTCCAGACGACGGTGCCATCCTGGATCAGCACCCACTTGTCCGCGTAGCGCTCCAGGAATGCGTCGCGGTGATCGCGGTAATAGAGCGCCTGCTCGCAGGTCGAGCGGCGCCAGGCGCGCACGCGCTCAGGCGGATCGGTCACATCGGTGAGAAAGGTGCCGATGGGAGCGCTTACCTCAGACTGCCAATCGATCTCGTCCAGAGCGGCCGTGCCAAAGCCTGACTCGTGCGCCAGGCGCAGTGCGTTGCGATCGCGGATAAAGGGCTGTGCTGGCCAGTCACCGAGCGGGTCGTGGCCCATCAGATGCGTCGCCACGGCGTCCGTGGCGATCACCTGATCGCCGGCCACCAGCACGTCGCTCACCACGCCGCGGCCACCCCACTCGGCGCCGGATTGGCATGTCAGACCATCCAGCACGGTGAGAGCGGGATCGATGATCCGGCCCAGGTCGACCAGCACGTAGGGCAGGCGCACCAGGTGGTGAAAGTACTGCCGCGGGCGGCCGTAAGGATCATAGGGGGGCAGGCCAAAGAGGTTCTTGAGGCCCAGAGTGACGCCCATGAACTTGTGGTTCTTTATCTTTTGCACGGTGACAAAGGCGTCGGTGTCCACCGCGCACTCGGGCAGCTGGTATTGCGAGAACATGCTTCCGCCGCCCGGCACAGGGCAGATGCGGTGAGGGGCAGTATTCCCGTTGATGGTCTCGATGCCGAACTCGGCCAGCACGTGGGCCAGGGTCATGGCCCGCTGAAAGCTCAGGTCATCGCGTCCGCGGATCATCGTGGCGATCTCGACGCAGCGCAGCTGGGCGCTGGTCCGTTCCCGCAGCAGGCGCAGGACGGCGCGTGCGACGGCGGGATCGACGTGTTCCTGGTAGCGTCCCTGGAACAGCACTAGGCGGGCGGGATCCCAGGCCTGGTTGAACTTGATCGTGATGCGTCTCGCCTGGCTCAGACGCGCCCAGACCCGGTCCAGGGGATCGGTAGCGCGCACCAGCGAGCGATAGACCGTCTCGTCATCGGCAGTGTGGTCACAGTGTACGGCGCGAACAGAACAGGTACGGGCGCTGCTCATTTCCAGAGCCTCCTGATCGGGAGTCTTGGTGACATGATAGCGCGGTGCGCGGCGATGCTCAAGCGGGGGTTGCAGGCCAGGCGGCGTGATTTTGGGCATGGCACGCGTTGACAGTCCAGGGCGTTCCGGATACCCTTGCGGCATACGTGACGGATCGACCGCCAGGAACGCGAGGCAGCATGGAGCAATCTCTGTCAGGACTTGGAACTCATAGCGCTGTCGCCCAGGAACTGAGCGCGCTGGCTGCCGCGAGCGTCTATGAGCGTTCAGTGAACAGGGTGGGCGAGAGCCTGCTCTTCCTCTTCCGCGGCGCCTCCGGGCGCCGGCTGGGCCTGCTGAATCCGGAGTGCGATGCGCTCGGCCTGAACCTGGCGTTGCAGCCCGTGACCTGGCGAGGGCAGACTGCCTGGCTGGGTACCTGCCCGCTGGATCACGGCAACGCCTGCCGGGTGCGTGAGTTGCTGCCGTTCACCGCGCCCATCCGGGTCGGGGTGCGCAAGAGTGTCGGCCTGGGCGACCGGCTGGGGCTGGCGACGCCCGGGCATGTGCGCGCCATGCGTCACACGACGGGAATCGTGCCGGTTTATGCGCAGCAGTCGATCCGCGAGATGGAGCGCACCGTGCGCACGCCGGAGGAGGTCCTTGACGACGCCACCTGGGGCGTGCTGCAGGAAGGCTGGCGCGAGGGCTATGGCGCCGACGCCGACCACCTCAAGACCGTGAAGGATATCGACAATTGCGTGGCAGCCGGATACGTGATGTATACCTTTGATCCTCGCGACCAGGTGGATAACGGAGCTGAGACGGCCGATCTGGCAACGCTCTGGAACAAGTACGAGGCGTTGCCGTGGGACCGTCTCGATATTGATCCGCAGACGCTGTTCGACAGATACGTCGGCCAGAGCTGGGAACTGGGCGGGCGGCGCCTGCTGGTAATGGGCGAGGTCGATCTGCTGCGGGCGGCCTGCAAGTACGGCGCCGCGCTGGCGCACATCCGGGATCTGTACGAACACCTGCGGGCGACCATTGGCAGCAGGCTCTGGGAGGTCGAGGTGTCGGTGGATGAGACCGACACGCCAACGCGGCCGGCCGAGCACTGGTTCATCGCGCGCGAGCTGCGCCGTCTGGGCGTCGCGTGGGTCAGCCTGGCGCCGCGATACATCGGGCGCTTTGAAAAGGGTGTGGACTATATCGGCGACCCGGCCGCCTTTGAGCGCGATTGGGCCTGGCACGTGGCCATCGCCCGGGCCCTGGGCTCCTACAAGCTCAGCTTGCATTCGGGCTCGGACAAGTTTTCGATCTACCCCATCGCGGCCCGGCACGCGGGCGAGTTGATCCATTTGAAGACCGCCGGCACCAGCTACCTGGAGGCGCTCCGCGCAATCGCCAGGCTGGAGCCCGGCCTCTTTCGCGAGATCATGGCCTTTGCCATCGACAACTATGAAACCGAGCGCCGCAGCTATCACGTCTCGGGCGAGTTGTGCCGTGTGCCCGCGCCCGAGAGCGTCGCGGACAAGGACCTGCCCGCATTGCTCGATGCCTTTGACGCGCGCCAGGTGCTGCACGTGACTTTTGGGTTGGTGCTCAGCAGCCGCGATGCCGATGGGCGCACCCGCTTTCGTGACCGCATCTATGCCTTTCTAGATGAGTATGAAGAGGCGCACTATGACGCCCTCGAGGCACACCTGACGCGGCACGTGCTGCCTTTCAGCGACCAGGGGAGGGAACGATGATCACCGACTATGTGAGTCAATTGTATGACGTCTCGGGCAAGGTAATCGC
This sequence comes from uncultured Anaerolineales bacterium, assembly GCA_964651255.1. Taxonomy (GTDB): domain Bacteria; phylum Chloroflexota; class Anaerolineae; order UBA1429; family UBA1429; genus JAAYED01. Next base: position 10,879 of record CAZYWU010000028.1, read on the forward strand.
CGTCACGGGGGGCGGCGGCATGCTCGGAACTGCCATCGCGACAGGATTAGGGCGCGCCGGCGCCAGGATAGCGATCCTGGACATTCGCCCCGAGGCGGCACAGAGGACAGCGGCGGCGATCGTCGCGGAAGGGGGTGAGGCCCTCGGCTTGGCCTGCGATGCACTCGACAGGGACTCGGTCGAGCGCGCCCTGGAGCAGGTCAAGGAGCGTTTGGGCACGGTTTATGGGCTGGTCAATGGCGCGGGGGGCAACCGCCCCGCGGCGACCACAGGCGACGACCTGTCCTTTTTCGACCTGCCGACGGAGGCGTTTCGCAGCGTGATGGACCTCAACTGCCTCGCCACCTGGCTGCCGAGCCAGGTCTTTGGACGCGAGATGGCGGCCAATGGCGCGGGCTCGATCGTCAACATCGCCTCGATCTCGGGGCAGCGCCCGATGACGAGGGTGCCCGCCTACAACGCGGCCAAGGCGGCGGTCATCAACCTGACGCAGTGGCTCGCGGTCTACTTTTCGCAGGAGATTGGTCCCGGTATCAGGGTGAACGCCATCGCTCCCGGGTTCGTGCTCACAGAGCAGAACCGCTACCTGCTGCTGGACAAGGACACGGGTGGTCCGACGCCCCGCGGCCAGGCCATCGTGTCACACACGCCTCTGGGACGCTATGGCCGGCCCGAAGAACTGGTCGGCGCGGCGCTGTGGCTGCTCTCGCCGGCCTCCAGCTACGTCCACGGCGCGACAATCGTCGTCGATGGCGGTCTCACGGCCTACTCCGGTATCTAGGCGGACAGGATGGGTGAGGGCCTGCGTCAGATGCCGTTGCAGCGGGGGGAGCTATTACGAGACCTGCGTCCGGCGCACCCTTTCTTTATCGGGATCGACTCGGACGGCTGTGTCTTTGACACGATGGAGTGCAAGCACAAAGAGTGCTTTATCCCGGCGACGATCAAGCACTGGGGCCTGCAGGCCGTGTCGCGCTATGCGCGGGAAGCCGCGGAGTTTGTCAATCTCTACAGCGTCTGGCGGGGGACGAACCGCTGGCCGGCGCTGATCAAGACGCTGGACCTGCTCCGCGAGCGGCCCGAGGTACAGCAGCGCGATGTAGCGGTGCCCGAACTTCCGAGCGTCCGTGCATTCATCGCCACGGAGCCGACGTTGAGTAACGACACCCTGGCGAAGCGTATTGCGCAGACCGGTGATCGCGAACTGGAACGGGCGCTGGCCTGGAGCAGGGCGGTCAATGCCGCGATTGCCGACATCGTGACGGGCATCGTGCCCTTTATGTGGGCACGCAAGAGTCTGGAAGCGATCGCCGCACAGGCCGATGTCGTGGTGGTCTCGCAGACACCGACCGAGGCGCTGATCCGGGAGTGGCAGGAGCACGGCGTCGACCGCTATGCGCGGGCGATTGCGGGTCAGGAGATGGGCAGCAAAGCACGCCACCTGGCGGAGGCCTCCGAGGGCAGATACGCCGCTAACCGCCGGCTGATGATCGGCGACGCACCGGGCGATCTATCGGCGGCGCAGGAGACAGGCTGCCTCTTCTTCCCGATCGTGCCGGGCGGCGAAGAGGCGAGCTGGGAGCGGTTCTACAACGAGGGACTGCCCCGGTTCGTGAGCGGCTCTTTTGACGGAAACTACCAGCGAGAGCTGTTGATGACGTTTCTCCGGGCTCTGCCGGAGATACCACCCTGGCAAAGGATGGACCAGAGATGCTTGTAGGCAAGGGATTCAGCGATCGCTTTCTCACCGAGGATGAGGCTCGCGAGATCCTCCGGCAGGGGGTAGAGCAGGCCGGGGTGCACGGCAAGCGCGTACTGCTCATCCTGCCCGACAGCACGCGCAGCGGCCCGATACCGCTTTGCTTTCGCACGCTGGCAGACGCCATGCTGGGGAAAGTGGCGCGACTGGACGTCCTGATCGCCCTGGGCACTCATGCGCCGATGGACGAGGAGCGCATCTGCCGGCATCTGGGCATCACTGCAGAGGAGCGCGCGACGCGCTATGCGGCCGTGGGCCTCTACAACCATGACTACCTGTCGGGGCTCACCTTGCTGGGTACCATACCGGAGCAGGAGATCGCCGAACTCTCCAACGGCATGCTTCGGGAGGAGCTGCCTGTCGAGATCAATGCCCGCGTGCTGGACTATGACCATCTCATGATCTGCGGCCCCGTTTTCCCGCACGAGATCGTCGGATTCTCGGGTGGCAACAAGTACTTTTACCCGGGGATCAGCGGACCGAGTGTGATCGATGTCAGTCACTGGCTGGGGGCGCTGCTGACCAACCTGTGGACCATCGGACGGCAGGAGACGCCGGTCCGTGAGATGCTCAATCGCGCCGCCGCACTGATTCCAGTCGAAAAATCCTGTTTCAGCATGGTGGTGGTCGGCCATCACGATTTGGCGGGCCTGTTTTGGGGTACGCCCGAGCAATCTCAGGAGGCAGCGGCGGAGATTTCGGCTCGCGTCAACATCCGTTGGATGGACCATGCCTTCCACACCGTGATCTCGGTGATGCCGGACCTCTATGACGACATCTGGACGGCCAGCAAGGGCATGTACAAGCTCGAGCCGGTGGTCTCCGATGGCGGCACCGTCATCATCTACGCCCCGCATATCGACGAGATCTCGTACACGCACGGTGCCGTGCTGGATCGCATAGGGTATCACGTGCGCGATTATTACCTGGCGCAGATGGAGCGTTTCGAGGGTGTGTCTCGCGGCGTCATGACCCATGCGACACTGGTCAAGGGCGCGGGCACGTACGAGAATGGTATCGAGCGGGCTCGCATCAACGTAGTTCTGGCGACGGGTATTCCACGGGAACGCTGCGAGCGCGTGAATCTTGGATATGTGGATCCCGATGGTCTAGAGTTGTCAGAATGGGTGGATCGTGAGGCCGAGGGGATCCTGCTGGTGCCGCGCGCCGGCGAGATGCTCCACAGGCTCAAGAGCGAACAGGCGGAGTGGTCAGTGCAGTAGGAGGAGATGATGGGCGACTATACGATCGGACTGGTGGGTCTGGCCGTCATGGGCCAGAACCTGGTGCTGAACATGGAGCGCAACGGGTTCTCCGTGGCGGTCTATAACCGAACAGTGGAGCGGACGCGGGAGTTCCTGGAGGGTGAAGCTCGAGGCAAGCGCATCAAGGGCTGCGAGACGCTGGAGGAACTCGTGGCGTCCCTCTCCAGGCCCCGGAAGATCATGCTCATGGTCCAGGCGGGACACGCCGTGGACGCGGTCATCGAGCAACTGGTGCCCCTGATCGACAAGGGCGACCTGATCATCGACGGCGGCAACTCTTTCTACAAGGATACCGAGCGCAGGGCAGTGGATCTGGCTGCCAGGGGTATCAACTATATCGGGACGGGCGTATCGGGCGGCGAATATGGCGCGTTGCACGGCCCGGCGATCATGCCGGGAGGGCAGAAGGACGCCTACGCCATGGTGGCCCCCATCTTTGAGTCTATCGCCGCGGTTGCCGAGGGAGAGCCCTGCGTGGCTTATCTCGGGCCGCGTGGCGCTGGCCACTATGTGAAGATGGTACACAACGGCATCGAGTACGGCGATATGCAGCTTATCGCCGAGGCCTATGACATCCTGCACCGGGCCCTGGGCCTCTCGGCCACAGAGCTGGGTGAGATCTTTGGCGCCTGGAACCAGGCCGAACTGGAGTCGTACCTGATCGAGATCACGCGCGACATCTTTTACGTGACCGACGAGGAGACCGGCCAGCCCCTGGTGGACCTGGTGCTGGATGAAGCGCAGCAAAAAGGCACGGGCAAGTGGACTTCGCAGGACGCCATGGATATCGGCATGCCACTGCAGACCATCAACGCTGCGGTCGAGTCGCGCATCACGTCGGCTCTCAAAGCGGAGAGGGTGGCGGCGAGCCAGGTGCTATACGGTCCGCCCATGTGCTATAGCGGAGATGCAGCTGCGCTGATCGACGACGTGGGCCAGGCGCTCTTTGCAGCCAAAATCTGTTCCTATGCCCAGGGCATGGGCCTGCTGCGGGCCGCCTCCAGCGAATATGACTATTCACTCCATCTGGGCACCGTCGCCAAGCTGTGGCGGGGCGGCTGTATCATTCGGGCACGCTTCCTCAACGACATCAGCGCGGCGTACGAGCGCAATCCTGCGCTTCAGAACCTTCTGCTGGACCCGTACTTTTGCGAGGCCGTGCTCTCACGACAGGGGGCGCTGCGCCGTGTCGTCACCACCGCGGTACAACTGGGGATCCCCTGCCTGGCGATGAGCGCCTCGCTGGCCTACTTTGACGCTTACCGGACCGACCGGCTGCCGGCGAACCTGACCCAGGCTCAGCGTGACTATTTCGGCGCGCACACCTACCGACGCACCGATCGCGAGGGGATCTTCCACACCGAGTGGCAGGAGCTGGCGGAGGCGGCGCGCAACGCCTCGTAAGTGATTCGAAGCGGTACGGGCCAGAGATCGATGCGAGTCTCTGGCCCGTACCGTATCCAGACGAGGCTATTCCAGGGCTCCGCTGTGCAGATGGCGCAAGCCTACAGGTTGATGACGCGGACGGTGAGCAAGGCACCCAGCACGAGAAACAGCGCGGCCATAGCCAGTTTGCTCTTGGCAGCGTGGCGCGTGAAGAGATTCTGGAATGTGCGGGTGCTCACGCCGTAGGCGGCGAGAGTCAGCACAACCACCAGGGGCAGGATGAAGGCCACATTGTACAGCGCGAGATATCCCAGGGCAGAGGCACGCATCTCGGGCACGCCCATCACGTAGGAGATGGTGGGGAGATAGACCTGACCTGTGCACGCCAGCTCGAGCAGGGAGATCACGATTCCAGTGATCAACGCTGCGCCCACCGAAGCGCCCCGGCCGGCCCGAATTCGACGGTGGATCCGATCTCGCAGCTTACTCGGGAGATTGAGGCTCATGTCGGACAGCTTGCCCTGGCGGGCCAGGATATAGTCTCGCAGGCTAAGCGCCCCGAGCACCAGGCAAGCGAGGGCCATAAGAGAATAGAGCACCAGGCCCACGCCGCGCACTGCGTCGACGAGCGAAAGCAATTGCATGGCTCCGACGCCTACGGCAAAGTAAGTGATGAGCACTCCGAGCGTGAATGCCCCACCGACCAGCAGCATGTCTTTGCGACCGCAGTGGCTGATGGCTAGATAGGACACAAAGAACAGAATCGTGGCAAAGGCACAGGGGTTCACGCCATCGATCAGGCCGGCCAGGAATACAGCGGCTACATCCAACCCCCGGAACCGGCTCAGAATGCTGGTGGTGGCCAGGGAGGTATCAATGCTTGTCCAGAATGCGGGCGCGCCCGTATCGACATAACGATCAAGGATCACCCGCAGCCTATCGCTGGTGAGTTCGTCACCGCCGATCAGCGCCGACTCGCCCACATATACCGAAGGTGCAATCAATCGTTTCTCGGACGGAATATCGAGATGTTGGCCGATCGCTTCCAGCAGCTTGGCATCCTGTGTCTGGTCAAACTCGTGGATGATGATCTGCGGGTATTCCTTCCTGAGTACCTCCAGCAGGAGTTTTGTGCGGTCGCAGACATCGCAGTAGGCCTTGGATACATATGCAATGTGAATCGGATGGCTGGAAACACAGTCTGTGAGGCAGATATCCTCTTGCTCGGCCACGGTTGATGGTGTCTGGGCGAGCAGGGGCGTTGTAGCAACTGCTGTGGCCGCGGGTGGCCCGAGCCTTGCCTCCAACTCCTCACTCAGGCGCTCCGTCAAAGCGGCGAGGTCCTCGTCGGCCATGAGCACATCATCGACTAACAGAACGGGCAGAGGGTTGCTGAACGAGTTTGCGGCTGACTCGGCCTGCTCCAGCTCCAGGAGGCCCTCTGCGGTGGAGATGTCTACAGTGCGTACAACAAGAGACGGCCCATATCCGGCCTCAAGTGCAGGAAGGTAAGTCGATGAGAATTGCTGACAGCTGCTGCAGATCGGTGAACTAAAGACGGTCAATTCCACCGGGCCCGCGGCGGCGGACGGGGGCAATGGAGCCGCCAGGCTCAATGCCAGAAGCAGGAGCAACAGGATGATGTGAGCTGAACGCTGCATAACATGTCCTCAACGGCGAATAAGCGGGAAACACGGGCAGTATAGAACCAGAGGGATGGCCGGGCAAAAGCACAAAGCAAAACGACCCCGATCAGATTGATCGGGGTCGTCCATGGTGAGTGACTATTCGAGATGCCCGAGCTCTGCCGTGCGATGGCTCGTCGGGGGGCTCACAAAACCGGAGGCGGTCACGGTACCGCTGCTGCCAAAGAGCCGCATCTTGCTGCGGACGACCTCTTTGACACCGTCGCGAGAAAGAGCGAGCCACTTGCGCGGATCGATATTCTTGGGGTTGGCGGCATAGCCATCGAGGATGCCCTTGATAAAGGCCTGGTTCAGCATCGTGGCGACGTTGATCTTGCAGATGCCGTACTGAATGGCCTCGACCTCGCTGGACTCTTTGACGCCAGACGAGCCATGGAGCACCAGCGGAATGTTCACCTTGGCGCGAATGGCCTTGAGCCGGTCGATATCGAGCTCGGCCTCAGCGGCCTCCATCGCATGCACTGAGCCGATGGCGACGGCCAGGGAGCTGATGCCCGTGCGCGCCACAAAGTCCGCGGCCTGATCGGGATCGGTCATCGCCGCGCGAACCTGCTCTTCGGTGACCTTGTCGCGCGACTGGAGCACCTTGCCCAGCTCGGCCTCGACGGGGATGCCCACGACGCTGGCCATCTCCACGATCTTGGCGGTGATGGCGACGTTCTCTTCGTAGGGCAGTTTGGAACCGTCGAACATCAGCGAGGTGAACCCGGCGCGCAGGCAGATGACGTTCTGCTCAAAGCTGGCCCCGTGGTCCAGGTGCAATGCCACGGGAACAGAGGCCTCTTCCGCTGCTACCTTGACCATGGCTGTGGCAAAGCCGAGCCCGGCATAGTCTATGGCACCCTGGCTGACCTGCAGAATGACGGGGGATTTCTCTTCGTTGGCGGCGTCGACGATCCCCTGGATCTGCTCCATGTTGTTGGCGTTAAAGGCGCCCACGGCAAAGTGGCCCTCAAGGGCGGCCTCCAACATAGCTTTACTGGTGACGAGTGGCATTGGCTGATCTCCTTCTGTGTTCTAGACGCGGCCGTGAAATCGGCGAAGTTGAATGAACCGTATACGACTCACAAAGAGCGTCATCCGTGTCGTACCCAGCGACTCGAGGGATGACGCACGAGATGCTTGCGAAGGCAAGCCATATCGGCTATCATGAATGCCGAAGGTGGGATTCGAACCCACAAGGAGCAACCTCCAATGGTTTTTGAGACCACCGCGTATACCATTCCGCCACTTCGGCTTGCCCACAGGGCGATAGCAGTATAGGGCATCGGTATGGCTCCGTCAAACCGATCGTGGCACATCGTGGCAGGTTGTTTGAACGGCCAGAGCACAGAAGGGTCGAGCACCAAGCCGATGGATTCCGGGAGCCAGCCTGATAAAACTGATAGGGAACCGGCGATCATTGCTGCGGCGCAGCAGGGCGATCTGCAGGCTTTTGATGAGCTCGTCAGTGCCTACCAGGAACTGGCGTATTCGGTGGCGTACCACATCCTTGGGAATGCTGACGCGGCGATGGATGCGACACAGGAAGCGTTCATCCGTGCCTTTCAGGGACTCTCGCGCTACCGCGGAGGATCTTTCAAGGGCTGGATTTTACGCATCACCACCAACTGCAGCTACGATCAGCTGCGTTACAAGCAGCGACGCCCAAGCACGCCGATCGACGACCTCGTGGAGGACGACGAGCACAGCAGCATGCTTCTTGCCGAGGAAGAAGAGCCAGAGGCGTACACCGAGCGCCACGAGCTCGGCATAGCCATTCAGCGAGCCCTTGGGACACTGCCCAGTGATCAGCGCGCCGTACTGGTGATGTCTGACATCCATGGCCTCTCCTACAATGAGATATCGGAGGCCATGCAGATTTCGGTGGGAACGGTCAAGTCACGGCTGAGCCGCGCGCGTGGCAAGCTGCGTGACTATTTGCTGGAGCGTGAGGAACTTTTGCCTGCCGGCTTTCGTCTAGGGGTTGGTCGGACACAGAGTTAGCGCAAGGATCAGTTTCCTGGATTATGTATCTATCTAGAAGATCCGTTTTATGAAGAGCATCCGCAAATGGCTGCATTGCCGACGTCATCAGGAGAGGCTATCCCTGTATCTCGATGGTCAGCTCTCCGATGAGGAGGCTGCGCGCCTGGAAAAGCACCTGGAAGAATGCGAAACGTGTACCGAACAGCTGGCGACATTGCGCAGTACCGTGGAGTTGTTGCGATCAGCGCCGGCTCCCCGCATGCCGCGGCCGGTCGTCATTCCACAGTCGGTGATCGCCGCGCAACGCCAGACTCGCCGTCTGGACAAGGCTTTTTATATAGTGCGCACGAGCGCTGCTGCCGTGAGTGCCGCTCTGGTGCTGACCCTTTCCTGGAACGCGTTTGCGCTGTTTGGCCAGTCGGATTCTACGGTCGTAGAGTACGCTCTTCAAGAGTCGGCGCCGGCCGCGATGATGGCGAGCGCTCCGGAGGCGGAAGCACTGACGGAAGCGGAGCAAGAGGTGGCTTCGGAAGCTCTCGCGTCGGCAGCCAGTGGCGAGCAGGTTGAGGGAACTCGGGTTGTTGAGGCCGAGACGGTGGCAGAGGCAGCGGTGGCCAGCGAGAGTGAAGCGGTTCCTGAGGCAGAGGACGCCGATGTTGCCGCAATGAGGGCAGCGCCAACCGATGAGCAACAGGGCGTCTCAGCAATGGCTCTGCCGGAGCAAACCGATGTCGCAATTACGGGCGCGGAAGAGTCCTCCGCTACCGAGAGCGCTGAGCCTGGCGATATACCTGAGAGTCCAGCCAGCAGGCAGCCGGCTCCTCTGGCTCGTGAAGTACCTCGGGACGCACTGCCCGGCGCGGCGCTGGAGAAAGATGTGCCAGCGGCAGCAGGAGAGGTTCTGCTCGACGGCGGCAGCGGCGAATCACCCGGCGTTGGTGGTCAGCGGGATAGGTGGACCACACCGCGAATCCTGGCGACGGGGTTTGCGAGTCTGCTCGCTGTGCTGCTCGGCGTGCTCGTCTGGATCGACAAGAGGCGCGTGCGGACCTGATTGGCTGACGCGGGAGCATGCCCCGCTGGATGCCTGACGCCTGTTTGGCCCCTTTGCCCCCGCACCTTCTCAGTTTGGCGTCACGGGCATCAGTCCTGACGTTTGCGTGGCAGTACTGACCCGTCTATAATCTGCGCGTCGTTCACCCGTTGCCGCACGCCATTCGCCATTGCCGGTGGCCTCGCTGCTGAGGAGCGCGCACCACGGGATGATTCACCCGGTTCCACCAGCGACTTGTGTGCTCGGGCACTATGATGGGAGGCCGAAATCGGATGAGCGAAGGCACTTTTATCCCACGGGGATATCACACGGGGAGCACGGCGCGTCTGGCATTGCAGGATCCCGAGGCCGCGGCTGCCATCGGAGCAGAGATCGAGAGGCAGCAGGAGACGATCGAACTCATCGCATCGGAGAACTATGTCAGCCAGGCTGTGCTCGATGCTCAGGGCAGCGTTCTAACGAACAAGTATGCCGAAGGCTATCCCGGTCGCCGCTACTATGGCGGCTGTGAGTTCATCGATCAGGTGGAATCACTGGCCATCGAGCGCGCCAAGGCAATGTTCCAGGCCGATCACGCTAACGTGCAGCCGCACTCGGGGTCACAGGCCAATGCCGCGGCCTATCTCGCCCTCCTCAAGCACGGCGATACTGTGCTCTCGATGAGCCTGGCCGAGGGTGGGCACCTGACACACGGGCACAAGCTTAGTTTTTCCGGGATACAGTATAACTTTGTCCACTATGGCGTCACCCGGGACACCGAGACCATCGACTATGACGCCCTCGAGGCGCAGGCGCTCGACGTCAGGCCCAGGATGATCCTGGCCGGGGCCTCGACCTATTCCCGCATTATCGATTTCGCGCGCCTGCGGGAGATCGCCGACAAAGCGGGTTGCTATCTGGTGGCGGACATTGCGCATATTGCGGGACTCGTGGTGGCGGGATTGCACCCGAGCCCGATCCCCTATGCGGATATTGTCACGACGACGACACACAAGACGCTGCGCGGCCCGCGCGGGGGGCTGATCCTGTGCAAGAAGGAACATGCCAAGGCGCTCGATCGTGCGGTGTTCCCTGGCATCCAGGGAGGGCCTCTGGAGCACATCATCGCCGCCAAGGCCGTGGCCTTTGGCGAGGCGCTCACCCCCGAGTTCAAGGTGTATCAGCAGGCGATCGTGGACAATGCACAGACGCTGGCATCCGAGTTACAGCGTCTTGGGATGAGGCTCGTTTCGGGCGGGACTGACAACCATTTGATGATGGTCGATGTCCTGACCAGTTTTGGCGTCACCGGCAAGGATGCACAGGAAGCGCTGGAGGAGGCCGGGATCGCCTGCAACAAGAACCAGATCCCCTTTGACCAGAAACCGCCTCTGGTTAGCAGTGGAATTCGGCTGGGAACGCCGGCTGTGACGACGCGGGGTTTCCGGGAAGCTCAGATGAAGCAGGTGGCGCGCTGGATTGGCCGTGTGCTGGAGCACATAGACGACCCCGCAGAGCGCAAGAGCGTGCGGCAGGAGACGCGGGCACTCTGCCGGGCCTTTCCGTTGGAATAGGCCGGCTTGCTCGTATCGCATCAGTGCCCGCGGCTCAAGCTCGCGGGCACCGGCGTTCTAGCCGTTCTCGAGCCCCAGCACACTTTTGGCCAGCGTGACGTGATCGGTGATGATGGCATCCACCCCCAGACTGGCCATACGGGCAATGTCGGTTTGCTCGTTGACTGTCCAGACATTGACCCGGAACCCGGCCATGCTTGCCCGTCGGATATAGCTCTCATTGACCATGCTCAAGTGCGGGTGCAGCGCCTGCGGCGCCAGCCAGATGCGCGGCCATGCGTGGCGCAAGGGGAGCGGCATGTCACTGGCGTAAAGCAACCCCCGCGGGATGTCGGGAGCAACCCTTTTCAGTCTTCCGAGCGCCCGTGGGTCAAAGGACGAGACTATGGTGTCCGCGATCAGGCCTCTCTGTCGCAGGCTTGCCGCGAGTTCAGCCTCCATGGGCTGCGCGCCGGAGCGCTGATGCTTGATCTCGATGTTCAGGCGAATGCGTCCGCCGATGGCGTCGAGCACCTCATCCAGCAGAGGGACAGGCTCACCGGCAAAGCGCGTATCGAACCAACTCCCGGCGTCCAGGTTGCGCAGGGCACCCAGCGTCAGAGAATCAACGCGCCCCGACCCATTTGTCGTGCGATCGACGGTGTCATCGTGCATAAGCACAATCTCACCGGATGCACACCGGACGATATCCATCTCCACAGCATCTGCGCCCAGGTCTATGGCGGCGCGAAAGGCTGCAATGGTGTTTTCCGGCGCGACGTCCCTGGCGCCGCGGTGTGCCATCACCAGAGGGCGATCCAGATAGTACGGTGTCATTGGGTCTCTCCGATCGTCAGGGTGCCGGCGTAGCCTCGCCGGCGACGATGTTCTGCCAGGGGAACCGGCGGTCCAGCCACTCTAGAGGGTCCACTGCAACGCCACCGACACGCATCTCCCAGTGTAGATGCGAGCCCGTGACCAGGCCAGTCGCTCCAACCTTACCGATCAGCTGGCCTGCAGCGATCTGATCTCCTGGCTGTACTGCGATCTCGCTCAGGTGGAAATACCCGCTCATCACCCCGGCGCCGTGATCGATGATCACAGCCATGCCGCGGACCTGCAGCTCCTCAGCCAGCACGACAACGCCGCTCGCTGGAGCAACAACTGGCTCGCCAACTAGGCCGGCGATGTCGAGGCCAGCATGATACGAGCTCAACACCGTACCATAGGTGCGCCTGGTACCGAAACGCGAGGTGATACGGTCCTCACGTGGCCAGGCAAAGGGCGCGTCCCACAGAACCGCCGGTGCGCTCGAGCTAAAGATCGCCGATACGCGCTCAAACTCAGGCTGGGCGATGTCCGGGGCCAGTAATGCTTCCGTGCTGGGCTGAAAGTCCAGCACCTCGGTCTCGAAATCACCGAGGGTGGTGGTCAGGGTAGAGTCGATCCTGGCAGTGCGCCCATCGGGGGCAATCACAGATACGCGCACAGGGTAGCTTCCCGCGCCGGCGGTCGCGCCGACGCCCAGCAAGCCGGCGTGGAGGCCATCGCTCACCGATACCATCATCACTTCTGTGTCACCTACGGTGGCGCGGACGGCGGCGCTCTGGTTAACGCGCACCGTCAGTGATGCTGTATGTCCCTCGGACACCACCGCCGGATCGATCTGAACCTGCACCTCGAGCGGCAATGGTGTTGGACTGGGTGTCGGGGTCGGCGTCGCTGTTGGTGTGGCCGTAGGGGTCGCCGTCGCTGTCGCTGTACGAGTAGGCGTCGCGGTGGCTGTCGCCGTTGGCGCAGGCGTGTCCGGCGCAAACAGGCTGACGAGCTGCGAGTCCTGGACAGTCGCACAGCCAGATAGAAGCAGTAGCAGGATGCCGAGCACCAGTGCCCGGTGGGTCCCGACGCGGCGTTCTCTGATGCCAGGACCGTTCCGATCGTTGGACGCTCTAGTCCTCAATGCCTGCCCCTTTCGAGACAGCAACCGGGTCACCGGCAGTTGCCGCACCATCGACCATGGGCTGGTACAGGTCACCGATGCCGAGACTCTCCATACGCTCGCGGGTCGGCCAGCCGGTCTCCTGATCCCAGCCGAGATGGCGATAGTACTCGTCCGTCACCGGCGCAAACTGCGCGCGATCCAGTGCCTGACGCTCATCCAGCAACGGGTTGGGCCAGTTCTCCAGATACTCATAGTTGGTATAGACGGTCTCATCCATACGGCGGTTGCGCCCAAAGTGCCGGACGCAGAGCGCGCGCTCTGTCGCGTAGACACGATCGGCAGCACGGTCGAACTCGGACTCGTCCCACACTGTGCCGGTGCCGGCGCGGAACAGATGGTAGTCTACCGACGGGCCCTCGATCTCACCCAGGGGGGCGGGGGCTTGCACGCGGAAGAAACGGTCCTCTGTGGTGACGCTGTAGATCAGCGGGAAAACCTGGTCGTCGGTGGGCAGGCTGTCTTTCATCACCGAGCGCCGGTCATGGTAAAAGGCGGGAAACGCCTTGGCACTGTAGCCAGAGTACGGGTCCAGAGCATCGGGCGTCCCATAGACTCTGGCACTGATGCCCCGGATCTGCTCCCAACTGATGGGGGGCTCGCCGGGATGGTCCCCCAGCGGGCCCCAACGCATGATATTCTGGACATAACCGTGGCTGCTGCTGTATGGGTCGCGGGTGTCTGTGCTCCACTGGAGAGCAGAAACGAGCCAGTAGGGATAGACAAGGTAGTTGGACCAGCAGGCGTGCCCGTCCCAGTGGCCTCCAAAGCCCCACCCGTTGTAGTAGCGCCGCGCCAGATCCTGTCCCAGGCCGAGCTGGAGAGAGGCGCGCAGTCCGCCTTCCGCCAGTGCGTCGCCCAGGCCCTCTCGATAGGCGACAGCGTGCAGGAACATGGCCCAGAATTCAGGGCCCTGCCAGTTCATGGCCATGCCGTTCATCTCGTCGATGAGCCCTGCTCGCTGGCAGCGCTCGAGCCAGGGGACCATGCTCATGATGATATCCCACTGGTTCAGCCCGTAGCGATTGCTCAGGACATTCATCTCCAGGCCAGCGTATGTGCCCAGCTGCCAGTCAAAAAGCCCGTCGTAGGAGATGCGGCCGCCCTCGGGCATGCCGCGAAACATGCTGCCCACGCAGGTCCAGTGGCCCTCCCAGCGGCGCTCCGGATAGGCGACGCCCGGCATATCGGAGTAGTACCGGTTACATGGGGTGGGGCAGGCCGCAGTGCAGGCATAGGGGCGCACGCGGCCGCCCCGGTCGCAGGCCAGCGCCTTGTTCTGCTCGATGAGGTTGGGAATTGGACGGTAGGCACGGATGTCTGCCGCTACGGCCTTGAGCAGCCCCTCCATCAATTCGGGATCGTGGACGGAGACCTCCCCGGAGCCAATCACAGAGATGGCCTTGAGCTTTTTCGCGCCCATCACGGCTCCAAAACCGCCCTGTCCGGCAGTGGAGGATGTGCCGGTGTGGATCGTCGCGATGCGGGACAGACGCTCACCGGCCGGTCCAATGCACAGCGCGCGCACCTGAGCGCCGAGCTGGGCCCGCAGCGCTTCCTGCGTATCGAACGTGTCCAGTCCCCAGAGGTCATCCGCCGGGGCGATGCTCACCTGGTCGTCACGGACGATGATCTGGACCGGCGATTCGGCGGCCCCGGTGACAAGCATACCGTCATACCCGGCGCGCTTGAGTTCTGCGCCCCAGTGGTGCCCAATATTCGCGCGTGTGTACCAGTTGTATGGATACGCTTGAGGGCTAAAGCCGGTGATCGAGGTGCGGCCGGAATACGGCGACCGCGTGCCAGTGAGGGCACCGGTCATGATGATGAGTGGACTCGCGGCGTCGAACGGATCTGCGGGCTCTGGATACTCGTCCCAGGCCAGGCGAACGGCCACGCCGCGGCCTCCGATGAACTCGGGAATGTACGCTTCGATCGGTGTAGCGCTGATCTTGCCGGCGGAAAGGTCGATGCGCAACAGGCGATTGGCCCATCCATGGCGTTGAGAGAAGCGACCAAGTGTGGCGATGATCGGTTTCATATTTCTCCGACACGTGCTGTACTGAACAATCCTGCGGGATTATAGGTCAGGAGTGGGGGCGCGCCAACAGACCGGAGGCATCGCCTAGCGGTCGCGGCGCGACTCGTCAAGGTCTCTTGCGTGTGCGCGTTTGGCCAGCGAGGCCCGGGTGATCGCAAGAGTGCCAAATCGATCCCGAATCTCATCGACTGCACGACTGAGACGCACCTGCCGTTGATCACCGTGCTCAAACAGATCCAGCTGAAGGCCGCCCTGGCTGAGCAACTCCGTGACGGCAACGCCCACAAGACGCAGGGCACGGTGGTCCCAGCTGGCCGCGAGCAGGGTGGCAGCAGCCTGAAAGACATCGTCCGCCTGGTCTGTGGGCTGCTTGAGGCGCATCTGGCGCGTAAAGGTGTCAAACTTGCGATCACGAAGTTTGAGTCTCACGGTCCATGCCAGAACGCCGTCATGCCTCATCTGCTCAGTCAGCCGGTCGGCCATTCCGAGCAACGTACGCTTGATGCGCGTCTCATCGGTCTCATCGAACGCAAAGGTTTGCTCGTGACTGTATGACTTGCGCTCGCGCTCTGTATTCACGGGACTGTCATCTATGCCATTCGCCGCGCGTTGCAGGTGGATTCCTGAATCACCCAGGATGTCGCGTAGCGCCTCCTCGGGCCATCGGGCGAGGTCGCCGATCGTCCGGATACCCATCGCTCTCAAGCGTTTCCCTGTGGCCTCCCCGACGCCCCATAGTGTCTCGATGCTCAAGGGCGCCAGGTAGGCAGCTTCTCCACCCGGTGGCACGACAATCAGTCCTCGGGGTTTGCCCTGTCCACAGGCTATCTTGGCCACCAGTTTGTTGGTCGCGACACCGAGTGAGCACGGCAAGCCCAGTTCCTCCCGTACGCGCTGCTGGATAACGCGGGCGACCTGCGGGGCGGGGCCATGCAGCGCCTCAGTCCCTGAAAGATCCAGGAATGCCTCGTCGATTGAAATCTGCTCAACGACCGGCGTGTATTCGCTCAGAAGCGCCATAACGGCCCGCGAGTGTGCTGAGTAGACCCCGTGTCTCGGCGTGACTCGGATGGCGTCGGGACACAGCCGCATGGCCACGGCCATTGGCATCGCCGAATGAACACCTCTCGCTCGCGCTTCGTAGGAAGCAGAGGCGACCACGCCGCGTCCTGCCGGATCTCCACCGACGACAACGGGCTTGCCGGCGATGCTCGGATCCAAAAGGCATTCGACTGCGGCGAAAAAGGCATCCAGATCGACGTGGACGATTTGGCGGTTCATTGGGTCACTTGACGGAAGGGGGGGTGCTGGAGGCCAGCGGCCTTGAGCGTTCTGGGTCCCACAGGCCCCTGCAAGCGTGCATCTGGGCGCATGCATCTGGCAGGGGCCTGTACTCGAGACTGGAATCAGGAAAGCTGTTCGACCACCATGCGGACCTTGAGGCGATCAAAGACGCTTCGAGCTTCGGCGGTGTCGTCGCGGTACGCAACGTCCTCCACGGTCGCTGTCAGGCGGATCGACTCTGTCTCCAGTTCAATCACCAGGCCGGGTTGCGCCACAACCAGCTCGCCCTTGCGGATGAGTTTGGTGCTGATGCTTTCGTCGTCAAAGGCTTGCTCACTGACGATCACCTTGGACAGCGTACGGGTCCCCTGCGTCTCAAAGAGCCAGATGTCAAAGGCATCGACCATCTGGGCGTCGTCTACCCCCACCGTATCGCTGATCACGATTCCGCACTGGCCAAGGAACTCATGGGCTGGTGACTCGATGGTAAAGGCGTGGTAAAAGTCGTCATCGCCAAAGGAGTAACTCGTCTCAAAGATGCCGAGTTGGCCGGGCGCCAAAGCGGGTTCTACCGCTGGGGCGTGCCGCGGCCACGTGCGGGATGTAAGGATCTCGCCGGTCGGCGGCTCTTCATCTATCTCCAAATCCTCATCGTCCAGCGCTGCGATTTCGACAGGTTTGGGCCTGGCGCTTGCTGTTGGTGCCATAGGCTCGGCGGCCGGCGTCTCAATGTGCCAGGCCTCTTCGGCTTCCAGCGCCGGCCTTTGCGTCAGAGGCATTTCCTCACTGTCCTCGTCCGCGTCGACGTGGCCGGAGGCGTCGCCGTAGGCATCGTCCTCATAGACCCTGTCACTGGCTACCTCGGTGGTGGCGTCTCCTGCGAAGGCGTCGAGAGCGACATTGGCCCCGTCTTCTTCCTCACCCTGAAGATCGACTGAGGCCTCAAGGAAATCGGAATCAGATGCGATGACCTGGTCGTCAAAGCCACCGGGCGCAGGAATGGGATTGAGCGAGATCGCGGAACCATGACGCCGGTCGTCCATCGTCGGCTCAATCGGGCTCAAGTCCAGATCCCCTGCGTCGGGAGTTTCGAGGCGGCGACGATCACGCAGTACGATGTATCCGATGGTCCCCGCGGCTGCCAGCACCACCAACAGCCCGGCGATGGGCAACCACCCGAGGCTATCTTCGGACTCTTCCGCCTGTTCGTCAGCCGGCAGTGCCTCCTCCTGTGCAGGAGCAACAGACTCTCCACTTGTTTCAGCAGCGGGCGCTTGCTCTGTGCCCTCTTCGACCACCGGAAGCGGTACGGCCTCCTGCATCCTGTTCAAACGGAGCGCAGCGGGAAGGTTGCCCTCGGCCGCCAGGTCGCTCGCGGTCTGACTCAAGAGCGCGTCGACGTCCGCCCAGGTGGTGTCTTTGTCCACCAACTCGTACAACCTCTCCCGGGCCAGGTCGGCGTTACCGGTCACAGTCCAGGAATCAGCGACCATGGCCACATAGTCGGCCTGATGTCGCGCGCGTAGATCCGAGGGATCCGTGTCCACAACGCGAACGGGAAATACCTGCCACGCCAACAGCAGGCCAATCAGGAGCCCTGCAACGAGGGCGAGCGCGATCCATAACCTGGAGGGGAGGTCCTCAGCGATGAAATTCCTTCTTTGCATTCCTGCACCTCATATGGGTTCGTAGACTGACATCCACCTGCGCCAGAATCCTGCACGCATCTTATCACGATGCACTGCACACGGCAAGCATCAAACGCCCTCGAGAATAACCGAGGCTATTCGCCGGGCACGACTGGCATCTTGGGAGCCCTGGTCAGTACGCGACTGGCATCGGCCTCGACAACAATCATGTCTTCGATGCGTATGCCGCCCCAATCGGGCAGATAGATCCCGGGTTCTACCGTGATCACCATACCTTCCGGCAGCGGGGTCGTCGATGTAAAGCTCGCCCGCGGGTCCTCGTGAATCGCCAGGCCAACGCCGTGTCCGAGACCGTGCCCGAATTTGCCCTCGTAGCCGGCACCGTAGATCATGTTTCGCGCAAGCGCATCGGCTTCAATGCCTGTCATCCCTGCACGAATGCCTCGCTCGGCTGTGAGCTGTGCCTGCAGAACAATGTCCCAGACTTCCAGGTACTTGTCCGAGGCATGATCAACACAGAAGGACCGTGTGATATCCGACAGATAGCCGTCTACCCGGGCACCCATGTCGATAACCACCGGCTCGCCGGCCCGTATCGGCCGGTCCGTGGGCACTGCGTGTGACATCGCTGAACGCGGGCCGGCCGCAACGATGGTCTCAAAGGCCAGCGCCTCGGCGCCGTGGGTGCGCATATGAACCTCCAGCGCCCAGGAAACTTGGCGCTCTGTCATCCCCGGGCGAATGGTATCCATGATGTAGGTGATGGCGGCATCAGACACGCTGACCGCGCGCTCGATCGCCTCCAGTTCCGCGGGCTCCTTGACGGCGCGGAGTCCCTCGACGATGCCACTGGTGGGTATCAGTTCGACCCCTTCCATGGCAGCCGCCCACTGGTTGTAAATCGCTACCGTCAGGTCCTGGCTCTCAAAGGCGACGCTCGTCAGGCCCAGCGCCGATAGCTCATCGGCGAGCACGCGGGGCATCTGCTGTGGGACCTCGACCAGGCAAAAGTCCGGCGCCTGTTCGCGCGCCTGTTCGTAATAGCGAAAGTCGGTGGCCAGTTTGGCCGCAGCAGGTGTGATGATCAAGACGCCGGCGGAGCCGGTGAATCCGCTCAGGTACCTTCGGTTCTCAGGCGTTGATATCAGCATCCCGGGGATGCCGCGTTTCTCAAGCTCGGCAAGCAGTCGCTCCACGCGCGTGTTCATCGGGGTCCTCCAAAGTGCACAGTATGGGTCGGGTGAGATCAACGTGCAGCCCTGCGCGCGAGTCGCATTGCCGCCTCGGGGCGTTCATCGGCGACGCGCTCGATGAGTTGTACGAGTTCACGGGTGGCGTACTCTACCAGCGGGCCGCAGCGTCCACCGTCAACAGCGTAGTGATCTCGCAGGGGACGGCAGACGGTTGTGCCGTTGTCGGCGATAAAGCGGTCACGATACTCACAGACGATTTCATAGAGCCACTTGTCTTCCTCTAAATACGATTCGCGTCCCCAGAGCGCCCCCAGCACGATCGTTGCCCCGCCAAAGAGGCCACAGATCTCGTCCCTGCATCCGCCAACGCCGCCCCCAAAGGGACAACTGACGCGCGTGAGCACCTCGGGGTAGGGCGAGAGATAAAAGTGTCCGGTGGCCATCACGATAGCCTCTGAGCAATGGTGTCTCAAGTCAAAGAGTCGTGCGGCTTCGTCCACAATGTCCTGAACGGTCTTTTGCATCTCTGCTCCTGTCAGCTGTTATCGATCACCCGGCAGGCGCCAGCGCTCGCCTGACAGACAAAGGCTCGTGCCGCGATGCCCGTAGCGCTATAGTAGTCGCGCTGTATGCTATCGGCAAAGCTTTCCGCACAGGTCCGCTCGACCAGAGCCACGATGCATCCGCCCCATCCGGCGCCGGTGAGCCGGGCCCCATAGACGCCGGGCATCTGCAGTGCGATTCCGATAAGGATCTCGAGCTCTTGCGTGCTGACCTCAAAGTCGTCGCGGACGCTTTGGTGTGCCTCGCTCATGAGCTGGCCAAACTGCACGATGTCCCCCCTCTCCAGGGAACTGACCGCCTCAAGAACCCGGGCATTCTCAGTAATGACATGCCTGCACCGGGCTCGCACGTAAAGATCCGACGTGGGCGGTTGAGTACCGCTATCCAGCAGTCGGCACAACAATAGGCCGCGGGTCTCCAATTCGGCAATCGATATTCTCTCGGGCAGAAGGTCTGCGTACTCATCCCATGGGACGCCCTCCAAATCACGGAGGTACTTGATGTCGGAGTACACCTCGCGCAGTAGCGCGACGCCTGTCCGTATCTCTGCCACTCGCGTGTTAAAGAGCGGTCCGGTATTGTTATGCCTGGTCCCACTGTCGACTACCATGATGGCACAATCCCGAGGGAGGGGCACGTGCCGAAAAGTGTATGCGCCGGAATCGGCGTTGGGACGGCAGTCCAGGAAAAGTGCAGAATCGGTCCTGGACGCAAGTGACGCAAACTGATCCATAATCCCGCCCCGGGTGCCAACGTACCATTCGGCCCTGCCGCAGGCCTCGGCCAGGGTGGCCGGGGCCAGGTTCAGCCCATTGAGCTCCGCCAGTGCGAGCCCGGCCACTACGGTGAGGGCAGATGACGACGACAGTCCGGCACCGCGGGGAATACCAAGCGGCGCGTCACCGCACACGAGTGCATCCATCCCGGTGGTCGCACCATAGTCCGCGGCCATGAGTTGGGCAGCACCACGAACATAGTTGGACCAGTCACCAGGTGCGGCTGAGGGAATCGACGGAGCAAGCGAGAAGGTGGAGGGAGCGAATTCAGCTTCGACGTTGCCAAGCCGCACCTGATCATCGGACCGTGCTCTGGCAATGAGCAGCACGTCGCGATCGAGGGCGACCGGAAGCACATAGCCCTGGGAATAGTCTGTGTGCTCCCCGATCAAGTTGACCCGTCCGGGTGCGCGGAAGACGTCTACTGGACCGCTGCCGTAGCGCGCGGCAAAGGCCTCGATAGCCGCAGAATAGCGACGGTGCTGTGCCTTTAGAAGGGCAGGATCGTTACCGTAGATTGACCGCAGGTTCAAGCGCCCGCTCGCTCCTCTAGATGTCTCGCGCCAGAGTATAGGTTTCTCGATGACAGGCCGCAAGGAGGATGTGGGATGACTGGCACGTGCGCCAGGCGCTCGAGACTGGTGGCGTCGCCTTTGCGGTGAACCGGCTAGCCACGGACGACTTGAACGGGCTTGAGCCGGCGCTATCGGACATGCAATCCTCCGACACGGCCCTGGCAGCCGAGTATCGGTTCCCGAGTCTCCTGTCGGAATGTCTCGATAACCTATTGCGGGAGGGGTTCTTCCGCGACTGCTGGCTTGTTTATCAGGAGTTCGTGGGGGACATGCCATCTGAGGATCCTCGGCTCCGCTATGCTGGTCATATGGAGCTGCAGGAGGCGCTGCGTAACCAGCACCGTCTGGGCGCTGAGGACTCTCTGGGACGCTGCTTTGATCTGCTAAGCCGCTAGCTCTGAGCGACATCATGAGCCAGTTTGGCCTGGCTCGCGCAGTTGCGGAAGCGGAGCATATCGAGGCATAATCACGCTATACCGCCCGGGCGACTTGCCTGGTGCGTCCGTCTTGATGAAAG
>CAZYWU010000029.1:0-17522 GCA_964651255.1 uncultured Anaerolineales bacterium
CGCCTCGTGCGCGATGTCGAGTATCCTTATTTGAACTGCCTCCTGCACAAGGTGTCTCTCAGGCGTCCGTGCAAGGTTGCCGTAGATGCCGGGCACGGCGTCAACGGGCCGCTCGCCCTCCGGCTGTTCCGCGAGCTGGGCTGCCAGGTGGTCCCGCTCTACTGCGAACCGGACGGTACTTTTCCCGCCCACGCCCCGGACCCTTCCGAGGCCGAGAATCTCGTAGACCTGGCACAAGCCGTCGTCGAAAACCAGTGTGACCTGGGCATCGCCTTTGACGGGGACGGGGATCGCATTGGCATCGTGGACGAACAAGGACAGATCGTGCCCCCGGATGTCTATCTACTGCTGTTCACGAGAGAAGCCCTGCGAAACGGCCCGGGCAAGGCGGTCTTTGAGGTCCGTTGCTCGGAGATGCTGTTCGACGGGGTGCAGAAATACGGCGGGATCCCGATTATGTCACGCTGCGGGAACACCTCAATCCTTCCACGAATGCTCCAGGAGCGAGCGTTGATCGGCGGCGAGCTCAGCGGGCACATCTTTTTCAACGATCCGCCCATCGAGTTCGACGACGCGCTCTTTGCCGCGGCGCGGCTGCTCGAGTATATCGACCGCGCGGGCATACCTCTCAGCCAGATGGTGCTCCAGCTCCTTGATGGGCTGCCGCACTATGTCAGCTCGCCAGAGATTCGGATCGACTGCCCGGACTATATGAAGGAGCAGGTCGTGGATGCCATCCGTGATACGTACGCGAAGCAGTACCGCGTGATCGATATCGATGGCGCCCGCATCTACTACGGAGACAAGGACTGGGCGTTGATTCGCGCCTCGAACACTTCCCCCAAACTGTCACTGCGCTTTGAGGCGCTGGATGCCACGCGCCTTTCCGCGATGAAGGCCTCGATGCGAGAGGAGCTCGCCAGGCACCTGCCCGATGTCCGGCCATTCTAGGACTTGAACAAAGGGCCCTCTCAATCGAGAGGGCCCTTTGTTTGGCGTTCACTCTACCGTGACGCTCTTGGCCAGGTTCCTGGGTTGGTCGACGTCACAGCCGCGCAAGACGGCCATGTGGTAAGCAAAGAGCTGCAACGGGATCGCGGCAAGGATCGACGTCACATAAGCACCGCCCCTGGGAATCCACAGGACATCGTCTGCCTTGTCGGCAACCTCGAGATCGCCTTCACTGGCGAGAGCAATGACCCGCCCTCCTCGAGCTTTGACCTGCTCGATATTGCTGAGCATCTTGGACCGCACGCGATCATCGGGACAGATAGCCACAACCGGCATATTCTCGTCAATCAAGGCGATGGGGCCGTGCTTCATCTCACCGGCCGGATAGCCCTCGGCATGAATGTACGATATCTCCTTAAGTTTGAGGGCCCCCTCAAGCGCGATGGGATAGTTCATGCCCCTTCCAAGATACAGAAAGTTGTCGCAGTGCATATAGCGCCGCGCAATCGCCTCATAGTCGGTCCCATCGTTCAGCAGTTCACCTGCCAGACTGGGGAGCCGGCTCGCCTCTGCGAGCAGGGTCGCACGGCGTTCACGATCCAGCGTACCGCGCTTGCTGCCCAGATAGATTGCCAAAAGCAGACCTGCGGTCACCTGTGAGGTAAATGCCTTGGTTGACGCCACGCCGATTTCCGGTCCGGCGTTGAGGGGGATGACACCATCGGCCAAACGGGCTGCCTGGCTGCCAGGAACGTTGACCAGCGCAATGGACTGCATGCCCCGCTCACGGGCCGTCTCCATCGCAGCCAGCGTATCCACCGTCTCGCCCGACTGGCTGATCACCAGCACCACCGATCCTGGCTCTAGCAGCGGGTTGCGATAGCGGAATTCTGAGCCATAGTCCACCTCCACCGGGAGGCGCGCCAGATCCTCGATCATGAACTTGGCCATAAGACAGGCGTGCCAGGCTGTCCCACAGGCCACCGCATGCAGTCGCCGTAGATGCGGCAGCACGGGCTCGACGCCAGCCAGATCCGAAAGCGTCACCTGATCCTGGCTCAGGTCAACGCGACCGCGCAGGGCATCAGTTAGCGACTGAGGCTGCTCATAGATTTCTTTGAGCATAAAGTGCCGGTACCCCTGCTTGGCGGCAAGGACCGGATCTCCGGACAGTGTCGCCACCGGCCGCTCAATCGGTTGCCCGTTACGATCGATGAGCGAGACCGATTCAGCAGTGACTGTGGCTACGTCGCCATCCTCCAGGTACATGACCCTGCGGGTGTGCGCCAGCAGCGCCAACGTGTCGGACGCGATCAAGTTCTCACCGTCGCCCAGGCCGATCACGACAGCGCCGGCGTGGCCCAGTCTCGCTGCGACCAGCTGGCCAGGTTCATTCTTGCTCATCACGACAATCGCGCTGGGTCCCTCCAGATCCGCGAAGGCCAGACGCACAGCCTCAGCCAGCGATTCCTCACCATTGCGATAGTACCTGGAGACCAGATGTGCGATGACCTCGGTGTCTGTCTGCGACCGGAACACAATGCCCTCTGCCTCCAGCGCTTCTTTGAGTGGCCGGTAGTTCTCGACGATGCCGTTCTGCACCAGCGCGATGGTGCCATCACCGTCGGTATGGGGGTGGCAGTTTTCCTCGGTGACGGCGCCGTGCGTCGCCCAGCGCGTATGCCCCATGCCCAGTCCTCCGGGCATATCCACCATCTCCACCTTCGCCGCCAACTGCCTGATTCGGCCAACACTGCGACACCGGCGTATCTCCCGATCAACCAGAACGGCGATACCCGCCGAGTCATAGCCGCGATATTCCAGACGTTCCAGCCCCTCCAGCACAATCTGTGCCGCGGGGCGCGTGCCAACATAGCCAACGATACCACACATGGATGTTCCTCCCACTGGATGCATGGCACACGGTAACGAGCCAGGGGCCCGCCACTGAATGCCTGACGATCTACGTGCCACTGGACCCCATCTTGTTCCACCGGTCGCCCGGTGGGTTTGCAGTGGTCCTTTGCTTGGGGAGGAAGATGACGGGGTGTGGCACACCCCGGGGGCTTCCGCTGATCCTTCGATTTTCCCCGGCCGGTAGCCGGGTTAAGCTCGCTGCGACACGAGCAACCCCATCCTCGTCAACTGCCTGATGGCAGCCCTTGCGCTACGTCCCTCCAATGCCTGTGCGCGTGCTCGCCCTCCTTTCTTCAGGCACCCAGGCCGTAGAGCAGATCGATGACGTCGCCCATGGTGGCGACAGGCTCCACGGGCACACCCAGGGTTTGCGCCAGTGCGTCAGTGGTCATGTCATCCAGCGTACGCTCACCGGTTTCGTCCAGCATCGCCCGCGGAATACAGACCACATCACTCAAGGCCATGGTCTTGAGTTCAGAAAGCACATCCGCCCCCGTCAAGAGTCCTGAAACCGTGACCGTCTCGCCAAAGAAACCATTGCGAACCGGGCGAACCATCAGCCTGGCACCGGAGATCTGGCTCGCTTCCGCCGCGAGCCTTGCCAGGATCGGGGCGATCAGTGTCCCGCAGACAAGCGTCGCACTCACTCCGGAGAACAGCCCGGGAGGGAGACCCTCACGGGTGTACGTCCAGTCATCCAGCAGCGCCCGAACGAGGCCCACACCGTTTTCGCGCTGTGCAGGGTCATCATAGTACCCTGCGGGCGGCACCTCTCGATCCGCGAGCAGATAGAGCTCATCGGAGGGATATAGCCACGTGCGACCGGTCTTTTCAGCCACTCGAGGACGCATCACGTCGGCAAGCTCCAGCACACTCCTCGCCTCATCCGCCGTCAGCCCCCGCACTTGCGGCGCACAGTTTCGCGTTACGCCAACGGGCACCAGTGCCAGCGTCTGTACCGTAGGCCACTGATTCAGCAGCGAGGCGACAGTCTGCTCGAGTACCGCGCCATCATTCATGCCCGGCACGATCACGACCTGCGCGTGCACGCTGATGTTCATGCGCCGCAGGCGATCGAGCTGCCTGAGGATGTCCGGCGCCCGCGGGTTGCCCAGCATTGCCCGCCGCTCCTGGAGAGCGGTGGCGTGGACAGAGACATACAGCGGGCTAAGGTGCTGTTCTCCGATGCGCTGCCAATCGTCCTCCTGCAGGTTTGTGAGGGTCACATAGCTGCCATGGAGGAAGGAGAGACGATAGTCATCGTCTCGCACATAGAGCGTGCGCCGCATTCCTCGGGGCATCTGAGCGACGAAACAAAAGGGACAATGATTGTTGCACTCTTGTATGCCGTCAAAGAGCGGCTCCACAAAAGCCAGCCCGAGGTTCTCGTCATAGTCGCGCTGAACCTCGATCCGGTGGACGCGGTGACCGCGCCTGATGTGCAGGACAAGCTCCTCCTCAGCGCTGTAGAACTGGTAGTCGATCACGTCCCGGAGAGGATGGCCATTGATCGCTACAAGAAGATCGCCAGGCTCGATCCCGATCTCATCCGCAATGCTGCCGGGATCGACCTGAGCCACGCGTCCCCCGAGAGTCATGCGCCGCCTAACCCTTGGCATGTTCCCCCTTAAAAGTACGGTCTGAGACCAACTCCAGAATCGCGGCTACAACCTGCTCGACACTGAGCCGTGTTGTATCCAGATAGACGGCCCCTTCTGCCTGGCTGAGCGGGGCCACCTCACGCGAGCTATCGATCTCGTCCCGGCGCGCCAGATCCGCGACCACTTGCTCAAACCGTACATCTGCGCCGCGCTCGACAGACTCGACAAAGCGGCGCCGAGCGCGCTCATGCAGAGAGGCGTCAAGAAACACCTTCAGCTCGGCCTCTGGCAAGACCACACTCCCGATATCCCTACCGACCATAACCACTGCGCCGCGCAGCCCAATGCGGCGCTGCTGCGCGGTGAGCGCGGCGCGCACCCCGCGATAAGCCGAGACGAGTGAGACCTCACGATTTACCGCGGCATCCCTGATACTCCACGTGATGTCCATGCCATCAGCGCGCACGGTGTATTGCCTGCCATCGTCAATAGAGGGGGGCTCAACCTGGATATCGAGGTGCTCAGCCAGGTCCGTTATCGCAGGCTCGTCGGCAATCGCGATGCCACGATCGAGCGCCGCCCACGTCACCGCACGGTACATGACACCCGTATCGAAATACAGATAGCCCAGCGCCTTGGCAATGCGCTCGCCGATGGTGCTCTTGCCCGACGCCGCGGGTCCATCAATCGCGATCGTGATCTGTGTCAATCCGGCTCTCTTTCTGATTCAGCCCAACCATACCAAGCAGCGCCGCGACCTCATCGTGTTCAAGATGCCGATACTGGCCTGGTTCCAGTGCTCCCAGTTCGAGACCTGCAATCCGTGTTCTGATCAGCCGTCTCACGTCAACTCCCAGGCTGGCCAGCATCTCGCGGATCTCTCGCTTGTGGCCTTCTGTGAGCAGCACGCCGATCCACTCGCAGTGTTCAGGCACAGGCTCGCCACGCCAGCGCCATCCCGGACCCAGACGACTTACGCGAGCCTTTGCCAGTCGGGCCTTGCCCACAAGCTCGATGCCCTGCTCCAGTGCGGCGACATCCTCGTCGGTAAGCATGCCCTCAATCAGTACACGGTACTCTTTTTCCTGCCCGTAGCGCGGATGCGTCAAGCGCAGTGCGAGCTCACCATCGTTGGTCATAAGCATCAAGCCCTCGCTGTCGCGATCGAGGCGTCCGACAGGATACAGGCGCGGCCTAGAGGGCAAGAGCTCGACCACCATGCGCCCCCCATATGGGTCCTGGTTGGATGAGAGATACCCTGCGGGCTTGTAGAGGGCAACATAGGTCAAGGGCTCAGCCTGTCCCAGCAACCTGCCATCCACTGTTACCCTGTCAACAGACGGATCGACGCGGGTACCGAGCTCGGTGACGACTCGACCATTGACGGCCACTCTCCCCTCCAGAATCATGGCCTCGCTGCCGCGTCGCGAAGCCACTCCGGCCTGGGCCATCACTTTCTGCAGCCGCTCACCCTCATTGGGCATAGAGCGGAGCCTCGGCCAGCGGCCGTCCGGCCAGGTAGATCTCGAGCGTTCCGATCGGCTCGTCCTCGCCAGGTTGTGCCACCGGATTGCTGATGCGGCGTACCATCGTAACCGAGCCCATCTGCCAGGATCGGACAAGCATTGTCAACGGTTGACGCAAACCAAAAGAATGAACCTGCCCTTCGGTATCCACATACCGGTTGAGCGGCGTATCGGGCAGATCAAAATGGAGCTCTGCATAGTGCGCATAAAAGTGATCGAGCAGCGCACTCGAATCCATATACCGGTCAGTCGATCCAAGTACTACGGAGAGGGCGCTACCCTGTGGGCGTTCCACGAGGGTAATGAGGCACTCGCCCGCCAGTTCCTCTGTACCCGTCTTTACGCCAACGGCACCGGGGTACTGGGTCAGCATCTCGTTTGTATTGACCAACCGGCGATTTGCGGCAATCGTCTCAGGCGTCGCTAGAATCTCTCGCATCAACGGAATGCTCTCTGCATACAGCGCAATCTGCGCCATATCCCAGGCAGAAGTATAGTTCTCTTCAGCGTCCAGTCCATGGGGATTGGCAAAGTGCGTATTGCGCAGCCCAAAGCGCTCTACCCACTCATTCATCCAGCCGACGAATACGGCTTCGGTTCCCCCCAGGCTCCGGGCGATGGTCACGCCAGCGGTATTGTCAGAGGGCACCAGGAGCACGTACAACATGTCGTACAGTGACAGGCTCTCTTGTTCCTGGAGACCGATCATGGTCCAGATGGCCAGGTCCTCTTTCGTGACCGTCATCATCTGGTCCAGGTCCCCCCGCTCCAGCGCTACAAGCGCCGTCACGAGTTTCGTGAGACTGGCGGGGGCACGCCGCGCATGTTCATTATGTGCCAGTATGACCTGGCCTGTCGTCGGGTTCACAAGCAAAGCCGCGGCGGCAGTGACGCTCGGGACCGGGTCATCCCGCATAAGAGCGACCTGCTGTGGAGTCAGCCACTTGACCGCCACATCGGAATCGGTCAGACGGGGCGGGCCGAAACCGAGAGACGAGGCGGCCAGCACGATGAGTAGAAACAATAGCAGTCGACGCGGCACATTGCCTCCACCTTTGCACACTGCCGATCATTTTATACGGGCCACAACACAGCGTCAAAAGACCTGTCAGGGGGCAGCCGCTAACTGCAGACTTCGTCGGTCTGGCTTGCAGGGAGCAACGCGACAGTGGATTCTTGACAGCTATACCCCCCTATGGTATATTGTGCAAAGTTTCACAGGTTCTGTCATCTCGGGAGGCTGAATGAGCACCATCGTCATCGTGGGCGGAGTGGCCGGAGGGGCAACGGCAGCCACGCGGCTGCGCAGGTTGGATGAATCGGCCAATATTGTGCTGATCGAACGCGGAGAACACGTCTCTTTTGCGAACTGCGGGCTACCCTACCATGTGGGAGGGGTCATCAGCCGGCGTGATAGCCTTCTGATGGCCACGCCAGAGATCCTGCAGGCCAACTTTAACATTGACGTCCGTGTGCGTCAGGAGGTCACATCCATCGATCCCGAGGCGCACCGGGTTACCGTGCGGGTGCTGTCCACAGACACCGAATACCAACTTGAATATGACAAGCTCATCCTCTCGCCGGGGGCGAGCCCGGTCGTCCCGCCGCTTCCCGGCCTGGACCTGGAAGGGGTCTTTACGCTGCGGAACATCCCGGACATGGATGCGATCATCGCACGGATCGATGAACACGGGGCCAAGGACGCCCTGGTGGTCGGGGGCGGATTTATCGGCCTCGAGATGGCAGAGAACCTGCATGCTCGCGGATTGAACGTTGCACTGGTGGAAATGCTGCCCCAAGTGATGGCCACTATCGACCCCGATATGGCATCGATGGTCCATCGCGAGCTGAGACGGCAGAACGTCCGGCTCGCTCTGGGCGACGGCCTTGAGTCCATCACACGCGCCGAAAGCGGTCGTCTCAAGGTGAACCTGGCCAGCGGCCGCGCGGCTGAAGCGGACCTGGTCATTCTGTCCATCGGCGTACGTCCCGAAAGCAAGCTGGCACGCGATGCCGGTCTCGAGCTGGGCCCGCGCGGACATATCGTTGTAGACGACCAGATGCGCACCTCCAATCCCGACATTCTCGCCGTGGGCGACGCGATTCAGGTCAAAGACCCCGTCACCGGACGCTTGACTGCCGTGGCGCTGGCCGGGCCGGCCAACCGTCAGGCGCGCATCGCCGCGGATGTCATAGCCGGTCGGGCATCAGCCTACCGTGGTACGATTGGGACCTCTATCGCCAAGGTCTTTGACCTCGTCGTTGCGGGAACCGGCGCCAGCAGCCGCACGCTCGACCAGGCGGGCATCCCTTACGTCACCAGCGTCACACAGAGCTACGACCATTCCAGCTACTACCCGGGTGGCACGTACCAAACGATCAAACTGATCTACTCTCCAGAGGACGGACGCGTGCTCGGAGCACAGGCGGTGGGCATCAATGCTATCGACCGCACGATCGACGTGATAGCCACAGCCATCACAAATCGCGCCACGGTGTACGACCTCGAACACCTCGAGCTGGTCTATGCCCCGCCCTACGGCGCCGCCAAGGATCCGGTCAACGTGGCAGGCTATGTCGCTGCTGGCCGACTGCGAGGAGACTCTACCGCGGTGACCTATCGTCAGGTCCTGGACCGTGACCTCGAGCGTACAGGCCTGCTCGATGTGCGCACCGATCTGGAGTGGGATCTCGGCCATTTTCAAGACGCGATACACATACCTCAAGACCAGCTCAGGAGACGGTTGAGCGAGCTCGATCCCAAGCGCGAATGGATCCTGTATTGCTCAGTGGGTCAGCGTTCCTACGCAGCAGAGCGCATCCTAAAGCAGCACGGGTTCAAGGCTGGGACCCTCAGCGGCGGATACTCGTTGTATCAGACCGTCACCGAGCAGCAGGACAACTGGGACTCGTGGAAACCTTCGTCCAAGCCCGCTGGGGCCTGGGTCGAGTCAGAGCCGGCTATCGAGGCAGCCGCTCCTGTGCTCAAGCCAGCTCCCGGCGTTGCGTTGCCCATGCTCGAACTCGATGCCTGCGGGCTGCAGTGCCCCGGACCGATCATGGCGGTCTACAGGCGCATGCAGGAGATGCCCGAGGGACAGCATATCCAGGTACAAGCCACTGACCCTGGCTTTGCCCGTGATATCGCCACCTGGGCAGAGCACACCGGTAACTCGCTGCTGGATCTTCGCCAGGAGAAGGGGACCATCACGGCTGTACTGGCAAAGGGTAAGGCGGCCCCTGAGCTCCGCCTCAGTGAGTCCGGAGCGCTACCGCGCGCCAAGACAATGATTGTCTTTTCCGGTAACCTCGACAACGCCATGGCAGCGATGATCATTGCCAATGGCGCCGCAGCTATGGGCCAGCCCGTGAGCATGTTCTTTACCTTCTGGGGCCTGAATATCCTGCGCAAGCCAGAGGCGGTTCGCGTGAAGAAAACCCCTATCGAGAAGATGTTCGGCTGGATGATGCCCAGAGGGGCACGAAAACTGGAACTGTCCAACCTCAATATGGCGGGCATGGGCACCGCTCTGATGAAGCGCGTCATGAAGGCCAAGAACATCGACTCGCTGGAATCCCTGATCGCCTCAGCCCAGCAGGCGGGGGTCAAGCTGATCGCCTGTCAGATGACGATGGACATGATGGGCATCAAGGAAGAGGAACTGATCGACGGAGTGGAGATTGGCGGCGTGGCGACCATGCTGGGTGAGACCGACAAGAGCAACGCCACCTGGTTTATCTAGGTAATACTCCCTGCAAAACACGAGGCCACCGGTACCGGTGGCCTCGTTTCCGGTCCTATTCGTGGCTCAGCCGACGGCGTCCGGCCGGTACAGTTTGCGATACCAGCTATAGTTCTCATAGATCAGCCGCACATAGTCCTGCGCCTGTTTGGACGGAAGCGTCTCGTAGAACAGGTCATGGTCCTGAATAGGTTCGCCACCCGTCCAGGCCTTCAGGTTGCCGGGCCCGGCATTATAGGCCACCAGGGCCGCGATCCAGTCACGATCATAGAGGTTTACCAGGAGCTCGAAAAACCACGCGCTGTAGCGCAGGTTCAGGTTCGGCCGCAGCAGGAGGCTCTCACGGTAGTCTTCAGGCCCGATCTGTGAGGCTATCCACTCTCCTGTAGACGGCATGATCTGCGCGAGGCCCAGCGCCCCCGCAGAAGACCGCGCCTGAGGATCAAACAGGCTCTCCTGACGAATGAGCGACAGCATCAACAAGGGGTCGAGGTCATAGTGACCTGCATATTCGGCCACAAGCCCCGTATAGAGGTTCGGATAGGCAAGCCGCCACAGGGCTTGCGGGGGGTCGGCGGCACCGGCCTCGCGCCCCAGCCGCGCCAGCCGCTGTGCACACCACACTGATGTGGCGTATTCCTCCCAACCCGACGCGGCCCTCGCCAGATCGACAATCGCCAGCGGCTCATCTTTCAGCGCAGACTGCAGGCCCTGCAGACTCTGCCTGGATTCCGCATACCAACCCAGCTCATGGAGAGACGCGGCTTCAAGGAAACCAGGATCGGTCGCAAGATCCACGGCGGCAGTGCTCGTCGTCCAGGATGAGACCCAGGCGGTGATTTTGCCCCAGTCCGCCTCTGTGAGCTCACCGCCGGTGATGTCTGGTTGCAGGCCGGAAGCCAGGCGAGGCATCGTGTGCTTGAGCAGGTCCGCTGCCCTGAGGCCATAGTATGAATCGGGAGCAGTGCGCACGGCCTCCTGCCAGTAGATGTCGGCCTGTTCCATCTGGCCGGCCTGCCGGGCAGCCAGCCCCATCCAGGTGATAAGGCGTGCACGCAGCTCTGTATCGGTCGTGCCATCGAGAAAAGTCCGCCAGGTTGTGCTCGCCGTGTAGGGATCGCCCTGCGCATAGTGAGCAAGCCCCTGCCGGAAAGCCGCATCAGCAGCCCGCTCATCGGCCGGATACTTGCTTGCCAGCAAGCCATAGTAATCGGAGGCTAGCGACCAATTGCCTGCCTTTTCTGATGCAATCGCAGCCTCCCATAGCGCCTCGGTAGCCCGTGGATGGTCGGGATGATTGACGTAGAACTCGTGGTAGAACCCTGAGGCATCGCTGCCGCTGGCGCCAATTGTCCACGCTTTGGCGAACCAGGCGTTGCCGAGCAACTCCTGATCGCCCGCATTTTCAATAGCGACATCATAGTGCGCTAGAGCATCCTCATAGTCGCCCTGTTTGGCCAGCGCCATACCAACATAGTAGTGCGCCTCGGCCTCGCCCCGCTCCGGTTCAGCGTCGATGTAATAGTTCAGGTACTCGAGGGCAAGATTGTACTCTTGCGCGTAATAGTGGATCACGCCACGCGTGAGGTCCGTAAGCACCCGGGCTGCGGTCGTGTCGGTCATAGTACCTGCGGCGCCAATCTCGCCTGTTGCCGCCTCTGGCAGAGCGACCAGCTCTTGCAACGCGAGATACGCGGCAAAAGAGTCCGGCTCGGTGTTGGCCACCTCGAAAAACGCCACAACCGCCTCGTCCTCGTGACTGGCCTCGCGCAACGTCTCCCCTTTGTAGTGAGTCACGAGAGCGCGATACTCCGGAAGCTCGGCGAACGAAAGGATCTCGTCGTAAACCGCGAGCGCGCTGTTGGGGTCGCTGTTTGCCCGGTAGGCGCTGGCGAGTTTCGTCAGTACCTCGGCCCGGAAAGATGGCTCCAGACGAGTCGTGTCGATGCGCTGCAAAGCCTGAAGCTGCCCGGTCAAGTCGCCGATCGCCTCATAGTCCCGTGCAATTCGCCACCAGACGTAGGGGGCTGCCCTGTCATCCAGCTCGAGATACTGCGTGAGCGACTGGGCCGCACCGCGATAGTCTCCCGATGCCTCCTGCGCTGTACCAAGCAAGCCCAACGCCTGTGCTCGATACTGCGGACTGGTCTGAAGCGCAGCGACCCAGGAGGCCTGTGCAATGGCCATATCAGCCTGATCAGCCTGGAGATACACGTGCCCGAGCTCGAGCACCGCCGCTATTCGGACATCCTCGGCACTGCTCTCTGTGACCTGCCTCCAGAGCGAGATTGCGAGCTCCAGATCACCCTCAAAACGCGCCGTCTCTGCGCGGTCTATCAGTTCCTGTAGCCCTGGATCGATGGCGGGATCTGTTGCGGAGGTCGGCGACGGGTCGGCGACAGGAACCTCCAGCTGGCGCGTGGCCGTCTCAATCGGCACCGTCTCTGTGCCCGGCACAGAGACGGTGCCCACTTGCTCCGGGACCGTGGCTGGTGCCTGCTCGGTCACGTCGCACCCGACTGGCAGCTGCACCAGCAGAACGGTCAAGACGATCACGCAGATTCGCATGTATCGCTTCACGCTTGTGCTTCTCCTCGTGACATCAGCGCACCGCCGGGTCTGCGAGCCACCCAAAAGACCCGCGGTGTAAACTCGTCCGGCGACTCTGTGCTGAAGCAGGCATAGCTTGCCTCAACCTTTAGCCCGGCGTCAGTCAGCAGCGTGGAAACATGTTCAGAGGGATAGGCCTGCTCCACGTGTGTCTCTTGAATCTTGCGATAGAGCTCTCCTACCCGCTCAAAACAAGTCACCTGGACCGTGGATCGATGCCGCACATAGTCATGCCGGCTGGCCATGATGACAGTCATATCGGCGGAATCCGTCACATAGGTACCCTCATCCCAGTAGGTCTCCAGGGCATAGGCCGTATTCATGTCGCAAAGGAACAGTCCCCCGGGGCGCAGAGCGGCGTAAACTCTACGGAACACGGCCAACAGGTCGTCGCTCGTCAGCAAATAGTTGAGACTGTCATAAAGGCAGGTGGCCAGATCCACAGGCGCCTGCAGCTCAAAGCGGCGCATATCCGCGCACAGCCATTGGATCTGGCCGGCTGGCATGCTGTCACGCAACGCCTGCACCTTCTGTCTGGCCTCCGCGAGCATCGCCTCGGAGCCGTCCACGCCGGTCACTCTCCAACCCTGCAAGGCCATGGCGATGGCAACCGTCCCGGTTCCGCAGGCCAAATCGAGCATCGCCCCCTTCCTCACGGGATGACGCTCCAAAATGCGTGCGAGATAGGGGATCATCTGCTCACTGAACGCGATCTGCCCGGAGGCATCGTATACCGCGGCATAGTCTCTGTAGATGCTCAACGACCTCTTGTTCCTCACACTCGAAAAGTGGGTGGCAGGCTGGCGAGATGCGGCGATTATAAGGGCGCAGCACCCATAACGTCAACCAGGGTTGCCGGGCGTCAACCATCACCGCCAGGCCTCGTCTATTGACAGCGTACGGCCGCAGAATATACTCGCAACCATGGTTGAATACCGGATTCGGCGTGCTCTGGCTTCCATAGAGGACGCCCTGGCCATCGCGCAGGTCGAAGCCGCAACTCTGGGCGACAGCGACCTTACCGCTGCTGAGATGCAGTCTGTGCTGTCGCTTTGCGGCCAGTTCGTGTACCTCGCATTTGCGGACGAAAACTGCATCGGACTGCTGGCTACGTTTGAGACGCCCAGCCCCGCCGGTCCCCGCCTCGAACTGGACATGCTGGGTGTCGTGCACGAGTGGCGCGGGCGAGGTGTCGCAACGGAACTGGTCAAGCGAGCCATAGCTGAAGGACGCAGGCGCGGGTGCAAGACGTTACGCGCCATTGTGGCCACAGACAATCAGGCCAGCCGTCGCGTCTTTGAGCACGCTGGTTTGAGGGCCCTCGGAAAGCCTTGCCAGCTCTTGACGCGTGTCCTGGCGGGATTCAGTGAAACCTCCTATCTGCCCCCCGGGTGGTCCCTGGACGTCAGCGATGACCTGGCCCGCACGGCACCATGCATGGACCGGTCCTGGGGACTGGAGGGCCATCGAGGGCTATTTGTCCGCGACGCCCGGCGGAATCTCGTTGCAGCAGTCGCGTTGCTGCGCGTACAGACGATGGCCTATTCCGGATACTGGATTGAAAAGATCATGGCCGAGGACGGCACTGCGGCGGAGATCGCCCTTACCGCCGCGGCTGAAGACGCCAAAGCAGCCCATTTCGACGAGGTGGGAGTGCTGCTGAATGGTGACGACACCCTGGTGCAGGCCGCACTGGCCTCGGGGTATGAGTCGGTCGGCACATACCATAACATGCTGGCAGAGTAACCAGATGAAGAAACGCGAGCTTTTTCTGTTGGTTCTCGCCGCCTCTCTGCTGATTCTGGCCACAGTCTGGCTGACAACATCGGGCGTACTCGACAGGCTCGGAGACTGGCAGACGCTGAACATACTGCTGGAACAGATCGGGAACTGGAGCCTGCCATTTCTGCTGGTTGCCCAGGCCGTCCAGGTTCTCATCCCGATCATCCCGAGCCAGCTACTGGGCATGGCCTCCGGGTTTCTATATGGCGTCTTCTGGGGAACAGTGTTATGTGGCGTAGGCGTGGCTATTGGATCGCTAGCCGCCACTAGCCTCGCCAGGCATTATGGCAGACCTTACGTCGAACGGCATGCCACCCCGGAGACCATCGACAGGATCGATGCGATAGCGCGGCGCTTTGGCTCCTGGGGGTTCTTCTTCGTTGCCCTGATTCCTGTTCTTCCTACCGATATCGGTTGTTTCGTCGCCGGCCTGACACCGCTACGCACCCGCTCGGTGATCATCCCCATCATGCTGGGGCGTATTCCCGGCGTTCTGATACTGAATTATCTGGGGGCAACATCCAGGGAGATCAGCCTGGAAACCATGGTCATTGTCACGACCTTTACGCTGGTGGTCGCCGGGATACTCTGGGTTTTCCGCCAGCCGCTCGAATCCATGGGACACAGGCTTCTAAACAGACTGGGGATCCACTAGGCCGGATGAGCGCCCTCCGTTTGAGCGCTCCGTCTCTTGCGCGCGTTTTCCTCTCGTAACTGGATCCTTGCCAGGCGTTTGGCCAGATCGCGTAGCGCTTGCTGTGGATATGGGTGCTCTATAGCGCCTGTCGCAACGCCCTGCAGGGCGCGTTTCACCAATTGCTCGGCCTCGCCGTAGGCACGGAGTCGGTGCTCATAGTACTTGGCCAGCTCAACATACGGGTACAGCAGCCCGTCCTCGAGCGCCTCCAGCCAGAGTCCTGTGGCCTGCTCGAAACACCGCTGGCGCTTCAGGAGATCGGCCAGCCTCTGGCGAGCCTCGCGCCGGACGAGAGCATCACCCGATCTGATACCATCCCTATAGGCATCCGCCGCCAGCGCAACCGAAGCTTCAGCCTCGCGGAGGCGCCCGACCGCCACAGGATCAGCATTGGCAGCCTGGTTGCCATTCTGGTCCCGCGCAAATAGTTCTCCCAGTTCGCTGACGAGGCTCACCATGCTCAGCACGTCATAGCGGTTGTGATAGAAAACGCGGGCGATCTCGTCGGTGGCGCCGGTCAGCAGGTAGGTCTTGTAGATCTCAGGGATGAGGTATCCGGGAATATCCTCCTCGCCTCGCTCCACACCGAGAACGTTTGTCTCCAGCGACCCCAGTGCGCAGGATGGCAGCGACCGCCTCCAGAGTCTGCGGGCGGCAGTCAGCAGATCGAGGTGCCTGAGGTGCTGCAGGGGCGAGCGTGCGTACCCGTTGAGGATATAGCGCGTCTCGAGGAGCGGAACATCAAAGGTGCGCCCGTTAAAGGTCACAAGCCCGGAAGCCAGCGCGGCCTGCTCCTCCACCAGCCTGAGCAAAAGAGGCTCATCGCCATAATCTGGCGCCAGATACTGGCGGACGATCAACTCGTCCTCAACCAGGCGGCCGGTACCGACCATAAAGCAAAATGTGCCCGGTCCCCGCCCCAGGCCTGTCGTCTCAGTGTCAAGGAACAAGGCGCTCTGCAGATCAAAGGGAGTCTGTGACGCAAACAGCGCCGCAGGCCACTCTGTGACAGCGACCTGGCTCAGCTCGCCGACAGCCCGCGCACCGTGCCGGTGGTCGAGTGAAAAACGCGCCTCTCCCACAAACACGCGGCCGGCGCGCGTCGTGACCCAGTAACCCGGGACGAGGGCCTCGATCGACATAAAGGCGTCCACAGCCCAATCGGCAGGCTCGGCCTGCCTTCCGCCACCCAGAACACGTTCGATGCGGCCCTGCAAATCCACTGGTCCTCCGGATCAGATACGAAAACTCGGGACGAGGTCGACGTTGCCGCCGCTGTGCGCTCCCGTGGTCAACAGGCCCAACCTCAGGGCAGCTGCCGCATCTTGTCCAATAGCGACATGACACGCCGCTTGCGTTCGGGCTGAGGCGAAATCGCGGGCCCGATGCACGAGGGGCAGCCGGCGTCACAATCGCACCGGGCAACACGCTCATGCGCAGCATCCAGCAGGGCATCGACAAGCGGGGGCAAGGCTTCCGCGATGCCGGAGCCACCGGGCGCGCGATCGTAGACATACAAGATCGCGTCGTGCTGAGCCAGATGCCCCTGTGCGACATGCGTACCAATGTCCCCGGGATCGCACAGCACCCAAAGTGGAATCAGGTAACGCAACACGTACGCCAGATCCGTGAGGGTGCCGTCAATCGCCACCTGCTGTTCAGCCCTGCGGTGGCACGCGCTGCACAGTGTGACCAGGTTGTCCAACCGGTTCGCTATTAGATAAGCGTCGTTCTCGCCCGGCACCCAGCCAAACGTCTGAAAAGGGACAATGTGGTGGACATCGTGTGTTCGGCCAGGCAGTTCGGCAGCGCCGCAGTGGCGGCAGCGGTGCTGATCCCGCGTCAATGCCAGGGCACGCTGCTGCTGCCAGTTGGGGCCACGCCCACCGGGTTGCTCTCCCGCCCAAAGCCCCTCGCTGGCCAGTCTTTCGACGAGCTCGTGGCCGACGCACAGCCAGCAGGCATCGGTAAAATACTCCTGTTCGGGCATGTCTAGACGTTCCCTGGACAGGACGAGATGGGTGTCCACATGCTCTCGCCGATAGGACGTCACGCGGCTCACGACGCGAATGCTGCCAAAGCATGTCGCGAGCGCCCCGCTCCGCTCCTCGCTCTCGGTGTGCTCGACCGTGATCTCAGTTCGCTCAGAAGCGATAGTGATATACGGCAATGTCACCGGCTCAACCTGGGCCACGCCGGCCTCCAGGTCGAGCGAGCGCACCAGATACTGCGCCCCCTCATGGAGATAGATCGCATTGGGGTGCACCCAGCGCGGCGCATCGCCGGCTTCCACCTGCCCGATTACCATGCCACGATCGCCATCCTGCGCTGCGGCGATGATCTCGACACGCGACGAATCGGCCGTCCGCAGCGAGAGCTCTCCAGCCGGAAAAGTGCCCGCTGACCAGTGCCAGCGCCCGCCGCTTGATCTGGCCTCCCCCTGTGAAGCCAGGGCCTGCAAGATCGGCTCGTCGAGGGGGTGCTCGGATGCCTCGCTGGCCGGCAATGGCAGCTCATAGAGCGCACACCGCAACTGTCCGACACGAATATGCAGGTTGTGCGTGTTGATTCGTGCGGCCTCCGGAGCGGCCCCCAGCAGCATGTCCTGATGAGACAGCAGGTACTGATCGAGCGGCGAGGCGCTGGCAACCAGCACGGCAACACCGCCTGCGGCACCCCGGCCAACGCGCCCGAT
>CAZYWU010000029.1:17622-30866 GCA_964651255.1 uncultured Anaerolineales bacterium
CTTGCGTCGGTGATGGGCGGATTGTACAACACAATG
The DNA here is from genome assembly GCA_964651255.1 of uncultured Anaerolineales bacterium. Lineage (GTDB taxonomy): Bacteria > Chloroflexota > Anaerolineae > UBA1429 > UBA1429 > JAAYED01. Next base: position 17,659 of record CAZYWU010000029.1, read on the forward strand.
GTACGTGCAGGCTCAGGCGCTCCGCTGTGATCCACGATCATGGCAGAGTCGCCTAACAGCGCTGCAGCCAGCTCGCCGGGGTTGGACACTGTCGCCGATGTACAGATGAAACGAGGATCACTCCCGTAGAACCGGCACAGGCGCCGCAATCTCCAGAGCACGCCAGCTACCTGGCTGCCAAAGACCCCCCGGTAGGTGTGCATCTCATCCAGCACAACATAGGCAAGGTCCCCGAACAGCTCGCGCCAGCGCGTGTGATTGGGCAGGATTCCCGCGTGGAGCATGTCGGGGTTGGTGACGAGGATGCGCGCCTTGCTCCTGGCCGCCGCCCGCGCCGCAGGCCCAGAATCGCCATCGTATGCGGCCACCAGACCGCGGTCCAGCCCGAGGCTTTCCAGGTCATCCCCGATACGCTGCAGTTGATCGTGCGCCAGAGCCTTGGTCGGAAAGAGGAGCAGCGAGGTCTGTCCGCTCTCCAGCAGCTTTTGTAGCGCAGGAAGAACGTAGCAGAGCGTCTTGCCCGAGGCGGTGGGACTGATGACCACCGTATGCTTTCCCTTGAGCGCCTGCTGAATCGCCTCAGCCTGGTGCGCATACAGGCTCACGATGCCGCGCCTTCTCAACATGTCATGCACCGCAGGCGCCAGAATCCCAGGAACAGGCACCAGCGTAGCCGTCCGTGCGCGCTGTTCGCTCCAGGCGACGATCTGAGGCGCCAGATCGGGGTCTCCCTCGAGTGAAGCGAGCGCAGACTGCAGTCGCTCTTGCAGCGTCATCCCTCTGGCTCGCCCGCCTGTCGCGAAAGGAGCGCACGCAGGCCATCCTCATCCAGTGTGGGAATGCCGTACTTATGGGCCTGTTGCACCTTGCTGGCACCCGGCGCATCGCCCATCACAAGATAGTCGGTCTTGCTGGAGACGCTGGCAACCACTTTACCTCCAGCCGCAGTAATCAGCTCGGTTGCCTCCTGACGGCTCAGACCGGGCAATGTTCCAGTGATCGCCAGGCTCAACCCCTGGAGTGGTTGGCTCGCAGGCTCTTTCGATGGTGCCGGCTCGTCCGCCTGCATCCGCACGCCGCGCTGCCTGAGCCGCGCTATCAGCTCACGATTGCCTGGCTGCTCAAAAAACGCAACAATGTCCCCGGCGATAACCGGTCCGATCCCATCGATCTCTGTCAGTTCTGTGACATCGGCGGCCATCAGCGCATCGATGGAACTATAGTGGGCCGTGAGAATCTGAGCCACCTGCGTGCCGACCCCCCGGATGCCGAGGCCCGCGAGCACCCGCCAGAAAGGACGCGAGCGCGACGCGTCAAGCGCTCGCAACAGGTTGTCAGCGCGTTTCTCGCCAAAGCCCTCCAGGGCCATCAGCTGCTCCCGATCGATGGCATACAGATCAGCGACATCGCGCACAAGTTCGTGCGCCACCAGCATCTCTGCGACACGTTCGCCCAGTCCCTCGATATCCATCGTCTCTCGTGACGCCCAGTGCTCGATATGGCGGATACGCTGGGCCGGGCATTGAGCATTCACGCAGTAGATCGCGACCTGGCCCTCTTGCCGCGTCACGGGCTGTCCACAGGACGGGCACACCTCCGGCAGCGGCACCACGCGCTCCTCTCCTGTGCGTACCGCTACTACAGGCTTGACAACCTGCGGGATGACATCGCCTGCGCGCTGCACAACAACCAGATCCCCTTCGCGAATATCCTTCTTCTCCAGATAGTCAAAGTTATGTAATGTCGCCTGGCGAATCTCCACACCCCCCAGCCGAACGGGCTCCAGGACAGCGTACGGCGTCAGCACACCGGTACGCCCGACGTTCACGCGCACCTCTCGCAGCCGGGTCGTCGCCTCACGCGAAGGAAATTTAAAGGCCACTGCCCAGCGGGGCGCATTGCCCACAACGCCCAGGCGACGCTGTAGATTCAGGTCGTCGATTTTGATGACGACGCCGTCCGCCTCATAGTTCAGCGCGTCACGCTTGTCCATCCACTCCCGGCAGAATCGAATCACGGCCTCCAGATCGTTCATCCTCTGGATATCGGGATTCACCGCAAACCCGAGCCGGGCCAGATATCGCAGCACATCCCACTGGCTATCAATCGTAACGCCGTCCACATAGCCGATACTGTATGCAAAGAGACGCAACGGCCGGGACGCCGTGACCTGAGGATCGAGTTGCCGCACGGACCCGGCAGCGGCATTGCGCGGATTGGCGAAAGGCTCCAGGCCCTCCGCCAGGCGGCGCTCATTCATCTGATTAAACAGGTCCCGGGGCATATAGATCTCACCGCGTACCTCGATCCGGGGCGGAGCTGCCAGCTCAGAGGCAGGATCCACAGGGATGCGCAGCGGCACGTTGCGAATGGTGCGCACGTTAGCCGTGATGTTTTCGCCCACGCGGCCGTCCCCTCGCGTCGCCCCTGTGACCAGCAATCCATTCTGATACGTCAACGCCACTGCCAGCCCATCGATCTTGGGCTCAGCCACCAACCAGGGCTTGACATCCTCACCCAGCAGCCGCACGGCGCGCCGATACCACGCGCGCACCTCGTCTTCGTCAAAGGCGTCCTCCAGGCTGGTCATTGGCTCCGGGTGCACCACGCGCTCAAACTCTGGAAGCGGCTCCGAGCCCACGCGCTGCGTCGGCGAGTCCGGCGTGATCGCTTCAGGGTGGCGGGCCTCCAGCGTCTCGAGCTCGCGCATCAAAGCGTCGTACTCGGCGTCAGAGATCTCGGGAGCGTCGAGCGTATAGTATCGGTAGGCGTGGTAGGCGATCAGGGACCTCAGCTCTGCGATCCGCTGCATATCATCGTGGGACATCGTTCGCTATTTCTCCTGCCGGTGCGCAAAGCGCCCGGATGCGCCACAGGGGCCGCATTCCGGGCGCCAGCAAAACGTCTCAGACCGCGCCTGATACCAGGGGCTGCTACTGCTGCTTGATCAAAAAGTCTTCAGCCGCCCAGCCCGAAGTGCCGACCTCATCGCGCAGCTGCCACCAGGTATAGCCGCTGGCTTCCCTCGGGCCTCCGACGATCTCTACGATCTTGCCTTCCGCCAGCATCTTGACGACCGGATGCTCTGTCCCGGCGTCGGCCCGCATGCGCAAGCCGCTTCCATCGGTGCAACACACCTCTGCCGTATCGCCTATTGTCAGAGGTTCCCTCGGAGCCGCCTCCTCCGTCTCGCGAGCGACCGCCTCAGTCGTCGCCTCAGTGTCGGCTTGTGCCTCTGCTGCTTCCACCGCGGTAGCGGGTGGAAGTGTGGGCAGCACCGTAGTCGCCGTAGGCGCAAAGGCCTCCAGGGTCGCCTGCTCCGTGGGTGACTGTGTCGGCTGTTCGATAACACCTACCGGTCGCGTAGGCGTCGAAACCGCAGCAGTGTCCTCCTCAGGCGGCGGCGAGAACAGTGCCCACCAGAGCCCGACCACCACAAACACAACCAGTGCAGGCACCGCCACGTACATCCACCTGGGCCACGCTTCCTGCACGGAGCGCGTACCCCCCGTACGACTGCTGTCTCTTCCGGGCATGGACCCCTCCTTTGTTGCGGACTGCTCGATCGCCCATGATTATAGATGCGAATGGATGCCTGTCAACGCTAACTGGCTGTCCGTCGGCCCGTTCTGCTTGAACTGGTAGCAGATAAGCCTGCCAGTCATGGGCCGTGATCACCGCACAGCAGCGCCTATTGATCTCGATGTGCCTCGACAAACTTGGGAAGTGCCCGAATGAATGCCGCCTGCGCATCACTCAGCGCCGGGTACAGGGCCAGGTCAGCGTGCATCTCCTCATGCTCAATCAGCCAGCGTAGAACGTCTTCCGCCTGAGCCGACTTGACATTCCGGTGCTCAAGATAGCGCACAGCCCAGGCCACCAGGTCCTGGCCCCACGGCACCCCGTAATCGATCTCGTCGGACTCTCGCACCCGGGCGGGCTCTGATCGATGCGCATTCGTAACGCCCTGGGCCCCCCGGACATTCGACGGCCCTCTGCTTCGCGAGTTGCTGCGCTCCCTAAGATCATCGCGCTCAGCTGGACTCTGTGCCCCGGCGTCGCCCTGGCGGCGCCGCACTCGCACGCGCCCTTCATCGTCGATGTAGGGTTCATCGATAAACTCGTGCCTGCGACGGTCATAGGAACACCAGATCGCCTCAAGCCAATAGAGATACCGGCCGACACCAAAGTGCACCGCAGCCCGCTTGAGAGCATCGGAGACCGCGCTCTTCCAGGGGTCAGCCTGTTCGCGGTCGGAAAGAACGTACTCGCCGACATCCTCCCTGGTGACGCCCATCACAGTCAAGCTCGACTTGACCACCAGGCGGTCACCCTGCACCCCCAGCGGCTCCCAATGAAAGGACCACTCACCCCCCACCACCTGATCCAGCCTCTCAGAAACCACCCGTGGATCGACGTAGGCTACCGCCAGCGCCCTGCCCGAATCGGACACCACCTGCGGCTTCCAGCGCACCTGATCCGCCCGAAATGGCTCGGCAAGCTTGCTCAGAACATCGCCATCAAGTTTGTCACCCATCACGCTCCTTGTTGAAGCCACAATGTAAATGGGCCAATCAAATCGAGCACAGTATAGAACTAATGTTCTAGCATGTCAATGGATTGGGGGCGAGTCCGACATGGAATTGCCTCGATGGGAAACGTATCTATAGCGAGGCGCGCCAGCCCCCGTCCACATGGATTGTTCGGCCGGTCACATAGCTGGACGCGCTGGAAGCCAGATAGACAGCCGCGCCAATCAGCTCCTTTGGATCGCCCCACCTTCCCAGAGGCACGTTTCCTTTGACCCACCGGTCAAAATCGGGGTCTTCCACCAGAGGCCGCGTCATATCGGTGATGAAATAGCCCGGCGCTATGGCGTTCACCCTGATGCCATGCGGCCCCCACTCGGTGGCCATAGCCCGTGTCAAGGCATCCAGTCCGCCCTTGGCAGCCACATAGTTGCCGATTGAGGGCCTCGCGGCCTCTGCATTGAGGGACGTTATGTTAATGATAACTCCACGATGTCGCGCACTCATGGCTCGAGCGACCGCACGTCCAACGGTAAACGCAGAGCTCAGATTCGTGCGGATGACTGCTTCCCACTGCTCGGACGTCATGTCCATCAGCAGCGAGCGCCTCTGAATCCCCGCATTGTTGATCAGGATATCGATGGGCCCCTGCTCCGACTCGATGCGGGCCACCTGGGCCTCAACACTGACCGGGTCCGTGACATCAAAGGCGTATCCGACCGCATCATGGCCAGCCGCAGCCAGACGCTCCACGGCCGGCGCTACCGTCTCCTCACGGGTGCCGTTGACGACGATGCGCGCTCCATGCTCTGCCAGACCCGTGGCAAAGCCCAGGCCCAGCCCGCGAGTAGAGCCTGTCACGAGCGCTCTCAATCCGGTGATATCGAACAAGTTCGCTGGCATGGGCCACCTCCTCTCTTCGCCCGGCAATGCCGGCACAGGCCCAATTCAGAGCCCCAGAATTGAGCTCGACATACCCAGACTAGCCGTAGATCGCCCGGTTATTCTCGAACAGGAGCTTGCGGGCAAGCACGCTGACATCGTTAGCGCGCAGGCGTCTATCCTCGAAACGTTCTGTCAGCACCTTGGCCACGATGTGTCGCCAGGCCAATTGCGCGCCGAGGCTCTCTTCGGGCACCCAGCAGTCGCTACCCCAGGTGATGCGGTTGATGGAACAAGACACATCGATCAGATCGTGCAGCGCTCGAATCGCCGCCGAGGTGCAGATCGTGGCCGTCCAGGTCAGTGACGAGAGCACATTGGCATAGTTGTGCGCGAGTCCGGCAGCCTCGGCTGTCCACGGATAACCGGTGTGGAAGAGAACGAAACGCGCCTGTGGATAGCGCTCGAGAATCGGAATCAACTGCATCGGGTTCGACCCTGCCAGGTTGGCCAGGCCAGTGTGAATCTGGAACGGCACCTCAAGCTCAACAGCCAACTCGCAGCAACGATGGAAGATATAGTTGCTGAACAGACGTTTGGCCTCGGCCGAGACAAGCGAGGGGCTCTTGCCGAACACCGCTTCTGCTGCCTCCCTGTCGTCCTCAGCCAGGTCCAGACCCCTGTTGTAAGCCTCGGCGCACTTGAGCGCCGCGACCAAGCCCGCAGCGTGGCGCTCGCGCACCGTATCACGCATCAGGGCGACATAGTCATCCAGCGTCCCGCCCGCAAAGCCATAGTGCTCCCAGGGGTAAATATCGTCGGGGGCAACCTGCTCCGGGTGATAGCCATACAGAAACTTGTCGATCCTGAAAGCGGGGACAAAGGCTTCAGGATGGCCCATGTTATCGCCTGGATTCCAGTAGGCATCCTGAATCAGCCGTTCGTAACCGCCGTAAAGCAAGGCCTTCCAGTGCAGATCGGGATCCGCGGCATAGTGGCGCGCGAGCAGGTCCGAAAGCTCATCCCAGTTCTCCAGCGTGATGGCCTCGCTCACACCGTGCATCTTTTGAAAGCCCCGCTCGTACCAGAAAAAGTACGAATTGAACCGCACATTGTCCAGTAACGCGGCGCGCGATGCTTCCGTGCCATCGGGCACGAATCCAGTCCACGCCACATAGGATCTCTCCAGGGAGCGATCCAGCGTCATCCCGTCGGCAAAGAACGCATCGGGCAAGTGATGCTCGTGATCAGAGTACACGGGCAAAGCATCGATCTCATCCGAAATAGATCGCAGATTGGTCACTGGCACGCTTAACACACTCCTGTTCTGTCACAATCTCACCCTGTCCCAGCAATCATAGCAACGCTTGCGAGTACCCGCAACCGTTTTTCGCACCGGAAGCAGGCCCTATTTACTCCCGCATTGGCTCCCCAGCGGCGAGATGGATCCGCGGCCACACCAAGGAAAGGACCCGCTTCCTCAGCGGGAAGCGGGTCCTCAGCACCATAAGCACGAGATGCACTCAGCCCCAGCGAAATACGCGCTGCTTGCTGATGATGCTCAACTGACGCATGCCGGGCAGTCCCTCCGGAATGCTCACTACAACCACATCCCACAGAAAACGATCATCGCGTCGGCTTTCGGGGTAAAGCTCTTCACCTAGACGGAGCGAGGTGGCGCGCGTGCGGTAGACGACTGGCTCAGTGCCGCCGTCAGGCGTCCAGAGCCGCACCTGGTACCACTCATCTTCTCCGAGAATGCCGACCGAAGTCCACTGAAGCACCGGCACCGTATCGTTACCCTCAAATACCGCCCCGTTGACAGGCAGCAGCAACCGTGGCTGGCGGAATGTCATGGTAACAGGACGTGTGCGATAGGGGAAAGGTGTCGGCGTGGCATCAGTCTGCAACGTCGGTGTCAACTCAGGTTCGGTTCTCGTTGCTTCTGGAGTTGGGGCAGGAGTCACCCCCGGGATCACCAGTTCCTGACCGATGCTCAGAACCGCGTCCAGTGAAAGCCCGTTGACCTGCGCAATATCGGCCGAGCTCACCTGATACCGGACGGCGATGCCGCCCAGCGTGTCACCCTGTTGCACCACATAGATCTCCGGGGCAGGCGTAGCCGAGCCGGCAGGCTCAGGGGTCACGACCACGGCAGTGACCGGCACGCCTGTCGGGACAGCTGTCGCTGGCTCCGCCGTCGCCGGGGCAACTGCGCCCTCCGGCCCCGGGATAACCAGTTGCTGCCCCACTTGAAGAATAGAGCTGACCGAGATTCCATTGGCGGTCGCAATCTCGTCCATGCCAAGATCATACATCGCCGCAATGATGCCGATGTGTTGGCCCGACTGGACGGTGTGCACACGCAATGTTGGAGCCGGCGTCGGTGACGGCGACGGTGTCGCCGTCGGCGACGGTGTCGCCGTCGGGGAAGCAGTAGGCACCTCTGTGGCGCTGGGCCTTGGGGTAGGCGCTGCCGTCGATTGCGACAGCAAGCCAGCTCCCGCAGCACCGCCGGCCCCCAGCTGCGAACCTGATGCGGCAATCCGGCCTGCGAGCGTGCCAGAATCAACCGGCAGCGTGCGTTGTACCGTCACTGATATTGCAGATGTCACAGTCGGCGTCGTCGTGGGAAGCGCGGCCGGCGTTGCCGTGGCGATAGGCGTCGCCGTTGCAGATGGCATCGTGGTAGGCTCGCTGGTCGGCGGGGCGGCTGATGCCACAATCGCACCGGGTATGATCAACTCCTGCCCGACGCTCAAGACCGAACTGAGCGAAATACCATTCTCGGCCGCGATGTCCTCGGAATCGACCTGGTAGCGCACGGCCAGAGCGCCCAGAGTGTCGCCGGCTGCCACCACGTGCAACAGAGGTCCCGCGACTGCCACCGTTGCTGCGGTGGGCGTTGTCGTTGGAACTGCGGTCGCTGTGGCTCCAGCCTCCTCACCCGTAGCGCCGGGCGTCGCCACTGGCGTGGGGATGACGATCACATCGCCGATGCTGAGCACAGATTGCTCGCTGAGGCCATTGGCCTCGGTAAGCGCTGCCAGCGAAACGCCATACTGAACCGCAATCCTGCCCAGCACATCCCCCTGCTGTACAGTGTGTACCAGGAACTCTTGTGTGGGAACCAGAGTCGCGGTTGCGACTGCCGTCGCCGCATCTGCGGGCAGCGGCGTTTCGGCCTGGCTCTCAGCAAAGGCCATGCCTTCTGCCGTGTCTGTGGGAGCGGCTGCCAGTTCAGCTGAAGCGGTAGCTGTGGTCTCCCCCAGAAGAGGCGCCGACTCAACCGGCGCCCGTTGGCCTGAAGACGAACTCTGGTCCTCGGAGACGTCTGGCGATGCCACAGGTGGGATCATCTCCAGGGATGACGCCACCATGTTCACCAACGGCGTACCAGACGGGTCTGTTTGCTGCGCCATCTCTATGCCGGTAGATCCAAGGCCCGGTACGTCATCAGCACCCATGCCGAACGGTAGAATCCACCAGACCAACGCAGCCCCAAGGGCCAGAATAGCAAGGCTGGACAGCAATCTGGCGATAAGCGGGAGGAAGCTGCGCAGAGGGGCGGTCTTTGAGGCCCCACAGTAAGGGCAAACACGTTGTGATGCCATCAAACTTGCGCCACATACTGCGCAGATCTCTTCAGGTCTGTGATCCTCCTCCTGGTGCCCACACACCGGGCATAGCCTGAGATGACGGGCGTACCTGGCACCACACTCTGTGCAGCGCTTGGCGTTCAACATGGCTCGCAACTCGATCTACCCCAGCGTCCCGACAAGGTCCAGCTCGCTGGCGACTTGTCGCAAGGCCGCAATGACCTTGGCGATGTGTTGGTCACGCTCAACACCGAGCTCTTGCATACCAAGCTCGATATCTGCCCGATTCACGCCTCGAGCAAAGGCCTTGTCCTTCCACTTTTTCGTAACGGACTTGGCCTCGAGATCCAGAATGCTCTTGGTCGGACGAACCAGCGCAGCAGCGGTCACCAGTCCGGTGAGTTCGTCGACCGCGAACAGGGTCTTGGCCATCAAGGATGTGCGCGGCACGTTCAGATAGGTCGCATGTCCCTTGACCGCTTCGATAATCTCCTCAGGCCACTCAAGCTGCTCGAGGATCGCGACACCTGCCAGGGGATGCTCATCGGCGGTGGGGTGTTCCTCATAGTCAAAATCGTGGATCAGTCCTGTGATCGCCCACAGCTCTTCATCCTGGCCATATTCTCTGGCATAGTAGCGCATGGCGGCCTCTACCGCCAAAGCATGCTTGATCAAACTATCTGAGCTCACGTGCTCATTGAGCAACTTCCAGGCATCTTCACGCGTCGGTCTCACGACCAACCTCCTTGTATCCAGGTATTCCACATCTATGCGCTGGCGCACGCCAGCGCCTCTCCCTGAGCAACAAGCAACTCGGCGATCCCGGCCTCGGCAAGCTTGAGCATATCATCGAGCCGGGCGCGCGCAAATGGAGCGCCCTCGCCTGTACCCTGCACCTCTACCAGCGTCCCCTCCGCCGTCATGACCACGTTCAGGTCGACCTCAGCACGCGAATCCTCGCTGTAATCGAGGTCCAGCAGCGGCACTCCATCAACCAGCCCGACACTGACCGCTGCAATCATGTGACGGAGAGGGCTCTGCGAGACGATACCAGCATCCTCAAGGACTTTCAGCGCCTGCGCGACCGCGACGTACCCCCCGGTGATCGATGCTGTCCGGGTACCTCCGTCGGCACGCAGCACATCGCAGTCCAGCGTCAGGGTGCGCTCGCCCAGGATCCTTCTATCCACAGCCATGCGGAGACTTCGTCCAATGAGCCGGCGTATCTCGTGGGTGCGCCCGGAACTCTGCCCTCGCTCCCGATCCGCCCGCGGCACGGTGGCATAGGGCAGCATCGTATACTCTGCAGTCAACCACCCCTCGCCGCGACCGGCCAGCCAGGCTGGCACGCCTTCGCTGATACTCGCGACGCAAATAACCTGGGTGTTCCCCACGCTGATCAGCGCCGAGCCCGCTGCCTGCGCGACGTAGCCGATCTGTATGGTCACCGGGCGCAGTTCATCGTCGCGGCGCCCTGAGCGCAGAAACGCGGCATCAGTCATCATCACCACCGTCACCTGACAAGTCAGGAGGAGAATAGCTCCGGAGCCCATACCCCAGCTCCGCCAGCAACTCATCCTGCAGTTGCCACATGGCCTGTTGCGCTTCGTCGGTATCATGATCCATACCGACCAGATGGAGGCATCCGTGTATGGTCAGCAGCGCGAGCTCCTCCGCACAACTATGTCCCATGATCCGGGCCTGCCTCGCTGCGGTCTCGCATGAGATCACGACGTCGCCCAGTTCGTACTGCTCTTCCTCAGGCAAGACGAACCCATCACCTTCGCGCGCGGAAAAAGACAGAACATCAGTCGCGGAAGCGATCCCGCGGTACTGCTCATTCAGACGCTTTATCGTGGCATCGTCCACCAGGGTAATGGCAACGCATGAGCCATCGGGTTGGTTCGTGCGCTGCAGAGCGACAGACGCGGCGCGCTGCAGGGCTTGCGGATCACACTCCGGCTCTACTACAGAACCTGTATCGATCGCGATGGAATATGGCACGACGCTACCCCCCGGCAGCCACAGCTTCCTGCTGCGGCAGATTCGGGCCCTGCCCCACGCCAAGCCCCGCATAGTAACCGCGATAGCTCTCGGGAAGCAGCTCCGCAATCCGAATCATCACCTGGTCTGCGTATTGCTGCAATTGCTCCGAAGTCGCCCTGCCAGCAAAAGACATCTGGAAAGGAACGCCGATAGCCACGGTGCACGTTGGCCTTTTTAAACGCTTCCAGTCGCGCACCTTTTCCACGCCCCAGCAAGCGATCGGCACGATCACGGCATTGGTCCGAGTCGCCAGATAGGCGATCCCCGGCTTGGCGCGTTGCAGCACGCCGGTGCGGCTCCTGGTGCCCTCGGGGGCGAGGGCAAGGGCTCCGCCCGCATCCAGCACCTCAAGACAGGCCTTGAGCGCGGCCCGGTCCACCTCTCCGCGGCGGACATAGATCGTCCCGGCAGCCTTGAGGAACAGCCGCACAAACCAGTGATCGGCCCACTTGTCTGCAGCCATGACGACCGTCTGCCGTGGGACTGCAGCACCGACCGCTGCCGGATCAAAGAGGTGCAGATGATTCACTGCAAAGATCGCTGCCCCGTCGGCGGGCACGTTCTCCAGACCAGTAACCCGGTAACGATACACGATGCGCATCAGCACCGAGATGATCAGCCTTACGGTGCGGTACACGATCGGGTGCGAACTGTGCGGGATACGCTTTGCGCCTGACGGCATATGTGCTCTTACCCCTCTCGACCACACTCGGCGGCCGGCCGCTACTCTTCCCGATCAGTTTAGCATGGAAAGCCCTGCTGACAAGTCTGCAGGCCTGGCGCCCATGTTGACAGCCTCATCTGCACGAGACTATGCTCCTGGCACGATCGCAAGCACACAGGAGGCACAATGACAGAGGATATGTTTCGGCTGGGTCTGGTCGGGGCAGGGGTCATCGCGCGGACGCACATCCGGGCCATGGGACTGCTCAAGGAGCGCGGCCTGGGCGGCTTTGAGCTCGCGGCGGTCTGCGACATGAACGCCGAGGCGGCCGCGGAGGCGGTGGCCCTGGCCGAGGAGTTGCTGGGGCAGACGCCCACGGTGTACGCCGACTATCGCAGCATGCTGGAGGAAGAGTCGCTGGACGGCGCCGACCTGTGCCTGCCGCACGGGCTGCATCACACCGCCGCCATCGACTGCATGGAGGCCGGCGTGAACGTGCTCTGTGAAAAGCCGCTGGGGATCACGATCAAGGCCAGCCGCCTGATGGCCGAGGCCGCTGATCGCACCGGCGCCGTTTTTTCGCTGGCGGTGCCGCAGCGGCGCCTGCCCGGGATGCGCATGGTGCGCTGGGTACTCAACGACTCGGGTCTGATGGGCAACCCCCTGACGTTCTTTCACACCATGGCGCGCCCCGGCCCAAAGCGCGATCCAAACGCCCCGATCCCTTACGCCTCGCAATGGCGCCGCGACCGGCTGATGTCCGGCGGCGGTCCGGCGATGGACGGGGGGTTCCACTGGTGCGATGGGATGCGCTACCTCATCGGCGACGTGGACACCGTCTACGCCCGCGCCATCGAGCAGGGCGGCGGCGTGGTGCGCAGTCTCCCCGAGGTGCGCGAGGACACGCTCTTTTCCGTGCTCACCTTTAAGAACGGGATCACTGGCACCTGGTCGTGGTCCTTTGACGCGCCGGGCGAGGGCTTCCAAAAGGTTCTGTTCTACGGCTCTGAGGGCTCGCTGAGCACCGAGACGCGGCACGCGATCTTCCACCTGTACTGGCGCCAGGGCGAGATGATCGAGCAGGGCCTGCTCAGCCAGCGCGAGGGCACGCAGTTCACCTTTGACGAGTTGCACGGCCTGTACAAGGCCGCGACGCCCGCGGACGAGTTCGAGTTCCTGTTCCCCGCCGGCGTGCAGAACGGGTTCGCGTACGAGATCTGGGAGTTTATGGAGGTCGTGCGCGGCAACCGCGAGCGGGTCGAGGTCGATGCCTGGGACGGCATCAAGTCGCTGGCGGTCTGCGAAGCGGTGTACGAGTCGGCCACCTGCGGCCAGTCCGTCAAGGTCGACGACGTGCTCTCGGGCAAGATCGATGCCTACCAGGCGCCGATCAATGAGCACTGGGGGATCTAGGCGGCGAATTGCCTACTAAAGGTTACGGGTTACAGGTTGCAGGTTGCAGGTTGACAGGTTGCAGGTTGATAGGTT
>CAZYWU010000030.1:0-3615 GCA_964651255.1 uncultured Anaerolineales bacterium
AGCGCATCGACGCTCGCCTCGCCCTCGGGCCCGCCTGGCGCCACCTGCGCCCGGGACGCGCCGCCTGGGGCGAGCCTGCAATCTGGGATGACGTTGACATCGCTGTCACCGTGGGGGCACGCGATGCAGTCATCGTCGAGCTGGTCCAGGCGTGAACACCCATGGTGGGCGGCTGGTCCACCTGGCAGGAACGCCCTACGAGGTCGGCTATGCCATGGGCCAACACATGGGCGCCCGGCTGGAGGCGAACATCGGCCGCTACATTCGGGAGCGCGCGCCTGACCTCGCGCAAGAGCGGGACTGGCGGCAGGGCGCTCTGCCCTGGCTGCGCACGTTGCCGCATCGCTATCAGGACGAATTCGCGGGCCTGGCCGACGGCGCCGGGCTGCCGCTGCAGCGCGTGGCCGAGTGGCCCTTTGTCGAGGTGCGTGCCTCCGACGGCTGCACCTCCGCTCTGGTCACGCTCCAGGGCCATGTCTGGGTCGCCCGGAACAATGACTATCTCGCGCCCGACCTCTGGGGCTATACCGCCATCAAAGAGGTGGACGGCAGGATCCCGACGCTCACCTTTGGGATGGAAGGGGACGTGTTTTCAGGCACAGGGGTCAACCGCGAGCGCCTCTGGCTGCACTACCACTACCTGCCCCCGAGCAAGGAGCCATCCCCGAGGCCAGCGCTGCCCTGCTACGTCTGGCTGACCGAGGCGCTGGAGACCTGTCACACGTTGAGCGACGTCGAGGCGCTGCTGGCGACGACGCCCCGCGACGGGGCCATGCTGCTCTTTGCCGTGGACGGCAAGTGCGACGAGTCCGTCCTGTTCGAGTGCCAGCCCGCGAGCCATCGCAGGCTGAGCGGCGATGCAGGCTACCTGGTGGGCGCCAATCACGTGCCGGGCGCTCTCGCACCCGAGGAAGACGACCCCCTCAGCACCGTTCGCCGCTACGAGCGCATGGAGACCCTGGTCCAGGCGCTGGTGCCGGGGCGCGGCCATCGTCACAGCACCGCGGCGGTCGATCTCATCGCCATCCTGGCGGACGACGGCATTGAGCGCCGCGGTGACGACGGCTTTACTGTGTATGCCAATGTGGCCTGCCCGGCCACGGGGATGCTCTGGTACACCTTCGGAGGTTGCCCCGCCGCCAGCCGAGGCCGCTGGGAATGGCTGGCCTGGCCCTGGTCGGACTGAGCTTTAGCACAATTTACTGCAGGCCCTCGGCCGCTGAAAGGAAACATCATGTATCGCGATCCCGCCTTTTTCAAGAGTGAGGCCGAGCGCATCGTCGGCGACAAGCCCTGGTTCGACCGGCCCATGCGATGGGCGCAGCTCACGCTGGTGGAGAACGACCCCGGCCGCTACGACCCGGCCGAGTGGCTGGCGTACTTTCGCCGCACCCACAGCGACGGTGCCTGCCTGAGCGCCGGCGGATGCGTGGCCTATTATCCGACCGAGGTGCCCTACCACCACCGCAGCGCGTTTATGGGCCCGGAGGATGATCCCCTGGGCGAACTGATCGCCGGCTGCCGCGCGCTGGACATGATCGTCATCGCCCGTACGGACCCCCACGCCATCCAGGACGAGGCCGCCGCCGCGCACCCGGAGTGGGTGGCGCTGACCGCCGATGGCAAGCCCCGCCGCCACTGGGCGGCGCCCGATCACTGGGTCACCTGCGCGCTGGGGCCGCACGCCGAAATCTTTATGACCGACGTGCACCGCGAAATCATGGCGCTCTACCATGTGGAGGGCATTTTCGGCAACCGCTGGTCCGGCCATGGCGTCTGCTACTGCGCCTACTGCCGCGAGCATTTCGAATCCGCGACGGGCCAGGCGCTGCCCTTGCGCCCCGATCCAGCCGACCCGGCCTACCATGCCTGGCGCCAATGGCGCGAGGACCGCCTGTTCGCCCTATGGGACCTGTGGGACAGCACCATCCGCGAAATAAACCCTCAGGGCCGGTACATCCCCAACACCGGCGGGGGCGCACTGAGCGACCTGAATATGGCGCGCACCGGCGCGCGGGCGGACATTCTGTTCGCGGACCGGCAGGCCCGCAGTGGCCACACGCCCCTCTGGGTGTCGGGCAAGAACGGCAAAGAGTTCCGCGCCGCGCTGGGGGCCAAGCCCGCGGGCGGCATCTTTTCCGTCGGTGTGGAGGAGCGCTATCGTTGGAAGGATTCGGTGCAGGCCGCTCCGGAGATTCGTCTATGGGTCGCCGAGGCCACCGCCAATGGACTGAGACCATGGTTTACCAAGTTCGGCGGCGTACACCACGATCGCCGCTGGCTGCCTGTGGTGGAGCACCTGTATGACTGGCACTATCGTCACGAGCGGTATCTGCGCAATACCGCCTCGTTGGCGACGGTGGCGCTGGTCTATTCGCAGCGTACGGCGCGTACGTATGCGAGCGACGAGGCGCGGGATAGGGTCGAGGGGGCCGCGCTGGGGATATACCAGGCATTGATCGAGGCGCGCATCCCCTTTGACATGCTGCACGAGGCTCACCTGGACCCCGAGCACCTGGGGCGCTACCGCGCCCTGATCTTGCCCAACATCGCCGCACTCTCGGACGCGGCTTGCGATACCTTGCGCGCCTTTGTGAGGCAGGGAGGCGGGCTCCTGGCGACGCACGAGACCTCCCTGTACGACGAGCACGGGCAGCGACGGGCAGACCTGAGGCTGGGAGATCTGTTTGGTGCACGCTGTATTGGCCCCATCGAGGGCCCCATGCAGAATGCCTATCTGCACGTCGCGCCGGGCGGAGCGGACCGGCACCCCCTGCTGGCCGGGTTGGAGGACGCTCGGCGTCTCATCCACGGCGTGCACCGGCTGCCAACGCAGCCTGCAAACCCCGGGGACGTACCGCTGCTCACGCTGGTACCGTCGTATCCCGACCTGCCCATGGAGCAGGTGTACCCGCGCATCGAGCGCACGGACATCCCCGAGGTCTATGCACACGCGTATGGCTCCGGCCGCGTCGTCTATTTTCCCTGGGACATTGACCGCACGTACTGTGAGCTCCTGAATGAGGATCACGGACTGCTGCTGCGGAACGCCGCGGCCTGGGCGGCGGGAGAGTTGCCCGTGATGGTGGAGGGGCCCGGGGTGCTGGACGTCACGCTCTGGCGCCAGAAGGACTCGCTGACGGTGCATCTGGTGAACCTGACCAATCCGCGCGCGCAGCAGGGGCCGGTACGCGAGGTCTACCCGGTGGGCGAGCAACGCATCCGCGTCAGGTTGCCAGCAGAGGTTCAAGTCGCGCGGGTCCACCTGCTTTGCGACGGCGACGCGCCCGGGCCTGTGACGATCCAGGAGGGTTGGCTCTGCACCAGTGCGCCGCGCGTGCAGGAATACCAGGTGCTGGCCATCGACCTGGCCTGATGCGCTGCGGCCGCTCTGCCCTGCATCCGGCCGCAGGCATAGGAACACGGGCACGCTCCCCGTCCGGATACTCGCCTCGGGCGTGCCCGGTTACGGAGGATCCTGCGTTGTCAGGGTGCCGTCAGCCGCGAGCAGCTCCCGGCCGTCAATCTCGAGGGTGAGCGCATAGGGTCGGAACCCCAGCGCTTGGTAGAACGCCAGCGCGCCGGCGTTGCCCACCAGCACATCCAGCGAGATGC
>CAZYWU010000030.1:3715-28487 GCA_964651255.1 uncultured Anaerolineales bacterium
GTCATCGGGTTGCGATGCCCTTCATCCTCGATCAACTCACGATTGAGACGGGCCAGCAGGGGTACGTCGTCTGCCGTAGCCAGGCGGTAGCGCAGTATGGCGCTGCCCCCGCCGCCCCGGAACTCGTCAGCCGCCATACCGACCGAACCAGGCCCGCTCGCCCCACGGAAGCTTAGGATGCTGCTGCTCCTCGCGCGCCGGGCGGCCCAGGGGGAGCAATACCTGTACGATGTGATCCTCTGGCACACCCAGCAAAGCGCCCATCCTGAGATCGTGATCGTCGTAACGCAGCCAACCATCGAGCCAGACGCTGGCATAGCCCAGGACGGTGATCGCCAGGAGCATGTTCTCCGTGGCCGCCGAACAGTCCTCGACGCCAAAGAACAGGCGCTCGTCGCCCTTGGCCGGGCCGCGAGGGGCAATGCTGGCGATCACCGCGCGGGCGCGTTGCAGCACGCCGCACCCGGGGTCGATGGCCGCCAACTGCGCCAACCGGGCCGGATCATCGACCACCACAAAGCGCGTCGCCTGCGCATTATAGCCCGAAGGGGTCTGGATCCCCGTCTGCACGACGCGCACCAGATCCTCGCGCGGCACTGGTTCGTCCCTCAACGAGCCACGGTAACTGTGACGGCGCGCGATGGCCTGAAAGAGATCTATGGCCCCTCCCGAATTGCGGCTAGCGGAGGATCGAGCGAGGCGATGGCACGATACGCCGCACAACGATCCTCGGCCGATCGATCATCTCGCCGATAAGCGGACTGATA
The DNA here is from genome assembly GCA_964651255.1 of uncultured Anaerolineales bacterium. Lineage (GTDB taxonomy): Bacteria > Chloroflexota > Anaerolineae > UBA1429 > UBA1429 > JAAYED01. Next base: position 4,483 of record CAZYWU010000030.1, read on the forward strand.
CGCTGGGTCCATTCCTCGCTTTCATAGACGGCAGCATAGAGCCGCTCGCGCTCCTCCTCGCTCTCAAAGCGACGTATCCATATCCACAGGTCCTCCTCAGTCTCGCCGGCAGATGAGCCCACGACGATCATGCCTTTCGAAACCTGAAAAGGAATGACCACTTCGTCCATGTACTTGATGAATCGCTCCCGCTGCCCCTCACGCATCCGGTACTCGCGCAATTCAAAGAACGCCATCTTGCCTCCTGGTTTGCAGCTGTCCGACCCACTCAATGCGGCCGGCAGTTCGCATTGTACACGATACCGGAGGAAGCCCGCCAAGTACATCTGATCAATAGCAGCGAGCGGCAGCAGTCGCGCAGCTCGTCCCACAGAAAACGGGCAGCCAGGTGGCTGCCCGTTCATGCACTCGTGTGGCGCTAGTTGCGTTCCTTTTCCTTCTCCAGACGCCGCTCGGCGTCCGCCTTGATCTGATCGATCAGGTGCGCCGGCACGATGTCGTAACGCACAAACTCCATCGTGTACATACCGCGCCCCTGCGTCATGGATCGCAGATCGGTCGCATAGCGCTGGATCTCAGCCAGGGGCACCTCAGCGGTCACGATACCGCTGCCCCTGGACTGCTCCATACCCAGCACCTGCGCCCGGCGGGTGTTGAGATCGCCCAGGATATCACCCATGTACTCTTCAGGAACAGTCACCACGATCTTGTAGATCGGCTCCAGCAGCACCGGGCCCGCCTGTGGCATGGCCGCACGGAACGACAGGTGCGCAGCGAGCTTGAAGGCGATTTCGGACGAGTCCACCGGATGGTAGGAACCATCGTACAACACGCACCTGAAGTCGACCGTGGGGTAACCCGCCAGGACGCCCTCGTTCATGATCTCGCGGATCCCCTTTTCCACAGCCGGGAAGAACGAGCGGGGCACAGCGCCGCCAAATACCTCGTTGCCGAACTCAAAGCCCGCGCCGCGCTCCATGGGCTCAAAGCGGCAATAGACATCGCCGAACTGGCCGCGTCCGCCGGTCTGCTTCTTGTGGCGCCCCTGCGCTGATGCCGTCCTGGTGATCGTCTCGCGGTAGGGGATCTTGGGCAGATCGGTATCCACCTGAACACCGAACTTGTTGGCCAGACGGCGCGTTGCGATCTGTATGTGCGACTCACCCATTCCCGAGAGGATGGTCTCGTTCGTCTCGGTGTTACGCTCCACCCGCAGGGTGGGATCCTCTTCCACCAGCCGCGACAGGCTGCTGCCCAGCTTGTCCAGATCGGCCTTGGTGCTGGGGAACACAGCCACCGAGAAGAGCGGCTCCGGATACTCCACCGGCGGGACGCGATACAGTGCCCCGCGGTCGCACAGCGTGTCATTGGTCGTCGTGACCGTCAACTTGGTCACCACGCCAATGTCGCCGGCCGGAACGCTATCAATGGGCTTTTGCTCGCGGCCGCGCACAGAGTAGAGCTGGCCGATGCGCTCCTCCTCCTGCCGGTTCACATTGAACACACGCGTATCCGAGACCAGGCTGCCGCTGAACACGCGAAAGTAGCTCAATCGCCCAACAAAGGGGTCGGCCATCGTCTTGAACACCTGGGCCACCAGCGGGCCGCTCGCGTCAGCCGGCAAAACGACCTCTTCATTTGTCGCGACGTCGACCACCGTGCGCGGCGCCTCCGCCGGCGAAGGCAAATAGTGCACCATGGCATTGAGCAATGGATACACCCCCTGGTTGCCAAGACCGGAGCCAGCCAGAACCAGCACAAAGCGCCTATCGCGGGAACCCTGCGCCAGGGCCGTGCGAATCTCTGTGTCACTCAGTTCTTCGCCATCGAGATACTTGAGCATCAGCTCGTCATCGACCTCGGCAGCGTGCTCCATCATGGTCATGCGGGCTTCATCGGCGGCATCCTGAACATCCGCCGGGATCGCTTCGGCCTTGCCATTGGCCCCCATATAAGCCTTCATCTCAACGAGATCCACCACACCCCTGAAGCTTGAAGCCTCTCCAATCGGGATGGCGATGGGCACAAAGGTGGCATCGAACTTGGTGGCGAGGCTCTCCAGCACGCCAGAGAAACTCGCATTCTCGCGGTCCATCTTGTTCACAAAAACCAGGCGCGGCCGCGAAAGATCGTCAAGATAGCCCCACTGCACCTCGGACCCGACCTCGACGCCAGAGGCGGCGCAGATCACCAACACGGCTCCATCAGTGACGGCGATCGCCGACTTGACCTCCCCGATAAAGTCCATGTAGCCAGGCGCATCGATGATATTGATCTTGATGCCCTGCCACTCGGTGGGCAGCACAGCGTTGTTCACCGAAAAGCCACGGGCCTGCTCTTCCTCGTCAAAGTCTGAGACCGTGTTCTTTTCCTCGATACGCCCTAACCGCGAGATGGCGCCAGAATCGAACAGCAACGCCTCGCTCAGGGTCGTCTTTCCGCTGCTTCCATGCCCAAGCAAGACAACGTTGCGAATATCCTTAGCACTGAATGTTGCCATGAACTCGAAATCCTCCCTGATAATGCCATCACGCGTACCGGTACATTATACCATCCGTCCCATAATCGGCAAAGATGTCCGGTCTCGGCACTCTCAAGACTAGCGCAGAAGATTCAGGGCGCCGGAGTGACCATCACCCATCGGTCGCGGAGGAATCGCCAGCGCCGCCATCGAGCGACAGCGTAATAGCCAGTGCGACAAGGGCGCCAAGCGTCGCGATACCAAACATAACAGCGTACCCGGCGTTCGGCCGCCAGCCATTAACAAGATCGATCAACGGCCCCACCAGCCGCGCAGTTGCCGCGCTGCCCGCTGTCGCCAGATTTGAGAGCCCCAGATAGCGGCCAGCCTCTTGAGCCGGTACGAGATCCGTCGCCCAGGCCCAGTTCACCGCACTAAACACGCCCATACTCAGCCCGATCATTGCCCCTAACACGGCGATACCTGTTGCGGCCCGAACCTGACTGAGAAGGGCCATCCCCACGGCGACAGCCACACAGGCGCCTATGCTCAAAGGCTTGCGCCCCCAGCGCTCTGACAGATGGCCGGCGGGATAGGATGCCACCATGACGCTGATCCCGATGATCGCCATCAGATTGCCCATTGTGGTGGACGCATCCACCGGCCGAACGACATCCTCCTGAAAATAGTAGCCAAAGGCCTGCACCGCATAGACGCCCAATAACACGCAGAAACGGCTCGCGAGCAGGCGGCCGTACTCTCCGTAATGCGCTAGATCCATGCCATACAGAGCAACCAACCGTTGCCGAAAGGATCCAGAAATCCTGGGGAGTTTCGTATCCGGGGCGGATTCGTGCGCGCCACGCAAGGTAACCAGCAGCGAAAGCAGGAGCACCACGACGACCACAATGCCTGCGCGCAGGAACTCTCCCGACGCGGCGGCCAACACCCGGCTGATGACCAGCGCGGCGACCACCAGCCCGAGCATGTCGAGCGCAGACTTTAGTCCGGACGCGATACCGCGTTGATCTTCGGGCACGCAGTCCGGTATCAAACCCTGACCCGGCCCATGCGCGAGGTTAGAGCATAACTGCAGGGCCAGATACCAGAGGCCCAGTGTGACATAGCTCGCAGAAGTCACGAGACCGAGCACACAGGCTGACGCGAGAACAGCTCCGGCCAGCATCCAGGGCCGCCGCCGGCCCCAACGCGTCGCCGTACGATCGCTCAGTCCGCCACTGACCGGGGTGGCCAGCAGCGCCACCACGAGACCCACAAAGGTCAAAACACCATAAAGGCTGTTTCTTGCGGGGCCGCCGTAGCGATCCACCAGCTGCGGCAGAATCAGCGAATGGATGGCGCCCCACATAAAGGACACGCCAAACCAGTAAAAGTTCAGTGCCAGCCATCTCACCGAATGCCGTCCTGGGCGCCGCGCACCTCGCCAGAGTCCACAATAATCACCGGACGCTCCGTCTGCACCACCCCCAGGGTGTTGCCCGACCTGGCCTCCGCCCGAAAGAGCACAGCGCTCCCGGGCCGGACCGTGGCCGCATCCCAAATACGGCGGCCAACGGCAGGCAACCCGGAGGCAAGCTGCGACCAGGTGTCTCCGCCATCGAGCGAATAGGCCAGCGTCACCGTTGGCGCACCGACGCCGCCCATGGATGCCCAAGCGACGCTCTGTTGGCCGCTCCACACCTCGCCGCCTGCAGGGGACAGCAGTCGCACCCGCGGCGCCCCGGCGTTAGCAACGGAAAGAGGCCCCACAACCGCGGAGCTGGCCTCCAGCACACCGTCTGTGGCCAACAACTTTAGCCAGATCTCCGTGTTGGGCAGCGCGGCACCACTGAACCCATCGATACACGATGCGCCGTCGCCTTCGGCCAACACCTGCCAGGGTCCTTCGGGGCTCAATCCATACACGATGCGTACGGTGAGTGGTGACCCTTCCGCATCCGCGGCGCTCCACAGTAGGGCCCGACTTCCGAGCGCCCCCAGACTGGCGCCCCTGGCCTGCAAGGATACGAGGGGCAGGCTACGGCCCGGGGTATTGAGCATGAATGGCTCGCTTGTGCGCACCGCCGTGCTGGAACTGCTGCGCGCCGTCACCCGGATGCGGTAGACCCCATTGGGCAACAGTGTGGTCTGCCAGAGATAGCGTCCGATATTCTCCAGATCCTCGATGATCAATCGCCAACTCTGCCCGCCATCGCGGGAATACTCGAGGGTAATGGCGACCGGCTCGTCGCCGGCGGAAGTGGCCTTCCAGGTCACAGGCACACTCCCCACCCTTTCGCCGCCGCCTGATGGGTCCACAAGCTGGAGATCCAGCCCCTCGACCCCGCGAGCGGGTGCCGCCCACTGCGCACAGACCTCCACACTAAAGAGCGCGTTGCTGGCGATGACCCGGGCCAGCCCGGCATTCGATGGATCAAAGCGATGCTGGCCTGACGCCGCCAAACGATCAGAGACAACGCTGCAATCGCCCCCTCCCGCACGACACAGCGCCAGAGACACATCGATCGGCCTGCCGTCTCCGGACATCGCATCCCAGCTAACGACAACGCCCTGCTCTCCCTGCCCGGCAAGGGCATCCGCCTCCACACGCGGCGGCAGGAGGCCCCTCCCACCCAGAGCCAGCCGCGTGGCAGAGGCACTGCGTTCCTCCCCGTCGGCCCCCGCAACGGTCACGCGCAGGGCATAGTCCATCCCAGCAGGCCAGGCATCCGTATCCCACACATAACGGCCATGCGCGGCGGGAACTGTGATCAGTGAGGACCAACTCGCACCGCCATCAGGGCTGAGTTCGATGATCGCCGGTGCGCCAGGCTCACACCCCTCACAGGACCAGCGCGCCAGGCGCCTGCCGCTGAGCAACTCCCCGGATCGAGGTGCCTCCAGGGACAGAGACGAGCGGACCTGTTCATTGGCCACACTCACCCGCGGCAGGATGTTGGAGATTCTCTGTTCGCTGCCCCGCCTCACCTGCAGCGCGAGATCGTAGGTGCCGTCGGGAACGGCCGTCGTATCCCACAGATAGTAGTCCGCATAACGCACACCGGCGGCCAGACTTTGCCAGTCCGATTCCCCCGCGGCGCGGATCAGCAGATCTGCAACAGCATCTCCCCCGAGGGGAAACGCCGGCTGCCAGCCGAGGCGCACCGTGTCACGCAAAACGGACCCGGCCCAGGGTTGTACGAGATGCACTGCCGGCAGAGACTCGCCCCGAACCTGGATCGACTCTTCGCTCTGGTCATAGCCCACTGCATACGCGTCCTTCGCAACCACCCTCAGGCGATAATTCGCGCCCGGAGGCAGGAACGAGACCTCCCAGACGTAGTAGCCGACATCCTCCAGGTTTTTTGCCAGAGCGTACCAGGTCAGCCCGTCGTTGTCCGAATAGTACACGTCGATGGTCAGCCGGTCCCCGTCAGGATCGTGCGCTCTCCAAAGGATCGCCGTACTGTCCTCCAGCCGGGCACCCCTGTTCGGCCAGATCAGGGTCACCTGGGGCGCCCGGTTAGCTACCACGAGCAGATCCTGGATCGCGTCGATGGACGACCCGCCGGCGGTGTCCCTGGCAATGGCTCGCAAGGTGTAGCGCTCACCGGGGACGAGCCCCGCTGTGTTCCACGGATACACTCCGCTGGGCTCGAGGCCGCTCGCCAGGGGCACCCAGGGCCCATCACCCCGCCGTACCAGCAGATCCACCGTCACGCTGTGCCCGTCAGGATCCCGCGCCGCCCAGCGCACCTCGGTAACGCCCGAGACGACCTCGCCGGTGGCCGGCCACAGAATGCTCAACAGAGGGGGCTCATTGACGTTATTGACAACAAACGGTCCAAAAACCGCTGTCGCAGTCCACCCGGCACGTTGCGCCGTCAGACGCAACCAGGCCTGATCGCTGTCGGGAACCGTCTCGCTGTCCCACTGCAGCGATCCACTGGAAGCCAGCTCGCGAGCCGCTGACATCCACGTGTTGCCACCATCGGCGCTATAGTCCAGAGCGACTGTCACCTGCCCCACATCAGGAGACGACTGCCAGGCGATGGCTGTCCGCCCCTGAACCGGGCCATCCCCCGGCGTGCGCAGAAACCGGGTCGACAGCCTGTCATTGCGCACCTCCACTGGCATCTCGATGTGCGACAGCCGACCATCTACGCCGGCCAGCGCAGCCACGAGCACATAGTGACCGTCGAGCACGTCATAGGTATTCCACAGCGCATCCCAGCCCTGAGCGCCAACTACGGCCCTACCGATTGGCAGGATGGCACCGCTCGCGTCCGACAGGTAAAAGCTGACACCATTGACGCTGTCAAGAGCACCTCCCTCCACGGATAGCCGAACCATGCCTGACGAAGGCTGCATATCCGGTGACATATGCAACCGCCACCCTCCGATGCTGTTGCTAACCTGGAAGCGACTGCTCCAGAAGGGTATCGTCCTGCCCGACTGTAATCTGGCCTGCAACAATAAGCGATAGGTACCATCCGGCACCAACCTGCTGTCCCAGACGCTCTGCCATCCGTGGCTATCCGGCTTGAGGTATCCAAGCGACGTGAACGTTCCATCCTCGCTCTCCAGATACGCTTGCGCCCAGGACACGTTGGCCGTCGCATCCTCGGGATAGAGTCCGATGGTCACCTGACCGGACACATCCCGCCCGGAGCCGGGCGCGGCGAAAAGGAGCGAAGCCCGCTCGTCGCTGGCCAAGAGCTCCATTTCAGTCGCACCCGTGCCACACAATCCGCGCGCATCACAGGCGATCGCCCAGCCCACCCAACAACCGTCGCGCCACCGCGGGTCAAGTGGCGCGTCGATTGACCAGCCCCCCTCCGCGCTGGAATCCGTGCCGAGCCACACAAGCTCTCCGGATACCGCCGCATCCCCGGTGTGCACACCCTCGGCCACGGACTGCAGAAAGAACTCGACCTGCACCGGCGGATGATGCAGCGCATCCATCTCGGCGACCAGGCCGAACCGGTCCGATTCCAGGCCCTGGCGCCAATGAACCGCGTTCACACGCGGCGCCCGGAGGTTGTCGATGGAGACGATGCCGGCGGTCTGAGCCATCAGAGACGTGCCATCGGCCCCCTCTCGCTTCAGTTGCACCTTGTACACACCATCCGGGACAGAGCGCGTATCCAGACTGAGATTCGTGCCGCTGCTGCTATTCTCAAGCGGAAGATACCCGGCATAGTACGCATCTGTGCCCCCCGTGTCCGAACCGGCAACGCTCTCGGCACTGAAAGGCGCCAGAAACACGTCGGCAGCGTCAACACCCGCCCAATCAGAGGCAGCTGGCAGGGCAAGCCGCAGCACACCCGCTGCACCAGCGGCGGGCGCCGACTGCTCCCGCAGGACGGGCAGGTCCGCTGCCAGCAACATGAAGGGTTCCCCGAAAGCCCGCGCTATGCGCCCGTAGCGGTCGCGCCCGATAGCCACCACGCGCACCAGACCCGCCGCGGGCACACCAGGCAGCGGGGCGCTCCAGCCATCCGCACCGTCAGTGTCCGTTCCGAGCTCCCGCATGGGCGCGCGATCGCCACGCTCGTCTACTGGCTGCAGGTACAAAGTCACGCTATCCCACGCTGCCGGGGCAAGATTCGTCCCCGCGCGAACATCGCCGTCCGGAAGGACGGTCTCGCCAGCCGGCGGCCAGGTCACTGCCACCATGGGCGGCGCCGGCGGTGGCTCGACCAGCAGGAGTTTGGCCTCAGCGTCGGGCGGCTGTTCAACCCAGGTGATATGCGGCCGGTTGTCAGCGTCCACCGCAAGGGCCAACGCAGTCACATTCGCGCCAGGCAACTCGCTGTGGGTCGCAGCCCAATCGGCAGAGAGAGCGTAATGCAGCATCCCGTCCTCTGCCCACACAAGATGGACATATCCATCCGGTCCGGCGGCAACTGCGACCGGAGCCTCGACTGCCACCCCTGCCCGCACCAGGCTGGCCCCCTCGGGATCGACCGCATTCCCGAGCCACAGCCCCTCCTGGTCCACCCAGGCCACATGCACGGCGCCTGCCCCGTCCACAGCGGCTCCCTTGAGGACCCCAGAGCCGGTCACCGCTACAGTCTGCCCATCGGGCACGAGAGGCACCGCCCAGATACCCGCCGGCGCTTCTTCGGCATCTGTCTCGGACCAGATCAGATAGCCTGTCCCATCAGTCCCATAGGACAGGATGAGGTCACGTACAATACCATCGCCTTCCCGGGAGAAAGACATCACGCTGCCGTTCGCAGGCTGCTCCACGACGAGGCTCTCGCCCGCCCACCACGCCACTGACAGGACCTGCGTATCGTCCAGAGCAAAGGCCCACGCTCTGGCCTGACCCGGAGCCCAGGAGATGGGTTTATCGCCTCTGGTGCCGGCAAACACCGACGCCTCATCAGAGGCACCGTCCGACCACGCCACCGCGAGGCGTTCGCAAGCGCCAGCCTGGAGCGGCTTCCAGAAGGTCGATAGAGCGGAGCTACCCGGAGATTCCCGAAACCGGGCAAACGTTGAAAAGGTAGTATAGGGCCATGTCGCCATCTGCAGGCGGCTCAAGCCGGGGGAAGCGTATGGCTCTTGCCACACGAGGTAAACCTGGCCTCTAGAATCCACGGTGATAGCCGGGGGCACCCGCGGGTCTATCCCAGAGGCCACCAGGATAGCCTCACCGGAGCCTGGCGGCGCCTGCGCAGCGAGATCAAGGGGCGAGACAAGGATGCACCCCGCCGCCAGCAGGACCATCAGGCTGGCGTAAAGCGACCACAACAAGAGCCTGTGTCCAGCCTGGAACAGGCTATGCGCGACTCTGCGACAGACCCACCAACCCATGTGGCCCCACAAATCGTTGCGGATGGATCGGGCTGTGCGGGGTACCATGCGATCCTGCACAGCCCGTCCGAATCGAACGGAGCTAGTTCTCAGGCGGAGGCGGGATCAGCAGGTACTGACCGATGTGCAACTGGTCGATGTCCTCCAGCTTGTTGATCTCGACGATCTCGCTGATAGAGACGCCATACGAGTCCGCAATCACCTGCAACGTATCCCCTTGCTCTACTTTGTGTATCGCCGAAGTCGGGATAGGAGATGCCGTGGGTACCGGCCTGGGCGTGGCCGTGGGAACCGGTGTGGGCGGGTTCTGTCGGATCTCCTCAGAGCGTCGTGTAATCGCGGTATGCATGCCGCCATCGAAGCGCACCAGGGCAGCGGCCTGCTGATAGGCCTGCTGTGCCGCGGTAACATCGGCGCGCAGCTCATAGAGCATTCCCATAAAGGCGTAGGGCACGCCATAATCTGGATCCAGAGCAATCGCCTGCTGGTACGCCAGATAGGCGTTATGGATGTCGCGCTTGGTCGCCTGGACATAGCCGAGCCCGCAGTACGCACCCGGGGCATAGGGATCCAGCGCGATAGCCTGACTAAAGGCCTCCTGAGCCTGATCCCACTGATGCCCGGCCACAGCCACGGTTCCCAGACCGATCCAGGCAGGCGCGTTGGGCTTGATGGCAATAGACTCTTCAAAGGCTGGACCCGCCAGGTCCGCACGACCGGTAAGCAACAGCGTGGCCCCCATATAGTTGCTCAGCTGGCAACGTGTCTCGGTATCCAGCCCTGTATAGCTGGAAGCAAGGCTGAATTGCGTCGCCGCAAGCAGCGGTTGATTCTCCGCTAGAAAACCAAAGGCCGTCACCACGGGCACAATCACGCCGTCTACCAGTGCAGCAGAGGCCTTGCCGTCCTCGTATCGCGTGCGAGACACAGTGAGCGTGTCCTGCGTGATGCCAGCCAGCAGCAGCACGATCGGGTCCAGCGTCGTCCCTCGCGCGCTCGCCCCCAGAACGGTCACGTGCAACTCTTCGTTGATCCGCGTACCCAACTGTTTGGACGATGCCCACACCACGATATTGGCGTTCATCTCCTCACCGAGCGTGCGCGCCTGATCTTCAGTGAGGATCGTCTGACTCGGGCGCACCGCGATCTCGTCGCCGAGTCCGGACTGTGCCAAGATCTCCTGGACCGCCTTTTCGATAGCCCGGGCCTCCTCCAGCGCTTCGGGCGTATCGGCTGCCGTAGCCACCAAGATACCCGTCTGGTTGTTGTCAAAGAGACGCCGCTCGACCTCGGCGATGGCCCGCTCCATGTCGGGCCGCCAGAGGAGCTCGGCATAGACGATGCTGCCAAGAGTGGCGGCCAGAGAGACGGCCGCAGCAATCCGGAACAAAGAGCTCGTGTGGCTCAAAAGCAGATAGGTAGCAGCTGCGGCCGCAAGCCCCAGCGCGAGATAGGTCACCACCAGACGGGGAACATCCATGTAGAGCAGGGCGCTGCCGTAGCGGGCCAGTGCCAGGAGGTACATGACCGGAGCGGCCACTGCCGCGACAAGCAACGCCACGTGTAGAACATGCGGACGAGACTGCACCCCGCCTCCTATCTCATGCCCTGTGGATCAGTCGCCACCAAACGGCGCCATTGTACCAATGATGCAGGGGATTGTAAACACGCACCCGGCGACAGTCCGCAGGCAGGAGTGCGCTGCTATAAAGAGGCGCCGGCGCTCGATGGCTAAGATGTACATGCCTGCTTGCTCGTGCCGGCGTTCAGCGCTTGTGTGCCACGAACAGGCCGCTCTCCTTGTGCACCAGAATCTCGCCATGGAGTTTCAGATCCTCTTGCAGAGTGGTGCTGAGCACGCGCGTCTGCTCCGGTCCCATGTGTTCGGACCACATGGAGCGCATATAGTCCAGCACAGGTGCGATCTCTGGCACGCGCAGGTCGTCCGGATAGTCGTAACGAGAGACACTGCCAAACCACTGCACGAGCTCGGCCTCTCCAGATTGAAGCGTGAAAGCGGGGAGATGCAGTGCGTCGGGCGTCAGGGCACCCCCGCAGGCCTTCTGCAGCCAGGCATGCATCTCGCGCATGTGCCCCGCGCCTACGGTGCTGGCGCACAGCCGCCCACCGGGACGCAGCACGCGCGCGATCTCGCCCAGGGTCGCCGCGCGATCCGACACGTGATACAACATATGATTGGCGATGACTAGGTCAAAACACGCGCCCTCGAATGGCAGATGTTCCGCTTCGGCTACTGCCAGGCTGACACTCGAGCCGGATAGCGCCTCCCGGGCGCTACGGATCATTCCCTCGGACAGATCGGTCAGAAACAGACGGCAGCCGCTCGGGACGACATCAAGTCGCTCCCGCCAGAGCGCACCGTCGCCGCAGCCAACCTCGAGCACGCGCATCCCTGGCTCCAGGCCCAGCAGCGGCCACATCCAGTTCACCCAGCCCAGCGGATTGGTGCTGTAGCGCGCATGCAGCTGCGACCGCGTACGCAGATTCGCGTTGCTCTCATATTGTCTTCTGGTGAACTCGCGCTGATCCATCGCCCCTACTTCCTCGCCATCCTCATGATGAGGCCCCGCGGACGTGCTGCAGGGCCTGTACTCCTACGGCCGCCGTCACAACCTCGGGCTTGCCAGCCGGCTCCGGCGCAGCCGCACTCTCGTGCCCATCATAGGCATAGTACAGCGCGCGCATCTCGTCGTTATCGGCCAGCAACTCCTCCAGGGTTCCGGTGGCCGCCACCTTACCGTCCTTGAGCAGGACGATCCGATCCGCCCGGCGCAGCACCTCACGCCGGTGGCTTACCACCAGACAAGTCGCGCCCGGCACCTCATCCATCCGCTCCCAGAGCTGGCGCTCGGTCTCGACGTCCAGGGCACTGGAGAGATCGTCGAACACCAGCAGCTCCGGCTGGCGCACAAACATGCGCGCTGCGGCTGCCCGCTGCACCTGGCCGCCCGACAGCTTGACGCCGCGGGTGCCTACCATCGTCTGCAGGCCGTGGTCCAGCTCTGCAATATCGGGCTCCAGCACCGCCCGCCGCACCGCGCTCTGCAGTTCCTCGTCTGATGCCTGAACCCCGGAGAGGATGTTGTCCTGCAAAGTCTCTGAGAAGAGCCGCGGCACCTGCGGTGTATAGGCGCTCACCGGCGGCACAAAGAACGTCGCCGGGTCCTCCACGGGCTCGCCATTCCAGAACACCTCGCCAGCTTCCACCGGCAACAGTCCCAGCATCGCCCGCAGCAACGTTGATTTTCCAGAGCCGATACGCCCGGTGATCGCTACCAGCTCACCGCGCGACACATCCAGGCTGACATCCTCAATGCCGCGATCGCTGCCCGCATGGCGGCAAGTCAGTCCCCGCACCTCCAGGCGCTCCAGATGCGCCCGCGCAGCCAGCCGCGGATCGGGCACCTCGGGCATCTCCTCGTCCACGTAGATTGGACCATGAGTCACCAGGTAACCGGCCGGCGCATCCCGCAGAAAGCTATCCAGACGGTCAAAGGACACACCCACACGCCGATACTGGGCGATCATGTTGCCAAAGTAGCGCAGATACCAGGACATGCGCACCAGATAGGTCACAAACAGGGCAAAGTCGCCTACCGTAAACTCGCCCGCGCGCATGGCCCCGGCTGACATGAACAGCACGATTGCGATCCCAATGTCGATCAGATTGCCCGTGAGCGCATAGTAGAGCTCGGTGACCATGGCATCCTTGACGGCCGCCTTGCGCCGCACGTCGTTGAGCCCTCGAAAATGCCGTGTGATGGCGTCCTCCGCCGAAGCCACCTTGACGGCCTGAGCCGCCCCAAAGACCTCGCCGATGAACCCGGTCACCCGGCTGGTGGCCTCGCGGTTCGCCCGCCGGTACCGGCGGATCACCTCGCTCATGCGCATGCCACCATAGACCATGACCACCAGCGGCACCAGCACGACCAGGGTGAGGGTCGGCTGAATACGAAACATGATGACCAACGCCGCGATGGCAAAGGCCAGGATGCCCAGCACGTCCTCCAGCACCTCGAACCAGTGGCTGATCTCGCCTACATCATCGCGAAAGCGTGTGATCGACGCACCGGCGGACTCTTCGAGAACCCTCGGCCCCGGCGCTGTCAACACCCAGTCAAACAGGTTCTTGCGGACCAGCGTCTCAATGGTAAACCACAGGTCGATAAAGATCCGGAATCCCCACATGAAGGACAGATAGCGCCCCAGCTCGCTGGCCGCATAGAGCGCGATCAGCGTCCACAGGTTGTACCCGGCAGGCACGGGCCCCGCCAGTCCGTCCAGCAGGGCGCGGATGGCGAGCCCGCCCAACACGGGCACCGCGTGAAAGGCGCCCCACAGGACGATAGAGATGGCCAGCATCCCCGGCCTGTAACGGGCCAGAGACCAGGTATAGCTCAATAGCTTATTCACGCGAATGCCTCCTCGAGGCCGGTCCTGAGAAGCGCGCTAAACCGTGACTGCGGGTTCTGCACCAGCGCGGGCCTGGCGCCGAACTCGACCACTCGGCCGTCCTCGATGATCATGATGTCGTCCACGCGCTGGACCGTCGCGAGCCGGTGTGCGATGACGATGCCAGTACGACCATCCAGCAGACGTGTCATGGCCCGCTCAAGCAACCTTTCCGTCGCGGGGTCGAGGCGCGACGAAGGCTCATCCAGCACAACGACCGACGGATCGGTCAGGAACACGCGAGCAAAGGCCAGCAACTGCGCCTGGCCGGCGGAGAGATCCCCTCCGCCCGGTGCCAGTTCGGTATCGAGCCCCTGCGGCAGGCTATCATACCATTCGCCGAGGCCGATCTCCCGTATCACACGCACGATCTCTTCGTCCGTACGCTGCACGTCAAAGAACGTCAGATTGTCGCGCACGCTGGCGCGAAACAGCTGCACATCTTGCGTCACCATCGCCACGCGCGTGCGTACATATTCCGGGTCCATGGCTGTGAGATCCGCCTCACCCAGACGGATGGTGCCGCCGGAGGGGTCATACAGCCGAAAAAGCAGGCGGGTCAGCGTCGTCTTGCCGCTGCCCGTTCGGCCCAGCAAACCCAGCTTACGGCCGGCCTCCAGCCGAAATGTAACCTGCTCCAGTACCGGCTCGCCATCCTCGTAGGCAAAGCTCACTGCGTCAAAGCCGATCGGCAGTGCGCCCTGGCCCAGGATACCCACGGCCTCGCCGCGAATGCCGGGCGCCAGCGCGAACAGATCGTCGATGCGCTCTACACCAGCGGCCGCCTTTTGCAGGTCCTGCAGCTGATGGGAAATCTGCTCGATCGGATCCAGCAGCATCTCGGTATAGTGAATCAGGATATACACGGCCCCGATCGTGAGCAGGCCGCGAAGGTAATAGGTCATACCCAGGATCAGCGCCAGGGTGAAGCCGATGCCCCACATGGCGATGGCGATGCGGATTACCAGAAGGCGCTTGTTCCACGCCGTGATCGCGGCACGGTAGAGGCGGCGCAGTGCCTCATAGTAGCGCCGCAGCGCGTACCGGGCGCTGCCGTTCGCGCGAATGTCGTCCAATCCGGAGAGCCTCTCCTCGATAAAGCCATACAGCTCTGCGTTCGCCTCGCGCTCGGCTGCCGAATCAGCCACGGCCGCGCCGCCATAGCGCACCAGGCTCGCCATCGCCACGAGGGCAAAGGCCCCCATAATCGCTCCCACCCGCCAATCCTCGCGGAAAAGCATCGCCAGCACGCCGGCGATCAGGATCAGGCTGCCCAGCACGCGCACGACGAACTGGGTGAAAAAGTTCGACAGCGCGGTGACGTCGCCATCGATGCGCTCGATCAGTTCCCCCGGCGTGCGCTCCTTGTGAAAGGCCATATCCAGCCCGATCAGATGGCGTGCCAGGTCGGCCCGCAGGTCATTGGTGGTGCGAAAACCCAGGTCGGTGCTGAGGTAGGTCGTCGCCAGCCGCAGCCCCTGCACTGCCATACCGATACCGAGATAGGCCAACGCGGAGTTCACCAGTTGGCGCTGGTCGGCCTGGGCCTGAGCGGCATCGATGAACCCTTTGATGATCTGCGGGCTGATGAGCTGCAGCCCGATGGATCCCAGGAGCGCCACGGTGAGAAGCAGAGCCGCGTGCCAATGCGGCGCCACATATTTGAGGAGCAGACGGGCCTGCGCCTTGAGACGAGATTGCTTCTTCATAACGAACCTCTGTGCATAGACTGGGACAAAACCGGCCACGGGCACCCCGTGGCCGCCAAAAGGCAAAAAAAGAGCGACGGGGTCCGATGGAGGCCCGTCGCTGTGATTCCTGCTCCAGGAATCCTGGCTATAGGCACACTCCACCCTGGGTCAACGCCACGCGAAACGCGGCGCCGAAACTCATGTTGCGGATGCGAGCTTGCCGATTCACCTCAAAATCTCCTGCAATGCTGCGAACACAACGCACCATAGCACACTCACGCCTCGATGTCAATGCTTTTTTGCCCAATGCACGAAACACAGGATCAGCCCGGCTCCAGACCGAACAACGCCGCAGGATTGTCCACAAAGAGCATGCGCGCGATCTCGCAAGCCCGATCGACATCCAGCACGCCCTCGGTGACTTTGGTCGCCAGGGCCCGAGACACGTTCTCCCGTGCCATCGCCTGGTGGCCATAGACAGCGTCCACGAAACCATAATCCCCACCAAAGGCGCTGATCTTGTTCACCGGCACGCTGTCGATCCACTCCTCCAGCGCCCGCACCGAGGCCGTGGGCGAGATGATATGGGCCCAGCACATGTCGATGTAGACATTGGGGAACATCTTGGCCAGCGCCGACAGGACATGCTGGTAGGGGTAGCCAATATGGAACAGGTCGAACTTTATCTCGGGATACTCGAGAAACAGCGGGTTCAGCAGCGTCGGGTCGGCATTGGCGATGAGGTTGCCGTTGCCCTCCAGCAGGCCGGTGTGTATCTGCACCGTCATCCCCTGCTGCGCCGCCAACTCAAGCACGTGGTGCATCATCCAGTTTTGAAAGGCGCCGCCCACAGCCACCGGCTGCGGGTCCCAGTTGGGCAGATGCCTCGCCGCCAGGATCCGCTTGAGCCCCTCCTCGGCATCAGTGCGTACCGGGCGCGGGAACGCCAGGCTGCGCTGGTAAGCCAGCCCCATCTTGATGGCCACCGCGCCGCCGGACCGCGCCGCCTCCAGAGCAGCCCCACAGGCGGCCATCCAGCTCTCGAGCGTGCGCAGCGGGTGTCCCGCGCGCTCCTCCAGCCACTCGACCACCTGCAGCGTCTGCGGCCAGATGTACTCGTCGAGCCGGATCACCGGCCGGAAAAAGGCCGCATCCCAGGGCCCCGTAGCATCCAGCAGGCTGACCGCGATCCGCGAGTGCTCCTTGAGCACGCGCTGATAATGCCCGGCCGCCAGGGTGCGCTGAAAAGCGGCGTCCAGGGCCTCGATGGTGTCGCGGCGGATGGCATCCAGCCCGTACAGCGCCTGTACCGACAGGTCAAGCGCGCGGCCGTAACCGGTGTGCCGCGCGTGCTCCCAGTAGGGCTCAATCAGCAACCAGCGCTCCATTAACGGCCGCGTGTGATCGCGGGCCTGCGCCAGACCGGCTTTGCTCAGACCGGCAGAGCACAGATCAGAGCTCATATAGTGGTACAGGTACTCTTGCAGGACATCTGTATCCTGGGCGCGGCTGGCCTCGGTGCCGGGCAGATGCTCGTGGGTATCAACAATGTACAAGTCCTGCACATAGGCGAGGATACGATCGTAGGCTGAGTCCACGGAGCCTCCTGTGTCCCGCTCAGGCGGGACGATGTGCGCCGACGAGCAGGTAATGGTGATCGAACCACCAGCCATCGTCACGGCGCTCCAGATTCAGCGCGCTCACCTGCTCCGGCGTCATCGCCTCGACCAGGCGGTGGATCTCAGCCACCTCCTCCTCGGCGACGCCCTCGGTCAGCGAGCTCAGATGACGGTGGCGGATATAGATCTCCACCGCGTCCACCGCCAGGCCAACCCTCTCGCAGAAAGCGACCCACTCGGCGGCGCTGTACTCGCGCACATGCGAGTGGTCGTGCAGCAGGTCCAGCCTGTTCATCAGGGCATCCAGAGCCGGGTCGTCGGGCACGGTGCGATCGTCGATCACCAGACGCCCGCCCAGACGCAGCACGCGGCGCATCTCGGCCATGGCTTGCGGCATGTCGGTGAAATGGTGGGCCGCCCGGCGGCAGGCCACCACGTCAAAACTATCGTCGGGCCAGGGCAACGCCTGCACATCGCCCAGCTCCCAGCGCACGTTCTCCAGGCCGCGCTGCACGCGCAGCACCTCCGCCTCGCCCAGCATCTCCGGGGTGATATCCAAACCGATGACCTCCGACGCGTGCGGCGCCAGGGCCAGGGCTGTGTGGCCGGTGCCGGTGCCCACATCAAGCACACGTTCACCGGGCTTGAGCGCGCTGAGCTCCACGACCCGCTGCAGCACCTCGGCGTCCGTATGTGTAGCGCTGGTGGTGTAGTACGCGGCACGCCGGCCGAAAACCTCCTGCGCGGAGGCGCGGGGCACAGAGGGACTCTTATCATCGTTCATGTAAAGGCACCTGCTCTCGGGTGATGTGGGTCGGGCGCTAGAGATCGATAGGCTCCAGCATCCACTGGCTCGCGGCGCGGTCAAAGATCAGGGTGGCGCGATGACCGTCCGTCGACTGCACCAACCAGTGGGCGGTACTATAGCACCGATCGTCCCAGAGGCAGACGACGTCCTCGATGGCGCGACGCTGCCCCTGCCACCAGTAGGCGACAGGCTGCCCCTGTTCCTCGGCTTCAACCAGGACGGGCAGTCCTCTGACAATCAGGCTCATGTCTCTCCTGTTGGCCGGCAACTCCCGCAAGGGGATCGGTGCCACGGCCTTCCAGCAGCGTAGCGTGCCCGCCAGGCGCTGTCAAGGGTACGAAAAAGAGGGCACAGCGCAGTCGCTATGCCCTCCACCTCATCCGGGTAGTGCTCAGTGGCCAGCCACGATGGAGGCGAGATCCTCCTCCACCGTGGTAATGGGTTTGAGATCAAAGTTCTCCACCAGCACCTTGAGGACGCCGGGCGACACAAAGGCCGGGAGCACGGGACCCAGGCGGATGTGCTTGACGCCCAGCGAGAGGAGCGCCAGGAGCACGGCCACGGCCTTTTGCTCATACCAGGCGATGTCGTACTCGATGGGCAGTTCGTTCACATCCTTGACGCCCAGCGCCTCGGCCAGCTTGAGTGCGATCACCACCAGCGAGTACGAGTCGTTGCACTGGCCCGCATCCAGCACGCGCGGAATGCCGCCGATGTCACCGAGATCGAGCTTGTTGTAGCGGTACTTGGCGCAGCCTGCCGTGAGAATAATGCTGTCCTCAGGAAGTCCCTTTGCGATGTCGGTGTAGTAAGACCGCGATGTGTGCCGGCCATCGCAACCAGCCATGACCACAAACCGCTTGAGAGCGCCGCTCTGAATGGCCTCGATCACCCTGTCGGCCACGCCAAGCACGGTCTCGTGAGCAAATCCGATGGTGATGCTCCCCTCCTCCAGTTGCTCGGGGCTCGGGCACTCGAGCGCCCGGGCGATCACAGCGGAGAAATCCTTGGGCTTGTTGTCTATGCGATCGGGGATATGGGTGACGTCAGGCCACTGCACCACGCCCGTGGTGAACAGCCTATCCTTGTAGCTGTCCCGCGGCGGGATCAGGCAGTTGGTGGTCATGAGAATGGCGCCGTTGAACTTTTCGAACTCGCTCCCCTGACGCCACCAGGAGCCACCATAGTTACCCACCAGGTTGTCGTACTGCTTGAACACCGGGTAGGCATTGGCGGGAAGCATCTCGCCGTGGGTGTAGACCTTGACACCGGTGCCCCTGGTCTGCTCCAGCAACTCGTGCAGATCGCGCAGGTCGTGCCCGCTAATCAGGATCGCCGGACCCTGCTCAACTCCCAGATTGACCTGAGTCGGCTCGGGATTGCCATAGGTCTCTGTGTTGGCCGCATCGAGCAGGGCCATGGTGCGCACAGCCATCTGGCCGGCGCGCATCACCAGATCCAGAAGCTTGCCACCGTCAGGGTCTGCCTCGGCCGCGGCCGCCAGGGCTTCCTGCATAAAGATCATGATCTGCGGATCCTCTTTTCCCAGCACGCTGGCGTGGTCATAGTAGGCAGCCATGCCCTTGAGCCCGATCACCAGCAGCTCGCGCAGTGAGCGTCGGTCCTCATCCATCTCGCTGTCGGCCATGATACCAGCCGTCGCGCCATAGCCGATCCAGGCATCAACCGAGTTCTCCTTCGGCTCCCAGGTAGCGGGCTGGGGCACGTCGCCCTCGAAGGCCTTGCCATTCTTGGCGACGTAGGCAGCCTCGAACCGCGCCCGCAGCGCATCGCGGCGGCGCAGCGCCTCCTGCCCCAGCTCAACCAGCGACGCGGGGTCAAAGCTCACATTGGTGATCGTGGTAAAGAGGCCTTGTGCGATAAAGTCGCCCGTCTCGGTGTCCTCCACACCCACCTCGCGAGCCAATTGCCCCCAGACTGAAATCCCCTTGAGCAGGTAGATCAGCAGATCCTGCAGCGCAGCAACCTCGGCCGTCTTGCCGCAGACACCGCGCACGGTGCAACCGGAGCCGCGAGCCGTCTCCTCACACTGAAAGCAAAACATCTCCATGGATACCCTCCTCTGTATCTCTGCCAGCAGCGACGATTCTTGACACTGTCAACAGTTTACTCCGAGGGGTGATAACTGTCTGTGACTGGAGTTACACTTCGGGTACGGCGCCGAATGGGGTGCGAGCAGCACCTGGCTATCGGCGCCGCTGAACGCTATAATGGCCTCGCATGTCAGTCGATCGCGTAGAAGGAGCGGACATGAAGATCAAAGAGATACGTGCATTTCCCATCGATATCGCCCCGCGCCCCACGACGGCACCCCGCTCGGCCCCGATCATGGATGGGGCCTTTGCCTCACCGACCTGGCGCTACCCCGAGCTCAAGGCCGGCGGACGCGCGCGCGCAGCGCACGCCGCCTGGACGCGCATCGCCTGCCTGGTGACCGCCGAGGACGGCACGTGGGGTCTGGGCCTGAGCATCCTGAGCGGGCCGGTGCAGCGCATCATCGAGGACTCTATCGCGCCCAATATCATCGGCATGGACTGCATGGCGACCGAGCGTGTCTGGGACGCGATGAACCGCATGACGGCGGCCTACGGCAGCAGCGGGCTGGCCAGCTATGCCATCAGCGCCGTGGACACCGCGCTCTGGGACCTGAAAGGCAAGCTGCTGCAGCGCCCAGTCTACGAGCTGCTGGGTGGCCCTCAGAAAGACCGCATCTTTTGCTACGGCAGCAACACGATCCTCTCCTATGGCCTCAAGGCCAGTCTGGAGTGGTTCCTGGAGCTCGGGTTCAAGGCCGTCAAGATCTTTATGGATGCCGGACCATGGGACGGAATCGCCGGGCTCAACCATACCGAGGAGCGCGTCGCCCTGGCGCGCGAGATCGTGGGCGACGACGTCGAACTGATGCTGGACTGCTGGATGTCGCTGGACGTGGACTATGCCGCACGGCTACTGGAGCGCCTGCAGCCCTACCGGCTCAAGTGGGTGGAGGACCTGCTACTGCCCGAGGATCAGGAGGGCTATGTGCGGCTGCGCCAGCGCAACGCCACCCAGAGCATCGCCACCGGCGAACACTGGTACACGCCCTATCCCTTTGCCAAGGCCGCCGCGCAGGGCACCGTAGACATCTTCCAGCCGGACGTGCTCTGGGTGGGAGGCATCACCGGCGCCCAGCGGATCTGCCACATCGCCGAAGCTTTTGGCGTCTCGGTGATCACCCATGGCGGGATGAATTTCCCCTACGGCCAGCACCTGGCCTATGCCAGCCCGGCCATCCCCTGGGGCGAGCGCTCCGAGGGTGTAGCGCCTCCGGGTGTGCCGCTGGAGGAGATGACTTTCCTGCCGGGGACCGCGGTGATCAAGGATGGCTACCTGATCCCCAGCGATGCGCCCGGCTTTGGTATCGACGTCACGCTCGACTGGCTGCGCTCCAGAGCGGTAACCTGACTTGATTCTCAGGGCAGCCAGTCGAGCGCGGCTGGCTGCCTGCTGGCATACTGCCCCTCCTCTTGGATGCCCACCCTGCCGATGCTATACTCGCCGCCACTGTCTCAATCTTTTCGCCTGGAGTCTGCCGTGTCGCTCCTGTCCCCGGATGCGAAAGATCGTACCTCTCCCACGCTGGTGTCACTGCAGGGTTATGGCCTCGTGGCAACGGGTGCCATCCTCTGGGGTTGCCTGGGCCTGTTCTACCAGGTGGTCATCGGCCAGTACGGCCTCTCGTCGCTGGAGGCGGTGTTCTGGCGAGCGCTGATCGCCACCCTGATCCTGGCGCTGTGGCTCGCGTGGCGCAACCCGCACACCCTGCGTGTTCGACGGCGGGATCTGCTGCTGATGTTCTTCCTCGGCGCCATCGGCGTGGCCGCCACCTTTTGGATCTATGCCTATGCGATCCGTGCGGTGGGCATGGGGGTGGCCGCGGTGCTGCAGTACGTGGCGCCGGTCTGGGTCACGCTGTTCAGCGTCATCTTCTGGGGAGAGGGCCTGGCGGCCACCCGGATCACGGCACTGGTACTGGCTCTGGCCGGAGTCGCCCTGGTGGGCCGCATCTATGACCTGAGCGGCGCTACCCTGAGCCTCCTCGGCATGGCCGCCGCGTTGGCCACCAGCCTCACCTATGCCGCCTACGTGTTGATGATCAAGACAGCGTCGCGCCGCGGCTATGGCTCGCGGACGATCATGTTCTATGCCCTGGCGATCGGCACCGCCTGTCTGGCGCCCCTGCAGACCAAACAGAGCCTGACCATCGTCACCGGCCAACCAGGCATCATTCCCTGGTTGATCGGATTGGGGATCGTCACGCTGGCCGCCGGCCTGACCTTTACCGCGGGGGTCCAGCGCGTGCCCGCCAGCAACGCCAGCATCGTGGCGACCATCGAGCCACTGACCGCGATGGTGCTGGGATGGTCGGTGCTGAGCGAGCGCATGGATCCCCTGCAGGTGATCGGCGCCATCTGCATCCTGGCTTCAGTGTCAGTGCTGCAGATTCGCTCACGCGGCAGGGCCCCAGCCAGATCACTCCGTCAGCTCGAGCAGCAGGACATAGCGCCCGACAAAGGTGCCTGAGGGCTCGCCTGGCTGGCGCCCGCTGCAAAAGAACATGATCACCGATCTGCCAGGGTCAGGGATGCCACCGATAAAGGCACTGACCAGGGCGGCCTTATCGTGGAAGAAAGCAACATCTGTCGCATTCATCCGTTTGGCGCTGACAAGGCGAAAACGAGCCTGGATGCCATTTTGCTCCAGCACCCACTCCCGGCCGAGCAACCGTCTCAGGTTCGTTTCGATCACCTCGACGTCGTAGGGAGCATAGAGGTCACCCTCGATCAGCCGGCGTAGCGGCTCGGCCTCGAGCACCCGGCCCGAGCCGCGCAGCGTCCCATCGTGCACGCTGAGCACCACGCTGCCGCTCAGAGCGTCGGGATAGGTAAAGACCTTGCCGCCGTACTCGGTGCCGAAACGCCGGTAGTTTGTGCCGTTGTGGTCGACGGGCAGGATCAACAGGTCGTCAAAGCGCGTCATGTCGGCCCCGTCGAAACTGGCCGGATAGGCGAGGTTGATGGGCGCCGCTGCATCTCCCAGGTGCAGGCCCCCGACGAGATAGCGCTGGCCGGGCTCCACCGTTGGGCCCATGGTATAGGGCGGCAAACTTGCTGCTGGTCGTCCACCATATTCCCCCTGAAGTGCCACAGCCACTGTGGGCGCGGGGGTCGGGGTCTCGGTCGGGAGCGGAGTCGGCTTGCGCGTGTCGGTCGGCCCAGGCGTCGGCAACGGGATGATCGTGAACGTTGCGGTCGGCCGCGCAGTGGCAGTATTGGCAGGAGTTCGCGTCCGACTGACCGCCAGGGTGGCCGTAGGGGTGCTGACCGTAACGATGGCGGTGCTCGTGCTGCTCGCCAGCGCCAGTGCAGGCGGAGGATCAGGTGGACCGGTGATCGACCCGCGGCGCTGCTGTGTGGCACCCCACACGAGCGCAAGCGCCACGATCAGGGCCAGTGCCAGCGCCCACCGGTGCCGTGACCTGAATTCAGGTGACATGACAGAATTCATTCTCCCATTGTAACGCTCGGGCAGCAGAGACCAAACGGACAGCAGGTACCAGATGAGCACAGCGCCCACTCTTAAAGTCATGACCTACCATACTCAGGAACACGATCTGCTGGTGTTCAGAGATGTGGGTCAGCTCGAGGCAGGCATCCAGGCCCCCGGAGGCAGCCTCGAGCCGGGCGAGGATCCCGCAGCCGGAGCAGTTCGCGAGGCGAAGGAAGAGGCGGGCCTGAGCGCACTCGAGCCGGTTGCCTATCTCGGCAGCCGACGCCTCCTTTTTGATGAGGGTCCCAACGGCAGTATCGAGAGGCATTATGTCCACCTGCGATGCGATGAGGCTACGCCGGAGCGCTGGATAGCCTGGGGACATACGCCCTCCGATGGCAGCCCAGGCCCGATCGCTTTCGAGCACTACTGGGTGCCTCTCACAGCAGTCCCGCAGCTCTACCGAGGCATGGGAGACCTGCTGGGCGCCATCGGCTGCCGGCAGGCAGCCCCGCCGCAACAACCCCAACAGGCGGTTGAGCACAGTCCGCGCCTCGGGTATGATGTGTGGGTACGCG
>CAZYWU010000030.1:28587-30528 GCA_964651255.1 uncultured Anaerolineales bacterium
CCCCAACAGGCGGTTGAGCACAGTCCGCGCCTCGGGTATGATGTGTGGGTACGCGGTCCACGTCTCTGGAGGTGAGTGAATGAACCTTCTGGATATCATCAACCGCGCGCCATCGCCCCAGCCCTGGGAGGAAGGCGACAAGATCCCCTGGAACGACCCCGATTTCAGCCGCCGGATGCTCGCCTTTCACGTGGGTCAGGACCACGACGCGGCCAGCAGACGTGCGGAGATCATCGACCGCCACGTGGGCTGGATCCACAGCGCCGTGCTCGGGGGGCGCCCGTCGCGCGTGCTCGATCTCGGGTGCGGGCCGGGACTGTACACTGAGCGCCTGGCGCGCCTCGGCCACGTGTGCACCGGTGTGGATTTCGGCCCGGCCTCGATCGCCTATGCCCGCGAGCGCGCGGCGGCTGACGGGCTCAGCTGCACCTACCACGAGGCAGATATCCGCACCCTCGCCGACCTGCCGCTGGAGACCGTGGACCTCGTCATGCTGGTCTATGGCGAGTTCAACGTCTTCAAGCGTCAGGACGCCCTGCGCATCCTCGAGTCGGCCCGAAGGCTGCTTCGCCCGGGCGGCCATCTACTTTTGGAGCCCCACTTGCTCGACCTGGTGCGCAAGGTGGGCGAGGAGCCTGCCTCGTGGTACTCGTCGCCGACGGGTTTGTTCTCCGAGCAGCCTCACCTCCTGCTCAAGGAGAACCGCTGGGACGCCGAGGCGCAAGTGGCCATCGAGCGCTACTATGTGGTGGACGCGGCCACCGGCGTCGTGACGCTTCATGCAAGCAGCATGCAGGCCTACACGCCAGAGGGATACACGGAGCTACTGGCAGAGGCAGCGTTTTGTGCCCCGCAGTGGTATGCCTCCCTGGCGGGCGACGACGGTCCGGTCCAGGAGGGCCTGGTCGCTCTGGTCTCAGTGCCGCAGGGCCCGATGGCGGCCCAGGACTGATGCCCATGGCACCCATGACTTTTGAGCAGCGCTTTGCACGAGTCCCCGCGGCACAGCGGGAAAGGCTTCAACGTTTCTGGTTGGACCACCCATACACGGAGCGTCTGGCCGATGGCACACCCTGGCGCTATATCGCCATGGGGAGAGGGCGACGCCTGCTGGTCTTGTTGCCGCACGCGCTGTTTCCCGCCGACGCGTGGTTCCAGCTCGCAACGGCTCTCGAGAATCGGTACCGGCTGTTGATCCCCGATGGCTATGCACTGCAACAGGTGTTTGATCCGGTGCGCATCTCAGAGCGGCTGGTGCAGATGATCGAGGCTGAGGGTGGCCATTCGGCCACCTTTGTCGCGCACAGCTGCGGCGGGAGCCCGGCCCAGTGGCTGCTACACCGCTGGCCGCACCGCGTGCAACACCTGGTGCTCTGCCACAGCCCGGCGCTTGGGCCGGACACTCCTCTGCCCTACCGGGGATCCAGAACCCTATTGCGAGCGTTGCCCGCGATCCTCTCCGACCAACGGGTGGTGAAAGGCATCGCGCCAAACCTCCCGCAGGATGGACCCTGGCTGGCCTTTTGCCGCGCCTACCTCGGCCTGCATGCGTCTGGGCCCGGCCGGCAACTGCTGAACCGGATCCTTGGTGCAGAGAAACTGATGCGGGTGCTGTTCCGTCCGGGCCAGCTGCAGCAACAGTGGCCCGGTCGCCTTTTGATGATCACGGCACTGGATGACCCCTTTTCTGAGAATAGCGTGGCCCTCTACCGCGCGCGCTATCCGGGTGCGCAGTTCAGCAGCTTTGATGCCGGCGGCCACTGGACGCCACTGCTCTACTCTGACCTTCTGGCAGCCAGAGTGACCCGCTTTGTGCAGGAGAGCGAGCTAGCGCTCTGAGGAGGGCTGCCCGCCGGTGCCGCCCCGCCGCGGTCGCCTGCCCGGGCGCGAATCGGGTCGCGCACGCCTATCCACACGGGCAGGACGTTCGCTGCGCGCAGG
>CAZYWU010000031.1:0-27726 GCA_964651255.1 uncultured Anaerolineales bacterium
CTGTATTCTTCATCGGTTCCGCCTCCCAGAGAAAGTCGCGCGCCGAAACCACACCAAACGGAATCTGCAACAACCAGTCCGGCGGGATTGCCCGCTTCAACTATTATAACCGGCCAGCAGCATACGCTTCAAGCAGACGCCTCCCTTTGCCCGGGATCGGGTACATCATGCCACGAAATCATTGACAGGGCACAAGTCGCAGAATAACATCGACACAACGCATCCGCGCGGGTTCTCCTGGATGCACCCTGATTCGAGGAGCAGAACAGTGCCGATCTATGACAAGCCCATCGAAGAACTCGTCGTTTACAAGCCTCCCCTCACGCGAGAGGCTGACTTTGCGGATTTCTGGCAGACCACTCTGCAGGAGGCGGCACAGCAACCGTTGAACGCGGAACTCGAAAAGCTAGAGTACCCCGCGCTCGGCTGTACGGTCCACAGACTGTTCTACGACGGATGGCAGGGAGCGCGGATCGCGGCATGGTACCTCAGGCCGCTCGGCGAGGGGCCTGTCCCAGGTCTGGTACAGTACCACGGGTACAGCGGCAGCAAGTCCGATGTCTTTAGCTACCTGCCCTGGGCTCTGCAGGGCTATGCCATCCTGGCCGTCGATGTGCGAGGGCAATCTGGCGAGAGCACAGACCCGACACCGTACCCCGGGGGTCATGTCAAGGGCTGGATGACGCAGGGCATCACCGCCCCCGAGGCCTACTACTATCGGGGCGCTTATGTCGACTGCGTGCGGGCATTGGATTGGATATGCGCCCAACCTGAGGTCGATGCTTCCAGGGTGGGTGTCATGGGGATGAGCCAGGGAGGCGGGCTCACGTTGGCCGTGGCCGCACTGGATGCGCGACCAGCTCTGGCGATGCCCGAAATGCCCTATCTGTGTCACTTTAGGCGGGCCGTCGCCATGGCCATACGCCAGCCCTATCTAGAGATCCCTGATTACCTCAAGCGCTGGCCAGAGCGTGAAGACACGGTGTGGCGGACGCTATCCTACTTTGACAACATGAACCTGGCACCGTGGATCACCTGTCCTGTGCTGATGACGGTCGGGTTGCAGGACGACATCTGCCCGCCGTCCAGCGTCTATGCGGCCTTCAACTGGCTTGACGCACCCAGGGAGATGCGCGTGTATCCCTACCACAATCACGAGATGGTCCAGGCACACTGGGAGACGAAGCTGCGCTGGGCGCACCATTACCTGAAGGGCATGGACACGCTATAGATCACCGGACTGGTGCGCAACAGAGATGGTCAGGGCACGATAACAGTTTGTCGGGTTGCCGAACACCGGCTACCTCGATACTACCTGCACCATGGAATACAGCTGCTTTCATGGCGACCCCTCTCGACCAGCGAATACCAGCCACTTGATAGAGTGTCTCCTGTCTGCTAGCATTGCACCCAGATTCCGGACTGGAGGAGCGATGCCAACCTACGAGTACCGCTGCAAAGACTGCGGACGGCACTTTGATGTACTGTATCGTAGCCTCTCTGCAGCCCAGGAGGCTGCTCCGCCGCCCTGTCCGGAATGCGGCTCAGCAAACTCCCAGCGCGTACTCTCGCCGTTTTCCGTCTCCGGCGGCGCCTCTACCGGCGACGCCGCCGCAACCGGCGATTCCGCGACGCGTACCTCTCCGGCCAGCATCACACCAAAATCCCTGATCGATACCTGGCGAAACAACAAAGCACGATAGTAAACACAGCAGGCTTCGCAAACCTTGCCACCAGTTCGAGACCAGAGCAAGCATACGGCCTGTTATCTAGTAGACTGGCAAATACCGCTCCAGCTCCCACTGCGTCACCGCCACACGGTAGCTGTCCCACTCGCGCAGTTTGGCGTCGATATATCGTTCCCACACGTGGGGACCTAGTGCGTCCTGCACCACCTCGTCCTCGCAAGCCGCGTCGATGGCCTCCTTCAGCGAGCCGGGCAGCACCGGCAGGCTGTGTCTTGCCCACGCCGATTCGTACAGGTCCTCTTCACTCGGATCCGGTAGAGGAAGCTCGTGCTTGACGCCGTCCAGTCCGCATTTGAGCATCACCGCAAAAGCCAGGTACGGATTGCACGCGGGGTCGGGAAACCGCAGCTCCAATCGCACTGCTTCCGGGGTGCGTGCCTTGGGAATGCGGATCAGCGACGAACGGTTGATGCGTGCCCAGCTCACATAAACCGGAGCCTCGTAACCCGGGACCAGGCGCTTGTAAGAGTTCACCAGGGGAGCCAGTACCACTGACATGGCACGTGCATGCTTCAGTTGTCCGGCCAGATAGTGACGCGCCAGCTTGGATAGCCCGTACTGGTCCGATAGATCCGCAAAAGCATTCTCGCCCGTATCGCGGGCCCACAGGCTCTGGTGGACGTGCATACCGGATCCCGCGATCCCCGCCACTGGCTTGGGCATAAAAGTAGCGTACAAGCCTCTCTCTTGGGCAATTGCCTTGAGCACATAGCGAAAGGTCAAAGCCGCATCCGCAGACGTGAGGGCATGATCGTAGCGGAAATCGATCTCGTGCTGGCTCGGTGCGCCCTCGTGATGACCGGCCTGCACCACGATGCCAAAAGCCTCCAGCGCTGCGGACATCTCCTGCCGCACCAGCATTCCCCGATCCGAGCTGGCGTCAAAGTATCCGGCCTGGTCATGCGTCGCACGCGGGATCGGCGTCCCTCTATCATCGGTCTCGAACAAAAAGAACTCGAGTTCGGGGCCAACCTGAAACTCAAAACCCAGCGCCTCCGCGTCCTTGAGCGCCGACTTGAGCACCGTTCGCGGCGAGCCCATAAAGTCGACGCCATCCGGCGTAAACACATCACAGATCAGGCGGCCCGTCTTGTGCGCGCCGCTGTGCCACGGTATAACGGCAAAGGTATCCAGATCCGGAAAGAGAAACATGTCGCTCTCGCTAATGCGGGCAAACCCATGGATCGAAGAGCCATCGAACCAGAGCCCCTCATCGAGAATGCGATCGAGCTGGCTGATCGGCACAGTGATGCTCTTGATCATCCCCAGGATGTCGCTAAATTGCAGATGCAAAAAGCGCACATCCTCATCGCGACATGTCCTGACGATATCCTCTCGCGTCGCCTTGTTCATCGCCACACCTCACAAATCGCATAATCGATCATCACGCACTCGAGCCCGAAATTCCGCACGCAGTGCCCGTCTGCTGACTAACGCCCGTAGCTGCCAGCGCAGTCATCCGGTCAGGCGATCGCCCCCTCGTGAGTGGACTGCCACACCGTATTCAGCATAGCAGGCATCACACGCTTGAATCCCGTCTTTCGGTATGTCCGCTGGACCGCCTGCACGAGACGGCGATCAAAGCCGCGACCAGCAACTGCTTCCTCATCGAGGCCCAGCTCGGTGAGCAGGAAAAGAATCTGGTCTGCATCGTCATAGCTGAACCCAAGGTCCGCCTCGTCGGTCTGGCCCTCCCACAGATCCGCGCTGGGAGCCTTGTGGACAATCTCATCGGGAATCCCAAGATGTGAGGCCAGCGCACGAACCTGACACTTGTAGAGATGCGAGATCGGCTTGAGCGCCGCGGCGCCATCACCGTACAGCGTAAAGTATCCAAGCAGCCACTCCGTCCGGTTACCCGTGCCCATGACCAGACCGTTAAATACCACCGACTGGTCATAGAGCGTCAGCATGCGCAAGCGCGACATGATATTACCCAGGCGCAGGCAGCTCATGTCCGGGGCATACGCCAGCAACGGACGATACATCGGCGTAATATCCAGAACCGCAGAGGGCATCCCCAGCATGTCGATGACCTGCCGTCCGTGCGCTGTGCTCAAAGTGCTGCTGTTCTCGCAGGGGAGCAGCATGCCAAACACGTTCTCAGGGCCCAGGGCGCGCACGCAGAGTGCAGCCACAAGCGCCGAGTCAATCCCTCCAGACACACCGAGCACAGCGCGATGGAAGCCGGCTGCTGACAGGGAGTCACGGATAAAGCTTGCGATACGGTTGGACTCGCGTTCGACATCCACACACAATTCAGTCAGCACAGTAACCCTCCCAGGCGAGTGCATTGGCTGCGTATCGATCGCGCCCGGCACATCTGCTCCCGGGCGCAAACCGCCAGATCATAGTCGCAACGATGCGATTTGTCCACTGGGCGGCGCAGGCGCAAGACCACTGGTTGCGCCGGAGCCGCGAGAGACGTCGATCAGCCGCGGCCCTGGGCCGGTCCAACTCCGTTATCTCCATGAAGGCGTAACGTCTCAACCAGCAGTTGGAGGCTCTCCCTGCCCTGCCAGCGGTTCAGCGAGGGCCGGTAGAGCACGTCGATCCGATCACCGGGCCGCAGCCACTCGACAACCTCGCCCTGCCTGAACGCGACACAGGTGCGGAGCACACCGTTTTGGGAGATGTTCAGACGCAGGTGCTTGCCCTCAGCTCCCATCCTGTGCAAATCCATGACGCTTGCTCCCAGTGTGGCCAGCAGTGGCTCTGGATTGCCCTTCCCAAAAGGGCCCAGGGCAGAGATCGCCGCAGGTGTACGCTCTGACACGTCCTCCAGATCCACGATGGCGTCCACCTGAATTCGAGGCACGAGCAACGACTCATCGAGATGCTCCCGGGCATAGCTAAGCAAGCGCGCCTCGAACTCGGAGATACGCGAGCTCTCCAGGGTAAAGCCGGCCGCCTGGGCGTGTCCGCCAAAGCGTAGCAGGATATCTCGACAGCTCTCCAACGCCTGCGTAATGTGAAACCCTTCGATGCTTCGAGCAGAGCCCCTCGACGTTTCGGCATCGCTCCTCAGGACAAGCGCCGGGCGATAGAATCGCTCTCGCAACCGGCTGGCCACCAGTCCAACGATGCCTTCATGGTAGTCCGGTCCATGCACAAACAGCAACGGCGGCGGGCACGCTGCGTCAACCTGGCTCGCGGCTTGAGAAAACTGCTCTTCCAACAACTCCTGCCGCTTCCTGTTCCGATCGTTCAGGGTCTGAGCCGTCGCGGCTGCCTGCTGCCCATCTCGAGCGAGAAGCAGCTGGTAAGCGATCCTGGCGTTCTCGATACGGCCGGCCGCATTCAGCCTCGGGGCGATCCGGAACGCCACATCGGTACTGCTCACGGTAGCCAGCTCTATCCCCGCAACCCTCGCCAGCTCCTGCAGACCTGGCCTCGCAGCGGAACGCATTCGGTTCAGCCCCCAGCGTGCCAGGGTGCGGTTCTCACCCTCCAGAGGCACAACATCCGCAATTGTGCCGAGCCCAACGAGATCCAGGTACTCATCCAGGAAAGCGGCACGCTGCTGCTGTCCTTTACCGGAAAGCGCATCCGTCAACGCACTGGCAACCTGAAAGGCTACACCCACTCCGGCCAACTCACGAAAAGCGTAGGTGCTGTCCTCCCGCCTGGGATCGATGACTGCAACCGCATCGGGGAGCACGTCGGGCACCGAGTGGTGGTCCGTAATGATCATGTCCATCCCGCGAGCGCGCGCGTGCGCGACCTCCTGCGTGGACCGGACACCGCAGTCCACGGTGACGCACAATGTCACGCCCCCCTCTCCCAGCCGATCGATGGCGTCAACGTTGAGCCCGTAGCCATCCTCAAACCGGTCGGGGATAAAAGCTTGCACTCGCGCGCCCAGCGCGCGCAGCGTCGAGGTCATCAGAGCTGTCGCGGTCACGCCATCGACGTCGAAATCGCCGTAGACAGCGATGGGCTCTTGCCGCTCGATCGCCTGTGCAATGCGCTCTATCGCGGCGCCCATACCGGCAAGCTTCAGCGGGTCGCCGAGCGCACCATCGGTGGCCAGAAAGTCGCGAATCTTTTCCGGGGTATCGATATGCCGGGCGTACAGAATGCGTGCTACAATTGGATCGAGATCAGACTGCGCCTGGACAAAAGCGTCGGGCGTTCTCCGCCTCAAGATCCATTCCTGATCAGTCGGCATCCGCTTACCCCCCACCACGTGCTTTACGCCCTCCGATCAAACCGTTGCATTATAGGGTGTGACACCGGTGCGCTCAAGCGAGCGGAGTCATCGGCCCGACGCGATTGCTGCTGCTACGAATCAGGCTAGGCCTGTGGCTCGGCCTGTGCTAGAATCGACTCAGCGAATATACAGCCCAGGAGGTATGGTGGCGCGAATCGTCTTTCTCGGGACGCCGGAATACGCTGTCCCCATCCTGCAGGCCTGTCTGCATCATCACGAGGTGCTGTATGCAGTAACACAGCCTGACCGGTACGGTGGACGCGGGCGCCGCCAGCTGATTGAATCGCCGATCAAGAAGACTGCTGCGGCTGCTGCTGTGCCCGTCCTGCAGCCCGTCCAGCTGTCGAGAGACGCGGAGGCCCTGTCACTGTTGGAAAAGGCGCAGGCGGATGTGTTTGTTCTGGCCGCTTACGGGCAGATCTTGCGTCCGAACGTGCTGGCCCTTCCCCGGCACGGCGTGATCGGTGTGCACGCCTCCCTGCTGCCTCGCTGGCGCGGCGCTTCCCCCGTGGCTGCGGCGATCCGCGCTGGAGACGCAGAAACTGGAGTCAGCCTGATGCTCACCGAAGTCGGCCTGGACACGGGGCCGGTCATCGCGCGGAAAGCGACGCCGATAGCCCCCCACGACACCACCGGCAGCCTCACGGCACGCCTGGCCGTCCTGGGTGCCACCCTCCTGATTGACACCTTGGCAGCCTGGTTGGCGGGCGAGATCCGCCCACAGCAGCAAGATGGGGCTCTCGCCACCTGTGCGCCCGAGATCACCAAGGCGGACGGCCGCATCGACTGGAGCCAGCCCGCCGTTGCCATCGAGCGCCACATTCGCGCCATGTCGCCCTGGCCCGGAGCGTTCACCTTCACTGCAGGGGGCAGCCGGCTGACGCTATGGCAGGCACATGTCAGCGAGCAACCGCCCTTCGACGTGCCCGGTACGATCGCGTCTGTCGATGGGGCGCTGGCTGTTGCGACCGGCGACGGCTCGCTGTGCGTGGACCTGCTGCAACCGGCTGGGCGCAGATCCATGCCTGGCGACGCCTACCTTCGGGGACAGCCCGACCTGGCCGGGACAGTTTTGTCGTAACATGGTCGCACCGTCGAACCCCACCCGCGTTATCCACGTGCTCGACCTCGGTTTGCGCAGCTACGCTCCGGTGCACAGCCTGCAGAGACAGGCCGTGGAGCGCGTGCGCACCAAAGCAGCCCCCGAAGTGCTGATTCTGGTCGAGCACCGTCCGGCGATTACTCTTGGGAGGCGGGCAGACGCGTCCAACATCATCCTTGACAGCCAGGCGCTGGAACGCCTGGGTATCGAGGTCTATCGTATCGAACGCGGCGGTGATGTCACCTACCACGGGCCGGGTCAACTGGTCGCCTATCCCATTTTGCGCCTGCACGAACACAGCCTGGGTGCGTCCGACTATATGCACCGCCTGGAGGACGTCGTGATCGCCACGCTCGCCGACCTGGGCATCGAGGCACACCGCCGGGAGGGGTACATTGGCGTCTGGGTTGGCCGGAACAAGGTATGTGCCCTGGGCGTGAGGATCATGCGCGGCGTGACCATGCACGGCCTGGCGCTCAACATCGATCCCGACATGTCGCACTGGACCACCATCGTGCCCTGCGGCATCCGCGATGGCGGTGTCACCAGCGTGCGCGCGCTGCTTGGTCACGCTCCCGACAGGACGCTGGTTAAGGAGCGCCTGTTGGCACGGTTCGCAGAGCTGTTCAGGGCGACGTTGACGGTGGCAGAGGACGAGTCGCCCTGGCTACTGCCCGCTACAGAGGACGCCCAGCTCGCTCCATGAATCTCAAGACTTTAGATCGGGTGGGTGCCCCCTCCATGGGGCCTTGCTTCGTCGTCGCCATCGCGCCCGCTGCATTGGCAAAGCGGCCGATGCGAGGCAGTTCCCAGCCCTCGGACAGGCCGACGAGAAAGGCAGCATCGTAGCAATCTCCAGCCCCTGTGGGGTCGACCTCAGTGACGGCGTAAGGCGCCACGGCCAGCGCTCCATCACACGTATAGACAGTCGATCCCTGATCTCCCTGCTTGAGAGCCACAATCTCTATGCCTCGGTCAAGCAGCTGAGCAGCTCCGGCAGCCGCGGTGGACTCTCCCGTGAGTGTGGCCAGTTCCTGGCCGCTCGGGAAAACTACCTTCGCGCGCGCCAGAACCGGTTCGCATACCGCACGGATCCGCTCGGGTGCCACTAACTCGGGCCGCAGGTTAGGATCCAGGCTCACGGTGCCACCCCGGTCTGAGACGTGACGCGCAATGGCATAGCAGGTCTCGCGCATCGCCTCTCCAGCACTGAGCGACGATCCCATGATATGCACAAAGCGCACATCATCCAGCCAGCCGGGCGGTATCTGCTCAACGGACATCTCCGCTGCTGCCGAATCGGCGAGATGAAACAAAAAGCTCCGGCTGCCGTCGGACCGGTAGGAGACAAAGGCGATGCCCGTGATCCGATGAGAGACGCGGCGCAGCGCGGCACAATCTACCCCATCGGCACTGAGCCGCCGCGCAATGCAGTCGCCAAAGGCGTCATCCCCCACCGTACCTGCGAAGCCCGAGCTTCCGCCCAGCCGAGCGACAGCATCGGCCAGAATGGCAGGAGCGCCGCTGGGATACGGCCCCACAAGAGGCCCGGGCCGGTCGAGAGGCTGATCCAAACCCGTCCGCATAACTTCAACCAGGGCTTCCCCGAGAGAGACTATCGTGGCCATGATTCCGCCTCCGTGGTGCTACCCCGAGTGTACCGCAGCCGGAGACACGCGCCAAGACACTGAAATGGCACCCTCTTTGTGCTTTATGGTAGCGGCCTCACGCGGTCTATGTTACACTGTCGCCGTCATGCAAAAGGAGGCGTTGCTATGCGTGTGCTGGTCGTGTCCGATATCCACTCCAACCTCGAGGCCCTGACCGCGGTGCTTGACGACGCGGGGCCCTTTGACGCGCTCTGGTGCCTGGGCGACATCGTCGGATACGGTCCCGAGCCAAACGCCTGCATCGACCTGGTCCGTTCCTTTGAGCACATTGCCATCGCGGGCAACCATGACTGGGGCGTCCTGGGGAAACTGGATCTCGCCGACTTTAACAGCGATGCCCGTCAGGCCAATCTCTGGACTCGTGAACAGCTGACTCCTGACGCCAGGCAGTATCTGGAAAGCCTTGAGGAAACTCGGGTTGTTTCGGACATCACCCTGGCACATGGCAGCCCACGCTATCCCATCTGGGAGTATCTCCTCTACGCCAGCACCGCAGCGCTGAATATGAGCCACTTTAGCACGCGCATCTGCCTGGTGGGGCACACGCATGTGCCCGTGCGCTTTACCGGCGAGAGTGATGACGCTCATGTGGAAGCCTATGCCATGGAGGAGCGCCACGTCCTTACGCTCGACAGCGGCCGGCACATTCTGAACCCTGGTAGCATTGGACAGCCGCGCGACGGTGACCCCCGTGCATCGTATATGCTGGTGGATCCAGAAGCGATGACCTTTGAGCTGCGCCGTGTCGCCTATCCGGTGGCGCGCACGCAGGAGCGCATGCGGGAACTGTCGCTGCCGAACAGACTGATCGCCCGACTCGAACTGGGCTGGTAGCACTGTGGAACAAGTGACAG
Organism: uncultured Anaerolineales bacterium; assembly: GCA_964651255.1. Classification (GTDB taxonomy): domain Bacteria; phylum Chloroflexota; class Anaerolineae; order UBA1429; family UBA1429; genus JAAYED01. The sequence goes on from CAZYWU010000031.1 coordinate 9,588, forward strand.
ACGTGCGACGTCCAAGAGGTGAGCAGACCACAACGCCCACAGGTGAGGAGACGAACAAGATGAACAGAGTCTACAGAATAGCGCTCATTGCAGGTCTGGTATTGGCCGTGCTTGTGGCCGGATGCGCCAGTGCGAAACAAGCTACGATGGACTATGCAGAGTCTGAGGTATCGGGCATCCGCGAAGAGGTACTTGTCAACGGCCCCGATGTGGCACCTGCAGCTGAAATGCCGCGCGAGCAGAGCTATGAAAAGGACGAGGCCGGCCTCGGAGGGTTTGCCTCGGCGGTAGCCAATGTCTCCGACCGCATGATCATCCGCACAGTGAGCATGTCGGTAGTCGTTGAGGATACCGACGTCATGCTGGCAGAGATTCAGAATCTCGTCAAGGCCAACGGCGGCTATGTAGCCGCATCCAATCGTTGGCTTTCGGGCGAGCAGGCCTATGCCTCGGTGACGCTGCGCGTCCCTGCCGACAAGCTCGAAGCCGTGCTCGGGGTATTGCGGGACAATTCGATCACAGTCGAGAATGAGAGCTCGTCCGGCGATGATGTCACGGAGGAGTACGTAGACGTCTCTGCCCGGCTGCGCAACCTGGAGGCCACCGAGGAGGAACTGCTCGCCTTGCTGACAGAGGTACGCAAGAATCGCGGCTCGGCCGAGGACATCCTGGCAATTCACAACCGCATCACCGAGCTTCGTTCAGAGATAGAGTCGCTCAAGGGCCGCCAGCAGTATCTGGAGCGCAGTGCGGCACTGGCTACCATCAACATCGAGATCCGGCCCAAGCCTCAGCCCGGCACGATCGTCGAGCCCACCGCGTGGAATCCCCTGGTCACCGTGAACAACGCCCTGCGTGGCCTGGTGAACGCCGGGCAGGTAGCGGTCGATGTGCTGATCTGGCTGGTCTTCCTGTCGCCGATCTTCCTGATCCCGATCCTGGTGCTCTGGCTGATCATCCGCGCCATCAGGCGGGCTCGCGCCCGGCGCAAGGCTGCCAGAGCGGCTGAAGCGGTCGAGACCAGGGACGATAGCCTCACCACCTAACAGACGGTCTCTAGTGCGACGCCGCAGGTCCTGTGTGGGCCTGCGGCGTCTCGTTCTGCCAGGCCCGCCGCAGCACGACCTCGAATTCGCTCAGGATCATCGCTGTGGCACCCCAGATCACGCCGTCCTGGTACCGGTAGAACGGCACCTGCGCGCGCCGTCCCGACAGATCCCACAGCTCGACGTGCTTGCTTTCGGCATCCAGCAGCGCGGCGAGGGGCAGATGCAAAAGGCCGGCCACTTCCGACTGCTGCAGTCGGAAACACGGCCGCTGATCCACGTATCCCACGTACGGCTGGACCAGGTTGTTGCTGACGGGGATCTCAAGCGCGGTCAACGCTCCCAAACAGCGTATCTCCTGCGAGTCCACACCGATCTCCTCGGCGGTCTCGCGTACCGCGGTCGCCCACAGCGAGGGATCTGCCGGTTCGCGCCTGCCCCCTGGCAGCGCAAGCTGCCCCCCGTGTTGGCGCAGCGTCGCACTGCGGCGCACCAGTGGCAGCCACAATGCGCCCTCATGCGGATAGATCAGGACCAGCACAGCACCCTGGTGCAACTCACCGGATCCGGTGCCTTCAGGAAACGGCGTCCTGGGCTGAACCGACATAAGCCGCTGAGCCGCCGCACCTGGCAGAGACAACGTCAGGGCGGCAGCGACGCGCTCAACAAGCGTCTCCAGCGACGGCGTCTGCTCTTCAGCAGACGCGGGGGATCCTTGGCAGCGGCTCTTATTCTGTGGTAACATCGGACGGTCTACTAAACCACCTTGGGGAGAAATACAATGCGCAAACCCATTATGGCCGGGAACTGGAAGATGAACAAGACAGCCGCCGAGGGCGTCGAACTCGTCCAGGCGATGCGAGCCGACCTGCTCGCTGTGCCAGCGGTGGAAAAGGTGTTTTGCCCGTCGTTTCTGGCAGTACCCGATGTATCGCGCCTGGTCAAGGGAACGGACCTGCACGTCGGCGCCCAGAACCTGTACTGGGAGCCCAGCGGCGCCTTTACCGGTGAGGTGGCCCCGAACATGGTGCGCGAGTTCTGCGATTATGTCATTATTGGTCACTCGGAGAGACGAGAGTATTTTGGCGAAACCGACAAGACCGTGAACTACAAGATCGTCGCTGCTCTGGCGGCTGGCCTCATTCCGATCGTATGCGTCGGCGAGACGCTCCAGCTGCGCGAGGCCGGCCAAACGCAAGACTGGGTACGCAGTCAGGTGGAAGCTGCCCTCACCGGGTTGACCGGTGAGCAGGTCGCCGGCATGGTGATCGCCTATGAGCCAATCTGGGCCATCGGTACCGGCCTGGCAGCAACGCCGGCGGATGCCGAGGATGTATGCGGTGGCGTGGTACGTGCCACGGTGCGGGCGCTCTACGGCGACGCGGTCGCGGAAGCAGTCCGCGTTCAGTATGGTGGGAGCGTCAACGCCGGTAACGCCTTTGAAATCATGTCGCAGCCCAATGTGGACGGCGGACTGGTGGGAGGAGCCAGCCTGAAGGCTGCTGAGTTTTGCCAGATCGTGCGCGATACCGCGCGCGCCAAAGGCCTCTAGCCCCCGGTGCAGCATGGCAGCCAGCACGGCGCAGACAGCCCAACACCGATCACCAGCGGATTATCCCCCGATGAGTGAGCAGATTTCGGTCGCGCCACTGCTGGCCTTGATGACTCTGGCATTGGCAGTGCCTGTGACGCGCTGGTTCAGCCTGACCGTGCAGCGACTTGTGATCCTGTTGACTCACAGCCCCGCCGCTGCACTTTATGTCTATCACGCACTGCTGTTGCCCGGCACGATATTGCATGAACTCAGTCACCTGGCGGTCGCCTGGATACTGCGCGTTCCTGCCGGGAAGCTCACGTTGCTACCCGGGATTGAGAGCTCCGGATCCGCTCGCCTGGGATCCGTTCAGATTGCGCAGGTAGACCCGGTACGGGAAAGTCTTATTGGGCTGGCGCCGCTAGTGAGCGGCCTCGCGGCTATCGTACTGATCACATCGCGCGTCCTGCGGCTGCCCGCGGCTGACGTACTGCTGGCTGAGCCTCAAGCAGCGGTGGCCACACTGGCCAACGCACCCGACGCAGCACTCTGGCTTTATCCACTCCTGGCTATCGGCAACACCATGCTGCCCAGCGCAGCTGACAGGCGCGCCTGGCTGGCAGGAGCAGCCATCGTTGCTCTACTGGCTGGCGCCCTCTATCTGCTGGGCGTGACGAGAATCCCGCAAGCCGCATCCGTGGCACTCTACCGTGGCGCCGCCTATGCAGGTACCGCGCTGGCCCTGGTCGTTCTCATCGATCTACTTGCAGGCGCATTGATCTGGCTGGTTATGTGCCCCTGGCACGCATGACAAGGCCTGATGTCGTGATAAGGAGTAGTCTCAGGTGACATACTATTACCTGATTCGGGTGGGCGACACCGATCCTCTACGTTCTACAGATCCCTACAATATGCCGCTGACTCCCGAGGGCGCTGCAAAGGTGCGGCGCTGGGCCGTCGCCAGCCGCGACTGGAACCTGCAGATGCTGTGCACAAGCACGCAAAGGGCGGCGCTGGATACAGCCGATCTCGTTGAGCTCGAATCTCCCGTGCAGGTGCGTTGGGACCTGAGCGAGCTGGAAGATCTGGTGCTTGACGACCTGAACTATGACCCCAGGGCAACCCATCTGGTGTCAAGCTGGACGCCAGAGCAGATGGAACAGGGCCTGATCTCGCTCTGGACCCGTCTCACCGCGGCCTCTGCCCGCATCGCCCTCTACGCGGACACCTACGGGATGCAGAACGTAGCGATCATCGCATCAGAGCGCGTGCTGAATCTGCTCCTGGCCCATTGGCTCCAGCTGGACTGGCGCCTGCTGCAGCAGGCATCCTTTTCCTTTGAACTGGCGCCGGTCTGCCGGGTCGCTGTAGCGGATGACGGCCAGGCGCGAATCCAGTGGATGACATACACGAATAATGGAACACCGCAGGAGGATCTGGTATGAGCGCTGAAACTGTGCGGGTCGGAATCGTGGGCTGTGGCGGCATCGCGCGGCACTATCACGTGCCCAGCTATCTGACCAATCCCCGTTTTCGCATCGTGGCTGCTTGTGACGTCAGTACGGAGGCCATCGATGCCATGAAACTGCTGGTCGACACAGTGGGCTATACCCATACAGACTATCGCACATTTCTGCGCGAGGCCGACGTCGACCTGATCAGCGTCTGCACAAGCAACGACATGCATCACGATGTCGTTATGGCCGCCATCGAGCGCGGGATCGACATCTATTGCGAAAAGCCTATGGCACTCACCTACGCCGAGGCGCAAGAGATGTACGCGGCTGCTCGCACGCGTGGCATCCGCACCGGCATCAACTTTAGCCACCGGCGGACGCCGGCGGCACAGCTCGTCAAAGAGATCCTCGATTCGGGTGCGCTGGGCGACCTATACCATGTGTCCGCCCTGTATGCAGCAGGCTCACCGAACTACGCCCAGGCGCCCGGCACCTGGCGCAACGTTCGGGAAAAGGCCGGCTTTGGCGGCCTCGGTGATATGGGCAGCCACATGCTGGACATGGTCAACTGGTGGCTGGGCTCCGGCGTGACACGGGTCGCTGCCACGATGAAGACCTTTGTCCCTCAGCGCATCGACCGCACGACCGGCAAGCCAATGCAGGTAACGACAGAGGACGAGGGCCTGGTGCTCATGGAATATGCCAATGGCGCTCTAGGGCATCTATGCGGCGGCTATACCTTTACCGGACGCGGCTATGATCAGCGGGCTGAGATCTATGGCACGCAGGGCGGCCTGATGTACGACCAGCAGCATGCCTACGAGCTCAAGGTCTTTTTGCCGGAGGAGACGCTGGCCAACTATACGGTCATCGAGCGTGGCGGCACGCCAGACAATCCCTATACGACGATCCTCGTGCCCGAGCGACTTCAGGGCGCCCGTCCCGGCCAGTTGCCTGCACGCCGCACTGTGCTGATGGATTTCCTGGATGCTTATGAAGCAGAGGGCGATTTCGCTTTTGAGCCCGGTTTTCGCGAGGGCCTGGCCGTCCAGGAGATTCTGGAGGCCGTACGGATGGGCAACGACGCGCGTTGCTGGGTGGATCTGCCGTTGAGCAACTGAAACACATGTGAGATCGCTTGACAGATACCGGGGGGATGATGGCTTACGGACACTGGGGAAAAGGGCTGCGCGTCAATCTAACAAAGGGCACGATCACGGTTGAAACACTCGATGAGCTCTGGCTGCGGCGCTATGTCGGCGGTTGGGGCTTTATCGCCTACTATCTGCTCAAAGAACTGCCAGCGGGCGTTGATCCACTGGGTCCCGACAATTTGCTGATCTATGCCACAGGCCCCCTCACCGGCCAGAACGTCGCAGGCGGTGGCCGGCACATGATGGGAGCCCGCTCCCCCTTGACCGGCGGTTTCAGCGGGTCCGAGTGTGGCGGATTCTTTGGCGCCGAGCTGAAGCGGGCCGGATGGGATCTGATCCTCTTCGAGGGCAGCTCCCCGCAGCCCGTCTATCTCTGGATTGAGGACGATCACGTCGAGCTGCGTTCGGCAGAACACCTGTGGGGGTTGGAAACGGGCGTCGTGCAGGCGCGCATTCGGGAGGATCATGGTGACAAAGCCATCCGCGTGAGCCAGTGCGGCCCCGCCGGTGAGCGCCTGGTGCGCATTTCCAACGTGATTCACGATGCTACCCGCGCCGCGGGACGCACCGGCCTGGGCGCAGTCATGGGGTCCAAACGGCTCAGAGCCGTGGCCGTGCGTGGCCACCAGCGGCCCACGGCCAGCGACCCGGAACGCGTGCGCGAGCTGGCGCGCTGGTTCCGCGAGCATTATATGGAGACGAGCTCCGCAGCTTATGCCACGGGCGGTACGCCGCGCCTGGTGCGGGTCAACCAGCAACTCGGCGGCCTCCCGACACGCAACTTTCAGGAGGGGGTCTTTGAGGGCTGGGAGTCTCTCGCCGTAGAGTCCATGGAGAAAAAGATCATCGTCGGGCGCGATACCTGCTATGGCTGCCCCATCCGCTGCAAGTGGGTCGCCAAGGTCGACAACGAGCGCTTTACCGTCGACCCCGGCTATGGCGGGCCCGAGTACGAGACCGTCGGTGCCTTTGGATCGGTGTGCGGCTGCGATGATATTGAGGCCGTGGCCATGGCCAATCAGCTCTGCAACGCCAACGGGCTCGATACCATCGGCACGGGGATGACCATCGCCTTTGCCATGGAGTGCTATGAGCGCGGCCTCATCGGGCCAGAGCAGACCGGCGGCCTCGAGCTTCGCTTCGGCAACGTCGATGCCATGCTGACCCTGGTGCAGCAGATCGCCGCGCGAGAGGGATTCGGCAACCTGCTGGCCGAGGGCTCGCGTCGCGCGGCCGAGGCCATTGGCGGGAACGCCCTCGATTATGCCATCCAGATCAAGGGTCAGGAGCTGGCGATGCACGACCCCAGGGTCAAGTACGGGCACGGGATCGGCATCTCGGTCTCTCCGACAGGCGCAGACCACATGAACTCGGTGCACGACAATGGCTTTCAGACAGAGGGTGGCATCTACGACTTGAAGCCGCTCGGAGTCCTGGAGCCGCTGCCATATGACGACCTCAGCACGAAAAAGATGGAGATGCTGCGCCGCGCGATCGTCTGGCGCGCCCAGTACAACATCACCGGCATCTGCATGTTCCAGGCCTGGACCCCGCAGCAGATCGCCGAGTTGGTGACGGCCGTAACCGGATGGAACACTTCTGTGATGGAGATCTGGCTGGCGGCGGAGCGCGCTACCGACATGGCACGGGCATTCAATACGCGCGAGGGCTTTGGCCCCGAGGACGACCTGATCCATCCGCGCCTGACCCAGCCCCTGCCGGCGGGGCCCGTGGCCGGCAAGACCTTTTCCATGGACGAATTCAAGACGGCCCTGACGACCTACTACAGCTTGATGGGCTGGGATCCCGAGACCGCCGCTCCGACCCGGGCCAAGCTGGAGGAGTTGGGTGTCGGCTGGGTCGCCGACCTGATAGAGGCTTAGTTGCCCGAGACCAAATCCTCATACATCACATAGTGCTTGTCGATCATACGGTGGCCGCCGCAAGCGTTGCCGTGATCCGTGGTGTAGGCCACCAGCATTGAATCCGCCAGACCCAGGCGGTCCAGCGCCGCCAGCACCTGGCCTACCGTGTCGACGATCTGGCTGACCACCGTCAGGTACAGTGAGAGATACTGCGACAGAAGGCGTGCGTAAAACGCACGCCTTCTCTTGCCAGTTGATCCAGATGTGGCGTATAGCAGTGCCTCGCTCGCAACAAACCCAGGCAGTCATGGCGATGCTGGTCGCTCTGGATCAACAGGATATTGGGATGCCCGTCGCCCCTGCCTCACTGGCCTTGGTCACGCCAGCACCAGCCTGAGCGTCAGCACCTCAAAAGCCCTCAAGTCGAGGGCGATCGTGCCATCCGCCACCTCGACTGCAGACTCGTTCTCCTCCAGCATGTTCGTTCGGTATGCCTGCGCCAGCGGCAGCGCGCTGGACAGCGTGCAGCGCGTCGCGGTCCGGCGCCATTCATAGAGCCGAACGATGAGATCGCTCGAGCCGTCCTCTGCAGGCTTGATCGTATCGATGATCACGCCAGGGTGATCGATCTGGAACAGCGAGCGTGAGCCCGCATCGCCGGCGATCACGGTCACAGGAGCATTCAGCTCATAGGCCTCGCGCTGCAGTGCGCTCTCGGTCAGGGGTCCTTCCCAGGCGTAGAACGCATAGGTGAACACCTGCTTGCCCAGATCGGCCGTCATGTCCGGCGCAAGGGCGGACTTGAGCAGCGTGAGGCGTATCTCCTGCCCATCGACACTCACCCCGTACTTGCAGTCGTTCAGCACCGCGCAGCCGCGCCCGGGCTCCGCCAGTGCAGTCCACTTGTGATTCGCCACCTCAAACCGGTCCGCGTCATACTGCCGCGAGCGGTGATTGGGCCGCGCCAGATGCCCGAACTGGATCTCGTGCAGCGCCTCGTTGGCGTGGATGTTCACCGGGAAGATGACCTTGAGCAACTTGTGATGCTCATGCCAGTCGATCTCGGTCTCGAAGGTAACCAGCCGGCTGCTGGCACGCAGGCTGATAACCTGGCGCAGGCTCGAGTCATGCAGTTTGCGCGTGACGCGCACCACGCCGTAAAGCTCACCGCTGGTCACTGGCTCGATCGTAGCCGTGTCGTCCAGTGGCACAGGGAGTTCGGCGTACATGCTGTCCAGGTCCCAGGCGTCCCATCCTGTGGGCACATCCTTGTACATGCTGAGACGGTTGCCCGTTCCTGAGAGCAGCTCGCGCGCCTGCACCTTGTCAAAGATGCTGCTGATTTCACCCCTGTTATTCAGGCAGACTTTGAGGAGATCGTTCTCCAGACCGCTGGCCGTGGCGCTGACGCTACCTGTGACACTCGCGGCTGAACCTCGTTTGAGGGTAGTCCACCCCACCGAGGGAATATTGACACGTGCATACACCCGCCCATCGACTTGCTGCACCGGCAGCGCCTGGCCCGCGCTATCGCTGGCGCCCGACCAGCCCTCGGGCAGGGCCACGAGCGCATCGCGGTCCCAGCTCAGCGCGTTGAACACGGAAAGGCCCTCTGAACTTGAAGCGAGCGCTCGCTGAGCATCCTCCCGCACTTGTGTCGCCGTCGCCAGAACCTGCGCGTAGGCAGCCTCGGCTTCCTCATAGACACGATGAATCGAGGAGCCGGGGATGATATCATGGAACTGGTTCAGCAACACAGCGCGCCAGGCCTCATGCAGTGTCTGACGCGGCACTGCGTGGCCTGCCAGCGCCTGGGCTGCGGACGCCCAGATCTCCGCCTCGCGCAACGCAAATTCGGACTTGCGGTTGCCGCGCTTGGTGCGTGCCTGGGAGGTCAGCGTGCCTCGGTGGCACTGGAAATAGAGCTCGCCCACATAGCGGGCAGAGGGCACGCCGCGCTCGAGCAGGTCCTCAAAGTAGGCCTGCGGGGGTGCCATGCGCGTCAGGGGCATCCCCTCCAGATCCGCGCTGCGAGCCAGGTACTCGAGGTGATCTCGGGTCGGGCCGCCGCCGCCGTCACCCCAGCCAAACGGCACCAGGCGCGTGGAGATATCGTCCTTTTGGACGCGCTGCGTCCAGCGCAGGACCAGCGTCGCCGGATCAGCCTCGGAGTTGTATTCGTTGGTCAAATGGGCCAGCACTGACGAACCGTCGATCCCCTCCCAGGTGAAGGTGTTGTACGGGAAGGGGTCGCCCCCGTTATAGGCCCAAAAGATCTTGGCGGTGGAAAAGTACTTTATGCCGCAGCCCTGCATGATCTGAGGCATGTTGCCCGAATAGCCAAAGACATCGGGCAGCCATAGCAGCTGCGACTCTACGCCGAACTCGTCGCGAAAGAACTGCTTGCCGTAGAGAAACTGCCGGATCAGGCTCTCGCCACCCGACAGGTTTGTGTCGGCCTCAACCCACATCCCGCCATCTACCACCCACTGGCCACGCGCAACCGCCTCCTTGATGCGGGCATAGATCTCCGGATGGCGCTCTTTCATCCACCAGTAGAGATGGGGCTGGCTCTGCAGAAACTTGAACTCGGGATACTCATCCATGAGTGCCAGCTGGGTGCCAAAGGTCCGCACGCACTTGCGCTCGGTTTCGGCCAGATGCCAGAGCCAGGCCACGTCGATGTGCGAGTGACCGATCATGAACAGTTCGGGCGCTGTGTCGCCGTTGTGCGCCTTGAGCAGCGGGGCCAGTCGCCGACGCGCATCGCGCGCCGATGCGATCATGGCATCGTAGGGCAGCTCGGGGTCATAGATCAGGGTATAGTCCTTGAGCCCGCGATCGATCTCGGCCACCCGCAGCGACTCGGGATCGATGCTGTCTCGCAGCCGGGTCAGCGTCTCCACATCGACCCAGAGCTGGTACAGTTCCTCCTCCCAGATGCCGTAGGTTGTGTTACCAACCACGGCCTGCGTGTCCGGCGGCTCGGGAACCGACTCTACCCCCAGGGGATAGGGCCCAGGCCAGGACACGCGCGGACCGTGGCCGGCGTATGCTTCGACCCAGATGTCATAAGTCTCGCCCGGAATCGCCTCGCGGGCCAGCGTGATATGCGAGTGATGCTGGTCAATGCCCCCCGCCGCCACGCCGTTAACGTACACAGCGCTCTCAGCGCCCACATCAACGCAGAGCACAAAGCGCCGGCCTGCCGCCTCGGGCGGCACTGTCACACAACCGGAGAACCAGCCGCACTCCCACTTGGCGCCCCAGCGTGTGCCCTCCGGAAAGGGCCATACACCGCGGGCCTGCGCCTCAGCCAGGCTCAGCGACTCGTCGGTAATAAACCCGCTCCACTCGACAGCGCCAAGCGGCGTGTAGAGCTGTCTCGGCAGCACCCTGCGCCAGTTGTCCAACCGGTGACGCCATTCCAGATTCAATGTCATCTCAGATATCTCCTCGTACGTGAGTGCCGGCTGGCCGCCACATGGGGCTAGTAGGCGCGCGCGAAAATAGCGATGCGATCTGTCTTCTTACCGGTCAGGAAGCACGTCCCCTCGCCCTCGGGCGTTTCGAGCGGCAGACAGCGCAGGCTCGCACGGGTCTCTTCCTGGACGCGCTTTTCATCTTCCGCAGTACCCGCCCAGTGGACTCGCAGGAACCCTCCTTCCCCGTCCAGAACCGCCTTGAACTGGTCATAGTTGGCGACATAGTGCGTGTTGGTGTCGCGCATGACGGTGGCCTGAGCCAGGAGACTCGCCTGGATTTCGTCCAACAGCGCCTGCACCCGAGGCACGATCTCGCTCACGGGGATGCCAAAGGTCTTGCCCTCCTTGCCAGGCCGGTCACGCCTGGCGAGCACCACAGCCTCATTCGCCACATCGCGTGGCCCAATCTCGATCCTCGCCGGGACGCCTCGCATCTCCCAATCGTTGAACTTGAACCCCGGTGTCTGATCGGCGCGCAGGTCGAGGTGCGTACGGATGCCGACATCCTTGAGCGCCGCCTCCACGCGAGTGGCATGCTCTAATACACTGCTCTGTTGATCATCGCTGCGCCAGATCGGGACGATGACCACCTGAATCGGTGCCAGCCTGGGCGGGAGCCGCAGCCCCTGATCATCGCCGTGGGTCATGATCACGGCGCCCACCATACGCGTGCTGACACCCCAGCTGGTAGTGTGGCAGTAGCGCACCTCGTTGTTCTCGTCCAGGAACTTGATGTCAAAGGCCCGGGCAAAGTTGTCGCCGAGATAGTGACTGGTGCCTGCCTGCAGCGCCCAGCCGTTCGCCATCATCGCCTCGATGGCATAGCTTGCCACGGCGCCCGCGAACTTTTCGCGTTCGCTCTTGACACCTTTGATGACGGGGATGGCCGCATCGTTGATGGCAAAGTCCGCATAGACATCCAGCATGCGGCGAGTATGCTCCTGGGCCTCCTCTGGCGTGGCGTGTGCGGTGTGGCCCTCCTGCCAGAGGAACTCCATCGTCCGCAAAAAAGGCCGGGTACGCAACTCCCAACGCACGACGTTGGCCCACTGGTTGATCAACAGGGGCAAGTCCCGGTAGGACTGAATCCAGCGCGAGTACATGTAGCCGATGATGGTCTCTGACGTGGGGCGCACAACGAGCGGCTCTTCCAGCTCCTTGCCACCACCGATCGTGACGACGGCCAGCTCGGGAGCGAACCCCTCCACGTGCTCCGCCTCTTTCTGCAAAAAGCTCATCGGGATAAACAGCGGAAAGTACGCGTTCTTGTGCCCGGTGGCCTTGAATCGCCGATCCAGGCCGTCGCGGATGTGCTCCCATATCTCATAGCCATAGGGACGGATGACCATCGAACCGCGAACCGGCGAGTTCTCTGCCAGCTCTGCCTCGCGGATCACGTCAAGGTACCACCGCGAAAAGTCCTCGCGCTGCGGGGTAATGCTCTCTGCCAAAGGTATCCTCCAGTCTGTCTTGTCGCGCTACTGATCGTAGCGGCCGAGCTCCAGCCCGCGCTCGATAAAGTAGCGGTAGCTGTCATACTCGACTGTGTTGGGAATCGAATGATCGCTATGAAGCACATAGCCATAGTGCCCTTTGACGATCGGGACCTTGCTCTCCAGCTCGGCGTTGATGATCTCGCGATCGTTGCTGTACAGCGCGCGTACGTCGATGCCCCCCATGAAGGAGAGCCGCTCGCCGTACTCGCTATAGAGCTTGAGCAAATCCATACCTGCCTTGACCTCGATGACCTGCAAACAGTCGATCCCAGCCTCGACCATGCCCGGGAGCAGCTTTTCGACGTTTCCGCAGGAATGCATGATGACAGGCAGGCCGTGGCTCTTGGCAAAGTCGATAGTGTGGATGTGCCCGGGCTGCACAATCTCGCGGTACATCGCCGGAGACATAAAAGGCCGCCCCTTGAAACCCATGTCCTCGTAATACCAGATCCCGTCCGGGTAGCCCTCGCGAGCGAACAGGATCTCTTGCAACTGCACCGTGAGCCGCGAATACACCGTGACCATGTCCTTGACCCAGTCCGGGTCCAGCGCCATGCCCATGAGCATATACTGGTGACCGCAAACGGGGTGCATCAGCTCAAAGACGTTCACACCCGACCAGGCAAAGAAACGGTCGTGCTCGCGGGCGTAGGCCTTGGCCTGACGGTAGCCCTGGAAGTCGATCCGGCGCTCGTCGGGTTCGAGCAAGTGCGGACGCGCATACTCCTCCCAGGTGGCGCGATCGCGCACGCGGAAATCCACATGCTCCGGCGTGGCCTCGTGCAGCTTGTGCCGCCGCAAGAGCGCACCGTTGCCATCCCGCGTCAGGATCGTCTCGTCCGTCTCCTCAACGACCTCGGGCACAGCATCCAGATCAGCTGTCATGTTAAAGGCCCAGTGCAACGCCATGTCGAACCCAAAGTGGTCCGCCAGGTTCTCGCCCGGGGTGATGTGCCCCTGGTCGGTCCACGCGCGCTGCGTGTCATTCCAGAAATGCTCAAACAGGCCGATTCTATCTACGGGCCGCCGCTGCAGGATATTGGTGATGCGCTCAATACCGGTCAAGGGTTGCATAGGCTTCCTTTTGGCGCTCGATATGCTCGATGCTGTCTGCTATGGTACGCTGTACGGGTCAGACGATCAAATGACTGCGGCTGAGGGGGGTACGCCCCTCGTGCCGCCGCAGCTTGGGCCCTTCCGCTGGTTGCACGGTATGCATTGCCTCACTACAATCAACTCATGAGACAGCTTCCGGGAGCCCATCCCGCGATTGCAAAGAAGGAGAACGGAACCATGCGCATAGACGCAGACTGCCATCTGGCCGCACCATCCAACGGCACGGGTATCGGGGCAGATGAACTCATCAGACGGCTGGACGAGGTCGGGGTCGACCGGGCCATCACCTGGCCAATGGTCTCGTACACCCGTGACATCGCACCGGATAACGCGGCCATCTACCAGGCCCATAAGGCGCGTCCCGACCGCATCATTCCCTTTGGCGGCGTCAATCCCATGCTGGGAATAGATGTTGCCAGGGACGAGCTGAAACGGTGCATCGAGGAATATGGTGTCCAGGGAGTCAAGCTCAATGGCGCACGGGATGGCTACTATATCGATGATCCGGCCCTCTCGCTTCCGCTGATTGAGATGATCGCGGAGGCTGGCCTCGTGTTGGCCTTTCACTGCGGCGCCAATGACTTTGAAAAGACACATCCCTTCCGCGTGGCCAGGATCTCGGCGCAGTTCCCCGACCTGCGCATTATGCTGGTCCATATGGGCGGCTCGGGTCTGCCCGATATCGCTGATGCCGTGGCGGATCTGGCAGCGGAGCACCCGAACTGGTACCTGATCGACTCTGAGGTCGAGTACCGCAAGATTCACAAGGCCCTGGCGAAGCTGGGCCCCGAGCGCATCTGCTATGGCAGCGATACCCCCTTCTGCCCCATGCGCTTCGAGTGGGGCCTGAGACAGGTCGTCTATCAGGACCTGACGCCAGCACAGCGGAATCTGGTATTCGGTGGTAACATCGCCCGCATGCTCGGCATGGCGGACCAGGCTTAGCACCGGAGCAGAGGGCAACGCAGACCATTGGGGATGAGGCATGGATAAGGACATCTATCTGCTGGCGGGAGACATCGGCGGAACCAAGACGGACATGGCGGTCTTCTCCTCTCGTAGCGGACCGCATATTCCAATCGTCAAGACCACCGTCCGCAGCGCCGACTATCCGAACCTTGAGTCTGCGGCCAGCGAGTTTCTCGAAGATGCCGGTCTGGAGGTCCAGGCAGCGGCCTTTGGCGTCGCCGGGCCCGTGGTGGATGGCAGGGTCGTGGGCACGAACCTGCCCTGGTCGCTGGACGAGGCCACGCTTCGACCTGCCCTGCGCTGCGAGCAACTCACGCTGCTCAACGACCTCCAGGCCATCGCCAACGCCGTGCCGTTTCTCGAGGGTGACGATCTGCTCACGCTGAGTGCCGGCGATCCAGCGCCCAATGGCGTGCTGGCTGTTGTTGCTCCGGGCACCGGACTGGGCGAAGCCTTTCTGACCTTTGAGCAGGGGCACTACCGTGCACACCCGTCAGAAGGCGGTCATGCCAGTTTCAGTCCCAACTCGGATCTCGAGGTCGGGCTGCTCTGCTATCTGCGGCGCCGCTATTCCCATGTCAGCGCGGAGAGGGTCTGTTCGGGTCGCTGGATGATCAACCTGTACGAGTTCCTGCGCGATGAGGGGCACGCTGTCCCGCCCGACTGGCTGGCAGCTCAGTTGCAGGCAGCCGATGACCCCACTCCGGTGCTGGTCGCCGCCGGGCTGGATGACGAGCGACCCTGCAAAATCGCCCGCGGCGTGCTGGATCTGTTCGTCCGCATTCTGGGCGGTGAAGCCGGCAACCTGGCGCTCACCGTGCTCGCCACTGGAGGCGTGTACCTGGGCGGAGGTATACCACCACGGATTCTGCCCGCGATCACGTCGGGCACGCTGATGGAAGCCTTCCATACCAAGGGCCGTCTTTCGTACATCGTCGAGCAGATTCCCGTGCACGTGATCCTGCAGCCCCAGGCTGGCCTGCTGGGCGCAGCAGCTTACGGACTGGAGATGCTCCGCTCATGACGCTATCGGGCCATCCGTCGGGGCACATGTCTTCGCGCGAGGTTGTGTGCCGCGCCGTGCACTATCAAGGGCCGGACCGACTCCCATTGCGCTTTCGCAGCCTGGGACTGGATGACACGCATCACGTCGCCACGAACGCGCGGGGCACCGGCGACCATACGCTGCGGCAAACGGTGGACGAGTGGGGTTGCGTTTGGGCGCGCAGCGAGGTCGCCAACATGGGCCAGGTGCGCGGCCACCCGCTCGAGGATTGGTCGAATGAGGCCAGTTACAGGTGGCCTGACGCCGATGACCCTGCCTACTATGCTGGCATGCAAGCCCGTTTCTCTGGCAGCGACAACAAGTACGTCATGACCTCGATATTCATGCTGCTCTTTGAGCGCATGCATGCCCTGCGGGGCATGAGCAACGTGCTTTTGGAGCTGCGAGCGGATCCCGGGCGCATGGCCTATCTGGCCGACCGTATTGTGGATTTCAACCTGCGGGTCATCGAGAACATCGGCAGGCTGTTCCCCGGGCGCATCGACGGGTTCAGCTTTACCGATGACTGGGGCACGGAGACGGCGACCTTTGTGAGCCCGCGCATGTGGTGTTCCTTCTTTCAGCCGCGCTATGCACGCATCTTTGAGGCGGCGCACGCTCAGGGCTGGGATGTATGGATGCACTCGTGCGGTAAGGTCAACGCCATTCTCGAGCCGCTGATCGAGATCGGACTGGACGTGATCAATCTGCAGCAGCCGAGGGCACTCGGGATCGAGGAGATCGGCCGCCAGTTCGCTGGGCGCATCTGCTTTGAGTCGCTATGCGATATCCAGCGCACGCTGCCCTTTGAGGGGCGCGAGGCCATCGAGGCAGAGGCGGAGCTATTGTTGGACAAGTGGGCCACGCCTGAGGGGGGATTTGTGCTCTCAGACTATGGCGACGGCGAGGCCATCGGCGTGCCCCTCTGGAAAAAGCAGGCCATGCTCGACGCCTTTCGCCGGCACGACCCTTTCCGCGATTAGGTGCTTTACGACAGAGGCAAGGGCTGGCTCTGGCCCAGCCCTGTAGCTACCGCGCCAACTGGCGGCCGATGCGCCAGGCCTTGCCCAGGTGCTCGCCGAGGGCATAGTACTCGCCGTCAGGCGTAAAGATCAAAGGATTCACGGCTTGTGCGGCGAGCCTCCCGCGCTCAAGTGCATCCTGATCCACATGCGTCTCCACAATCTGTGCGAGATAGAACTATGCCTCGCCCGCCGCGACCTTATCTACCACGCGGTACTCCAGGTTCACCGGGCACTCCACGAGCGGCGCCGATACAAAGCGCGCGGGTACCAGCGCCCAACCGCAGGTCGCCGCCTTGTCGCGATCCTGCTGGCCGCTGACACTCCCGCAATAGTCCATCCCAACGGCCATCTCTGCCGTCGGGATGTTCACCGTAAAACAACGCTCTTGCTCGA
The DNA here is from genome assembly GCA_964651255.1 of uncultured Anaerolineales bacterium. GTDB lineage: Bacteria > Chloroflexota > Anaerolineae > UBA1429 > UBA1429 > JAAYED01. The sequence continues at coordinate 26,173 of CAZYWU010000031.1, forward strand.
GATAGGGCGCCGTATAGTGGCGCGCACCCACCTCGAGGGCCAGCATAGGCGGCTGCCCGCCGACGATCCCGATCCAGGCTACAGCCATCAGGTTGGCGCCAACGTCGGTCTTGACCGCCACCAGGACCGCCGGCATGGGCAGCAGGTCCGTCGTGGGACCCAGCTGTCTCTTGACCATCGCCGCTCACGCCCTACTCCAGTGCGATGATGTCCGTCGGATTGTTGATCAGCAGGTCCTCGGCAAAAAGCATCGCCTCGTCGAAGGAGAAAGGCTCCATGTTTGGATGGATCAGGCTGCGCTCCATGCGTTCGGCCAGGGCCACGGCCAGCTCAAACTTGAACATGCGGAACTTGGGCAGGATAAAGTCCAGGTAGTAAGCATCGGAAAAATAGCCGATGGTCTTGTTTCCCGGCACGGCATCGATGCGCCGCCGAATCTCTCTGGCAATGTCGGTCGGCTGGTTCGAATACCACCAGTGGCCACTGGGATAGACGTTATGTCTAATCCAGGCCGCCGCCGTCAGCTCCAGCCCCGAGGTGTCTGACAGTACTGCCGTTGGGAATCTCACATCGGCGTATGTGTTAAAGATGTAGTCATAGCCCGACATCGAGTTCACCGAGTCGAACAGGTCCTGGCCCATGGGCACGCCCTGGGCGTACACATCTCGGCTGACGCCGATCATCAGATGGTAGGGTCGCTTGAACGCGCGGCAGGCGTCACAGATGCGGTTGATGGCGAACTTGCCCCACGCCTCCCGGTCCGCCGCATCCCAGGCTGTCCCTGCGATGGCCTTGTCCAGCAGACGCTGTCCATCCTCATCGCTCACAAAACCTGTCTTAAAGTTGTTCGGGATCGACATGGCCGCATAGCCCATGCCATGGCTGACGAACTTTTCAAATGCGCGTGCGATGACATCCCGGAAATCTTGCACCGTGCGGATCTGGTGGCCCAGAAAGCGGCTGAGGCCATCTCTATCACTCGGGCGATCCATCCACAGGACAAAGGGCTCGGTCCGCAGACACGGCGCGTAAAAGGTTGTGTCCAGACCTTCGAGATCCTCATCGTACTGGTTGGTGAGGAACACGCGGATGATGTCGGCCTGCGCAATCAGTTCCTCCGCCCACTCGGCTCTTCCCATCACCTCAACGGAGCGGTCAAAGATGGCCTCCCAGTTGTCATCGATCTCCCACTCCTGGGCATCGATTCCGAGAAACTCCCGCGAGATTGTCATCAGCCAGTCGTACTGCACTGTGTTACGGATGTACTCGAGCTTGGGGTACACCAGCCGTGTCAACTCGCGCGGATCGTCAAAGGGCAAGGTCGTACCATCGAATGCGGCCGAGTTCGTCAGCTCTGTATAGTAGTGGTAGCTGAGAATCTCGCCGATATTGCGCGCCGTGCCCGTCTTCCAGTTTACATGGGTGTGGATATCCAGAATGGGTAGTGCGTTTATCTCTTCATAAAGCTCTTTGACGAGTGTCACATTCATCGTGATCTCCTTTCATCAAGACGGACGCACCAGGCAAGTCGCCCGGGCGGTATAGCGTGATTAT
>CAZYWU010000032.1:0-27314 GCA_964651255.1 uncultured Anaerolineales bacterium
CAGCCCGAACCAGGGCAAAAGCCAGATATCCCAGGGGCCACAGCAACCAGTTCAACGGCCCGTGCGATCGGTAACGTCCCCTGCACGGACAACAGCCAACCCAGGATCGCGCTCAGAGGTGTGGCACAGTGGATGAGAATGTCTCGCGGGGTAAAGGGGCCGGTAGTCGCTCTGCATGGCGCACATCCTCGGCGCCAGCATACAGTGGTACACCAGCATCGTGACCGTCACTCCCTGCGTCACAGCCCCGACCAGCCAGGGCGAGAGCGGGGTACGCCCATCGCCTGGGACTTTGGCCGCGATGGCCCGTCAGTCTCAAAGCGTGCTATAATCCGCCGCGGCTAACAATCCCACATCAATGCTCCGGCAGTGTCGGGGCGCAAGAGAGGTTGAGCATGGCTGCCAAGATTCGCAGTGTAGAGGCCCAAGAGATCATGGGCTACCGCGTGCCCGCCCTGGAGGTGACCGTCACCACCGATACCGGCGCCGTCGGGCGCAGCACTCCCGAGTCTGGCGTCTCGACGGGCATCTACGAGGCGGCCTTTGTGGTGGATGGCGGCGAGCGCTTTGGCGGCATGGGCCTGCGCAAGGCCGCACGCAACGCCGAGGAGCTGGGCCGCGAGATCGTCGGCATCGAGGTCAGCAAGCAGCGCGAGATCGACAATCTGCTCAAGGTACTGGACGGCACGCCGAACAAGGCGCGCTATGGCGCCAATGCCATCGTGGGCGTGTCGCTGGCCGTGTGCGCCGCCGGTGCCGCAGCGGCCGGTCTCCCCCTGTACCAGTACATCGGCGGCGTGAATGCGGCCACCCTGCCCATGCCGATCATCGGCATCTGCCTCTCGGGCCGCTACCGCGATCCGGGCGACACGCGCTGGCTCAAACCCAGCTACGAGATCATCCCCTACGGCGCCGGCAGCTTTGAGCGCTCGCTGGATATGGCCGATGCCATGCAGCGCGAATTCACGCGCCTGGTGCTGGACCGCTACGGCATGAATGTCTATCGCAGGCATTCGCTGGAGCGCAGCTATGACTCTTTCTGGATGGTGGGCGCCATCAAGGACGACCGGGAGATCCTAGACCTGATGACCCGTGCCATCGAGAACACCCACGGTGTCGAGAACATCGGCATCTACTATGATGCGGCGGCCGGCTGCTATTACGAGTCTGACATCGACCGCTATGTGGGCATCTACAGTGAGGGCGAGAAAACCCGCGATGAGATGGTGGCCTACTATGCTCAGCTCGTGAAGGACTATCCCATCGTCTCCATCGAGGATCCGCTGCAGGAGCAGGACTGGGAGGGCCACGCCATGGTGACCGAGGCGACCGGCATTGAGATCGTGGGCGATGACCTGTTCACCACCAACATCGAGCGGGTCAAGCAGGGCGTGGCCGCCGGCGCTGCCAACTCGATGGTGCTCAAGATCACCCAGGTGGGCACGGTGACCGAGGCGCTGGACGCCGCCAACTACTGCCTGAACCACGGGTACAACGTGCACCCCTGCGGCAGCCGCGGCGACCGCTCGACCATCGCTGACTTTGCCGTGGGCCTCAGCGCCGGCCAGGTGCGCGCCTATGATCAGCGCCGCATGATGGCCTTTGAGGCCGATCTGGGCAGCGCGGCGATCTGGCCGGGCAAGTCGCTGTTCAAGGGCGCCAGGCAGCGCTAGATCCGTACCATAGCCGTTCGCAACTCAGACGCACAAGGAGCGTAGCGCGCATGCCCATCCGGAACTGGGACGCGTTGACGTCGCATGGCAATATCGAAGGCCGCCGGCTGGCAGCGACCATCCTGCAGGCCGGCCTCGAGGCCGCCGACCCCTACGAGAACGTCCGCCGCCTGGTGCGCATCGAGGGCAACCGTCTGCTGGTCGGCCAGCCCGAGTTCGAGCCGCCGGGCTCGCAGGTACAGGGCACGGACGTCTACAACCTGGACACGCTGGGGCGAATCCTTGTCCTTGGCGCGGGCAAGGGCGTGCAGCGCATGGCGCAAGCGCTGGAGGACGCGCTGGGAGAGCGGCTCACGGGCGGCCACATCATCGACAAAAAGGGCGGCGATCCGGCGGGCCTCCGGCGGGTGGAGGTGACCTTTGGCGCGCATCCCGTCCCCGACGAGGACTGCGTGCGCGGCTGCCAGCGCATCCTGGAGATGACGCGCGGTCTCACGGCCGACGACCTGGTGTTCACCGTGGGCGCCAGCGGGCTCGGCTCGCTGTTGACCCTGCCCGTGCCGGGCGTGAGCCTCGATGACGTGCGCCGCACCGTGTACTTGATGCAGATCGAGCGCGGCGCACCCACCGGCGACCTGTCACCGATTCGCAATCACCTGGACCAACTCAAGGGAGGCCGCCTGGCAGCCTGCATCCAGCCGGCGCGCGCCATCCATATCCTGGCCAAGCCCCCCTCGCCCTGGGAGGACCTGATCTACCGGAACTACTGGGTGCACATGTTCCCCGACTCGACCACCTTTGCCGATGCCATCGCCGCCATGAAAAAGTGGGATGCCTGGGAGGCCGTACCCGAATCGGTACGACGGCATCTCTCACAGGCAGATCCGACGCAGGAGACCATCAAGCCAGCCGAGTACCTGACCTATCCGCACCGCATCTTTTGCTGCATCCATGAGGAGGAGGGCCGCTGGGCCACCCCCCGGCGCAAGGCGCAGGAACTGGGCCTCCGCCCCGTGCTGCTTGCCACCGGTCTGAGCGCCGAGGCGGCGCAGGCCGGCCGCTATGCGGCGGCCATCGCCAGGACCATCGAGCGGCTGGGCGAGCCCTTTGAGCCGCCCGTGGCACTCTTTACGGGGGGCGAGATGGTGGTGACCGTGGGTCAGGAGAATGGCATCGGCGGCCGCAACCAGGAATGGGCGCTCTCCGCGGCGCGGCAGATCGCGGGCAGCAAGAATATCGTGATGGGCGCGGTGGATTCCGACGGCACCGACGGGCCCGGCAGCCAGTACGTGCCCGGCGCAACCTACCCCACCCTGGCCGGCGGGCTGGTGGACGGGTTCACGGTCGCCGAGGCACGCGATAGGGGGATCGATATCCTGGACGCGCTCAAACATCACAACACTACGCCAGCGCTCCTGTCTCTGGATTCCGGCATCCTCTCGCCGCAGAGCACGGGGCTGCTCGATTTGGGCCTGATCCTGGTCGCCGGACGCGAGAGATGAGGCACGTATCTATGTCAGCATCGAGCTCGGACGGCCGATCTGTCGGAGCCCGGCCCCGCCCGCCGCACAGCGGGGGCCAGAACCGGTTGGGCTGGGGCTGCAGTACATTACTGGCTCTGCTGCTGGTCGCGTTGCTGGCGGGGTGCGGGGGCGCCTCTGCGCCCGAGGCGCCTGCGCTGGAGGAGGCGGCGCCCGCGGCGACCGTCACGCCGTTGGTCGTAGCCACCGCCACGCCGGCCACGACCTCCTCCCCGGTGGCCACCCTTACGGCCACGCGGACGAGCACCGCGGCGCCATCCCATACGCCAACACGAGCCAGGACCGCAACGCCCACAGCAACACGAACCCTGACTGCGACACCGTCGGCCACGTCCAGCCCTGCTCCCACCGCCACCAGCACGGCCACACCGCTCCCGACGCGCATCCTTGAGGCGGCCCGGGTGATCACAATCGTCGATGGCGACACCATCCGGGTGGTGATGAACGGCCAGGAGTATCCCGTCCGCTACATCGGCATCGACACCCCGGAGATCGTGCACCCGGGGCTGCCAGTGGAGCCCTTTGGTCCCGAGGCGGCGGAGGCGAACCGGCAACTGGTGCTCGACCGGGATGTGCTATTGGAGCGCGACGTCAGCGATACCGACGCCTACGGCCGCCTGTTGCGCTATGTCTGGGTGGGCGACCTGATGGTCAACGGCGAGCTGGTGCGACTGGGGCTGGCCAAAGCCAACAGCTATTTCCCCGACGTGAAATATCAGGACTATCTCGACGGGTTGGAGGCCGAGGCCTTTGCGGCCGGGTTGGGCATCTGGGGTATCACCCCCACGCCGCCCCCACCGCCGGCAGCCGAGCCCAGCGAGCCCATGGGCGTGTTCATCGCTGAGGTGTTCAAAGCCGGCAAGCCCGAGACCGTCACGCTGGAGAACAACGGGCCCGTGGCAGTGGATCTCTCCGGATGGACCCTGGTGAGCGTGCGCGGCAACCAGCGCTACACCATCCCCGGTGGAACGGTGCTCGAACCCGGAGCGCGCATCACGGTCTACAGCGGACCGGGCGCGGACGCCGCGGGTCCCCTGTTCTGGACTACGGACAATATGTGGAATAACAGCGAGCTCGATCCGGCCGAACTATACGATGCGGCGGGCACGCTCGTGTCGCGCTGGGAGGGATGACGTCCGTGACCGATGATCAGCTGCCCGGTGACCGCCTGCTGTCCCTCGCCGAGTGTCCGGTCTGCAGCCACCTGTCGGATGTCGAGCAGAGCTATGCCAGGTGGGGATGGGACGAGCAGACCATCGCTTTTCCCGATGCCGCACGCCATCTGATCTGGCTCGAGGATGATAGCGCCGAGGGCGAGGAAGCGGCCTCGGGGACGGCGCTGCTGCGCTGCCCCGAGTGCGGCACGCTGTACCGCTACACCTGGGCCAGCGAATACTTGAGCAATGGCTCTGAAGAGAGAAGTGAGCTGCGCCGGCTCGCGCCAGCACAGGCACGCCCGGCACTGGACGACATCGCCTACGAGCGGTTGATGTCCTGGATGGGGCTCTGGCTGTCTCACGCTGACCCGACCGTCCGACGCCACGCCTCGCGCTCGCTGGCTGCGCACCATCTGGCCGCCATGAACCACAGCATGGTGCGGACGCTGTTGCTCAGTTCCGATCCTGAAGTGGTCCGCGGAGCGCTGCTGCTGCTGCGCGACGTGGTGCGCGATCGCGAGTGGAACGTCGATCTGAATCCCCTGGGACAGGTCCTGCTAACCCTGGCCCACAGGCCCGATGGGGAGATCGCCAGCGCAGCCGGTTACCTGGCGCGTAGGGCGCACATGGCCCCAGACAGGTCAACTGATTAGCTGCGCGCCTTGAACCGCGCTTCCAGCCGGCTGGTGAGCAGGGATAGCGTCAGCGTCAGCGTCATGTACATGAGCGCAACGGTGATCCAGGTTTCAAAGATAGCCCGCGTCGCCACTACCACCTGGCGCCCCATAAAGGTCAGCTCCTGAATCGACACGATCGAGGCGATGGACGAGTACTTGGCGTGTTCACACACTCGTTGGCCAGCGCCGGCAGCACCCGCCGGATCACCTGGGGCAGAATGACAAAACGGTAGGTGTCGGCCATGCTCAAGCCCAGACTGTATGACGCCTCCCACTGCCCCCTGTCCAGTGAGGTGATGCCGGCGCGCAAGATCTCGGACATGTACGAGCCCTCAAAGAGGCTCAGCGCCAGCACCACGGAGGTTGTTTCGAAGACTGAAATGACTTACGCTCTGGTGGCACAAGTGCCCGGCGGCTTTTGGGGAGGCGCGCTTGAGGCGTCCCAGGTTGCCGATATGCCGTCGCGGCGCTGGATATATATCGTTGACCACGAAGGAGAGGATATGTCCCTGTCGGACCGTGCCCTGCTGGTAGATATCGCCCGTCGTGTCATGCTCGACCGCGGCCTGTGGCCAGACTATGACCCCGCCGTGCTGGCCCAGGTCGCGGCCATGAGCGACGCCCCCACGGCCCTGGACAATCTGGCTGACCTGCGTTCGCTCCCCTGGTGCTCGATCGACAACGACGACTCTCTCGATCTGGATCAACTCACCGTCGCAGAGTCGCTGAGGGACGGTGTGGTGCGCATCCGCGCAGCGATCGCCGATGTCGATGTGCTGGTGCACCAGGACTCGCCGGTCGACCAGCATGCGGCCCACAATACGACATCGGTCTATCCCCCCGGGCGCGTGTTCGCCATGCTGCCCGAGCGGCTGTCCACTGACCTGACGTCCCTCAACCCCGGCGTGGACCGCCTGGCCATGGTGGTTGAGTTTGACGTGGATTCTCAGGGCACCATCCAGCATGCCCGCAACTACCGCGCCCGTGTGCGCAATCAGGCCAAACTGGCCTACAACGCGGTGGGCGCTTGGCTGGCAGCAGAGGGGCCGGCACCGGCCGCCATGCTGGGCGTGCCAGGGCTGGCGGACAATATCCGGCTCCAGGATGAGGTGGCGCAGCGGCTCAGAGCCGTGCGTCACACCCAGGGGGCGCTCTCGCTGCAGACGATCGAAGGTCAGGTCGTGTTCCAGGGCGACCGAGTCGCTGCCCTTGCCGTGCGACGTCCGAATCGCGCGACGCAGCTCATCGAGGATTTCATGATCGCCGCCAATGGCGTGACCGCGCGCTTTTTAGCGGCGCACAATTCCCCCTCGATCCGGCGCGTGGTTCGCACGCCCAAACGCTGGGACAGGATCGTCGAACTGGCCGCTGAGCGTGACCATCCCCTCACCGCGACGCCCGACCCGGGCGCGCTCGATGCATTCCTGCAGGCACAACGAGAGGCGGACCCCGTTACCTTCCCCGATCTATCGCTGGCCGTGATCAAGCTGCTGGGCTCGGGCGAGTACGTGGCCGTCATGCCAGGCGAGAGCGCGCCGGGTCACTTTGGGCTGGCTGTGCGGGACTATGCCCACTCCACTGCACCGAATAGACGCTTCTCGGACTTGATGACCCAGCGTCTGCTCAAGGCAGTGCTGGCTGGAGAGCCTCCGCCCTACACACCTGAGAAGCTACGTCAGCTGGCGGATCAGTGCACCGTTCAGGAGGACGTGGCCACCAAGGTCGAGCGCTTTGTGTTCAAGTCAGCTGCTGCCCTGCTGCTGCAGTCCCGCATCGGAGAGCGGTTCGAGGCCATTGTCACCGGGGCCGCGGAGAAGGGGACCTGGGTGAGGCTGCTGGATCTCCCCGTGGAGGGTAAGCTGGTGCGGGGATTCAAAGGGGTCGACGTGGGCGACAGAATCGCCGTCTCGTTGCTATCGGTGAACGTTCAGCGCGGCTTTATCGATTTTGGCCGGGCGAGAGGACACTGACCTGGAAACAAGGGACCCGGGCCGTAAAGGGAGCGCAGCCCTGACTGCCCGGGTCCGTCGACCAACAGGCACCTAGAGATAGTCTCGCCAGCTGTAGTGCGGCTCCCAGCCGAGCTCGCGGCGCGCTCGCGCCGTGGAAAAGAAGGGCGCGTGGCCGGTGATCTCCGTGGCCAGGGGCAACAGGTCCGCGCGAAACCGCTCGATCAGCTCCAGCGTCGGCTCCAACGCCGTTGTATCACGCCCATTGGCGACATAGACCCGGTGCTCGGGCAGCGAATAGGCCCGCTCCATGATAATCCGGTGCATCTCTGCCAGATCTTCGCTGGGCACATAACCCCAGAGCCAGTCGTTCCAGGCCCTGGCGGGCGCAGCCGCCGCGGCGATCTCCTTGCGACGCGTGGGCGGGCAAATCCCCGCCGGGCGCGTAACATAGGTGCGAATGCCATAGGCCCGCGTGTACGAGGCCATCAACTCCTCGCCGGCGAGCTTGGAGAACGAGTACGAGTCCTCCACGTCGGAGGGATGCTCCTCATCCAGCGGCAGATAGTGGAAAGGGAAGGGGCGCTGCGAGATCCGGTAACCATGCCCAAAGGCGCAGTTCGATCCCGCCATCACGATGATCTCAACCTCCGCCTGCACTGCGGCCTGCAACAGGTAATAACTGCCCATGATGTTGGTGTGCAGGGTGGCGTCCAGCGGAAGCGGCGCCTGGCCGGCCCGCTGGCGATTCAAGCGCTCGAGGGGATGATCGCTGGGCGACGGGACAGCGCCCAGATGCTGGATCGCCTCCACATCCTCGACCGCACGCCGGCAGTCTTCGAGGCTGTTCAGATCGCCCTGAATCCAGGGAATATCCGCGCGATCCTCAGGCGGCGGCGTCCGTGAAAAAAGCACCAACTCATGGTCAGCCCGCAGGGCCTTGACGACCCACTCGGCGAAACGCCCGCTTCCTCCGGTTACCAGTACCTTCATTGGTCTCCCCCCGCCCCTTTGCACTGAAATCTTACGGAGTATAACCGCAATCCACGCGGATGTATACCCCCTCGCACTCAACTCAGCGGCGCCAGGGCCTCCAGCGGCAGCACATCAAAGGTCGTGCTCAGATCCTGCGTTTGGCCTGTTTCGGCCGCGCGGTAACCGGCCTCGATGATCTCGATCACATGCCGCGCGTGCTCGGCCGAGGCAATGGAGGGCCGGTCGAGCCGGATCCAGTCCACCAGTTGCATCAGGTCCTCGTAGACATGGCGCTCTTCCATGGTGATGTGAGCCCCCTCATGATGGGGCATCAGATCGCCAGGTTGCGTGAGGTCCAGATCGCCAAAGCGTGTGCCCACGATGGCCCCCGCCGTGCCAAAGATGCTGGGCTGAAAACCCTCCGTCAGCTTGCCCGTGAGTGTGCCGTACACAAAGGAGAAGAACGCGTTGCCAAAGTCCAGCAGCATGACCGTGCTGTCATCCATATCGCAGGCGATGCGCTGGCCGCGGTACTCGCGTTCGGGGATCACCAGGCCCGACATGGCGGTGACGCGCCGCGCGGGCCCCAGGATGCCGGTGAGGTTGTGCAGGCAGTAGACGGTGACGTCGTACTGCGGCCCGCCGCCGGGCCGCCTGAAATACCAGGAGGGGTCGATGTTGCTGAGCGGGTCGTCGCCCTGGCGCACGCGCTCATCCAGATGGTACTGGGCCACGCCGGAGCTGCCTGCGGCGGCCCACACCGGCGTGCCCAGGCGCCCCTCCAGCACCAGCCGCCGCGCACGCTGGTTGTGGGGCCAGAGCATCATCCCCGGCGAGGCCACCAGGTGCAGGCCCTTTTCGGCTGCACGCGCAATCAAGTCATCGGCCTCGGCGCGCTGTACGGTCATGGTCTTGTTAAAGTGGATGTGCTTGCCCGCGGCGATAGCCTGCAAGCCCTGCTGGTAGTGCATCCCGATCGGGGTACACAGCGTCACCGCGTCGACGTTAGGGTCAGCGAGCAGGTCGTCGTACGACTCGTAGGCCGCACGCACGCCAAAGCGCTCCGCAGCCGCGGCAGCCCGCCCCGGCACCGGATCGCAGACTGCGGCGAGGTACACCCGGTCCTGCACGTCCTCCTGGCTCAGGTGCGCCAGCGCGGCGCGAATGCCGATCGAGCCGGCGCCCACCACACCCATGCCCACTCTGTCCGTCATGATCTCCCCCTCGACAGCCACACGGGCGGCTCATAGAATGCTGTTGCACGACACACCCATGGATGACAGTGTAACAGAAGGAGGGGGCGCAATGCAATGGGAACAGCTCACATCCGACGATTTCCGGGCTGCGGTGGCACAGACGGGCGTCTGCCTGCTGGCGCTGGGCGTGCTGGAGCGCCACAGCACACACCTGCCCCTGGGCACCGACATGCTTAACGCTCACCGGATCGCCTGCCTGGCGGCCGAGCGCGAGCCGGCCGTAGTCTTTCCGCCCTGGTATTTCGGGCAGATCTATGAGGCGCGCTGCTTTCCGGGCACGGTCACGCTGGAACCCAAACTGCTGCTGGCGCTGCTGGAGGGCGTGCTGGATGAGATCGGGCGCAACGGCTTCCACAAGATCGTGCTGGTCAACGGACACGGCGGGAACACCCACCTGCTGGCCTTCCTTGCCCAGTGCAGCCTGTGGTCGCAAAAGCCCTACACCGTCTATGTGCCCCAGGGGCTCTCGCCCGAGCGCCGCCAGGCCTGGGAGGCGATCACCGAGAGCGCGTATCACGGCCATGCCTGCGAGTGCGAGACCAGCGTGACGCTGGCCAACCATCCGGAGCTGGTCCACATGGAGCGTGTGCTCGAGGAGCCCGCCCTGCCCCTGGGACGGTTGGCAGATGTGCCGGGCAACTTTTCGGGGATCTCCTGGTACGCCAACCATCCCGAGCACTATGCAGGGGATGCGCGCACGGCCAGCGCGGAAAAGGGGCTGCGCCTGCGGGAGTTGCAGGTAGCGCAACTGGCCGAGTTCATCGCCGCGGTCAAGGCCGACGCGGTGGCCCCCGCGCTGGAGGCCGAGTTCTTTGCACGGGAGGCAGCGATTCGCGAGCCCTGAGCGGGGATAGAAAAACGCCCCCGCGTCGCCAGGGCATTGCGGGGGCGTCTGTCACACACGCGCTAGGGCAGCGGGCAGCCCCGTTCGCTCAAGAACTGCGCCACCTGGGGAAAGGTCGGGATCGGCCCGCGGCCGCCCAGCCCCATACACTTGAGCGCTGAGACGGCAGTCGAAAAGCGCGCCACAGTCCGCAGATCCCACCCATGCAGCATGCCGACGATGTATGCGCCATGGAAGACGTCGCCAGCGCCCGTCGTGTCCACCACCTCCACCGGAAAGGCCGGGATATGGAAACGGTCGTCATGGGTGACGGTATAGCTCCCGTCGGCGCCTTCGGTCTGCACCACGATGCTGGGCCCCATCTCCAGAATGCGTTCGCCCGCCTCGTACAGCCCCTCGACGCCAGACAGCGCCCGGCCAAAGCCCTCGCCGCAGATCAGGATAGTCACATACGGGATCAGCTCCCGCAGGTGCGGGCGCACGTCCGGCTCCTTGGTCTTGCTGCCATCGAGCACGACCGGCTTGCCCGCCGCGTGCCGCCATTTGGCCGCCTGCAGCGCCGCCTCGGGGTGCATCCCCTCCAGATGGAGATAGTCCGCGGCCAGGATATAGTCCTTGTCCAATTCCTCCGGCCGCAGCAGGTTCGCCCGCGGCCGCCCGAAACCGGAAAAGACGCGCTCGCCCGTGCGCGAGTCAATATAGACGATGACCACCTGATCTTCCGGCTGATCCCGGCGCACCAGGTGCGACAGATCCATATCGAACTCGGCCAGCAACTCGACCTTGAGGTCCGCCACGTGGTCATTCCCGGCGCTGCCCACAAAGCCGACGCGCGCACCCAGGCGCGAGGCAGCACACATGGCAGTGCCCACCGGGCCGCCACCATCAAAGCCAAAGGCATCGAAACGCCCACCATGCTCCCAGTCCGGCATGTTCTCGGTCCGGATCAGCACATCCAGCGTGGCGAGGCCCAGCCCAACGATCTGTACCCTGTCCGACATACCGGGTTCACTCCACCACGACGGGCTCGATGCCCAGGAAGAGACAGACCTCCAGCAGAACGTCCACCTGATCGCCGTGGATCATGTTGGCATGATGGATAAAGCCTTCCTCCACCATCGTGCGGTAGAGCTCGGCGTGGTCCGAGACCTCGACCCAGCTCCAGGTGCCCGCCAGCTCCTCGTCCGAGGGAATGATCTCGCCGGTGGCGATGAGCATCTTCCACTCGCCGCCATACTCCTGCAGCCGGCAGAAGGTGACCATGCCCGGCTTGATCTGGAACTGGTACAGACCGGCGGAGAGGTCGCCCTCGGCAGGCTCGAGCTCGCCGGTCATATTGGGCCGGGAACGGAGCGCCGTCTTGCTCGGGTCGGCCGCCAGGCTCGGGGGAGCGTTGCCGCAGTGCCAGGCCAGGAGCCAGTTTGGGTTGTCGCGATGCTGGATAGTCCAGTCGATAAAGTGCGGGATGGCCTCGCCGCGCGCCGCCGCATACTGCGTCAGCATCGCCAGCGCGCCCATCACATCCGTCTCGCAAGCTGTGAGCATGCCCTGCTCAGTCAGGCGTCCATAGCTGGAGCATACCGAGATGCCAAACAACTGCCGGGCGGTGGCCCAGCACTGAATGGCCATCGCAGAGAGCCTATTCTCCCGCCAAAACTCCGCCGCGGCAATCTCGAACTTGGCCGCTTTGGTCAGATAGTCGTCAGCCACCGTAACGGTGGCAACCGTTTTGCGAATCGCCGCGGCCTTTTCCACGACCGCCGGATCGTCGTCTTCCAGTGCGGTGGCACGGGCCGCCAGATCAGAGACGTTGATCGGCACGACGTTCTGGCCAAACTTGTTGATCATGGCAACTTCGTTAAAGCCGACCGTCTCAAAGGTACTGGGGCGCACGCCAACCTGGCCGATCCGGGCGCCCTTGAGCGCCTTGACAGCCGCTACCGCCCGGCTAAAGATGTCCACTTGCTCGTAGAACTCTTCGTCCTCGGGGAAGAACAGCCCGGCGTAGTGGAACGGCAGCTTTCGGCGATATAGGCCTGAGCAGATCGAAAGGTTGCCGCAGTACGAGTCCGACTGGCGCGCCAGGCTGGCGTTATCCAGTGCGGGCGGCTCTTTGGTGGCGATGACGAGCACGGGCACGCCCAGTTTGGCGGCGATGTTGCTGCAGGAGCGCTCATCGCCAAAGTTGAGCGAGCACAGGATCACCCCATCCACGCCCTCGCGCCGAAAGAACTCGGCGACCACATCGCCCTCGTCAAGGTTCGCCACGGCGCCGGTGGTAGTGTGCCCTTTGGCAGCGCAGAGCGTCTTGCCATCGGGTGCAGCCTCGGGATAGACGACCTCAAAGCCCTCCATCGACTCGAGCACATCGATGCAGCGGCTGCGCAACTCGGCGCACCAGTCGCTGATGCCGGAGCGGGAGCGAATCGAGGGGACAAAGCCCAGCTTGACTTTTTGATACACGGGCCCTCCTTACATCAGAAGACCGGTCGCAGGCAATCCTTGCGGAGCACCTGCGACCGGCAGTCCATACCTAGGCCTTGCCTGAGGCACCAAAGATGTCCAGATAGTGCTCGCAGCGACGCTGGAATGCGTCGCGGAAGGCATTGGATATGGCCATGATATTGGCATGCTCCGTCGCCGCGACTTCTTTGACCGCCGCCGTAGCGCTCATCGCCAGATCCGTGAAGATGTTGACCTTGCTGATACCCTTCTTGATGGCCGTCTGGAACTGCTCATCCGAAAGGCCGGAGCCGCCATGCATCACAAGGGGCATATCGGGCACGCGGCGATGGATCTCTTCAAGCAGCTCATAGTCGAGCTTGGGTTCACCCTTGTACTCACCGTGAGCGGTTCCGATGGCAATGGCCAGGAAATCGACGCCGGTCTCAGCCACAAAGCGCTCTACGTCATCGGGCTTGGTAAAGCCCTCGCGCTGGCTGCCAAAACTGTCATACTGGCTGCCCTGGCCCACGTGGCCGAGCTCAGCCTCGACGCCCGCGCCGACCGCATGCGCAGCCTTGACCACCATCCTGGTGATGGCGATGTTCTCTTCGATGGGCAGGCGGGAGCCATCGAACATCACATCGGTAAAGCCCAGGCGCAACGCCTGGATGCAGCGCTCAAAGCTGTCGCCATGGTCCAGATATACAGTGATCGGCACGGAGGCGTTCTGTGCACGAGCCACCAGGTAGCCCATGAGTTCCTTGCCACCGGGACGGTCAAAAGCGAAACCGCCGGTGCCCACGATGGTGGGAGCCTTTTTGGCCTCTGCTGCGGCAAAGATGCCGTCGGTGCCTTCACGCTCGAAAATGTCAAAGAGCGGGATTCCCCAGCCCTCGCGATTCGCCCGCTGCAACTGACCGACAAATGATTCGAGTCCCATTGGTGTCTACTCCTCGATCTTGATTCCGCGCTCGGCTAGAAACGCCATGACTTCTTCATAGCTGGGGATCGGCGCCCTCCCCCCCAGCCCGGTGCACTTGATTGCAGATACGGCTGTGGCGAACTGCGCCACCTGCTGCAACGGCCAACCGTGGGTCAGGCCCACGATGTACGCACCATGAAACACATCGCCTGCGCCCGTGGTGTCAATCACCGGCACCTGAAAGGCGGGCACGTGAAACCGCTCGTCACGGGTCACCGTATAGCTGCCCTGCGCACCCTCCGTTTGCACCACGATGCGTGGGCCCAGATCCAGCGCTGCCTCGCCGGCTTCGTACAGATCGCTTCTGCCAGTGAGAGCGCGGCCAAAGCCCTCGCCACAGATCAGCACATCCACCAGTTCGATGGCATCGCGCACCTGCTGCGGCACCGAATCGGCGGACGTCTTGTGGCCATCATAGACCACCGTCTTGCCCGCCTCTTTCATCCACCGCGCGGCCTGCATCCCGGCCTCATAGTTCATGCCGTCGAGATGCAAATAGTCCGCCGAGAGGACATAGTCCTTGTCCAGCTCCTCTGGCAGCAAGTCCTGGGGCCGCTGGCCGCCCCAGACACCGGCGAACGTGCGCTCGCCGGTGTCCTCGTGCACATAAACAATCACAACCTGAGTCTCGGGCCCCTCCCGGACGGCCACGCCACTGACGTCGACGCCGTACTCGGTGAGAAAACCCAGTTTCAGCCTGGCGACACGGTCAGTCCCGACTGTCCCCAGGTATCCTGCCTGCACGCCCAGCTTCTGGACGGCCACCAGAGCGGTGCCCACCGGACCACCGCCATCAAAGCTGAACGCGCTGATGTGACCGCCATCCTCCCATGTAGGCATCTCCCGCAGGCGGATGAGCACATCCAGACAGGCCAGACCCACGCCGACGACAGTTGGCATGCTACCCGTTCCTAGTAGACAACGATCGGTTCGATGTCGAGGAACTCGCAGACCTCGAGCAACACGTCCGTCTGATCGCCATGGATCATACTGGCGTGGTGGACAAAGCCCTCCTCGACCAGCGTACGGTACAGCTCCTCATGGTCGCGCACCGACACCCAGCTCCAGGTGCCCGCCAACTCCTCGTCCGAAGGAACGATCTCACCGGTGGCGATGAGCATCTTCCACTCGCCGTCATACTCCTGCAGACGGCAGAAGGTTACCACACCGGGCTTGATCTGGAACTGATTCAGACCTGCCATGGCGTCGTGCTCGCGCACAGGCGCCTCGCCCGTCATGTTCATGCGGGAGCGCAGCGCTACTTTGTCCGGATCCGCCGCCAGGCTGACGGGAGCATTGCCACAGTGCCACGCCAGCAGCCAGTTGGGGTTGTCCCGGTGCTGGATGGTCCAGTCGATAAAGTGCGGCTTGGTGCGACCCATGTTGCCATAGTAGTTGACGATCATGGCCAGTGAGCCCAGAACGTCGACTTCGCAGGCGGTGAGCATCTCGTCCTCGGTCAGACGACCGTACACAGCGCACACCGAGATGCCCATCTCGCGGCCAATCGAGGGCCAGCACTGCACCGCCATGGCCGACAGCTTGTTCTCTGTGTAGAAATCGCGCAGCGCGAGCTCCACCTTGGCCTCGTTCAGCAGATAGTCATCGGCCACTGTGATGATCGCGTGCGTGGCGCGGTTGTCCGCGATGATCTGTTGCACGCGAGGATCGTCGTCGGCGAAACTCTTGGCTGCGAATACGATGTCCGCGATGTTGAGCGGGATCACGTTCTGGTGGAACTTGTTGATCATGGCCACTTCGTCATAGGCCACGGTCTCAAAGGTGGCCGGGCGAACGCCCACCTGGCCGATGCGCGCCCCCATCAGAGCCTTTACCACGGCCACAGCCGCAGCAAAGGTCTCGAACTCGTGGCGAAGCCCATCTTCCTTCGGGAAAAAGATGCCCGCATAGCGGAAGGGGATGTTGCGGCGGTACAGGCCAGAGGCCATCGACAGGTTGCCACAATAAGAGTCGGACTGCCGCGCCAGCGAAGGATCATCCAGTGCCGGGGGCTCTTTGGTTGCATACAGCAACACGGGCACGCCCAACTTTTCCGCGATCTTGCTGGCCGAGCGCTCATCACCAAAGTCCAGCGGGCAGAGGATGATGCCATCCACCTTTTCGCTGGCAAAGAACTCGGCGATGCCTTCGCCCTCGTCCAGGCCGCTCACGCCGCCGGTCGCGGTCGTGCCCCTGGCCGGGCAAGGCTCGGAACCCTCAGGAGCCGCCTCGGGAACCACCACTTCTACGCCGTCGAGGGACCGCAGCACTTCAAGGCTTTCGTCGCGCAGCTGCGCGCACCAGGGAGAGAAACGGAACCGATACGATGGCACGAAACCCAATTTGACCTTGACGCTCATAGCTTCCTCCGCACAGTTGAGACTCGATCGAAAACGCGATAGTTCCGGTCAACCACCCTGGCGCAGTCCGCGCTATGCTCCCGGCCGGGAACAAGAATCGCGTATAACCAGTTCGGTGGGTAACACGTGGTTCACAGCGGCGATCTCTTCGCCCTCAGCGGCCCGGCGCAACAAATCAAAAGCCAGCTCTACCATCTCGCTGGTGGGCTGGCGAACGGTCGTGAGGGCTGGCCGGCTGCCCTCTGCCGCGGGGATATCGTCGAAACCCAGAACCGACACATCACCTGGGACATGATACCCATACTCTCGCAAGGCACACATTGCGCCCAGCGCCATTGTGTCATTGGCGCAGAAAACAGCCGTCGGCGGGGTCTCTTGATCCATCAGAGCGAGCACCTGCTCATGACCACCCTGCCATGTCCAGCGGCCCACGCGGATGAGTTGTTCGTCAACGGCCAGCCCTGCAGATGCCAGCGCCTCGACGTAGCCCTGCTGGCGCATGCGGTTCTGGTAGGAATCACCGCCGGCGATATAAGCGATCCTGCGATGGCCCAGCCCGAGAAGATATTCTACGCCCCGCCTGGCGCCTCTCAGGTTATCGGACGCCACACAGGGCACCAGGCCCTCGGCCGCATCGTCCATGAGAGACTCGACCACCACCGTGGGGATGTTCAGCGCGCGAATCACCGGCAGATAGGTGCTTACAGAACGCGGTCCCATCACCATCAGCGATCCTAACATACCATGCCCGATGAACTGCCCAACGCTGGAGACGGGATCTAGAGAGGGCCGGCTGAGAATGGCGATGGTGAGCCCGGCGCGCTCGGCCACCTCGCCGACGTGGTAGATGAGGTCGAGGCTGCGGGGGTCCGTGATACGGGGGATGATGATCCCCATTACGGCGCTACCGCCCTGAGCAAGAGAACGGGCCGAGTAGTTGACCACATAGCCGAGCTCAGCGATGGCGGCCCGCACGCGAGCCTCGACGTCCTCAGAAACGCCACGCTGGCCGTTGATGACCCGCGACACCGTCTTGAAGGACACACCGGCGCGTTGAGCGACATCTTTGATGGTGGGGCGTCGTTTGTCCATGTCCTCCCCGGTTCTCTCCCTGCCCACCGGCACATCAGCCAGTGGCAACCTACCACAGCGAGTGTAACACCTGCTGACAACGTTGTCAACTATAACATCAAGATTTCGGCAGCAATCCAGGAAACCTGTGCACCACCAACGTGAAACGGCGCAGGAGTTACTCCTGCGCCGTTATTTCACCGGACGTTAGGTCCAGGACGCTGCACTGCCAGCGTTGCACTGGACTACCAGCATTCGGCTGGATTACCAGCGACCACCGCCGCCGCCACCGCCGCCCCAATCGTCGGAGCGCCCGCCACGATCGCTGCGGTTCTCGCGCGGCCTCGCCTCTGCAACGGTGATGGTGCGACCGTCGAGGGATGTGCCATTCAACTGCTCGATAGCCTTGTTGGCATCCTCATCGTTGCTCATCTCGACAAACCCGAATCCCCGAGACCGGCCACTATATCGATCCGAGATGACGTCGGCGGTGGCCACCTGGCCCACGGCCTCAAATGCCGCCCGCAGAGTCTCATTGGTCGTGTCGTAGCTCAGGTTACCGACGTACAACTTTTTCGCCATGATCTTCCTCTCACACTGGCACGCTATCTGCGCGCATAGAATCTCTGGATCGCGATCTGCCTGCATAAAAAAGGCTCCCTCAGGTGACTGTACCTGACGGAGTCCTCCGAGCAAGCGCGTCCCGATCGTGGCGAGATTATGCCACAAAAAGCCGCCCTGTGCAAACTCTCCGCTCATGAGTGTCACGGCCCACGCCGCGCTTACAACGTGCCGCCAAGCCCCGCCTACAGGCGGTCGTACAGCGGAAAGAGCCGCGGCACGATCTGGCGCCAATCGTAGCGCGACTCGGCCAGCGCGCGCGCACGCGCTCCCAGCAACATCCGCAAGGCCGTATCCTGCAGCAGGCGCACGGTTGCCGCGGCAAAGACCGGGGCGGTGTCCGCCAGCAAGGCGTGCTCACCGTCGGCCAGATCGATCCCCTCCGCCCCCAGGTGCGTGCTCACCATCGCCATACCTGTGGCCAGGGCTTCGAGCACCTTGAGCCGGGTACCACCCCCCACCCGCAGAGGCACAATGTACACATCTGCCCCGCCAAAGTAGGGCAAGATATCGGCGACATAGCCGGTGACCGTGACGTCATGGGCAGCCAGGGCCTGCACCTCCGCGTGGGGCTGCTTGCCGACGATGTACAGGTGCACGCCCGGCACGCGCGCCTTGATCTCAGGCCACACTTCGGCGCAAAACCAGCGCATGGCGTCCACATTCGGCCTAAAGTCCATTTTGCCGGTGAACACCAGGTTCGGGTGCCGCAGCGGCAAGGTGTCGGGAAGATCGGTGCGGTAGCCCTGAGTGTCTACGCCGTTAGGGACGACCAGCGGCTCTACGCCAGGGGCCAGCCGCGCGATCGCCTCAGCATCGAGCTGGCTCACGGCAATGGTGGCGTCGGCACGCCGGCATACCATCCGCTCGTATCGTCGCAGACGCAGCCACTGGACTGCCGAATACGCCGCCTGCGGCCAGCGCCGGGGGCGCTTCAAATCGGTGACACAGGCGCGGCGCTGCAACAGGTACTCGGCATTCAGATCGTCAAAGACGATTCGAGGCGCTCCCGCATCAGGCCAATGTGGAATCGACAGGCCGTAGGAGGCCATCTCCATTCCCTCGACCTGTACGATGTCGTAGCGTTCGCTGGCCAGCAGACGACGCAGAGCGGATGCATAGGCGGCAGACTTGAGGCGATGGGCCATGTCGGGATCACGAGAGCTGAACAGGGTTCTGATGCGCTCTTGCCGGCTGCGCGCAGGGGCAGGCACCGTCTCGATCTGACTGCAGCAGGCCAGCTCCGCCAGGTGGGATGGGGCCGGCTGCTCGTCAACGAGAGACAGCAGCCCAACGGTGTGCCGCTTCGCGATCTCGCGGATCAGATGATAGTTGCGGATGGCCCCGCCCTGCTCGGGTGGGAAGGGGAATTGAGGCGTAAGGAACAGGATCCTCTTCCCGCTGTTCATGGAGACCGCCTCAGGCCAGGGTGTGATAGAGCGCCAGGGTCTCTTGCGCTGCCTTGTCCCAGGAAAAACAGCTGGCCCGCGTTATGCCCTTGGCGCTGAGGCTGGCATGCAACTCTGGATCCGTCAACAGGCGCCACATGGCCACCGCCATCTCGTCCGGCTTGTAGGGATCGACTTTGAGGCCGGCGTCGCCCACGACCTCGGGCAACGACGAGACATCCGCGACGATGACCGGTGTTCCGCAGGCCATGGCCTCCAGAGGCGTGAGCCCAAAACCCTCATAGATGGACGGTGCCACCAATGCCCGCGCGGTGTTGTAGAGCCACACGAGCTCCTCTGTCGTTACCCGGCCGACGAACAGCACGTCATCGCCCAAACCGAGATCCTCTACCAGGTCAAAGACCTCATCAAAGAGCCATCCCTTTTGGCCCGCTAGGACTAGCTGCACATCGAGTCGGTAGTCATCCAGCAGCTGGCGGAAGGCCCGCAGCAGCGTGGGCACATTCTTGCGCGGCTCGATGGTGCTCACGAACAAGATAAAGTCGCCGCGCACGCCAAAACGGGCGTGCACCCGATCGGGAAGCGCCGGATCGTTGAGCGGCCGGAATGACGGCCCCGCCGCCTCATAGATCACGCTGATCTTGGACTCGGGCACGCCCAGCAGACGCACGATATCAGCCTTGGTGGCCTGCGAAACGGCAATGATGGCATCGGCCTTGCGCACCGCCAGGTCGATCTGGCCATAGTACCGCGCAGCATCCCGCGTGAGGAAATGCGGGTACAACATAAAATTCAAATCGTGGATGGTGATCACCGAGGCGCAGTTGCGCCGAAACGGCGGGATAAAGTCGGGGCTGTGCAGCACATCCAATCCTACACGGGACACTTCAAAGGGAAAGACGACTTGCTCAAAGCGGTGATGCGCCGGCGTGTACACCTTGCGATGTGTAAAGCGGGGGTGCTCGATGATCGGCTCTTTGGCCCGGTGGCTCTGCAGCAACGTATAACGGTCGTCCGACTCGATCCTGGCGAGCGCGTTGATAAGCTGTAACGTGTACCGGGCAATGCCTGCCATCTGGTAGTACATCAGACGGCAGTCGATGCCAATGTGCATCGACAAACTACCTCCCTGCGACCCACAACAAACAATAGACCCCGTTGCCCGTCGACCAGGTGACGGACAATGGGGGCCTCCACGCTTCCCACGGCACCGGGATCATACCACGCATAACCCCTCGCGTCAAAGCAGCACCGATGTTGACCCTGTCATCGCCCAGCGTCACCCATCACCCTCAAAATGCATCCCAGTGCACCCTGTCCGGATCGTACCGGTTGAGAGCCGGCTTTTCCTCCGCAGGGTGGCCTACCAGCACTACCGAAAGCGGCCGCACGAGCCTGGGCAACCCTAGGGTCCTGGACACCAGCGCCATCAACGGCTTGAGGGGGTACACCCCGATCCAGACCGCCCCCAGCCCAATTCCGGCCGCAGCCAGCAGGACGTTCTCCGTGGCCGCGCTGCAGTCGACCACCCAGAAACCCTGCGCCAGAGGCGGCAAAGCGCGCCGCAGGTCGCCGCAGACTACAATGGCTGCCGGCGCGTTGTAGCGACCCAGCGGCAACCTGTTGCGCAAAGCCTCCAGCCGGGCAGCCTCGGTCACGACGACAAACTGCCACGGTCGCCGGTTGCTGGCCGAGGGCGCCGCCATACCGGCCCGCAGCAGCAACTCCAGATCCTCCCTGGAGACAGGCTCCTCGGTAAAGCGGCGGATACTGCGCCGCTTCTCGATATAGTCCAGAATCTCAACCATGGAGATGGGGGGCCTTTCGCGTTTGTTCGGGTTCACCGCGATGATATAATACGTGCGATAGGACGGCAAGCGACACAACTACAGCGAGTGGCACAGAGCACAGGCACGCTGCACACCAGGGGGCAAGTTATGCGAATCGCGATCACGGGCAGCAACGGGCAATTGGGGCGTGCCCTCCAGCGGACACTCGGCGGCGAAGCGCTGATGCCCATCGACCTGCCCGACTATGATATCTGTGACCTGACTGGCATCACGGCCGCCGTGCGCACCTTTGGCCCAGATGTGATCATTCATACGGCCGCCATCACGGACGTGGACGGCTGCGAGCGCAACCCCGACCTGGCCTATCGCGTCAACGTGCTGGGCAGCCGCAATATGGCAGTGGCGGCGCTCCAGACCGGCGCGGCCATGGTCTGCATCAGCACGGACTATGTCTTTGACGGCGAGCAGGAGGCGCCCTACCGCGAGGAGGACACGCCCAATCCGCTGAGCACCTATGCCCGCACCAAATGGCTCGGTGAGGAGCAGGTGCGGAGGCTGGTGGCCCGTCACTATGTCGTCCGCGTAGCGTGGTTGTATGGCGACGGTCCGCGCAATTTCGTGCGCACCGTGTTGCGCCTGGCCGACGAGCGCAACTCGCTGTCCATGGTCACCGACGAGTGGGGCTCGCCCACCTGCGCCGAGGACGTGGCCGCCGCGCTGCAGCGCCTGATCGCCCTGCCCGCCTACGGGACGTACCAGTTGCCGAACAGCGGCGTCTGCTCGCGTTATGACTGGGCCGCCGAGATCCTGCGCCTGGCCGGGCGCACCGGCGACCTCGAACTGGTGCCGTCACAGAACTACCAGCGGCTGGCGCGGGTGCCCAAACACGTGGAGATGCGCAATTTTAACGGCGCCGAGATCGGGATCGTCATGCGCCCCTGGCAGGAAGCGCTGCAGGACTATATGGGCCAGCAGGGGCTGCTGGCGTGAACGACTCCGCTACCCCGCGCGCGTCAGTGATCATTCCCAACTGGAATGGGCTGGCGCTGTTGCGCCCCTGTCTGGATTCGCTGGCCAACCAAACGCTGTCGCCGCTCGATGGCTCATCAGAGGTCATCGTGGTGGACAACGGCTCCTACGACGAATCGGTGGCTGTGCTGGCCCGCGACTATCCCTGGCTACGGACACTGGCGCTGAGCGAGAACCTGGGCTATGCCGGCGGCTGCAACGCCGGCATCGAGGTCGCCCGAGGCGAGATACTGGTGCTGCTCAATAACGACACCGAGGCCGAGCCCGACTGGCTGGCCAACCTGGTGGCCGCGCTGGACCGGCACCCGGAGGCGGGCAGCGCCGCCTCGCGGATTATGCTCTATGACCGGCGCGACACGCTGCACTCCGCCGGCGATCTCGTGCGGGTGGATGGCACCGGCGACTCGCGAGGTGTCTGGCAGCCCTACGGTCCCCCGTGGGACCGGGAGGCCTGGGTATTCGGCGGCTGCGGCGGCGCGATGGCGATACGGCGGCAGGCGATCGATGCGGTGGGTCCCTTTGAGACGCGCTTTTTCATGTACTGCGAGGACGTCGACCTCAACTGGCGCATGCAATTGGCCGGATACAGGTGTATCTACACGCCTGATGCGGTCGTCTACCACCATCTGAGCGCCACCGGGGGCGGCGCGCTGGCCAGCTACTATGTGGGGCGCAACACGCTCTGGACCATCGCGCGCAACTATCCCGACGACCTCTACCGCACGCACCGCCGTGCCATCTGGCGCACCCAACGACGCATCGCGATGGACGCCCTGGGGGCCTGGCGGGGCGCCGCGGCCCGCGCCCGGCTGCGCGGCCAACTGGCGGCGCTGGTGCGCTGGCCCGCCTGGCGTGCCGAGCGGCGGAGAGCGGGCGTCACGCCCCGCGTGAGCACAGAGTACATCGCGTCCATCCTGACGCCGGAGGGATCATGACAGACAGCCCCTATCTCACCGTCCTGGTCCCCTGCTATAACGAGCACGAGAACCTGGCGCGCGGCGTGCTGGACGAGGTGCATGCCTATCTGGTGCAGCAGCCCTACACCTGGGAGGTGCTGATCTCAGACGACGGCAGCAGCGACAACAGCCGCGAGCTGGTACTGGCCGGCATCGCGGACAAGCCGGGCTTTCGCCTGCAAGAGAACCCCCACGGCGGCAAGCCCTCGGCGCTCTGGTTGGGGCTGCAGTCCGCGCGCGGCGAGATCACGCTGTTCACCGACATGGACCAGTCCACGCCCATCGACCAGGTCGCGAAACTGCTCCCCTGTTTCGAGCAGGGTTATGACGCTGCCATCGGCTCGCGCGGCATCGAGCGTCAGGATTTCCCCTGGTACCGCCGGCTGGGCTCGGCCGTCTTCCGCTCTTTCCGCCGGGCGCTGCTCTTGCGCGACATCTCGGACACCCAGTGCGGATTCAAGGCCATCCGCACGCCGCTGGCCCGCGAGGTGTTTGCCAGGCTGGAGCCGATCCGCAACCCGGTGCCGGTCCACGGCTGGCGCGTGACCGCCTTCGACGTCGAGTTACTCTACCTGATCGAACGCGGCGGGCATCGCATCGCCGAGGTGCCCGTGGCCTGGGCCGACCGCGACGTGGCTACCGGCAAGGGCAAGTCGTACCTGGCCGAGTCCAGAGAGATGCTGGGGCAGATCCTGCGGGTGAAGCGCAACGCGCGACGGGGATTCTACGACACAGAGTAGAGGGTGCCAGCGTCCACCGATTGACCGGTGAGCATCAGGGGACTATAATCCGCGCCAACATATCCGCGCGGGGGACACCATGCCGACCATCGCAGGTTCGTGGCCAACGTCAGATGGAGCAACGCAGCCCCATTTTGCACGCGTCTCGCTGGCAGCCTTGCCCACCGAGATCTATCGGTCTGCCCGCGCCGCGACCAGCCGTATGGGGGGCCCCTCCCCCTGCTGATTACCCCACAGCAACCCCGTCCAAAGGAATCCAGTTTCAACACCTCCCCGGCCCGCGGCCTGTCTCTGGAGCCGGATGGTCGCCAAGGAGTGCCATGAACGAGAAAATCCTTGTCAGTGTAGCCTGGCCGTACGCCAACTCGCCCCTGCATCTGGGACAGGTGGCCGGCGCTTACCTCCCGCCCGACATTTTCGCGCGCTACCATCGCCTGCGCGGCAACGACGTGCTCATGGTCTCGGGCTCGGACACCCATGGCACGCCCATCACCGTTACCGCCGAGCGCGAGGGCATCGAGCCGGGCGAGGTCGTGGAGCGATTCCATCGCAGCTTCCTGGAGACATTTCTGGGGCTCGGGATCACCTTTGATCTGTTCAGCCACACCGACACGGAGAACCACTGGGACATCACGCTGCGCATGTTCAACCGGTTGCTCGAGCGTGGCCATGTGATCAAGCAGACCATGGAGGCGCTGTACTGCGAGCAATGCCAGCGTTTCCTCGCCGATCGTTACGTTGAGGGGACCTGCCCGTTCTGCGGCTATGAGGACGCGCGGGGCGACCAGTGCGATAATTGCGGCAAACCGCTGGACGCCCTACAGCTGATCAACCCCCGCTGCAAGTTCTGTGGCGACACGCCTGTGGTGCGCGAGACCGAGCACTTTTTTCTGGACCTGCCGCAGTTCAATGAGACGCTCAAGGAATGGGTATCAACCAAAGACTATTGGCGGACATCGGTGCGCAACTTTTCCCTCGGCATGTTGGAGGAGGGGTTGCGGCCGCGGGCCATCACCCGAGATATCAGCTGGGGCATCCCGGTGCCCGTGGCTGGCTATGAGGACAAGCGCATCTATGTCTGGTTCGACGCCGTGATCGGCTACCTGTCCGCCAGCATCGAGTGGGCCAGGAACCGCGGCACGCCCGAGGCCTGGCTGGACTGGTGGGACCCAGAGCGGCCGGCGCGTTCCTACTATTTCATCGGCAAGGACAACACGTTCTTCCACACCCTGATCTGGCCGGCGATGCTCTTGGGCTATGGCGGTCTGCGTCTGCCGTACGACGTGCCCGCCAACGAGTATCTGACGCTGGAGGGGAAAAAGTTCTCCTCCAGCCGCAACTGGGCCATCTGGGCGCCCGATTATCTCTCGCGCTATGACGCCGACCCGCTCCGCTACTATCTGACCACGCATGCACCCGAGAGCAGCGACTCGGACTTTTCCTGGGCCGAGTTCCTGGCGGCGAACAACAACGAGTTGGTGGGCACCTGGGGCAACCTGGCGCACCGTGTCCTGACCTTTGCCTACCGCAACTTTGAGGGACGTGTCCCTGAGCCGGGCGCGTTGACGGACGAGGACCGCACCATCCTGGCTACGGTGGAGGCCGCCTTTGGCCCCGTCGCAGAGGACCTGGAGGCCTGCCGTTTCCGGGCCAGTCTCGCCAAAGCGATGGCCGTGACGCGCGAGGCGAACCGCTATCTGGATGCCGCCGCCCCCTGGAAGGCACTCAAGACCGATCGTGCCCGTGCAGCGACAGCGGTCTATGTCACCCTCAAGGTCGTGGACTCGCTCAAGCTCCTGTTTGCACCGTTCGTACCCTTTGGCTCGGAAAAACTGCACGCCATCCTGGGCTATGACGAGCCGCTATTTGGCACACAGGAGGTGGTCGAGTACCAGGAGACGGAGCGCCACCATCTCGGGCTGACCTACCATGGCGTGGCAGAGGACACGGACCGCTGGACGCCGAGCGCGCTGCAGCCGGGCCAGGTGCTGCGCGAGCCCGCCCCGCTATTCAAGAAACTGGACGACGAGATCGTGGAACAGGAACTGGCGCGGCTGGGCTAGTCGTCGTATTGTAGGGGCACCCGGCACCCGCAGGGGCATCGGGTGCCCTTTCGCATTCCTGCTATCCTGGAGGCGGTTGTGAGCGCCGACCTGCACAACGAACAACGGATCCGGCTCTGGCTCGCGCTGATCGTGCTGCTGTACCTGGCGCTTGCGGGCACCTACGCCCTGTTCACCCCGGCCTGGCAGGTGCCCGACGAGCCGGCGCACTATAACTATATCAAGCACATCGCTGAGACCGGCCGCCTGCCCGAGCTACGGCCCGGCGACTATCCTGCCGAGTACCTGGAAGAGATCAAGACCGCGCGCTTTGCGCCCGAGTACAGCATCGACCCGATCCGGTACGAATCGCACCAGCCCCCGTTTTACTATCTGCTGGCGACCCCAGTCTTCCTGCTGGGGCGCGCGCTGGGGATGGAGACGCCCCTCCTGCCGCTGCGCCTGTTCACGACGCTGCTGGGCTGCCTCTCGCTGCTGGTGGCCTTTGGGCTCGTCCGCGCACTCGCCCCCAATCGTCCGGAGCTGGCCCTCGGCGCTGCCGCCTTTATGGCGTTTCTGCCGATGCGCCTGGCCATCGCGGGCGCGGTCAATAACGATGTCCTGGTAGAGTTGATCCTGGCCCTGACAGCCTGGCAACTCGTGGTCGTGGGCAAGCGCGGGTGGACGGTACAACGCTCGGTGTTGCTGGGGCTGACCATTGGCCTGGCATTCCTGACCAAGCTGCAGGCCTATGTGGCCGCGCCGCTGGCGTTCTTCGCCTGGGCCTGGGCTATGGCCGTGGCCCGGCGCACCGGGCGGCGCATTGCCCCGCTACTGGCCCAGGGCGCAGTGGTACTGGCGATCGCGCTGGCCTGCGTCGCGCCCTGGCTGGCTCGCAACGCCAGCGTCTACGGCCCGAACGACCTGCTGGGGATGGTGCGGCACGACGCCGTGGCCGGCGGACAGCTGACCAGCGCGGCGCTGATCGCCGAACGTGGCGTAGCCGGCACGTTGCGCAGCCTGGTGCAGACCACCTTCCAGTCCTTCTGGGGACAGTTCGGCTGGATGGGCGTGCCGCTGCCATCGAGGGTCTACCAGGGACTGGCGGCCCTCACCGGGGTGGCCCTGCTGGGTGTGCTGGACACCCTGCCCACGGTCCTCAGGCGCGTCAGACGCGGCGATAGCGCCTACCACGTCATGCTGCTCGGGGCCTGGGGGCTGCTGACTGTGGCGGGATTTCTCTGGTACAACCTGCAGTTCGTGCAGCACCAGGGACGGTACCTGTTCCCCGCCCTGCCGGTGTGGGCGCTGCTGTTCACCGTGGGCATGCAGCGCCTCTACAGCCGGGCGCCGCGCTGGATCCTGGCAGTGCTCGGGGCCTGCGCTCTACTACTGCTGATTGCTGGCCTACTGGCGGGCAACCTCAGGGGATTCGCGCTGCTGCTGGTCATCGCCTGCGGCGGAGTGATCGTCGTCGGCCACGAGTTCGAGCGCCGTTGGCCAGGCACGCCGCTGGCGGCAACAGCGCTGGCCCTGGCGGGCTTGGCCGCCTGGTGCCTCACCGTGCTGGTGCCGGCGCTGACACCATAGCCCACCAAAGAACGTGGACGTAAAGAGAGGCCGGCTCGTGTGAGCCGGCCCCCCCAATGCCCGGTGCGCCCTGTCGACACCGGAATGATGGCTGCATCCTGGGGCAGCCGAATCAGTACATGTCGCCACCGCCGCCACCCGCAGGCACCGCGGGCTCTGGCTTCGGAATATCTGTAATCAGGGCTTCGGTGGACAGGATCATCGCCG
>CAZYWU010000033.1:0-5774 GCA_964651255.1 uncultured Anaerolineales bacterium
CCGGACAGAGCTTCCTGCAGGCGGGCGTTGAGCTGACCGATGCCACGCCGAACCTGGCGCTCCGCATCGCGCATCCGCCGCTGAAAAGCGCGGGTGATCACATAGACAATCGGCAACAGCACGACCATGATCAGCGACAGGGGCGGGCTCAGCGCAATCATCGCCACCAGGGTGGCCACCACAGCCACAACCTGGCTCAGCAGCTGTACGATCCCCAGTGAAAAGAGCGCGTTGATCGTCTCCATATCACTGGTACAACGGCTGATGGTATCGCCGATGGGTGTGCGGTCGTGATACGCCTGCGGGAGACGCTGCAGGTGGTCGAACAGCCGCACGCGCAAGAGCCGCAAAGCCCCCTGAGCAACCACCGCGGTCAGGATCGTGATGACCATTCTCAGGAGCTGTACAGCCACCAGCGCTCCCAGGTACAAAAGGGCCAGCGCCAGCAGCCCCTCGGTGACGCCCGCCTCCAGGTGGTCGTCCACCAGCCATCCCATGATCAGCGGTGGCACCAGATCCAGCGCCGCGGCGGCCAGCACGCAAACCAGCGCCGCAACCAGTTGGCCGCGCCAGGGACGCACCAGCTCGCCGAGCAGCGACCAGGCGCTCTCTGTGGCCCGGTTCCGCGCGCTCATGGGGCCACCTCCATGCCGGCGATGACATGCTGCGCGCGATAGATACGGGCGTACAGGCCGCCCTGCGCGAGCAGCTCTGCGTGCGTGCCTTCGGCCACGACGCGCCCCCTGTCCAGCACGATGATCCGGTCGAGTTGCGGGAAGGATGCCAGCCTGTGAGAACAGAGCATGATCGTGGCGCGGGCGTTCGCTGGCGCCGCTGGGCCAATGGCGCTCCTCAGCGCCGACACGATCCGCCCCTCGGTTTCGAGATCAACCGCCGAGAAGGGATCATCCAGCAGCAGCGCTCCCGGGGGGTATCCGGTCGGCGTCGCCAGCGCCCTCGCCAGTGCCACTCGCTGCGCCTGTCCCCCCGATACCTGGACGCCGCTCTCCCCCACCGCCGTGTCCAGTCCCTGGGGCCACAGCGCCAGGTCGGTATCCAGGGCGGCCGCCCGCAGGAGCTCCTCCTGGTTGGGAAACGCGCCGTGGCCCTCATCCAGGCCGATGTTCTCGCCCACGCTCCCCGAAAAGAGGCCCGGATCCTGGGGCACATAGCGCAATCTGAGCGCTCGCTCCTCCAGGGGAATGTCCGCCACGTTGCGGCCATCGATGGTCACCTGGCCCTCCAGCACCGGATACAGGCCGAGCGTGGCGCGCAACAGCGCGCTCTTGCCCGAGCCGATCGGACCCGTGACGCCCACCATCTCGCCGGGCGCGATGCTGAGCGTTACCCCCTCCAGTGCCAGCTGGCCATTCCCCGGGTAGGCAAAGGTTACGTCCCGAAGGTCGATAGCCACGGGGCCTCCCGCAGTCACGATAGCAGGCACTGGCCGCGAGGTCATCCCCAGGATGTGCGTGGGTCGAAAGCTGGAGCGCACCGGCTCGTTCTCCAGTGGGAGAGCCTCTGGGAGCATCGCTTCCAGCCGGTCCCAGGCCACCCCAGCTGCCTGGATGCGGTTGAAAAACAGCGGCAGCCGAAAGCCGCGCCCGATAAAGCGCTGGTACAGCAGGAGAAAACCCACGAGATTGCCAGCACTCATCTGGCCCGCTACCACCTGTTGCCCCCCCAGCCAGACGATCAGTACGATTCCCGCGCTGATCAGAAGCGTGTACACCGGCTGCAAGCCGGCCTGCAGACGCGTCTCCGCCAGGCTGGCCGCCGCGAAATTACGGGAGAGGTCGTCGATTCGCGCTACCGACGCCTCTGCCCGCCCCATCAGCTTGAGCAGGCGCAACCCGATAAGCCGCTCCTGCAGCGCTGCCGTCAACGCTGCGCTGGCCTGCCGCACGGCTCCGGTACGCCCGCGCACCCACTCGCGGGAGCGATAGGCGAGCCAAAAGGCCACCGGCACGGGTGCCATCGCGAGAAGCGTCAGACGCACATCGTACAGCAGCATGGTCACCAGCAACGTGATGGAGAACAGCCAGGTGTCCCAGATCTCTGTCGTAGACTCGTTGAACCCCGAGCCAAAGAGATCGGTATCGCCGATCACCCTGGCCATCAGATCGCCGATGGTCTGCTGTTTGAGCCAGGTCAGTGGCATGGCCAGCAGACCGCGCAGGGCATCGTTTCGCAGCGAGAACACCGTGCGGCGCACCGCGGCGCGCAGGTACCAGCGTTTGCCCACGCGCGCGATGGCGTGCACGAGCATCCCCCCGGCATAGGCGGCCGCGGCGATAGTCAGGGCCCGCACCGCTGCCGGTTCCCCTGTGCCCGCCGCAAGCGTCGCGTCCACGGCCCGCCCCAGCAGCACCGGCGGCAACGCAACGGTGATGTTCATCACGATCCCAAACAGGGACCCCAACAACAGCAGGCCGGCCACCTGCCGGTAGTATTGGCGCGCACGCCAAAGGAAATGTCGTTGCATGCTCCCTCCCGAGCCGCACCATGTGTTGTCGCGATGACTGCCGATGATCTTACGACAGCGCGCCTGCCGGCACAAGCGGTGCCTCCTGACACCGGCGCAGGTTTGGTGCAGCTGACGCTTGTCTGTATGATTTCAATTGCCAGTCGGTCAGGCTGGAAACAAAGGAGCACCGATGCGTTCAGCGATTCTCGCGCTCTTGGCCACCATCATTGTGCTCTCGCCCGGTGCCGTGCAGGCTCAGGCACCTGAGAAGACCATCGATGAGATCTTGCCGGCCACGGTGGTTTACATCGTGGACGAGGCCGAGATCGAGGTGCTTGGTCAGAGCCAGAAGGTACAGACCCTGGAGCTTGCTTTGGCTGTACCCGGGCGCCGCGGCGAGATCGTGACCGCCGTCACGGGAGCGGCGCCGTCGGTGAACCCGGTGACCTATGGCGTCGGTGACCGGGTCTATTTGCGGCAGACTGCCGATCCCGCAGGCGATCCTGTGTACGAAGTCGCCACGCGCGATCGCA
Source organism: uncultured Anaerolineales bacterium (assembly GCA_964651255.1). Classification (GTDB taxonomy): domain Bacteria; phylum Chloroflexota; class Anaerolineae; order UBA1429; family UBA1429; genus JAAYED01. The sequence continues at coordinate 3,001 of CAZYWU010000033.1, forward strand.
CGATACCGCTCGCCCTCCTGGCGCTGCTGTTTGTCGCGCTCGTCGTGCTGATAGGGCGAGGACACGGCCTCCGCGCGCTGCTGGCACTGGGCCTCTCCTTTGTCGTCATACTCTTCTATGTGCTGCCCCGCGTAGCGGCGGGAGCCACGCCCATGACATCCGCCTTGATCGGCTGTGGCCTGTCGATGCCCGTAAGCTACTACCTGTCCCATGGACTGAACCGCAAGACCAGCATCGCTTTGCTGGGCTCGCTGGCAGGGCTGCTGTTTACCGGCCTGCTTACGACGGGCGCGGTCTGGCTGGTCGGTCTGACGGGCTATTCTGGAGACGAGGCGGGCTTCGTCAGCGCGCTCTACGGCGGCAGCATCAACTTGCGAGGCCTTCTGATGGCCGGTATGATGATCGGTATCCTGGGTGTTTTGGATGACATCAGTGTGGCCCAGGCTGCCACCGTGGAGCAGATCCATGGCGCCAACCCATCGCTCAACCGCTGGGAGTTGTTCCGCCGGGGAATGTCCGTCGGTCAGGACCATATCAGCTCGATGGTCAATACCCTGATGCTCGTCTATGCAGGAACATCTCTGGCCCTGCTTTTGCTGCTGACCAACCAGGATCTGCCGCTGGGTTATGTGCTCAGCCAGGAGTTGGTGGCGGAGGAACTGGTCCGGATGCTGGTGACCAGCACCGGCCTGGTGCTGACCGTTCCCGTCACTACCGGGTTGGCGGCGGCTCTGCTGGCAGGCCGCACGGGCACAGGGGCTTCTGACCTTGGAGCATCTCCAGAAGCGCCCGACGATTGCGAGGCACGGTTCGTGCTGGATGAGCGGACGAACGACAACGCTTCAGACGGCACCGGTAGCACACCGTCCAGTGCACTGGATGGCACGGACTGACGGCCCGGGTGGCAGGTCGATGAGACACGTGTACCAGGAGATGATGGGTATGGACTTGCCTGAGATAGGCGCGAGGCTGCGCGCCGGAACGAACGCCACCGTCCGTTTGGTAGAAGGACGCAACTCGGCTGGCAACGTGCGGTGCATCGTTGAGGACGATCACGGCCAGCTGGGATGGATCATGTACTATGCCGGCGGAACGCGCAGCAACATCAACTTTTTTCGTGAGAGCGAGCAAGAGGCCATCCGCGCGCTCTTGCCAATCGCGCCGGAGGATGAGCTCCGGCAGGGAGGCTGAATGATCCGCCTCGTACGTGCACACGCCGGTGATGCCCCCGCCCTGACCGCCGTTTCCAGGCGCGCCTTTGACAACGACGTGAACTATGGGGCAGATGGCCCCGGCGGGCCCCCAGGGTATGACAGTGTCGAGTGGCAGCTGCGCATGATTGCTTCCTCAGAGTACTATTGCGTAATGGAGGACGACAGGCTGATCGGCGGCGTGATCATCGCCAGTGGGCCTGCAGAGCAACACGAGCTGTGGCGCCTCTTTCTCGAGCCCGAGCGGCAAAACCAGGGCATTGGCGGTCAGGTGCTCGAGTTGGTGTGGGCCCTGTATCCCATGGTGACGCGCTGGCGCCTCGATACGCCCAACTGGAACGAGCGCACTCGCCGGTTCTATGCGCGCAACGGTTTTGTCCAGGTTGGCGTCACGTCTGATGGCAGCGTGATTTTCGAACGGCAGACGCCCCCTCCCCGCCCGGTGCTCTAGCTGTGCTTCACCGCCTGGCGCCACACATGGCTTTCGTTGCGCTGCCCCTGCTCGAGGGCAAGGAGCATCTGTTGCTGCTGGAGGCGGTCATCCAGGGCACTGCACCCGGTTATGTGATGGTGGATGACCCGCTGGAGCCCCACGCGCTGTTCGCCTCGAGTCCGGAGGGACATTACCTCGTCGGAGACCCGCGCGCCCCCGGGTTCTACGCCGGTGTCAAGGAGTGCGTGTTCAAGACGCTGATGTCCGCCGTGATCGGTGACGATTTGTGGTACATCACCGTCCACTATGAAGAGGGCTGGCGCCGGGTGATCACCTGGCTCTTTGGCTCAGACCGCATCACGACGCCCATGGCCCCCCTGCACACGCGGCAGCGCTTCTTTGTGGGACGTCCTTCGTCGGAGGAGCCTGACGTGCCCGCCGGGCTTGCTTGCCTGCCGATCGATGCGGCCCTTTTTGCGCGGACCGATTTGACGGGCATTCAGGAACTGGCGGGATTCGCCAGCCGCGACTATGGCTCGCGTGAAGCGTTTCTGGAGCACGGGTTCGGCCTGTGCCTCGTCCGCGATCGGGAGCTGCTGTCCTGGTGTACAACAGACTGCGTGGTCGGCGACAGAGCTGAGCTGGGCATCGCGACTCGGGCTCCACATCGCAGACACGGCTACGGGGCGCTGGTAGCCCGCAAGATGCTGGCCGAATGCCACCGTCGCGGCATCCATCAGGTAGGCTGGCACTGTTTCGAGCAGAACCTGGCATCGGCCGCCACCGCACTGAGCGCCGGCCTTGACGAGGGCGCACCGCATGCGCTCGCCCAGTACTGGGGCAATCCGATCGACGGAGATCTGGTGCACGCCAATCAGTTCCTGCTCGCCGGGAACTATGCCCGGGCGCTTGCCCGCTACCTGCTGGCCTTTGAAGGCGCACAGTCACGGGGCCGTCTCGCCCTGTCGCACCTCTTTGCCGACAAGGAGTCGCAAGAGTTCTATCTCGAGCTGGCTGACCTGTGCCGCCGGCTGGCCCTCGCCCAGGAGGATCGTACGGCCCTCGAACAGGAGCTGGAGGCCCTGATCGCGGGCACGACTCTGCGGCAGGCCGGCTACTGACAGGGCGCA
>CAZYWU010000033.1:5874-23705 GCA_964651255.1 uncultured Anaerolineales bacterium
GGAGGCCCTGATCGCGGGCACGACTCTGCGGCAGGCCGGCTACTGACAGGGCGCAAGCACGATCAACTCGGGGTAGCGCTCCGCCCAGGCGCAGGCCCGCAGCGTCCCCGTCGGTTGCAGCCAGTTGTCGCTGCCGCCCTCGCCGCCGCCGTGCAAGAACAGCAACAGTGGCCGCGCGCCGGCCGTGCCCGGCGTACGCAGTCGACAAAGCACGCCCTCGTGTTCGCCGGCGTCAAAGCCCTCCGTCTCGCGCGTGTGCACCGTCGCCACGTCATCCCACCCAGAGGAGAGCGAGGGATCTGCTGCACACAGCAGGCGCCAGTCGGACGCCAGGAAACGGAAGGGTTCCACTGCCAGAGGCACACCGTGTACATCCACGTGTTGCGCCGCCACCCCATGAACCGGAACCAGACGCGACACATCGCTAAAGGCGCCCTGCACCGTCCAGCCGGTGGTGGGCAACTCCAGGCGATCTCCGTCCCCGCAGGTTGACTGTGAATTCCGTGACCGTTTGACCCATGTCGCCCACATGGATAAACGCCTCGATCTGCCTGCCCATCTCCCACCTCCTCCGGTCGAACTGCACAATGGAAAAGGTTATACGCTGCGCGCGTCAAACGCGCCAAGCCGGCGAGTTTTCTGCTAGCTGCCTTTTTCTGTTGCAGCAGCGCGATGTGCTTTGTACAATGCGTACGGTACAGCGGAGCGCTGTATCGCAGTCTCGGGACTCCGTCTCAGCAGTATGTCGTCCGGAGGAGTGAACATGCCAACGGCCAGATCGACCCCAAATCAAAGCATCGCGATTCTAGCCATTCTTACCCTCGTGATGTCTCTCCTGCCCGTCGGTGTGGCGGCACAGGGACCCGTACCTCGGACCGAGTTGACGCCGGCGGACATTGCAGCGCTGCGGCCCCTGCCCGAACTGGTGCCAGGGGAGGTGCTCGCGGCGTTCGGTGACGGTCTCACGGTGGACGAATTCGCGGGCCGGACCAGCCATGTTCCTCGGGCTTTCGGTGACATCGCGGACCGAGAGGTGCAGGTGATCATCCAGCTCGAGCAACAGCCGGCGGCCTTGGTGTATGCAGAGGCCAGAGCCTCGGGCGCTGTCACGGCGCAGGCTTCGCTGGACAGCTACCGGGCCCTGCTTCAGGCGGCACAGTCGCAGGTGATGGCCGAGGCCACAGCTCTGGGTGCGCGCGAGATCTCTCGCTATGACACCGTCTACAATGGCATACAGGTGCGCGTGCCCGCCGCCAGCCTACCCAAGCTTGCGGACATCCCCGGGGTAATCGGTGTTCGCAGAGCTCCCGTACACACACCTGCATTGGACCAGAGCGTACCGATCATCCGGGCGACAGAGCTGGGCCTTGACCTTGGGATTTACGGCGAGGGTCTGGTAATCGCCGTCATCGATACGGGCATCGACTACACCCATGCCGCGCTGGGCGGCAGCGGCGATCCCGCTGACTATGCCACCAACGATCCCAGCATTGTCGAGACCGGTACGTTTACCACGACCAAGGTCATCGGGGGGTACGACCTGGCGGGCTCGAACTATGATGCCGGTAGCAGCGACCCGGCCAAGTACATACCTCAACCGGATGAAGACCCGCTTGACGAGTGGGGCCATGGTACCCATGTTGCCTCCATCGCGGCAGGCATTGGCTCGGGCTCTGTCGCGCCGGGCGTCGCACCGGCGGCGTCGCTGATGGTCTACAAGGTATTCGGTACAAGCGGCTCGAGCAGCCTGATCATGGACGCACTCGAGATGGCGACGGAGAGCAAGCTTCAGCATGGGTACCCGCACATCATCAACATGTCGCTGGGATCACCCTTTGGCATGGCCCGTTCGGACGACCCCGACGTCGCAGCGACTGACGTCGCCTCGGCTGCGGGGATCGTCGTTGTCGCTTCCGCGGGTAACAACGGCGATGTGAGCTATGTCACTGGCTCGCCGGGAGTAGCAAGCGGCGCCATCTCCGTGGCCGCCACGGATAGCTACATCAGCGGCGAGACGACAGTTGACAACATCGCATCCTATAGCTCCCGTGGGCCGCGAGGTACCGACTCGGCGCTCAAGCCCGAAATCGCTGCGCCCGGGTCGGGCATCTATGCTGCCGACTGCGGCTCCGGCAGTGGCGGCGTGAGCATGAGCGGCACATCGATGGCTGCGCCCCACGTGGCCGGGGCTGCCGCGCTGGTGCTGGAGGCACACCCGAGTTGGACGCCTGAGCAGGTCAAGGCAGCCCTGATGAACACGGCAGTTGATCTCACCGATGGAACGGGTGTGCCCCTGGCGGGAGCCGGCCGTGTGGACGCGTATGCCGCGGCCACCACCAGCTTGCTGGCTGTGGGCACCGCCGATCTGGTGAGCGTGAGCCCGGGAGTTGTGTACTCCAGTGCCAGCCAGGCCAGCGCCAGCACAGAGATCACCCTGCACAATCTCGACGTCAGCGAAAAGACCTATGCCCTGGCAGCGTCCCCGCATCCCGATTCCGCCACAGACGGCCTGACCAGCATCACGATCGTGCCCGATCAGGTGACAATTGCGGCCGGGGCAAGCAGCACCGTTACGGTGCAGTTCCTCTTTGACCTGACAACCGTGCCGATGGACTATTCCTCGACACTCGAGGAGTTCTATGGCCACGTCAGTATCGACGCCGTCCCCGAGGACGCTGCCGCAAGCGCACGACTCCCCTTTTACGTCCAGGTCAAGCCCTATGCCGCGCTCGAGATAACGGGCGACGAGATCATTGCTGATCCCGACCTGGATGTGGCGATCCTTGACATCACACACACTGGAGCGGTTGGGTCGGACCTGTGGGCCTACCCGGCCCTGATCGCTACTGAGGCACCGGATCCGACTGTGGACCCATCAGCCAGTGTGCGACTCATGGGTATCGACTATGCCTGGAACGAAGACCCCTATGGGGAGTTTATTGGCATCGCGATCAACGCCTGGGCACCATGGCACGATCCGCAGCCCTATGTGGCGGAATTCGACCTCTATGTTGATGCGGATCGCGACGGGCAGGACGACTTTGTCCTGTTCAACTACAACGCAGGCGCCATGCTCGGCCCTGCTGACGACAATCGGTGGGTGCCTGTGCTGGTGGATCTGGGAACCATGGAGTACTCATTGGCCGGCCCTTACCTCATCCTTACGGACTATAACAACGCGATCATGGAGTGGTTCGTACCGGCCGAGGCGCTTGGCCTGGGGCCCGGCAATTCGGCCTTTGGCTACCGCCTGGAGAGCTGGGATCCGTTCAATGGACCCTCAGTGGTGATAGAATCCGGCGTCACTGACTACTGGAACGCCCCCCTTCTTTGGGATACGAACGAGTTCATGCCCGGGCCGGGTACGCCGGAGACGCAGATCATGGTGTGGGTTCCATCGCTGATCGACTATCTGCGTGCGGATCCCGCCGGGCTGATGATCCTGGACTATAACGGAGATCCCACCTTTGAGGATGCCAGGCAGGCATACCTCGCGCCGATCACTGTTCCCCTGCACCGCCTGTTTCTCCCGCTGGTGATACGAGGCATGGCGCCCTGATCTGGGCCACGAGCGCGGCACCGCAAGTCGCTGCGGTGCCGCGCTCTCGTCATGATCGCACCAGCTTGCCTCGTACTGGTGCGGGGCCACAGGGGCATAACTGCTCCCCCTGACTGACCTCCTGACCACCGACTGTTGACGGGAGCCTGGCTGCACGGCATCTGTAGCCCTGGGCCATGCCGCGTGATCGTATCCCTTGACCAAGCGACCGTCGAGCGATCACAACCACGCACGCACGGCGACTCTAGAGCCCTGGGCGCCTGTCAGTTTGCACGAAACCTCAAAACTGGGCCGTTGCCCTATTGAATTCCGCGTAAAGGTCGCGTAAACTATCAATGAAGCTTACTTCTCTGCGTCGTACAGAGGGAGAGAACTAGGCGACAAACACACCGACTGTTCACATTAGCTGAGGAAGATGTTCAGCCTGAAGTGGTTCCTTTAGCCCCCTGGGGCGGTACCGGCGGGTATGTGGAACTGCGAGGCAAGCGATGGCAACGTCACGGGCATCGTGCTTACAGACAGCCGTACAGCGCCAATCGCCGTTGGTGTAGCCGACAAATTCCTGTGTAATTCCATCAACTTGAATAGTGGTGTGCAACAGTACAGTACTCGCATCTGCATTGCTGAAAGGATTGACACAACGATGAGACACAGCAGAAACACATGGATCTACTCGCTTATTCTGTTACTCGCGGCTGCACTGCTGGCACTGCCTTTCGCCCAGGCAGCCTCCGTGGAACCCATCTACGTGAAGGGCAATCCGTCCTGTTCCGACCTGGGCTATCCCCTGGGGTTCAAGGTGGATCCTCCGGATCCTGGCACATACAATGCAGAGGGATTCGGATCGGTCACGCTTGCTTCGGCCGACGGCATCTACTTTGACTGGAGCGCTTCCTTCGGCGTGGATGCCGTTATCGCCAAGGGGGGCAGAGGGGCCCATGTCTATTATTATAGCCCGGAGACAACGGCCGACAGCGCGTTACGATCGCCCGATAATCCCAACGGTAAGCCGGCGGAGCTAAGCCACGTGTCTTTCTGTTATGACGCGGACCCAATCCCGACGTATTGACGCGGATCCGGCACCTACGGGAATCCCGTCGACGCAGCTGCCACCGCCAACCGTGCCCCCGACGGCGACGCCCGAGCCAAAGCCGCCCATCCTGCCGGAGGCGGGAGCCACCGGAGCAGGTAGCGGTGACCTCGGCGCGGCCACGTCAGCACTGCTCGCAATAGCGGCCGGAGCCGCCGGCTGGCTGCAACGGCGCAACGCCCCTTGGAACTGCCGCTGCACGAGAGGCCGGATGGGAGATCATCCGGCTTCGCTGCGTTGGCCCGGTCAAGCGGATCAGCTATACTGCGAGACATGCGAACGCCACTGTTTCCCAGACGCACGAGCTCGTCCATACCAGGCCGCGCGCGGTCATGGCCCCGCGGCCTGGTTCGGGGCCTGGAACGCGCCCTTTTGTACATCTGCTTGCTGCTGCTGTTCCCCGCCGTCGCCTCCGATGTCGTCCGCGTCCCACACGACGTTTCCTTTGCCTCGGACGCCCTCTGGTCAGCTGCGGCCCGTCCCGGACGCTCTGATCCCGGGACAGCCTGGCCCAGCGCTGCGCCTTCTCCTACCCTGGTCCCGACCTCTGCGCTAACCGCTACGCCTGCAGGCCTTCCCGGGCGCTGGCATGTCGTGGCTCCTGGCGATGTGCTGGAGGCGGTGGCTGCCAGGTACGACGTATCCGAACAAGCCATCATGGAGGCCAACGGGCTCACCGATCCTGGCCTGATTCGCGTCGATGAGCCGCTGTGGATCCCAATCAATGGTGCGGCCCGTCCGGCCGAGGGCACACCGCCTGCTGACAACGCCGAACAGGCCGGCGGCTGGTCGACGGATGTCGGTACGCTTTCACGAGAGACCCTGACACCACCCCCCGGGGTAACGGCTACACCGGTGACGCCTCCGGTTCCCACAGCCACGCCTGTACCTCGCTACCTGCGCGGGGGCATCGCCTTTGATGCGCGTGAGCCTCTGGCCCTGGCATATCCCATCAGCTTTGAGTCCGATGAATGGGTACGCTTTAGCGATCTGGAGGTCCTGATGGCCGATCAGTGGGGCGAGAGCTACCGGCGCTTTATCACCGAGTACGACCACCAGCTTTACGCCTACCCGGAGATGGTGGCCGGAACCTTTGTGCTCAGCATCCACGACGGCACGCTGACTTCGGGGAGGGAGCTGGAGGCCGAGCCGTTGCGGCAGCTGATTGAGGGTCCTCTGCACAACCCTTACGATCTGGAGACGATTGAGGCAAACCTGACGAGGCTGCTCGGCTCAGAGATCGTTTTTGCGGGAGCCGACGTTGAGACCCGATTCAGGGTCGTCCAGGCCAGACGGATGTCCGCCAACGATGTGGCCGAGTATCAGTATCGCGCCACGGAGCTGAGCCGGTTCATGGCGCCGATCGAAAGCCCGGACGAGTCTTTTCTGGTGCTCATTTGCTCGGGGCGCCAGCCCGACGAGCCGCAGCGCCCCTTCCCCGGACGCTATGTGTTCGTGGTCCAGGAGGAGTTCCTGGGCGCGCAGGACGATGACAGCCTGCAGCCAGCAGCCGACTGATGCCTGGCCGAGCAGACCAGGGTGCAAACCCCGGGTGCCTGTGAGGGCGCGATCATTCGGTCCCACCCCTCGACTCCAGCCCGCATCTCTCTCAGTTGTGGCGTGTTACAAGCTATGCCATATCATGTCTCCGCGTCCAAAGGCTCGCGGTACCAGGAGGTCCCATGCCACGCTACGCCATTGTCACTGACACCGATGCCAGCCTGCCCCTTGACCTCGCCGATCGCCACGGCATCCATCTGGTACCCATCAATATCCAGTTTGATCAGGAGTCGCTCAGCGCTGACCTCGAAATCACCGATGATGTGCTGTTCGAGCGCATTCGACGGGAGAACCGGCTCCCCACCACCGCGGCGCCCTCGCCGGGGGCCTTTTGTGAGGTCTATGACCGGGCGCTGTCCAACAGCGCCGATCACGTCGTCTGCTTCTGCGTGAGCAGCGCCATCAGCGGCACCTACGCCGCAGCGGAGGATGCCTGCAGGCTGGTGGACCCCACGCGCATCACCGTGGTGGATACGCTGGCCGTATCGATGGTGCAGGGTTACATGGCCCTGGCTGCCGCTGAGACGGCATCCCAGGGCGGCTCACTCGATGCTATCCTGAACGCGGCCACAGCGACCCGCGAGCGCGCCGTCCTGTATGGCGCTCTGAGCACGCTCAGGTATCTGGCCATGGGTGGTCGTGTCCCGCAGTTCACCGCCAGCATGGCCGGTCTGCTCAACATCCGCCCTATCCTGACCATGCGCGAAGGCAGGCTCGACCTCCTCGAAAAGGTACGCACGCGCAAGAACGCCTGGGCACGGATGGCAGACCTGTGCGTTCAACATGCGGGCGATGGCGGTGTCGATCGCTGGGCCCTGGTCCACGTCAATGCGCGCGATGAGGCGTTGGCCTTTGGTGCCCAGCTGCAGGAGAGACTGCCCTTGCCCGCTGAGCCCCTTGTGGCACCTCTTGGACCCGGGCTTTCCGTCCACACCGGCGATGGTACAATCGCGGCAGTATTGCTGCGCGCCTGAGCCATACCGAGGTTGTGTCATGCTGTTTATCCTGAAAAAGGCCATCTCGCGACTGCTGTTCCCGCTGCCTCTGAGCCTGTTGCTGCTGCTGGGCGGCCTGATCCTCGCGTGGCGCAACCACCATCGCAGATGGGCGCGCGCGCTGCTGCTCGGCGGCCTGGTATGCCTGGCGGTCCTTTCCAGCTCCGCATTCAGCCAGGCGATCATGCGCCCGCTCGAGAGCCGCTATCCAGCCCTGGGCCCCACGGAGCTCGCCGCCATTAACTGGGATTCCGTCAAGACGATCGTGGTCTTTGCTGGATGCACTGTCGGCTTTGAGGATCAGCCGGTCACGCGGCAGGTAGGCGGATTCCCGCTGGCGCGGCTTGTGGAAGGCGTCCGGCTCTACAACGCCTGCCCTGACTGCACCCTCGTGCTGTCAGGAGGCAACGGATGCGACCCAGAGGCGCCGGTTGAGAGCCTCACCAACTGGCGCTTTGTCACCGAGTACGGCGTCGCGCCGGAGGATATCATCATCGAGCGTGCCTCGCTGGATACCGACGATCAGGCGCGTATTCTGGCCGAGATGCTGGGCACAGAGCCCTTTCTCATCGTGACGTCCGCTTCGCACATGCCTCGAACGATAGCGCTGTTTCAGCAGGAGGGGATTGTCCATGCCATACCAGCCCCTACCGACTATACCACGGGGCTGTATGGCCTGTTCAGCAAAGAGGCCTTTAGTGCCGAGTCGGTATATCCCAACGGGGCAGCGCTCTGGACTACGGAACGGGCCATCAACGAATACCTGGGGCTGTTGCTGGTCTGGCTGACGGGATTGCTCTAGATTGCGATCTGTGCAATGAACAAGGGCCCACAGGGCCTATGCCTGCGGGACACTTGCTCAGCCTTTGATCTATTCGCCCTGCACCACAATCTCGACAAAGAACCTGCCGCCAAAACAGGCGTCGCCCAGGCACAGCTGCCAGTAGGAGCGGTGGGTACCAGGGTCGGCAGGTGCCTCAAGATCGACCGAGATCTCCACCCGCTCGCCCACTGCCCGCTCGTTGACCGGCACACTTTCGATGGGCCCCATGGCTGGACCCTCGACGTGGCGCAGCTCGGTGCCTTCCGGCCAGGGCACCTCGCCGCTGTTCTCGATCTCCCAGGTCTTGGTAAAGGCCTGCCCCGGCGCCATCACTGTGCCGTCCGGGATGGAGAGATCGCGGACATAGCGCGAGTCCAATACGCCTGTCATCAGCGTGGCGGTAGGCTCAGTTTCCGCCTCGGGCCCGGGTGTCGCGGGCCCTGGCGTCACGCTGGCCACCTCCTCTGGCGTAATGCTGGGGAGTGGCGTTGCGGTTGGAGCCGGAGGCGTCGCCGTAGCCTCGGGCGCGAGGAACGGAAGCCCCTGGATCAGCGGCCGCACATAGTCGCAGCCCGCGAGCAGCCCGCCCGCAAGCACAAGGGCCAATGCCAGACAGAGTACACAGGCAGTAACCGCTACGCTGTTCTTCATGGCGCCTCCTCAACGTGAATGTGCGACATCACGCCGGGCTCTCGAGACCCAGCGGCTGGTAGCGAAAGGCGGTGAAATCGGCCGGCACGGAGCACGCCGCCCCGTTACCTGTAGCATACATCCCCAGGTAGGCTCCTGTAAAACCCCCGGCGACCTCGGTCGCGATATAGCGCATCTCGGGACGGTCCAGCACCTCCGCCGGTCCGCTATCCACAGACATGCTCATCAGATACACCGGCTCGCCGCCGGCATGTGCCCGGGGCTCCGCGCCCGGCGGCAACTGCGCCTCGATGGACAGAGTCACCACGCCTGAATCTGGCAGCGTCCTGCTGGCGGTAATCACCGACAGGCTCCCGATGGTGCGGCGCGCGATGGCCACGCGGCTGCCGGCCTGGCGCGCAATCGCAATCTCATAGTGGTGCCGGTCGTTCATCAGCACCGTCAGGCCGGCCTCCTCACCATCGTGCGCGGGGATAAAGTCCAGTTCCACACTGGCCAGCATCTCATGGTGCTGCTGGCGCCGACCCACAAAGGTGGGCGACTCTGTCTCGTTGAGCGTCACTCCGGTGCCCATGAGCCGCAGCCAGCCGCGCTGCTCCCCCAGGCGGTAGTTGGCCATGTCCGGGTTACGCAGCCAATTCCAGTACAGGGGCAGACGATCGCCCGCAAAGTTGTCCTCGGTGGGCTCGTCCCAGCGGCGCCGCACCGAGGTGGCGAACGCTGGCGCCTCGCTCTCGACCTCGGCACGTCCATCTACCCCGACCACCGGCCAGCCGTCCCTGGTCCAGCGCACTGGCGCGATGTTGGTCTCCCGCCCCAGACTATGGAACAGCGGGTACTGACCGTGGGGTCGTGTCGCCAGAAAGACCATCCACCAGGAGCCATCGTGCGCCTGGAACAGGTCAGCGTGCCCCGTGGACTGGATCGGACGCGCCGTGCTGCGGTGGCTCAGGATCGGGTTGTGCGGGCAGGATTCCCAGGGGCCATAGGGCGTGGGCCCGCGCGCGATGGTGACCATGTGTCCGCGCTCGGTGCCACCCTCGGCCAGCATCATGTAGTAGGCGCCATGGAACTTGTAGAGATGCGGCGCCTCGGGAAAGGAACCGCCGGTCCCCTGCCACACGGGCCGAGGAGCTTCGAGCACCTTGCCTGTCGCGATGTCGATGGGACACTGTACCAGGCCCTGGCGCGAGGTCGCGGTAAAGTAGCAGGTGCCGTCATCGTCGAAAAAGAGGCTGGGATCGATGCCAAAGGCGCCGGTGTCCACCCAGATCGGGTCGGACCACTCGCCGGCAGGATCCTCGGCCCACACGTAGAAATGCCCGCCGCCAGTGACATTTGTCACCACCATGTAGAACCGGCCGTCATGGTAGCGGATGGTGGGCGCAAAGATGCCCCCGGAGGCGCGGGATCCGCCCAGGGGCACCTGCTCCGGGCGCGTCAGGCAGTGCCCGATCAACTCCCAGTCCACCAGGTCGCGGGAGTGGAACACGGGCACCCCGGGAAAGTACTCGAACGTGCTCGTAACCAGGTAATAGTCCTCGCCCACACGGCAGACGGATGGATCGGGGTAGAAGCCGGGGATGATCGGATTGCGGTATGTGACCATAAAAGCGCCTCCTCGCGCGCGAAGATGCGGTGAACGCCGCGAGGGGGAGTATAGATGCAGAAGGGAGGGGACGCAAAGAACGGAGAGCGCACAGTGTACCACGGCCCGGAGCATTCACTCCGGGCCGCAGTAGAGGGCGCATGGGAGGCTCAGCTGCACCGCTGATTGAAGGGGATTGCCTGGTGCGCCCCGCGGAAACCGGTCCCGGCCGCGCGCGAGACCGGCGCAAGAGTCTGGTTCGGCTAGCAACTATGGCGTGCGCGCAACCTGGTCGGTGCTTGTCTCACCCTGCGGCGGGGTCTGGCGCAGATCCATCTCCTTGATGCGGTCGATCAGGGGATAGAGCCGACGCGCCATCCGCCACACAAAGAGTACAAAGAACAATTGCAGGCCACCGTTCACGGCGATTTGCCCCCAGCTGTGCGTCGCTTCCACCATGCACCTCCTGCTAACTGTTTGACACTGCCAGTGTATGGGCTCAACGCTGGGGCGGCATCGGGCAGAATGGACAAAGCCGGCGCGACCTGGAGAGGCAGAATGCACACCCGGGAGGCACCTCATGGCACGAGTCCGGCACGGCGCAGGCCGCCATTCCAGGTTGCCCTGGCCCAGGGGGCCTGTCTTGCAATCCCCCCCCGGGAGGCCCCATCGCGTTCAAAATCGTGCCTGCCGATATCAAGTTCGCCAGACTTTAGAGAGGAATCGGGTGTACAGAGCAAGGAAAACTATGGCTTTTGCCCGTAGAGCCATCAAGAAACCTGCCGCAGCCGTAGGTGACGACTACTTGGAAACGCCCGTGACGCCAGCGCAAAGCCTGGTTACTGGTCCGCTGTGCAGGGTGCGACTGCGACTCTGGGTTCGGGCTTTCGCAACATTGCCTCATCCGGTGGCACGCCGTTTGGATAGCGTGTACAATCTTGCTCGTTGGTGCAGCGATCGATGCGTTGGCCTGCAGGGTGGACAGCTGTATGGCGATTGAGCGAGAGCCCGAGTTCGAGTTCCTGGACCCCGGCGTGCTGGTGGATGGCGAGCTGCGGCTGGTGTTGATGCTGCGCTACCATGGCGACCCGGCGCATGGCATGGTGCCCTCCTACGAGTTTCAGATGCGGCGCATCCCGGACAACGCTCGACTCGGTGGGATCTCTTTGCGCGTCGGCGATACGGAACACATTATCTATGTGGGGCACATCGGTTACGGCGTCAACGCTGAGCATCGGGGCCACCACTATGCCGCGCGCAGCACGCGCCTGTTGATCCCGCTGGCCCGCCGCCACGGCATGACCGAGCTCTGGATCACCACCGATCCCGACAACTATGCCTCGCAGCGTACCTGCGAGTTGGCTGGCGCCGAGTATGTCGAGACGGTCACCGTGCCGCCTCACGATTCGCTCTATGGCCGGGGTGACCGGCAAAAGTTGCGCTACAGGCTGAGGATCGATGGAACAAGCCCCTGAGACCGCTGACGTTGGTCGCCCCGCCGTGGGCGCCCCTGGCTGGCTGGAACAGATTGGCGTCGACGGCGCGTGGAAAATGGTCTAGACTTGCGTCAATCACTCCGAAAGGAACACAACAATGAGCTTCAAGGTAGGGATGGGTATCCGCTGGCCAGAATACTATGATTACATGCGCGCCGCGGGCTTTGATGTCGTGCAGGTTCCCTTTGCGCAGAACACCGAAGATGCCGTGATCGAGAACTATCGCGGGATCGATGCCGTGGTCGCCATGGGCGAGCCATTCACCCCGCGCGTGCTCGATGCGCTCAAGGACAATTTGCGCTTTATCATCCGGCACGGCGTGGGGTACGACAAGATCGACGTGGACTATGCCGCAAGTGTCGGCATCTGCGTGTGCAACACGCCCGGCGCCATGTCCACCGGCGTGGGCGAGACCACCATCGGGCTGATGTTGGAGATCTCGCGCGGGTTTTTCCGGAGCGACCGGGAGATCAAAGCCGGCGGCTACAACCGCGGTCCGGTCACCCGGGGCGTCGAGGGCGCCACGGTGGGACTGATCGGCTTTGGCAACATCGGCCAGAAGGTCGCGCGCCTGCTGCAGGGGTTCAACTGCCGCATCCTGGCCTATGACGTGCGCTACAACGAGGACGCCGTGCGTGAGCTGGGCGTCGAAAAGGCGACGCTGGATCAGATCGCGCGCGAAAGCGACTTTGTAAGTGTCCACGTGCCGTTGATGCCGGCTACGGCCAAGATCGTCAACGCCGAGTTCCTGGCCAAAATGAAGCCCACGGCCTATCTGATCAACACGTCCCGTGGCGGGACGGTCGACGAAGAGGCGCTGATTGCGGCGCTCAAGAACAACACCATCGCCGGTGCCGGCCTGGACGTGTTCGCCGTAGAGCCCCTGCCAGTGGAGAGCGAGCTGCGCAAGCTGGACAACGTCTTTATGACCGCGCACCTGGCCACGCAGACCACCGTCTGCATCAAAGCGGGGTTCGACAGCATCATCCGCTCACTGCGCGAGTTTCAGGCGGGGCAGATTCCTTACGGCTGTCTGAACCCGTCCTACGTGGAGAACGCCCGCCGAAACTGAGGTTCGCTTGTTGTGGGAGGCCCGGCTTCAGACGGTCCCTGAGCGCTGGCTTCAGCCGGTTCCGGCCTCGCTGAGCCCGTCGTCCCGGAGCGTGGACACTACTGAGAGGTGGATGACTGCGGCCAAGTGCGCGCGAACTGGCCAACGCGAGCCTGTTGCAGTAGCATAGGACTCGTCACCCGTTGCTATTGTGTGAGTACGGAATCCTGACACCGAAAAGGGAGCACATCATGAACATGAAGACCAACCATCTACGCGAGTTGCTGAACGAGGACAAGCCGACTGTCGGCACCCGCATTGAGAGCACCTGGGCCGTGATCACCGAGATCGTCGGGAACACGGGCAAGTTCGATTATGTCGAGTTTGTCGCCGAGTACGGGCCTTTCAACCAGGTCGACCTGGAAAACATTGCCCGCGCCGCCGAGTTGTTCGGCATGTCGAGCATGATCAAGCTCGACTTTCAGAACCGCGCCTATGTGGCGCAAAAGGCCATGGCCGCCGGGTTCCAGGCCATCATGTTCACCGACCACAAGACAGCCGAAGAAGTCAAAGAGTCCATCTGGGTCATCAGCCCCGACACGCCTGAGGACGGCGGCCGCTTTGGCTACCCCAACCGCCGCTGGATCGGGTACCAGCCCAACAACCCGCAGATGACCTACGCCCAGATGGTGCGCGACACCGTCAAGGTATTCATGATCGAAAAGAAAGAGGCCATGGACAATATCGAAGAGATCTGCGCGGTGCCCGGGGTGGACATCGTGCAGTTCGGCCCCTCGGACTATTCCATGAGCCGGGGCTGGAACTCGGGCGAGCATGTTGACGAGTTCAAGGCCGCTGAGCGCGAGATGATCAAGGTCGCGCTCAAGCATGGGGTGCGTCCCCGTTGCGAGATCAACTCGCCCGACGATGCCAAGTATTACATCGACCTGGGCGTCAAGGACTTTTGCCTGGGCGACGAGCTGCGCAGCCACAGCGTCTACTGGGGTCGCCAGGGCGCCGCGATGCGAGAGATCGCCGACTCGCTGATAAAGTAGGACGGCTCTCAGGCCCGCCTGTTGTCAAAGGCCGCCGCTCCCTGTGGGGCGGCGGCAGATCTTTGCCCTGCCGAATTCGCCCACCAATTGCCTCCGGCCCTTGACCTGATGGCGCCTGCGCACTATAATGATAATGATTCTCATTAACAAGAGTGGGAGCCACGAGATGATCCAGCCCGATCCGTTCGAAACAGCACTGCGCGCGGCAGGCCATCGGGTCACAACGCAGAGACGCACCGTACTGCAGGCGCTCGAGCAAGCCGGCGCCCACGTGGACGTCACGCGCGTGTATGACGTCGTCAGAGGGATGGATCCCCGCATCAGCCTGGCTACCGTGTATCGCACGCTTGCCCTGCTCGAGCATGCGGGACTGGCTTCGCGGATCGAGCTCGGCAGCGGACGTTACGAGTATGAGATAGCCGCACGACAACCGCATCATCACTTTGTCTGTGTGGCTTGCGGCAGGGTCATCGAATTTGAGGCGACCTGTACAAAAGAGATCGAACGGGCTCTTGAGGAGCGTTATGGCGTCCATGTGCTGGACACGCATCTGCGGGTTGACGGGCATTGTGCCGATTGCGCAGCAGCCGCCGCGCAATCGCTGATCGGCGACGCTGGCGCCAGCGTGGGTGCCCATCCGCCAAGGTGAGCAGCGCACGCCAGGTCGCTTATAGCGTAGCTGCTTGGAGATGTGCGCAGCTCTGGTCTTTTTCCACTCAAGGAGGTTGCGCAGCATGCAGATCGAGCAGTGGCTTTGGCCAGCGCTGACCATCATTGCGACTGGCCTGTGGCTCCATGAGTGGCTCAAGAAGCGTCGTAGCCGTAACGCGTCGCACGCGCCGGCTTCGCTGAACGCAAACGGTCGCGTCGACATCGAGGACACGCTGCGGGTGGCCCACCTGCTTGGCCAGCGGGCCAACCACCACGATGTCGACGAATTGTGCCGCGCATCAAGGCTATCACGATCGGAGTGTGTCGCGCGACTGGAGGCGATGTGCCGGCTAGGTCTGGCACGCCTCGATGCGGACGATACGGTACACCTGACCCCTGCCGGCGCTGCCCGCGCACGCGAGCTGCTGCGCACACACCGGTTGTGGGAGCGTTACCTCGTCCAGTACGAGGGTCGCCCGGTAGCAGAGGTCCACAGCGAGGCGCATCGCAGGGAGCACGTGACCACGCCCGAGCAGGCGGAGTCTCTGGACAAAGCCATGGGATACCCACCGTGGGATCCCCACGGCCACATCATTCCGGAGATCGGGCATGACGCGCCCGTTCCCTCGACCCACCCCCTGCAGGAGATGGCTGCCCCAGGTGTACGCCTGCAAGTGATCAGCGTGGACGACGAGCCTGAAGACCTGCTGGCGCAGCTGATGGCCATGGGGCTCAAGCCGGGGGCGATTGTCACCGTCCTCGACACGGCAGGGCTTCGCCTGCAGGTGGGCGACGAACAGATGACGCTTGCGCCAGAAGCAGCGGCCCACGTGCATGTCATCAAGGCACCAGGCCTGGTTCTCCCCCTTGGCGAGCTTCCCGTCGGAAGCCGAGCTCAGGTCATTGATGTTAGCGGCGCAGGACGGCACCAGCGTCGCATGCTTGACATGGGTTTTGTGCCCGGCGCCGAGGTCGAGGTCGTGCGCGAGGCCCCGCTCGGCGATCCTGCAGAGTTCCGTGTCAAGGGCACCGCCGTGGCTCTACGGCGAGAGGACGCTGACACCATTCTGGTAGAGGAGGGTTGACGCATGACAACAGGGCAAGTCCGCGTCGCGATGGTCGGCAACCCCAACGTTGGCAAGAGCGTTCTTTTCAACGCTCTCACAGGCGGGCGTCAGCATGTAGGCAACTGGCCTGGGAAGACGATTGAGCGGGCTGTAGGCACCTTTGTACATGCTGGCTGGCAAATCGAACTGGTCGACCTTCCAGGAACATATAGCCTGTGCGCCCAGTCGCCAGAGGAGATCGTAGCTCGTGACTATATCCTCTCTGGTGAGCCACAGGTCGTCATCAATGTCGTTGATGTCACCAGTCTCGAACGCAACCTCAACCTCACCCTGCAAACGCTTGAGCTCACGGATCGCGTGGTCGTGGCACTCAACCTGATGGATGAAGCGGAACGCCAGGGCTGGGAGATCGACGTCAGTCAGATGCAGGCCTTGCTCGGGGTACCGGTGGTGCCCACTGTCGCCATAGACCAAAAGGGCCTCGAGGAACTGGCAGATGCAGTAGTCGCGATCGCAGAGGAACGCGTTACGCTGCGGCCCGCGCGCGTCGACTATGGCGTCACTATTGAGGGCTATGCAGCCACACTGGAAGCAGATTTGAGGCGGCTCGGCTTTTCCGGACGTACACACTGGCTCGCGCTGCGCTTGTTGGAGGACGACCCGGAGATCACAGCCGCATTCAACACGGGGGATCTGTCCATCTTGCCAGAATCGGTCTCCGCGGCGGCCACAGCCACCACGAGTCTGCAGGCGGTGGTCCGGCGTGCCGAGCGCTTGAGGGAAGCGTCACACCCGGACGCTCGTGTGGAGATCGTGCGCCGGCGCTATGAACTGGCCCACGAGATATCGCACAAGACCACGAGACATACCAGACCCGAGCACACCAGCCTTACAGAGCGCATCGATCGGATCCTGACACACCGCTACTGGTCTTGGCCCGTGATGATCGCCATGCTCGTCAGTGTCCTCTGGATCACCATCCAGGGTGCCAACATTCCTTCAGGGCTGTTGGAGGATGGTTTTATGTGGCTGGCGGAAGCGTTACGCGGGCAACTGCAGCACCTGGGCGCGGCCTGGTGGGTGGAGGGGGCTCTGGTGGACGGACTGATCGTCGGTACCGGCACCGTGATCGCGGTGATGTTGCCACCCATGATCATCTTTTTCACTGCATTCAACCTGCTTGAGGATCTGGGCTTTTTGCCACGTGTGGCATTCAACCTGGACCGCGTGATGCGCGCCGTGGGCTCTCAGGGTAAGCACACACTCATCGCCATGATGAGCTTTGGCTGTAATGTGACGGGCGTCATGGCGTCACGTATCATCGAAAATGAAAAGGACCGTCTTATTGCCATCATTACCAGCCCCCTGATCTTGTGCAATGGGCGATTTGGTGCTGGCCTGGCGCTCATCATTCTGTTCTTTGGTGACAGGGCGCTTCCCGTCACGCTGATCTTTCTCGGAGTCAGCCTGGGAGCCATGTTGCTGGCCACCTGGCTGCTCAACCGGGGCATGTTTAGTCACGAACCGAGCGGCTTTGTGATGGAGCTGCCCCCCTATCGCCAGCCCAACTGGCTACAGGTGATCTCACGGACCTTGGTCACGCAGGTTGCGCACACCATGGGCCGGGCCATCCTCATCGCGGCGCCCGCGACCTTCCTGATCTGGCTCATGGGAAACCTCCCCCCAGGCGCCCCATTTGAGCAGACGCCC
Source organism: uncultured Anaerolineales bacterium (assembly GCA_964651255.1). Taxonomy (GTDB): domain Bacteria; phylum Chloroflexota; class Anaerolineae; order UBA1429; family UBA1429; genus JAAYED01. The sequence continues at coordinate 23,171 of CAZYWU010000033.1, forward strand.
GTCGGGTGGCTTGTTCGCACGCTGGACCCGCTCGGGAGGCCACTGGGTTTGACCGGTGAGATGCTGAGCGCCTTGGTGTTTACGCTGCCGGCCAAGGAGATCGTGGTTTCGTCGCTGGCGATGACTTATGGTCTGCAGAGCACGCTCGGAGAATCGGTGGCCATCCTCGATTACCTGGCGAGCGCCTGGACTCCGCTGGTGGCCTTTTCCTTTCTAACTTTTTTCATGCTGTACATGCCCTGTCTGGTCACCGTGTGGGCCATGTGGAGAGAGACGCGCAGCCTCAAATGGACGGCGCTCGGGATCGGCATACCTCTCGCGATGGCCAGCGTCATCACACTGCTCGTCTACCAGGGCGGCAGACTACTCGGGCTCTAGCGGCAACCGGCTTTAGCTTTCGATCACCGACGGCTCGGTGACCTATTTCAGCGATGGTCGGTCTCATCTGTACCCTGCGCGCCGCCTGATCCTGATTCCACGTTGTGCTGACCAGACGCTGCTTCATATAGTGCCACACCGACCAGACGCACACCGG
>CAZYWU010000034.1:0-8472 GCA_964651255.1 uncultured Anaerolineales bacterium
GTGCTGAACGAGATCGAGAACGCCACCCGGAGCTTTGAGCGGGCAACGCAACTCGACCCATACGATCCCTATCTGCGCGCCCAGCTCGGCTGGTGCTACTTTAGCCAGGGGGCATACCGCTCAGCGGTGGCTGAGTACGAAGCCGCAATCGAGATCGACCCGGCCTACGCACCGGCCTATGGCCAACTGGCAATTACGCTCTATGTGATGCGTAATTACGAAGCTGCCATACCTGTGTATGAGCAGGCCATCCAGATGGAAGGCATCCGAGAAGAATACGCCTATGGCCTGGGGTTCTGTCATGCATTTACCGACAACTGTGAGGTCGCCATTGGATGGTTTGAGGCGGCCCTGGAGGTCAATCCCAGTTCTGAGCTGGCCCGCCAGGGGCTGGCCTTTTGCACAGACTAGCCCGCCCAGTGGATCGACAGGAGTGTAAAGTGAAGCGTCCGAAATACAGCAAAACGCAGATCGCGATCTGGGTTATCAGCTTGCTGGTGGTGGTGAGCATGCTCTGCGGCCTTGTTAGCTCACTTTTCTATGCCACCGACGGCGGCACCAGCATGGCCCCCCAGATGTTTGCCACGCTGCAGTCACCCGCAGGAGTTCTGTGAGCAGGTCCCATTGTTCGCTGCACGGGGCACTACCTGTGAGCGCTGAAGATACCGAGGTTACGCATGCTCTTTGATCAGGCTACCATTCAAGTCAAGGCTGGCGACGGCGGCAACGGTGCGTTGACCTTTCGCCGAGAGAAATACGTGCCCTTTGGCGGCCCTGACGGCGGCCACGGTGGGCGCGGCGGCAATGTCTACCTGCGGGTCAGCGACCACCTGAATACCCTGATGGCCTTCAACCGCAAGCGTCACTTTACGGCCGCAGACGGAGAGCACGGCCAGGGTAACCACATGAAGGGCGCCAATGGCAGCGATCTATTCATTGACGTGCCGCGAGGCACAGTCGTAACGGATGCCGTTACCGGACAGGTGCTCGCCGATCTGTCGGAGAGTGGGCAGCAGGTGCTGGTCGCCCGCGGCGGCCGCGGCGGCAGAGGCAACGCCGCATTCAAGACGTCGACGCGGCACACGCCGCGGTTCGCCGAAAAAGGAGCTCCGGGGCAGGCGCGCCGCCTGCACCTCGAGCTCAAGCTGATCGCCGATGTGGGCCTGTTGGGCAAGCCGAATGCGGGCAAGTCTACGCTGCTGGCCCGGGTGAGCGCAGCGCGGCCCAAGATCGCAGATTATCCCTTTACTACGCTGGATCCCTGTCTCGGCGTGGTCGAGGTCGACCAGCGCACGTTTGTGATGGCCGATATCCCCGGGCTCATCGAGGGGGCACACGAGGGCGCCGGCCTGGGACTCGAGTTCCTGCGCCATGTGGAACGCTGCCGGCTCCTCATCCATCTGCTGGACGGGGCCAGTCTGGACCCCGCGGCGGACTACCTGGCCATTAACCGTGAGCTTGCGCTCTACAGCGAAAAGCTCGCCGAAAAGCCCCAGATCGTGGTCCTGAACAAAGCCGATATCCCTGACACACACATGATGCTCGCCCTGCTGCGCGAGACGCTTGGCACCGATGAGATCATGATGATATCGGCAGTCACAGGTGAGGGCGTCCCGGAGCTCATGCATAAAGTGCTCGCCACTCTCGATGCTCTGCCACCCGAAGAGGTCGATGAGGAGCTGTTCGTCTTCCGGCCGCTCGACGAGCGTGAGGATCGGAGCTACACCGTCACGCAGATCGGCCCGGATACCTATCGCCTCGCCGGACAGGAGATTGAGCGTCTGGCGGCAATGACGGACTGGAATAACTATGAGGCGGTCGACCGATTTGATCGCATCCTGGCCGCTCGAGGGATCACTCGCACCATGGACGATCTGGGGGTTGAAGCGGGCTGCACGGTGATAATCGGCGAGGTAGAATTGGAGTGGCAATAGGCGATATAGGCTGCGACCCTTACAAAGTGGGTGTTCTGCGAATCGGCGTCATGGGCGGGACCTTTGACCCCGTCCACATCGGTCACCTGATCATTGCCGAGGAGGCACGGTGCAGGCTTCACCTGGATCGCGTTGTGTTCGTTCCCGCGCACCTGTCGCCGCTTAAACAGGACGACGGCACCCTGTTCGGGAATGAGCAACGCTACGCCATGGTCTGTGCCGCTATCCGCAGCAATCCCGCGTTTAGTGTCTCCCGTGTGGATCTGGATCGCCCCGCCCCATCCTACACGGTAGATACGCTTCGTCTCCTGCGCAAGGAGTGCGGGGAGCAACACCAGTACCACTTTGTGATCGGGGCGGATTCACTGCTGACGCTTGGCCAGTGGCGCCATCCTGAGCGCATCATTGGACTAGCTCGCCTGGCCGTGATCAGCCGGCCCGGCTTCCAGCCCGACGTCCGGGCTCTGGAGCAGGCTATCCCGGGGATCACAGCCGCCATGGACCTCCTCGACGGCCTGATGCTTGACATATCGTCAACCGATATTCGCCGGCGCATTCGGTGCGGCCTGTCTATTCGCTACCTTGTGCCCGATGAAGTGCTCGCACTGATCGCCGATGGCGGCTGTGCAGCCGTCACAGGTTAACTACAGAGTCGCCCGGAGGGCCTGTCCGCCACAGGCACGTAGCAGAGACGCGCGTCACTTGCCGGGGCTTCGCTTATGGCCTATGCTTGCGCAGGTATCCTCCCCCGGGGAGTGACGCCCTTTGTTCATACCACAAGCGCGAGAGCGCAAAAAAAGGAGAACCTTTATGCCCCAGGCCTTTGCTCCCCTGAACCCATCTCCTAGACTCCTGCTCGGACCGGGCCCAAGCCAGATCTCACCACGCGTACTGCGCGCGTGTGCCACACCGCTCCTGGGCTACCTGGATCCGGAATATGTGCGCATGATGGATGACGTCCAGGTGCTGCTGCGTATGGTGATGGAGACAGAGAACGAGTGGACCATGTGCGTGCCCGGGACGGGCATGGCAGGCATGGAAGCAGCCCTCGTGAACATTCTCGAGCCAGGCGACAGCGTTCTGGTGTGTGTCGCCGGCGTCTTTGGCGAGCGCATGGTTAACGTTGCCGAGCGTATGGGGGCAGTCGTCACGCGCGTAGATGCCGAGTGGGGTACCGCTATCCAACCCGAACAGGTAAAGAGCGCGCTGGAGAATGCCCGCCCCAAGGCGGTCTGCATCGTCCACGCAGAGACATCTACCGGCGTGCTGCAGCCGCTCGATGAGATTGGCAGAATGGCCCACGCTGCGGGAGCGCTCTTTGTAGTGGACTGCGTCACCTCGCTGGGCGGTATGCCCGTGAGCGTGGATGCGATCGGCGCCGACGTGGCCTATAGCGGGACGCAAAAGTGCCTGGGCGCCCCCCCGAGCCTGTCGCCGATTACCTTCAGCACAGCGGCAGTGGAGGCCTATCGCGCCCGCAAGACCGCCGTACAGAGCTTTTATCTGGATGCGGGGCAAATGTGGCGCTACTGGGGGCCAGACCGCGCTTACCATCAGACCGGTATGGTCAACATGACCTACGCCCTGCGCGAAGCTCTGGTGATGATCCAGGAGGAAGGCCTCGAAGCACGCTTTGCCCGTCACCGGCAGAATCAGCTGGCTCTGATCGCGGGCGCCGAGGCGATGGGACTCGAAATGGCAGTCAAGGACCCGACTGTCCGACTGCCCTCGCTGACGACAGTGATGATTCCGGACGGTATTTCCGATCAGGCCGTGCGTAATGAGCTGCTTGACCTGTACGGGATCGAGATCGGCGGCGGATTGGGCAAGTTCGCGGGCAAAGCCTGGCGGGTCGGGCTCATGGGTTATGCCTCGCAGCGCGCCAACGTCATGCTGCTGCTCTCGGCCCTGGGCGACCTGCTCAAGAACGAGCGTGTCGACGAGGGGCTGGCGGCGGCCGCTGCAGTGTACTCCCGGGGCTAGGCACCGATGACATCCAGCCCTCCTTCGAGGATGCAGCTCAAGCTGATCGCCTGCGAGGTATTGGCGCGCCAGGCCTATTACGTGGCCGCGCTGACACCGCACGTGGTCGATATAGAGCTGATCGACAAGGGGCTGCACGATGAGCCGGAAAAGCTCCGCGCACACCTGCAGGGCCGGATCGATGCCATGCCCGCAGGCCGCTATGATGCCATACTGCTCGGCTATGGGCTTTGCAGCAATGCCACCGCTGGACTGGTTGCGCGCGACATCCAGATCGTGCTACCGAGAGCACACGACTGCATCACGCTCTTTCTAGGCTCAGCCGAGCGCTATGCTGAAGAGTTCAGAGCCACACCCGGCACCTACTGGTACATCGCTGACTATATCGAGCGCGGAAACGGCAGTTCAGGCAAGATGGTGGCACTGGGCTCCTCAATCGATGATCAACAGACACACAACATCTATGAGGAATATGTCGCCAAGTACGGACGTGACAACGCCGATTACTTGATGGAGGTGATGGGCGCCTGGCAAAAGCACTATAGCCGGGCGGCATACATCGAGAGCGCCGAGATGCCCATGCCAGATTACCGGGACGATGTTCGCGAGATTGCAGAGCGCCGATCCTGGAGGTTCGAACAGCTGGAAGGTCGACTTTTGCTCGTGAGAGACCTCATCGAGGGTCACTGGGAGGACGATACCTTTCTCGTGGTACCCCCTGGCATGATGGTGATGCCGACCAATGACGCCCGCATCATCAGTGCAGGACCCGCACAGTAACCCGGGGGTCACACCCTATTGTGTATCTCGAACCGAAATAAGCGACGAGGCTCGATTTCGATTCGTTCAGTCGTACAGGAGCAAGTTACATGTCAAACAAGCTGGACCCCGCGCTGCGTGAACTGGCAGCCAAAACGATCCGCATGCTCGCCGCCGACGCCGTGGAGAAGGCCAATTCTGGCCACCCAGGAATGCCGATGGGGGCAGCAGACTATGCCCTCACGCTCTGGCTGCAGTATCTGCAGTTCAATCCGGCGGACCCGGCGTGGCCCAACCGCGACCGCTTTATTCTCTCGGCGGGCCATGGCTCGATGTTGCTGTACAGTCTGCTCCATCTCTTTGGGTTCGACCTCCCGATGGAGGAGCTGCAGGCTTTCCGGCAATTCGGCAGCAAGACCCCCGGGCACCCCGAATACGGGCTCACGCCGGGAGTAGAGACGAGCACCGGCCCGCTAGGGCAGGGTTTTGCCAATGGCGTGGGTATGGCCATCGCCGCCAAAATGACAGAGGCGCGCTTTAACACGGCGGAGCATCCCATCTTTGGGCATTACATCTACGGCATTGTCAGCGACGGTGACCTGATGGAGGGCATTGCCTCGGAGGCAGCATCGCTCGCCGGCCATCTGGGACTGGGCAATCTGATCTATATCTACGACGACAACGAGATCAGCATCGAGGGGTCCACAGAGTTGGCCTTTACCGAGGATCCAGCGCGGCGCTTTGAGGCCTATGGCTGGCATGTGCTCACCATCGACGGTCACGACGGCGAGGCTGCTGCGGCCGCGCTGGAGCAGGCGCGATCGCAGACAGAGCGCCCGACACTGATCGTGGCCAAGACCCATATCGGATATGGCAGCCCCGGCAAGCAGGATGATGCCGAGGTACACGGCGCACCGTTGGGCGCGGACGAGCTGTCAGCAACCAAGCGGAGCATCGGCTGGCCCGAGACCCCGCGCTTTTATGTGCCCGATGAGGTTTCTGCGCTCTTCGCGGCACGCGTCAAAGAGTTGCAGGCCGGCTATGATGCATGGCAGTCCCGCTACGCTGCATGGCGCGCGGCCAATCCTGAATTGGCACGAGAGTACGACCGTTTCATGTCCCGCGAGCTCCCTGGCGATCTCGAGGACCAGCTCCTGGCTGCCCTGCCCGCCAGGCCCAATGCCACACGCCGGCTGAGCGGGGACGTGATCCAGAAGCTGGCCGAGGTGGTTCCGATGCTCGTCGGCGGATCCGCCGATCTGGCACCATCCACATCCACCTTGATCAAGGGCGCCGGGGACATTGCCAGGAACAGCTTTGGCGGCAAGAACTTTCACTTTGGTGTCCGCGAGCACGGCATGGGTGGTATCCTGAACGGCCTGGCACTGTATGGCGGTTTTATCCCCTTTGGCGCAACCTTCCTGGTTTTTGCGGACTATATGCGGCCCACCGTGCGCATGGCCAATATCATGGGCATCCAGGTCATCTATGTCTTTACCCATGACAGCATCTTTGTCGGCGAAGATGGGCCGACGCACCAGCCGGTTGAGCAGGTCGCGTCGCTGCGTCTCATCCCCGGCATGACGGTCATCCGTCCGGCAGACGGCCCGGAGGTCGCTGCAGCCTGGGCCTGGGCATTGCGGCATCAGAACGGGCCCACAGCATTGATCCTCACGCGCCAGAGCGTGCCTGCCATCGAGCGCCAACAGACCTTCTCGTTCGAGGCGTTTGGCCGGGGGGCGTACGCCGTCAGCTCCACGCCTGGACGTGAACCGGAGCTGGTGCTGATCGGCACGGGCTCCGAACTGCAACTCGCAGTGGCCGCTGGAAAGGCGCTCGAGGAACGGGGCTATGCGGTGCGCGTCGTATCCATGCCCTCGCAGGAGTTGTTCCTCAGACAGGACAAGGCTTTCCAGGAGACCCTCATCTCTAAAGGCGCCCGCAAGGTCGTCATTGAGGCGGGAGTGCGTTTTGGATGGGACCGCATCGCAGGGAACGATGCCCTCTTTATCACGCAGGATGAATACGGCCATTCGGCACCAGCGGAGGTCCTTGCGGAAAAGCTGGGATGGACCGGCCCTCAGGTCACTGAGCGCATTCTGAACTGGCTAGCCTAGCCCGATCCGACCAGGCACAGGGCCAGTGAAGATCACTTCGCTGGCCCTGTGTGATCTCTCGAACAGGCGCACATCAGGTTGTCTGTTCTGAAGGAACCTCCTCCCGGCCCACGCCGAGCTTCCAGAATGCCAGGCCTCCGATGGCGCGCACCAGAGCGCCTATCCCCAGAGCGATCCGGATCCCCAACAGGTCGGCCAACAACGTCCCGACCAACGGCGCAATAAAGGCTGTCAGATTGGCCAGAAACGAGTTCGTCGCCAAAAAGGTCGGCCGGTCCTCCTCCGTGGACACCTGATAGAGCGTATTGCTCAGATAGACATCCATGCCGGGGGCAAACAGGCCACTGACCACAGCCGAGATCAGCAGCTGTTCGGGCGTTGTGGCCAATGCCATCGTGAGAGGATAGAGCATTGTGCCGGCGCACGAGATCCAGAGTTTTTCGCGAATGGCCGGCCTGGTGAGGATGCGGCTCAACAGCATGTAGAGGCCGACTCCCACCAGCCGCTCTACGGTAAAGAGCACGCCGATCCAGGCATCGGTGGCCCCCAGGGTCCGCACCCGGTAGATGGCAAAGAGCGCCATGGGCAGGTGCAGGCCCATCCGGTAGACAAAAGCCGCGGTCGCATAGCGCTTGAACGGAGGCGTATCGTTGACGAGCGCCAGCATATCCTTGATTCCGGCCTGGGCACGTGCCGCCCGGGGCTGGCGGGCACCCTCTGGCAACCGTATCCGAGAGAGGGTCAGCGCGCTGCCGATGCCCGCCGCGAGCGCACTGAGAAAGAGAACCTGATAGTTGAGCGGGAACCTGACCCTATCCAGCCACTGGCCTGCGAGCAGGCCCACAACCGCGGCAGTGATCCCATGCACCGCCATACGGGTGCTCAGCATCGCGGGTCGCCGCTGGGGTGATGTCGCCCATCCAACGATGGTAGAGTGGGCCACCTCCAACACCGCGCTGGGAACAGCGATGAGACTCTCCGCCACCACCATGACATAGGGAGCAAGCCCGGCGGGGAGGTAAACCAGAAAGCCAAAAGTGCCGACCACAAGGCGGTAGATCAGGCGCGCTACGTTCGACACCTTGACCAGATCGCGCTGGCGCCGCACGAATGCCCCCGCTGGAAGCACCGTCAGAATAATCATCAGCGCCGGCAGGGAGGACAGCAACCCCACGAGATAGTTGGGGGCGCCGAGACGGACGAGAAACACAGAGGTGAACGAAAAGGCGCCGGCGCCAGCGATCGCCTGAAAGAACATCTCGGTGTAAATCACACGCTCGTTGTACTGCTCATCGGTAATAGGAGGACGCGTGTCAGGATGTATGTTCCTGATGAGCCGCTTGAGCGGCAGCAACAGATCGCGCCTGTGCCGGGCTGGCCACACCGGCGTCACAGGACTTACGTCCTGCACCGCTCTATCCTCCGCATCGATCTCCGGCAAGACCCCTCCCTCAGCGAGCCAATGCCCGCAGCTGTGCACGGATGGCCTCGCCGACCTCGGCCGTCGTCGCGGATCCGCCGAGATCCGGGGTCAGGAACCGACCCGCTGCCGTCACGGCGTTGATCGCGCGCATGAGCAATTCGGCGCAGTCCTCGTGACCCAGATGATCGAGCATCATCGACGCTGCCCAGATCGCGGCGATCGGGTTCGCAATCCCTTTGCCCGCGATATCGGGAGC
>CAZYWU010000034.1:8572-19541 GCA_964651255.1 uncultured Anaerolineales bacterium
AGGCCCCAGAGGGAGATATGATCCGGCACGGGCGGAAAGCCCACAGCACCAAAAAGGATGCTGTCATAGTCAGCCAGGGTCTGTAGCCCGTCGGCGGGCATCATCTCGCCATTCTGCAGATAGTAGCTGCACCCCCAGGGGAAGCGATCATAGCTCAGCGCCAGCCCGCCATGCACCTCGCAGAGCACGTCCAGCGTCGTCAGGGCCTCATTGATGGTGTCCACGCCAATGCCGTCCCCAGGGATCACCGCAATGCGATACTTGTCCATGCTATTCTCCTTTGTGGCAAAACAGGCGAATGGCTCCGCCCGTCTGACGGTGATTCTAGGCCGTTCGCCAGATGCTGCCAAGGTATCGACGCGTCCGTGCGAGGCGCTACTTGATTGCCCGCCGCGCGTAGACTATGATGATAGTGGGTCGCGCCGTGGCGGTGGGATGCGAAAGGGGTATAGCTATGAACTACGGACAGACTATCCAGCGGGCAGCCCGCATTACCTGGGACCACAAGAGCCTGTGGCCCTTTGGAATCGCCCTGGCGCTCTTTGGGGGCGGCGCGGCCAGCCGCGGCAACGCCGGCGGTGTTCAGTACACGTTGAATGGCGGTGATTTGCACAACATGCAACGCTGGATCACCCGCGACTGGGGTGGAATCGCGGCGGCCCTAACGGCCTTTGTCGCCGGGATCGGCATGTTGATCCTGATCCTGGCGATCGTCGGGATCATCGTGCGCTATACCAGCATTGGCGCTCTGATCGGGATGGCCGAGGAAGCAGAGCGCGCAGGGGACGTCAGTTTTGAGACCGGTTTGCGCCGTGGGTGGAAGAACCTGCTGCGCCTCTTTCTGTCCGGTCTGGTGATCGGCATTGCCGGAGCGGTTGCTGCGTTCCTGTTGCTGGTGGTCCTGGCCGCAGCCGTGGCACTCGCAGCGATCCCCGCGGTCTTGATGTTCCGGGCGGGTCAGGGCTGGAACGTCGTCGGCATCATCTGGTCTGTGATCGTCGGGCTATCGCTCCTTGCGGTGATCATACTGGCTGCCATCCTCGTTGGCGGTGCCTTCGCGGTGGTCAGGGAATACGCCTGGCGGTCCATCGTCCTGGGCGAACTGGGCGTCTTGGATGCAATCAGCAAGGGCATGCAGACCACGAGGGCGCACTGGAAGGAATCGGTGTGGATGTGGATCGTGCTGGGCCTGATTCAGATGGCGCTTGGGCTGGTTCTCACGCCATTGTTTATCGCGATCGGGGGCGGCGCCTTGATCCCCGCATTGGCCCTGCGACGAGCCACAGAGTCGGCGGCCGTCCCTTTGCTGATCGCTATTCCCATGATCATTCTGGGCATTGTCATTATGCTGGCTATCAGCGGCATCTTTGCGGCGTTCCAGTCGGTGACCTGGACGCTGGTCTATCGCGAACTGGAGCCGGCAGCGGCCTGAGTGGGCACGCCACTGAGTAACTCCTCGGCGCTGCGACGATGCGATTCGGTTGCAGCGCCGCCCAGCATAATGGCGAGCTCCTGTACACGCTCGTCATGCTCCAGCGGCCGGGCAACTGAATAGGTTCGCTCATCGACAACCTGCTTGGCGACCTGATAGTGCTGTGCGGCATAGCGCGCGATCTGGGCCAGATGCGTCACACAGAATACCTGGTGCTCCTGCGCAAGGCGCCAGAGCTTGTTTCCCACCACATCGCCCGTCTGGCCGCCGATGCCGGCGTCGATCTCGTCAAAGATCAGCGTCGGGACAGCATCCACGGCAGAAAGCACAGACTTGATCGCCAGCATCAAGCGCGATATCTCCCCCCCGGAGGCGATCCTGGCCAGCGGCTGTGGCTCCTCTCCCGGGTTGGGCGCGATGAGGAACTCGACCCGATCGACGCCGGTGGCATCAAAGCGCAGCGACTCGCCCTCCAGCAGCACCCCCTCAGGCTGGCGGGGCTCCGGCAGACGCTCGCGCTCCAGCGCGACGATGAACCGCGCCTGAGCCATGTTCAGCTCGCCTAGCTGGCGCTCTACCTGTTCGCTCAGCCGTGCGGCCACGCCCTGGCGGCGCGCCGACAAGTCGCCAGCCAGTTCGGCTACCTGTGCCATCAGGCGCCCCTCAGCATCCCGCAGCGCCTCGATCCTCTCCTCGCTATGGCTGATCCCGTCCAGTTCTTCTGCGGCACGGCGCCCAAAGGCGAGCACCTCCTCGATCGTGTCACCGTACTTGTGTTTAAGGTTGCGCAACAGCTGCAGCCTGTCCTCGACGGCGGTCAATCCCTCGGGATCGAACTCGACGTCATCGCGATAGGTGCGCACCGTTCGCGCCAGCTCCTCCAGCTGGTAATAGACCGAATCCAGGGACTCGCGCTCATCCTGCAGCGCACTGTCCAGCCTTGCCAGTTCAGCCAGCTGCTCCGATGCACGCCCCACCAGGTCGAGAGCCGCGCGTCGCGATTCCTCCCCCCCAACGAGGGCATCATAGATCCTTGCGGCCAGCTGCAACCGTTGCTCTGCATTGCCAAGCAAATCCCGCTGCTTCGCCAGGGCCACGTCCTCGCCGGGCTGCAGCGCCGCCGACTTGATCTCTTCAATCTGGTAGCTGAGCAGGTCGACCCGTCGCGCCTCTTCACGCCTGTCGCGCTGGAGCGTGGCCAACTCTGCACGAACGCTCCTGAGTTGACCGACAACGCGCGCCAGCGCCTCGCGCTCGGGCATCAGCTCCCCGTAACGATCCAGATAGTCAATGTGCGTGCGGGGCTGAAGCAAGGCGAGATGCTCACCCTGGCCGTGGATATCGATGAGATGGCGGCCTACGGCCTCCATCGTCGAAACGGGCACAGCGCGCCCGTTGATGCGGCAAACACTTCGGTGTGAGCGCATGATCTCGCGTCGCAGAATGAGGTCACCACCATCGCCCGCCAGTCCATTCTCCTCGAGAATGGGCTCCAGCTCTGACAGGATGGCAGACTCTAGTGCAAAGATGCCTTCCACCGTGGCGACGTCCGCACCGGTGCGGACCATGTCCGCCGAGGCTCGTCCACCGAGCAGGAGTGTGACGGCATCGATGATGATGGACTTGCCCGCGCCGGTCTCGCCGGTAAGCACGCTGAACCCGGGGGGAAAGGCCAGACGCACAGATTCAATGATTGCCAGATTGGAAATCGACAACTCCAGAAGCAAGCTCACCCCTCCAGACAGGCCCTCTTGTGGCACGTGCAGTACGTGCCCATTATCGTGCCCGCCCCACCCTATGTCAACTATCGGTCCACCCGCGCACTGAAACGCTTGACGTAGCCTTAGGGCGATGGCTACAATATCTATAGTCGCACGTAACAGGCGCTGCAGATGCAGTACTCCCAAAGAGAGGCAAGCGACATGCAAGAGGAACAACTGACGACTACCGCGAAGCAACTGGTCGCACCGCGCAAAGGGATCCTTGCAGCGGACGAAAGTACGGGCACGATCACTCGCCGTCTGGATAGTATCCACGTACCCTCTACCGAGACCACGCGGCGGACCTATCGTGAGATGCTCTTTACAACACCGGGTATCCAGGACTATATCAGCGGTGTGATACTTTACGAAGAGACCCTGGGCCAGGCGACATCTGAAGGGATGCCCTTCCCTGACTACCTCGCAAGCCGGGGGATCATCCCGGGGATCAAGGTGGACACCGGCGCAAAGAAACTGGCCCTTTACCCAGACGAGTTGGTCACAGAGGGGCTCGATGGGCTGCGAGACCGGCTCACCGCCTACAAGGCGCGCGGCGCACGCTTTGCGAAATGGCGTGCCGTGATCACCATCGGCGAAGGCATCCCCACGACCGGATGCATCGACGCCAACGCGCACGCCCTCGCTCGCTATGCCGCCCTCTGTCAGGAGGCCGGAGTGGTGCCCATCGTCGAGCCAGAGGTGCTTATGGATGGGAGCCATGACATCCAGCGCTGCGCTGATGTGACTACAGAGACCCTTTACAGCGTGTACGACTGGCTGTACCGCATGCGCGTGATGCTGGAAGGGACCCTGCTCAAGCCCAATATGGTCCTCCCTGGAAGCGCCTCAGGTCAGGCAGCGAGCCCCGAGGAGGTCGCGCGTGAGACCCTCCGGGTACTCAAGCGTTGCGTGCCAGCGGCCGTGCCCGGCATCGTCTTTCTCTCTGGCGGGCAGTCCGCCGAGGAAGCCACAGCGAATCTCAATGCCATGAACGCCCTGGGACCTGCACCATGGGAGTTGTCGTTCTCGTACGGGCGCGCCCTGCAGCAACCTTCGCTGAAAGCATGGGCCGGGGAGAGCGCGAATGTGCCTGTGGCACAGGCCCTCTTTGCCAGGCGAGCCATGCTGAACGGCGCGGCGCGCGATGGCACCTACACCGCCGCGATGGAAGCAGCGGGCTGATTCAAGGGCCGTGATGGGGTCGCCCCGGCGAGCACTCCTGTGGAGGGAGACTGCGGCGGCCCTCAGGTTCTATCTGCCCATCCCAGCCGCCGGAGTACGGTCTCATAAAAGTAGCCCGTCTCAGAGAGCCTCACAAAGCGCGCCACGTTATGGCTGGCCGTGGTCGTCAGCCGGTCCCCGGGCTCCAGAGCAAGGTCTATCTGGCCGTCCACAGTGATGACTGAGCGGTCGCCTTTGATGAGCGTCAGACACAGCTTGCGGCTGGGTGGGATCACGAGAGCGTGCGCTATCCCCAAGTGCGCCGCGATGGGCACCATAATGATGGAAGGCAGATCCGGAGCCACAATGGGACCGCCGGCAGCGAGGCAATAAGCGGTGCTGCCCGTGGGTGTGGCCACAATGATGCCATCGCAGCTGGGCGTAAACACGTGATGCCCGTCGACGTTGACCTCGATGTGCACTGTACGCGATACCAGGCCGCGAGCCATGACGACCTCGTTGACAGCGTCCGTCTGCAGCAGGATCTCGCCAGCGCGTTCTACCTGTACACTCAGAATCATGCGCTCTTCGATCTGATATTGGCCAGAGACCAATGCGGGCAGGGCCGCCTCCACCTGTTCTGGCTCCACCTCAGCCAGGAATCCCAGACGGCCCAGATTGACACCCAGAATGGGCACCCCATACTGAGAGATCGAGCGTATCGCCCGCACGATGGTGCCATCGCCGCCAAAAGTCACCAGCAGATCGAGATCGGGAGCGGCAGACATCAGTCCCGATTCATCGTCAAGGCCGCCACGCCAGACGGTCAGCCCCTGTTCAGACAACAGAGCAGCCAGGCGCTCAGCCATCGCCGCTGCATCGGACAGGCCGTCGCGATAGAGCAATCCTATGCGTTGCATGCCGTGTCCACACCCAGACGCGCTTTTAGCACTCGGACTGCGTCACCAAGAGCCAGCGGCTCCCTTGGGGCATCGCTCTGCATATGCTGCAGCACGACCTGATCTGCGGCCAGCTCCTGCTCGCCCAGCACCAGTGCATAGGGTGCTCCGATGCGGTTGGCGTTGCGCAGCTGTGCACGCAGGCTGCGATCGTCAAAGCCCATGGTGGCGGCGATGCCCGCCTCTCGCAGGCCATCGAGCAGTTGCACACACCGCATCTTGGAGGGCTGGCCGTGGTACACCAGGACGACCTGCGGCGCACCAGGTTGAGGGATCTGGAGGCCCTGCTCCTTCATGAGCATCACGATCCGCTCGATACCAGAGCCGAATCCTATACCAGGAGTCGGCTCACCGCCGAGCTCCTCAGCGAGACCATCGTATCTGCCGCCTCCGCACACGGCGTTCTGTGCGCCGATACCCTGTGCCCAGACCTCAAAGACGGTCTTGGTGTAGTAATCGAGGCCGCGCACCAGCCGATGGTTGATGGTATACGGCCGACCCAGTGCATCCAGGTAGCCCCGCAGCGTATCAAAATGCTCAGCACACTCAGAGCATAGATCGTCCAGGATCTGTGGGGCCCCTGCAATGATCGGCTGGCAGGTCTCGACCTTGCAGTCCAGCAGACGCAGTGGGTTGCGTTCCAGCCGTCGCTTGCAGTCCTCACAGATATGATCGCGGTGCCCCTCATAGTAGCTCACCAGCTTCTGAATGTAGGCCGGCCGGCACTTGGGACACCCTGTGCTATTGAGTTGAAATGACAGATGTCTGAATCCGAGCTCGCTGAACAACTGCCAGGCGACTGACATTACCTCGAGATCGACAGCCGGATCGCTGGAACCGATGGCCTCGATGTCGAACTGGGTATGCTGCCGGTAGCGGCCAGCCTGCACTCGCTCATAACGAAAGATGGGGCCGGTAGTGTATACCTTGACGGGCTGTGGCCACGTGCGCATACCGTTCTGGATGTACGCGCGCATGATACCCGCCGTAAATTCAGGGCGCAGGGTGATATCCCTGCCACCCTTGTCCACAAAAGAATACATCTCTTTGTCCACGATATCTGTGCCCTGGCCCACGCCGCGCACGTACAGCCCTGTATCTTCAAAGATGGGGACATCGAGCCGCTGGTAGTCAAAGAGTTGCACCACACGACGGATCTGATCATACACGTAAAGCCAGTAGGGCTGGTCCTCGGGCAGAATATCGATGGTGCCCCGCGGAGCAAGAAACACGATGGCCTCCTCCACACTTGATGCAGCATCGATTATAGCCGAAAGACCCCGGAGCGTCTATCATCTGCCTGACGGCTCGCGTGTCATGCAAGGCGACCGAAAAGCGCGAGAGTGCTGCTGCTACCGGGCCAGAGCAAGAGGCGCCGCCGGCGTAGACAATCCACCGGAGCGGCGCCCGATCCTGTCTTGGCTGTTCGCGTGACAACAGCTACGAAACTAGGGCTGCGACCGCAGGCGATCCTCAAACTCTCCAAGAGCACGCTGCAACATGTTCTCCCGCACTGCGGTCGTAAGATCACCGCGCGTCCGCTCGGTCACGCCCCGTACCATGTCCGTCGTGCGTCGCAGCCCGCGTGTCAATGTATCCGGGAAATCCATCGTCACCAAAAGGCTATAGATATCGTCCATGTAGCCAAGCGCCCGCTCGGCCTCGGCCAGGTCATCACGGCGCATCGCATCGAGTGCAAACCGCCGCAGTTCGCCGGCCGCCTCCCCCAGCCCATTGAGATAGGGCGCACTGGGCACGTTCAGGCTGGCAGGTGTCGGCAGATCGTCGCCGGTGACGAAAGCCAGGGTGAGGGCTGCCTCGGCCAACTCTTTGAGTGCATCCAGCAAATAGCCCGAGTCCAGGATATCGCCAAACGGCGCGGCTTCCGCCACCATCAGAGCGGCCTCCTCTTGCGCCTGACTCAGGAGCGCCCGAGCGTCCGCATATTCCCGCCGGTGCGTCGCGCGGATAGAGTTCGCGCACAGACGGATCAACATGCGGGAACGCTGCAGTGTCAGATCCCGCACATGATTCTGCTCTGTCCATTCGTCGCGGATTCCCTGCACAATCGTCTCGAGATCCGGCATCGAGTGACCTCCCGGGCTCCTACTTGGCCTGCTCAAATACCACCCAACTTAGACGCCCCCAAGCCGTCTGAACATCCAGCGGCAACGAGGGCAGATCGGCGAGGGTAAGCGTATAGGTCACAGGATTGGCCAGGCCATCGAAGGAGAATTGGCCTGTGTCATCGGTCGTAGCGTACACGCTGAAATCCCATGCCTGAATCTTGACCCGTGTGCCCACCACAGGTGCTCCCGATGCGTCATAGACATGGCCACGGATGAACATCTTGTCAGATCCAACGGCCTCTGCCTGTACTTCACGCCCTACATACGTCCCTGCAGGGGCGTCAATAACAACTCCGGGCGTCTGCGCCTCCTCCGTCCGAGCAGCCTCGCACTCTGACGCGGCGTCGGCCGCGAGAGCTTCCAGCGAAGCGTCTGTGGCCAGTTCGAGCGCCAGCTCAAACTGCGTGGCGGCCTCGCACCAGGCTTTGTCATCGGCAAGCTGCTGGCCATAGGCAATGTAGGCTGAGCGCAGCCGCGTGGTCACATCCTTGAACTGGGGATCGATGGTATACAGGGCCTCAAAGCGATCGATAGCGCTGGCCCAATCGGCCCCGTAGTAGCGCAAGCCATCCGCATAGAGCCTCGCCAGATTCTGCAGATGGATAGCCTGCGAGTCGTCGGGTCGGATATCGAGCGCGCGACTGAGATAACGCTGCGCCTCCTCCATGCGATCCTCTTCGATCGCCTCCCGCGCCAATGCCAGAAAGGCATCGTACAGGTTAGCGTCGAGCTCCTGCCGTTGATATTCCGGATCTCGCAGCATGATCTGCTCAGCTGTCGCCACCGCCTGAAGCCAGTCCGCAGTGGCAACGTAACCCAGATGCTCTCGCCAGAGCTCCTCCACCGGTGTCTCTTGAACAAGCGAGGTCGGCGTGGGAGCCCCGCTCAGGAGGGCCATGGCCTCTTCACGACGCTGCGCAGCGAATGGGTGATCGGGACTCAGCATCAGCGCCTGGTCGTAGGCCGCAATCGCCAGTTCATACTGCCCCTCCTGCATGTAGGCCTCGCCCTGTTCGTAGTAGGCCTCTGCCTGGCGTGCCTGCACCTGTTCGCGATCTCGCAGGCCAAAATAGACCGCCGCTGCCGCAATGAGACCCACGATGACGACGACCAAAAGGGCAATGCCCCCCACGGTTAGCGCGGTTCGGCAGCCCCGTCGCGATCCGGGCACGGTTGGCTCGCCCGGGGGAGAATCTGGAGGGTTAGACGCGAGAACGCGCGTCGGTTGCTCGATCTTGAGCCCGCAGTTGGAACAGAAAGCGGCATCTGGATCAAGGGGCGTGCCGCAGCGAGGACAGTCCATGAGATCTCCTTTAGGCACTAGAAGGTATACTCCAGGACAGGCGTGTCTTCCAGGTCAAGAATCTGCAGCTCTATCTGCGCGCTGCCATCTTCAGGTGAGAGGGCTGCGCGGTATGGGATATCCGGTCGCACATCAAAGACCTGATCACTCAGGATAATTCCACTCTGGGTGGCAATCAGACGCCATCGATGCTCCCCGGGCGCGGCGACTGTGACCCGAACGGCATCACCATCACGCCAAGCATACAGCGAAGCCTGCTCATTGGCGAAAGTGATCCCCCCACTCTGGGACACGACATACCACGATTCGGTCCAAGCCAGCGTGGCCCCTGCTGTAAGGCTGGTGTTGTCCCAGAACGTTGGCGTCACCCCCGACCAAAGCTCCAGGTACTGTGCACCATCATCGCTGTAGGCGCTGTCGTCAAAATCGCGTCCAAAGCCAAAGACCTTGGACCCCGTCAGCACAGCGGCCCCTGAAGCCTGCACCATGCCGATCTGCGTGGCCCGGTCATAGACTCCCGCAAAGGGCGCCGAGCGCTGCGTGCCGAAAAAGCCAAGCCAGTTGCGCCACTCTCCATACGAACTCAGATCGCGACCGGCATAGAGCGGCCAGGTCATGCTGACCCCTGCAGGGGGCAGGCTACTGTCTCCGGTGCTGTGGACAACGACCCTCTCTGCCGGATAGGTAATCTGGAGCTCGGGTCCCACACCGTGGCGGCCAGGGGAGATCATGGCACTGGTCCAATACTGAAACTCCTGGGTAGTGCCACTGGTGTTCATGATCGAAACACGTAGGCGTATGGCAGCCTCACCTGGCCTGAGTGTGATATAGACGCGCGTGAGCAGCCCGCGCGTGGCCTCCAGAATCTGCACAATGGCGGTGGCCGACCCATCACCCTCGCGCACAATGGAAGCTTCCCAGGGCTGGGCCGAGAGATAGCCATGTTCATCTACAGGCAACGCAAACTCGATGCCGCCCAAGGCCAGCCACCACCCCTGATCTACGGGCCCCCAGTGCGTCGGTTTAGCCACACGGCTGTTGTAGAGCAGAGGCTGACCGGTCGGCAGGAAACGACACTGGTAGATTCGCCCGCCCAGCTCAGGAATGATCACAAGCTGCAGATAGTTGTTCTGCAGCACAATTGTCCGAAAGCTTCGGCTGATGGGCGCGCCGACGCGATCGTGATCGAGGAGGGGGTAGGGATGCCCTGCCCCTTCGTCGGTGTAGAGCGCCGGCTCATAGTCGTACATCAAAAGGGTCACCTGATCCTCATAGGCGGACACTGCGGGCACCGGCGTCGGCGCGGGTGTGTTTGTCGCCACAGGAGAGGGTGCCAGCGATGGGGTCAGTGCCGCCGCCTCTGCCGTTGGAGTTACGGTAGCCTCTCGCGCCGGCGCTACAGGCGTCGTCGTAGGCAGCGTCACCAGGTTTGCGCTGGCGACATCCTCCCTGCCAACGGCAAAGAATCGCACTACTTGCTGCGCGTTGCCAGATGGATCCACAGCCACGATCCGCACGGCGTGGGGACCCGCAGCCAGCGCGCGGGTATCGAGGTTGTGACGGAGCCGGTCCCCCTCCAGCTGATAGATCAGCCGGCCATCGACGTACAGCGCCATGCTATGAACAGCGCGATTGTCATCGGCGGCGGCAGTGATCTTGAGTCCATCGTCCGGGAGGACGGTCTGGGGAACCTCATCCATGATGATGTCAGGGGGCCGGGTATCATACAGCTGCGGCGCAATCACAGCGACCTGGCCACAGGCGACGTCGACAGAGAGCGTATAGGTTGCATAGCCACCTGCGCTGAGCTCGAGCAAGTGGCGCCCTTCGGTGACTTGCAGCCGTAGCGGAGCGTCCCCCGATGGTTGGCCGTCGATGCTTACCCTGGCGCCTAATGGATCCGGTTGGACATCCAGTATCGCCACACAGCCCGTCGCTGTAGGGGCGCTCCTCGGGGGAAGCGTGGCAACCGAACTGGCCTCCGGGGCCCTTTTGCAGGCGAGCACCAGCGCGAGGGCCAGCAGACAGGCCAGACCCCGCACGGCACCCAGAGCGAACCCAGGAATTCGTTTCGCCAGCATGGTCAGAGTGTATGCAAGGCGCGCCGCCTTGTCCAGAGTCAGGCGGCCAATCATTTGACGCTCTCGGGTCCGCGTGATATACTGGCGCTCGTTCCCGCCACCCTAGCTCAATCGGCAGAGCAGGCGCTTCGTAAGCGTCAGGTT
>CAZYWU010000035.1:0-18797 GCA_964651255.1 uncultured Anaerolineales bacterium
CCCATCTCCCCTCGTTCCTCGCCGATCTCCACGATGCCCGTGCCTTCCAGGCCGTAGAAAAAGACGTCGACAGGCGTGGTATGCATTTTCATCGCGTCTCCAGGCTGGATGGAGATCAGCACGACCTGTACCTCGTCGGTGTTCAGCAGCACCTGCGAACGCACACCGTGCACATTCGGGGTATCGGCGGCAGCCTGGGCCTGTACGATTTCCATGCGGGGACTCCTCGCGTGTTGTACCGTCATTGTACACAGGGGAACTCGCCCCCGCTGTAACCAGGGTTACATTCAGGACTCAATCCCAACCCGGCCAGCGCGTAAACGCCTCGATTTCGTGCCGGGGTGAGCGGGCGCGATTGACGGCGGCGGTTGGATCTGGATAGCCCAACGCCACAAAGGCGCCAAGCTGTTCGCTCTCCGGGATGCTCAATGTCTCCCGCACAATCTCAGGGTGGCCCAGCGGCCAGCCCAGCCAGACGGTGCCCAGCCCGCGCGCCTCGGCCGCCAGCAGCAGGGTGGTCACAAAGGCGTGTACGCCAGCCGGGACCGGACTGTGGGCCGTGCCCGGATAGGTCACAACCAGTGCGACCGGAGCGCCGAAAAAGGTCATGCTGCCCACCGTGAGAAACCGGTCCACTGGTTCATCGATGCAGTCGAGGATCCACGCCATGGGGCCGGCGGCGATCCGCTCGCGATAGCGCGCTGACTGCTCGGGTGTCATCGCGCGATCGTTGGCCGCCTCGCGCAGGCGCTCGCGCAGCGTCTCGGCGACTGCGCCCGCGGCGACGGTGACGCGCCAGGGCTGACCGTTGCTGCCCGAAGGCGCCCACCGCGCAACATCCACGAGCGCCTCGATGGTCTGGCGCGCCACAGGCCGCTCAGAAAACGCGCGCGTGCTGTGTCGTTGCCGAATGATGCGGTCCAGTATCTCAATGTCGCTCACGCTGTGGGCCTCTTTGTTCGAGAAAGTGATCAGTCGAAATCGGCGGGAAGTTCAGGCCGAGCGGTCAGCTCATGCAGGTGAGCGATCTGCCTGGCCGTGACTCGCGCCACAGACAGGGGCGGCAGGCGATCCACCGGCCAAAAGCCGACGCCGGTCGTCTCTATGCTGGGGGCAGGCTCGCCGCCGGTCAGTTCGCAGAGAAAGAACAGCTTGTAGATGCTAAAGGGGTGCGGCGGCTGATGTCCCTGCGTAGCGCGATCATAGATGGCCAGCAGGCGGACGGCACGGGCCTCATAGCCCGATTCCTCTCGGATCTCTCTTTCCACCGCCACCGATGGTGTGTCGCCTGGATCGGCCCAGCCGCCGGGCAGTGTCCAGAGCCCGTCGGAGCGTTCCTGGACCAGCAGCACCTGGTCGTCCCGAAACACCGCGCCGCGCACGTCGACCTTGGGGGTAGCATACCCGGCCTGCTCCCCAAAGAGGCCCACGATGCGCTCGACGGGGACATCCGACACGGCAGCCATCATCTCGGCCGCGATCTGCTGTATCGCCATATAGCGCTCGTGGTCAAAGGGGTTTTGCGCATAGAGCAGGCCATCCTGGGCCAGCGCCTGCAGTCGCGTGGCGCAGGTCAGCCAGTTTACCGTGGGCAACTCGATTGGGTCCCGCTCGGAATTCTCTGTCACGTCTATCTCCTGGCGATGTTCATCGGATGGCACTGCACCCATCCTATACCGCTTGCGGCGAAACGGCCAACGCTGGGTAGAAAGATGCGACCGGACCCCCTGGCCCTGAGAATCAGTGCTTTGCGCGGGCACAACAAAGGCGCCCCCGGCCTTTAGGTCCGGGGGCGCCTGCAGCACGCCGCTATCAGTCTAGGTGCGCGACCAGGCCCACAACACCTGGGCCTGTGTGGGTGCCCACCACCGGGCCAACGTAGGTATTGACTTCTTCAATTACATTGGCGCGAGCGCGCATGTCCGCCAGCACAGACCGGGCTTCCTCGGCGGCGAGGCCGTGCATCATGCCCACACGCAGCGGCTTGCTACCATCGAGATGCTCCAGCACATACTCTGGCAGGCG
Organism: uncultured Anaerolineales bacterium; assembly: GCA_964651255.1. Classification (GTDB taxonomy): domain Bacteria; phylum Chloroflexota; class Anaerolineae; order UBA1429; family UBA1429; genus JAAYED01. Next base: position 2,026 of record CAZYWU010000035.1, read on the forward strand.
GGCCAGCGACTTTTTGCGTGAGCGCACCCGCTCCACGGCATCAATCACGCCGGTGCTGGTGGGGATGGTCAAGACGGGTTTGAGTTGCAGGGCGGTACCGAGCATCTTGGCGGCGGAGCCGATCCGTCCGCCGCGATGGAGGTACTCGAGCGTGTCTACAGTGAATACGACCTGGAGCGAATCCCGTACGTGAGCGGCTGCCGCGATGATCTCTTCCGCACTCGCGCCCGCATTGCGGGCCCTCGCCGCGGCCATGGCCTGGAAGCCGAGTCCCATGGAGACCGACATGGAATCGATGACATGGACCGGCTTGGTTACGTTTTCGCGTGCGGCGTTGGCCGATACGATGGTGCCGCTCAGCCGATTGCTGATGTGGATGCAGACCACTTCGTCGGCCTCGCAGGCGTCAATGGCCCGCACAAAGTCCGCCGGCGTCGGCTGTGAGGTGCTGGGATGGTGGGTATCCTTGGATAGGCGTTCGTAAAATGCAGGGGCGTCGATATCCACACCGTCACGCAGATGGTCGTCCCCAAACATTACATAGAGGGGGAGCACCTCGATCCCGAGCTCCCTCACGACTTCGGCCGGCAGATCGGCGGTGCTGTCGGTCATGATGGCGATACGATGAGAGCTCATATTTCCTCCCCGCATTCATACTGAACGACTACTCATGGATAACCCCGCACGGTACCTGCGGTTACTGCGCTTGAGCATCAGATATCTCAATTGACGGGACGGACGTTTTGGACGATGATCTGTTTATCGAGCGGCCTGGTCCTCGTGGCCGCCTGGCGAAGCGTGAGGGTATTATGTTCAAGTGTTGCGTTTGTGGCAAGGCGCTGACCCAGCCGACTGCCTATGTCTGTGCGGCCTGCGCGAGTCTGCATGACTTGCCGCTATCGACCGATCAATGGCCGGCTTGGGCACAGTCCGAGTTGCAGCGGGAAAAGGCCCGGCGCCGCTTTCGGCCGAGTTTCGGCGTATCTGGCACCGATCTGGCCTATTCCCCCTACGGTCGCGTGCGCGAGAACCATGCCTACCGGCGACTGAATGGCGTACGCAAGGGGGCATCTCGAAGCGCTGTGCGCGTGGGGGCCGACAACCTGTTCTATAGCTCAGGGGACGAAGTGGAGGGCGCGGAGCGCGTCTATGAGCAGCTGCTGGGTACACTGCCGGGGCCACTGCAGCAGGGGCTCGGTCAGGGGATGGATCTCCGTGTGATGCTCTCCGATGCGCTGGCGTCGTTGCCGCTGATCTCTCAACGCGCCATACGTGCTTTTGCGCATGGATACGATGTTGCCGCTATCGCTGAAGCTGAAGGCGTGAGTATCTCTACCATGAACTGGCTGCTGAGCACCGCTCAGGAGCATCTGCGTGACATACTGCAGGGACGTCTGGGCGCCGATGACGGAGCACGCTATCGGCCACGCTGATGGTCTTCAGTGGTCTGGGCCCTGGACGTTGCTTCTATACCTCCGAATCCTCTGCTTCTGTACGTCGTTCTTTCTCCAGCAGATCTTTCTGCACCGTGTTGAGTATGTCCCTGAGCCTTCGCAGGTGAGAGCCAGGCCAGTAAACCTGTCCACACCTCTGGCAGCGCGTGAATTCGCTGTGGGCGCCGGCGGTTCGCGGCTGGAGCAGGTGAGCGACCTCTTCGCGCGTCACTGACACCAGCAGGCCGTTGCAGTGAGCGCAACGGGTATAGGGGCGAAACAGTGGTAGCAGGTCGTACCGCTGGATGATCTCGGGCAGTTGTACGCGTGGGTCCTGGGCCCGAACCCAGTGCCCGTGCTCGACTGCGGTGCGCATCAACAGGCGACGGTCACGGGTGAGCAGGATGCGGTGCTCATCGCGGGCGATGCTGGCCAGCGTTTCGTCGCTGCAATCGTTGGTGTAGGCCGTATCGATGCCCAGCAGCCGCAGCCAGCGCGCCAGTCTCCCCAGGTGTACATCCAACACAAAGCGCCCCACCGGCTCTTTCGTGGAACGCAGACTAACGGAAGTGGCGGGGTCCAGCGTGAAAAAGTGCGGGTACACGGCGACGCGATCGCCCTCCTCCAGTCGGTGCTCCCAGCTCACGGCGTTCCCATTCACCAGGATCAGGCCGACCTCCACGTGGGGCACGCCCAGGCCCTCGATCATCTCCCGCACTGGTTCTGGCGTGTCCCAGATCCAGGGGATATCGCGCTGCCGCAGCTCGGGGGGCAGCAGATCGTTCAGCGGTCCGTAAAAGCGGCACCTGGCGCGGTACATCTCATCGACCAGATGCTGCTGCGGCGTCCGACCGGGCCAGACGCACACCCATCGCCTCCAGCGCTTCTTGAACGCGCGAGACCGGCAAAGCCCGCGGCGTGAGGCCCGACTGCGCGCACAGGGCGGCGGCCACCCCCGCGGCCTGGCCCAGGGCCATCATGTTGCCCATGCTCTTGCCGGCGGCGTGCCCGAGGAAGGTCGCCGAACCGCATCGGCCCGCCACCAGCAGCCCCTCGATCCGTTTGGGCAAAAGGGCGCGATAGGGGTAGGCGAAACCCGATTGCATCGGCCCCGTGTAGAGTTGGTTGGCGTCGATGGCGCCATACTTGCGGGCGATGACATCGGGGAACTCGGCGCCGCAACGCGCATCTTCCACGGTGACCACGTACTCGCCGACGATGCGCCGTGTGTCGCGCACGCCGACAGCAGCGCCGGCGCGCACCAGGTGGCACTGCTCCAATCCCGGGATGCGATAGAGCCGGGCCAGCCTGATAAAGTCCGTGGCGATCTGCATACCCATGCGCTCAGCGAGCGTCAGGTCTCCGCTGCGCGTGCCGTCGATGTTGCCCGCTCCGCGCCAGCCGCCGTTGTTGATGTTCACGACGCCGGGTACTGTGGTGCGGTCGTAGGCGTACCAGGCGGCGACGGCAAAGCCGGCCTCGTGCGCCTGCGCATAGATCGCGTCCAACTCTCCTGGGTGGGCGTCGGCGTAGGCGATCAGCCGGTCAGTGTCGACGTTGGCGACGGCAAATACCAGGGAGACAGGCATAAAGCGGCCGTCCTCCTCGCGCCCCTGCACCATGTCCGCGCCGGCATGATAGGCCACATCGCCGTCTCCGGTAGCATCGACCACCACGTCGGCAAGAAACGTCTGAGGCCCTTCCTTGGCGGCGACGACCACGCCGGCGACGCGGTCACCCTCCATGATCACATCGCTCACCGGGCTGTACAATCGGTAGTGGCAGCCGGCCTCTTCCAAAGTCTCAAAGGCGGCCATGCGCAGGTATTCCGGATGGACATCGATGCCGTCGCCGTTGATCCAGTTATCGCGGCCTGGCGTCCAGGCATCGGCGCCGTAGGCGGTGAGTTTGGCCACCAGCATGTCATGCACCCCGCCGCGGCGCCCGCCTTCCAGCAACATCCGGTTCATGGGCATCCAGAGGGCCACGGCGGCCACACCGCCAAAAAACGAGCGGGCCTCCAGCAGGAGCGTGCGGGCGCCCATGCGGGCGGAGGCCAGGGCCGCACCCAGTCCGGCAGGGCCGCCACCGGCAACGATGACCTGGAATTGATCGCCTTGAGCGGGTATCTTTTCGCGGAACGAGGTATCTGAGAACATGGGTATTCTCCCGAAATCAGGGGTTCTCATCTATTGTGAAACGATGGATATGTCCTATAATAGCCTACACATCGGTGGGAGGAAAACAGTTTGCCGCGCAGGCTGGAGGGACAGGTAGCGATCATTACGGGGGCATCCAGCGGGATCGGAGCCGCGCTGGCGCGCACGTTTTCCGATGAGGGTGCTCGGGTCGCGCTGGTCGCGCGTCGTACGGCGGACCTGGAGATCCTGTCCGCCGAGATCGATGCGCAGGGCGGATCCTCTCTGGTGATCACCGGTGACGTTACCGATGACGAGGATATGGCGCGCATGGCGCAGGCGGTGCTGGAAACCTGGGGCCAGGTGGACATCCTCGTGGCCAACGCGGGGATCTATGTTCAGGCGCCAGTGGCGGAGATGACCGTGGCTGATCTGGCCCGCGCCATCGAGGTCAACTTTCTGGGGGCTGCCCGCTCCATCCTGGCCGTTCTGCCTGCGATGCGCGCGCGACGGCAGGGCCATCTGGTGCTGATGAGCACACAGGATGTGATGATACCCATTCCGGGTGATGGTCCCTATGTCGCCAGCAAGTCTGCTCTGACAGGATTGGCGCAGGTGCTGCGGCAGGAGCTGAAACCAGAGGGCATCGCTGTCACCGTAGTCCATCCCGGACGTATCGATACACCGCTGATCGCTCACCTGCGCATGCCCATTGCCTCACCCAAGATGTCCGCCGAGGATCTGGCGGTGCGCGTCGTGCGCGCTATCGTGCGGCGCCGCAGGCGGCTGATCTATCCCGCGACGGGCTATCTGTATCTATTGCGTGACCTCTGGCCATCCCTGGGTGACTGGCTCATTGGTGCCCTGCACCTGCAAGGATGGCCTGGGGATGTTTCTCCTGATGATGTCTGAAAGGACAGTCATGGTGTCAGATAATGACTTTGCCACAGCGCTACGCGACACGCATCCCTGGCTTCGCCCGGTGCGCGCCGCTCTGGTCGGCGCCTACAATAGCCCCCTGGTAGGTCGCATGCTGGACGGAATCGGCGCCAGCTTCCAACGCCTGGGTCACACAGTGGCGGAGGTGCCTGACAACGAGACGGACCTGGTGTTGACCACCTTCCGGTATGGTGAGTCCCTCAGTTGGCGCCGGGCGCTGCTGTTTACAGTGCGGCGACGTTTCAGGTTGGAGCATTCACCCACAGTGTTCACACTGGTTCAGATGACCCGCGGCGAGTTCGACGCCGTCATGGCACAGCTGCAGGAGGCGTTGGCGCGCGAACCCATCCGGCCCGAGGACTTTCAGTTCCCCGGTCTGGCGCCCGAGGCATGGCAGGTATTGGTGGAACAGGGCCAGCGTGGCGGGCCCATCCTGTCGCTCCTGCGAATCCTGCAGGCTCAGACCAAGTGCATCCGCCTGCTTCTGGTGATCGGTGAGGATGAGCCTGAGATCGTGTATCACTTTGATCTGGTGGGTGCCCACCCAACGAGCGACCCTGCAGCGGGCGAGGCGTTCTATGACGATATCGTGTTGCGCATGGCGACGGCTGTGTGCACTTCTGAGGTTACCCAGCATGAGGTAAAGGGAACACCCGTCACCGCTGCGGAATGGGCGAGCGCTACGGTCCCGGAGGCGATGAAGCGCGCCGGCGTCGAGATCGGCAATCGGGGCTTTTTCACCAACATGATCCGCATCTCCGATCTGGTGCAGGTGCCGGCCGTCTCAGAGGTGCTGTCGAGCCAGTATAGCGAGGGTTGCTTCTCGAGCTGGGAGCCGCGGTTGAATGCGCTGATCGCCACGGTGACAGGCAGCGCCCGGCCGGTGGACAAGGGGCGGCTTACCGATGATGACCTGGCCGTCATCGTGGGCGTTACTGCCACAGGGCAGGGGGCCCAGGTGCGCCATGTGGAGGGGCTTGCCAACACGCCACCGTCCACCGAGGCGGTGGAGATGGTAGAGATGGATGAGCCGCTGCCCCGGGTCGTGCTGGGACCGGAGTGGGATTTTCAAGCGACTGTACCAGTGATTCGATCGCGGCTGCATGGGCACCGGGGCGTTTCGGCTTACGATCCGCGCTTTGTGCAGTTCGCGCCTCTTGACGCACCCTACTATCGCTACCTGGTCTCTTGTGGCACGGGGGCACAGGCGGAGGGCATCCGCGCAGCCTTTGCGCAGGCCGAGGCTCTGCTTGACCCCGCCGATCCCCGCCAGGTGGTGTTCACCGTCCTGCCGGGACACGGGACGATGATCGTGGAAAAGTGGGTGCCCGGCACGGTGCCATTCCAGACCATCTGGGAGTACATGGATGCGGGCTATATCGTCATCGACCGGCTGGTGCCCCAGGGGCGCACCCGCTTTGCGCCTGACGAGAGTGGCATGATGCGGCTGGTGACGGAGTAGCGTTGTTTCAGCTCCGGGTCATCTGCAAAGACAGTGAACGGGGTGTGCCAATGTGGCACACCCCGTTTTTCACGCAAGGGTCGGTCAGTGGTATTCGGGCAGGTACTCGCCATGAGCCTCAATCAGGTCATCGCACAGGGCGACGATCTGGTCGATGGTCAGTTCCGCCGCTGTATGCGGGTCGAGCATGGCCGCCTGGTAGATCGCGTCCCTGCGCCGGGTGAGCGCGGCCTCGATGGTCATCTCCTGCACGTTGATATTCGTGCGGTTCAGGGCGGCACACTGGGGCGGCAGATCCCCCACATAGGTGGGTGTAACCCCGGTACGGTCGGCCACACACATCACCTCGACGGTCGCGCGCGGCGGCAGGTTGGTGATCAGGCCCGTATTCAGGACGTTGCCGCCAAAGGTAAAGGGCACGCCTGTCTCGACGGCCTCGAGGATGTACGAGGCATACTCGTGGCCGCGAACGTGCTCGATGGGCTTGTCTTCCAGTAGCTCTGCGCGCATGCTCTCCCAGCGCTCGATTTGCCGTATGCAGCGCCGCGGGTATTCGTCCAGCGGGATGCCAAAGCGCTCGATCAGCTCGGGGGCATCGCGGCGGATGAACCAGGGCACATACTCTGCGGTGTGCTCACTGGACTCGGTGACGTAATAGCCGAACCACTTCATCAGCTCAAAGCGTACGGCATCGCGGCTATTGTACTCGGGCAAGGCAGCCCGGCGCTTGATCTCGGGATACAGGTCCTCGCCGTGGCGTGAGATCTCCAGAAGCCACCCCTGATGGTTGATTCCCGCGATACGCCAGCGCAGGTCGTCCGTGGGCAAGTCCAGCTCGCCGCACAGATGAGGCGCGCAGACCTGCACGCTGTGGCATAGTCCCACGGTGCGCACCTCCGTCGCCCGCAGGATGGCGCCTGTGAGCATCGCCATCGGGTTGCTATAGCTCAGTAGCAGCGCCCCGGGCGCCTCGCGTTCGATGATCCGGCAATAGTCCAGCATCACCGGGATAGTGCGCAGCGCGCGAAAGATGCCGCCGATGCCCAACGTATCCGCGATAGTCTGGCGCAGGCCGTATTTCTTGGGGACCTCAAAGTCGATGACGGTAGATGGCTCATAGCCACCTACCTGAATGGCGTTGATGATATAGTCGGCGCCCCGAAATGCTGCGGCAGCATCCTCCGCCAGATAGGACTGTACTGTCGCCTGCGCGCCAAGGGTGCGGTTGATGTTCTTGACCATCACCTCAGAGACGTGGAGACGATCGGGATCGATATCGAGCAGTGCGATTTCTGCATCGCGCAGGGCGGGGACGTGCAACGCGTCCCCCAGAACGTTACGGGCAAAGATGGTACTGCCCGCTCCCAGAAACACGATCCTGGCCATGTGCCTGTCCTCCTCAGGTGGTATGCGATCTACAGATAGCGTTCCGGATCCGGAACGCGCCATTCACGTTGCTGGGCGATGGAGCTATGCGGCCGGAAGACGCGTGAGACTGCCTCGGGCGCCACGTTGCCCACTATCTCAATCTGATCCGGCTCGCCCTCACCCAGGCTGCCCAGCAGGCAATAGTGCAGGTACCCGACTTCATGGGGGTCAAAGCCCATCAGCCGCGCCGCAAGGCAATCCGCTGCGAGCGCATCGGTGCTGGCCAGGGCGATGCGCCAGTCCACCGCTGTGCCGCTAGTCGGGCCGTTGCCCTCCATGGCGACAAAGCCATCGATCACTGCCAGATGCGGGGCTGTACGCCGAGCCAGCCGGTAGATGTTCAGGTTGATGGCACGGTGCCCCTCGTGTATCGATCGCTTGCGCACCACGCTGCCCACAGCATAGTTCTTGAGGGACATGGTGACCATCACCTCGTCGTGGGTCTTGGGAGGACCCACCGAGACGCGATAGTCACTCTCCAGCACGGTCCGCGATACATTGATGGGCTTGGGGCGCAGGTGCGCATCCAGCCCCTCGATGGGCAACGTCTCATCGTTGTTGAGGTCCACCAGGCGCACGGCGAACTCGCTTACCAGCGGGCGATACCCATAATTGTCCAGCCCATCGACCATGCGGCCCGATGCAGGTCCCTCGGCCAGCGTAATGTCCCGGGCTCCGTGGTCGACAAGAAACGCGAGTACAGCCCGCATGGCGTCCACATGCGTCGCTGAAAGCGGACGGTTGGTGCTCACAAAGTTGGGCTTGACGACGATCCGCCGTCGGTCCGACAGATCGATGTCGCCGATAACGGACTGCAGCGCTGCGGCAATGTTCTGGCTGCGGTCGTCTCCCTGGAATAGTGCGACACGGCTCATGGGCCGGCCTCCTTAACAATGGTGCAATGTTCACAGTGTAGCGGGCACAACAGAGTTTGCCAAACACCACTGGCGGTTGTCAGTCGATCAGACGATCGCTATCATACACCTGATCCGAGGGGAGGAGGTTACCATGGATCCTACACGCGACCTCATTGCACGCGTCAGCCCTGAGAGACTGAGTCGCTGGCTCTATTATCTGTGCAGGGATCCACTCTCCTGCCGGCAGGCCAACATGGTGCGACCCGGGAAAGAGTATAGCTCACTCGACGAGGCCGATGACTATATCGCTGCCCAGCTCGCCTCCATGGGCTATACCGTGCTTCGCGAGCCGCATCAGGTGCAGGCCTTTCGGCGCGACGCGGGCAAGCCGCTGGCACACCAGTATAGCCCGCCCGCGCCTGAGGATCCGTGGTACACCGTCCACAATCTCTATGCGGGCCGGCCGGCTCCCTCGCCGGAGGCGGAGCTGGTAATTGCCGTGGCTCATAAGGACTCGCAGAGCTGGATCCCCTGCTCGCCAGGCGCCAGTGACAACGGCGTGGGAACTGTGGCGCTGCTGGAATTGGCTTATCTCCTGGCAGGATACGATAACCAGCGCGAGTTGCTGTTTCTCTGGTGCAACGAGGAGCATACTCCCTGGACCAGCGTAGCGGCCGCTCAGCGCATCGCCGCCAGCGGCCGCAGAGTGGCGGCGGTGCTGAATCTGGACGGCGTCGGTGTCCGCCGGCTAGAGGATGTCGCCAGAGGGCGCTACACGGCCGGCACGCGTTACACTACCGATGAAGGCAGGCTGCTGGCGGATCTAATGGCGGAGTTGATCGGGCGCTATGACCTGGGCCTGTGCCATACCCGCCACCGCTCGCCGCGTCCGGAAGACGATGACGGGTCGTTCATCAAGGCGGGCATCGTACGCGCCATCCTGCTCACAGGCTGGATCCCCTATCCCGATCCGCACTATCACACCACCGAGGACCGCTATGAATATGTGGATTTCGATAGTGTGGCCCGGAGCGTCCAGCTGGCGCTGAGTTTTCTGCTCTACATCGACCGCAATGGTGCGCCCTGAGCGGCGTGGCTGTCCACGGAGGCAGATCATGGCCCGAACCTACTCCTTTGGTAATGATCCGGCCAAGATCGAGCGCTATCGCGCCTTTTGGTCGCGCGAGCCGGTCACCCGTCCATTGGTGGGTTTTTCATTCAAGACGTGGTTTCCACTGCAAGAGTTCGCGGCCAGCGCGGCCTGGCAAGACCGCGATTACCTGACCCCCGATATGGTCGTCCCCGAGGCGTTTCTCGATGACCAGGAGCGCCTGCTGAAAGAGGGGGAGATCATCGAGGATGACATTTTGCGCGGGGCCTCGCCCTCGCAGGCGGTCCCCTGGCTGGACGGGATGCTGGGTTCTGATCTGCGTATCCTGCCGGGCAGCATCCTGGCCGAGGAGCGCATCCTGCCTTGGGAGGAGCTCTGGAAGTTGCGCCTGGACCTGGAGCAGCCCTGGACCGCGCTCTACCTCCGTTTCATCGACGCGCTGGTGGCGCGCTCGGCGGGGCGATTCCCCGTGAGCCACGGGACGCTGCACGGCCCTTCAGATATGGCGGCAGTGCTTCGGGGGCACAGCCAGAGCGTGCTGGATTTGCTGTATGAGCCGGAGCAGGCCGCGCGCCTTTTGGCGCAGATGGCCGAGATCTTTCGCCAGATCACTGTCGCCGCCTGGGAGCGTATCCCGCTCTGGCATGGGGGCTATTATGATGCCCAGTACCAGCTCTGGGCACCGGGCCCCATCATCCGCATGCAGGAGGACGCCTCAGGGCTGTATTCGCCGTGGTTGTACCGGCGCTACCTGCAGCCGGTGGACCGCGAACTCGCCGGGCATTTCGACTGTGCGTTCGTGCACCTGCACTCGACCTCGATGTTCCTGTTGGATGCCTTTCTCGAGATCGAAGAGCTGCGCTGCCTGGAGGTGAACTATGAGCTCATCTCTGGCGGGCCGCCGGTTAGCGGGATGCTGCCCTTCTGGCGGCGCATCCAGGAGGCGGGGCGCTCGCTGCTGATCCGGGGCTCGTTCACAGCGGACGAGGCCCGCGAGTTGATGGACGGATTGGACCCCCGCGGGCTGTATCTCTATATCATGGTCGAGGACATGGCCGAGATCGAGACGCTGCGGCCGCTGCTCGGCATGTAGCCGTCAACGCTACTTTAGGTGGTGGTCGAAAAAGGTCACCATGCGCTCCATAAAGAGCGCATCGCTGGCCCCGTTAAAAGTGTGAGGCGTGTTCTGGTACAGGAACAACTCCACTGGCTTGCCCAGTTCCTCCATGCGCGCCGCCAGCTCCTCCGACCATGCCACCGGCACCGTGCCATCGTGGATGCTATGGTGGATACTCACGGGCGCCACGACGTCCTCCAAATAGGTGGCAGGCGAGATGCGTGCCAGATCCTCCGCGGGCGTGCTCAGCTCGGTGTTGCCCTGGGTGCCACCTGACCAGATCAGCACCTGCTCATAGTTGGTGCGCTCGTCGGCATGCATGCCAGCATACAGGATGGCGGCCCCGACCCCCTGATCCACCGTCAGCACCCGCCAGGTGATCCCGCCGCCCATGCTGTGTCCCATCATTCCGATCGCCTCGGCGTTCGCTGTGGCCAAAGGCCCCTCCTGTCCGGCGTATTCGCGGATCAGAGCCAGGAGGTTGAGCACATCGATGGCCATGCCGACGCGGAAGGCGTTGGGGCCGTCGTCCGAGGGCGGGTAGCCCCGCAAGTTCGGGTGAAAGGTTACATAACCGGCCCGCGCCAGGGCGTCAGCGTAGCGCGTGGTGTAGGCCAGCGTGTCATAGACCTCGGGATCGATGTAGCCGTGCAGTACGATAGCTACGGGGAAGGGCCCCTCTCCTGCGGGCACGTTGAGGAAGCCATAGATCTCCAGGCCATCGCTGGGGTAAGAGATGAGCAGGCGCGTGAATGCCGCGGTGGCAGCCATTGTCTCGTGGACGGTGATCTCACCACCCCCGTAGCTCCGCGCGCGCAGGTCCTCAATGGTAAGCCCCGCATAACGGTCAGGTGTTGCCGTCGCCGTTGGCGTTGCGGTCGCCGTAGCCGTCGCAGTGGCTGTTGGCGTGGCGGTGGGTGTGGACGTCGGCGTCTCCGTCGGCGCGGGGGTCTCTGTGGCCGTGGCGCTCGGGAGCGGCGTAACGTTCTCTGTCGCCGCGGGCGCAAGGGCCTGCGCGCTGCCGCCGTCCGACCTGTCTCGCGCAGAGCATCCGGTCAATAGCGCCGCCAGCAGAACGACCACCAGAAGAACGCGCTTGCTCACTATATCCCCCTCGCGTAACGTGCCGTCCACACCCACCACCGTATCGGGCTAGGGCCTGACCATGATCTTGACCGAGTTGCCGCTCTGGAACAGCTCGTAGGCTGCCGAGATCTCCTCCAGCGGGAAACTGTGGCTGGCCAGCGGCGTTGTGTCCAGCGTGCCATCGAGGATCATCTGCTGGTTCTCATAGAACTCGGGGATCGTGAAATAGAAGGAGCGGATCAGCGTGATGTCGTTGATCATCCAGCTGTTCTTGGCTCCCTCCAGCTCGACCTTGCCCCAGTACTCGCCCAGCAGGGAGATACGCCCGCCCGGCGCCACCATGTCGTAAGATTGCCAGATGGTCGGCAGTGTGCCTACCGCCTCGACCACCAGGTCCACGCCGTAGGGGTGGCTGTCACGAATGCGCTGGTTCAGGTCGTCGCGACCGGGGTTGACCGGTATGGCTCCGTAGCCCTGTGCGATCTCGAGGCGGTAATCGGACAACTCGGAGACATACACCTCGGGCACGCCCACGGCTCTGAGAAAGGCGACAGCGCCCATGCCCACCGGCCCTGCTCCGATGACCAGCGCAGTCTCGGCCTGCTCCGCATGCGCCAGACGAAGACCGTGGCTGGAGGTGCCCAGCGTATCCAGCAGCAGCACGCCCTGGTCCAGCGAGATGCGATCGTCCAGCCTCAGCGCGTTGCGCTCGGGCAGGGCCATGTACTCGGCGTAGCCGCCGTCGGTGGACCAGCCCAGCAGGCCGGGCTTGTGCGGGCAGAGATTGCCGCGGCCCGCCTGGCAGTAGATGCACTCGCCGCAATACCGCGGGATGTACACCGCGACGCGGGCACCCACCGGCGTCTTGCACCCCGGGGTGACCTCGACCACGGTGCCGGAAACCTCGTGGCCGGGGATCAGGTCAAAGCCGCCACGGAGGATTTTGCGGTCCGACCCGCAGACGCCGTTGGCGGCGACCTTGATGAGCACCTCGCCCGGCTTGAGCTCCGGACGAGGGATATCGACCAGTTCGATGACCTGATTGCCACGGAAGTAGGCTGCGCGCATGACTTGCTCCTGTACTGGGTTTGTGGCGCCGGACGCCACTGGTAGTGTACCGCGGCCACACCCTGCGCGCCAGCAAGACCCGCGTGCCGCGGCCTTGATGGGGGGTGAACGCGGCTCTATACTGGAGCAAGCACAGCAAGGAGAGCAGGGCATGAAGATCACGGCGGTGAGCGTCTTTCGTGTTGAGGGCGGACAGCGCAGCGGCGAGGCGCTGTACGAGATGGAGCGCCTGGGGCTGGCCCCCTACGAGGTCACGCCCTACCGGGCGGCCTTTACCGAGATCGAGACCGATGCCGGCATCACCGGGCTGGTGTACGGCGGGTCACCTGCTGTTGCGGCGCTGGGCCAGACGCTGGTGGGCGAGGATCCCCTGGCGATCGAGTACCTGTGGGACAAGATGTACACCGGCACGTACACGCGGCTGGCGCAGCTTCCTGCGCTGTCGGCCCTGAACTGCGCGCTGTGGGACCTGGCGGGCAAGGTGCGCGGTGAGCCCGTCTACCGGTTGCTGGGAGGGCCGACGCAGCCGCGGGTGCGCGCCTACGCGGGCATGCTGGGCTATGACACCCGGCCCGAACGTGCGGCCGAGGCTGCACTGCAGGCGGTGGCGCAGGGTTTCACCGCGCAAAAGTGGTACCTGACCTACAACGCAACGGCGGGCGAGGCGGGCCTCAGATACAACGTTGCCACCATTCGGGCGGTGCGCGAGGCTGTGGGTGACGACATCGAGATCATGGTGGACTGGCTCCTGGCGGACCCCACGGAGAACTCGTTGCTCTATGCCATCCGGCTGGCGCGCCTGCTGGAGCCCTTTCACCCCACGTGGATCGAAGAGCCGCTGCCTTTCGATGCTCAGGACGCCCACCTGCGCCTGGCGCGTGCCACCAGCATCCCGCTGGCCTACGGCGAGCACTTTGCCGGGCGCTGGCAGCTCAAGGAACTGCTGGACCTGGGGGCGGCCACCGTGCTTCAGCCCGAGTCGATGGTGGCCGGCGGCATCAGCGAGATGCGCCGCATCCAGACGCTGGCCTCGGTCTATGGCGTGCCCATCGTGCCGCATGGCAACGAGTCGGGCTATATCGTGCCGCACCTGTTGTTCAGCGCCTCGCCCTCGATCGCGCCGCTGTGCGAATGGGGTATCAAGATCAACGCCAACGTCCAGTACTTTAACGCGGCCACATTCCGTCCGGTCGACGGCTACTTTTACCCGCCGGAGGGCCCCGGGCTGGGCTATGTGCTGAACGAGGAGCGCATCGAGCGGCGCGTGCCAATCATGCCGGCGGGACGCTGACAGAGCAGAGCCATGGCCATCTGCGAGATCCAGGCCAAACAGATGTTGTCATCTCATGCCTGGCCCGATCGCTGCTGCGGGCGGTGGTATACATCCAACATCTATCGCGGCTGCCAGCACGGTTGCATCTATAGCGACTCGCGCAGCCTGTGCTATGGCATGGCATCGAGGCATTCGACGAGGTCCCTGTCATGGTCAACGTGCGTTCCGCCCTGGCAGCCGCTTGCTGCCGCTGTACAAAGCGCTCTTCCAGCCTGGTGCAGAATCGCCTGTGGTATGAGGCGCTTCGTTTGGCACAAACGGCCAGTGGCCGGATAATTCAGGTAAACAGATCTCCGCAATGGGGGCAACGGTGGCGCACGGTCACGGACACAGTCACAGTCACGCCCAGGCGCATGGGCACATTCATCCTGGCGCGGCAGACGGCGCCGGCAATCTCAAGGTTGCCTTTCTGCTCAATGCTGGCTTTGCGCTGATCGAGCTGGTGGGCGGACTGCTCACAGGCAGTCTGGCCATACTCTCCGACGCCCTGCACGATTTCGGCGACAGCATCGCGCTGGCGCTGGCCTGGGTGCTCCAGCGCCTCAGCCTGCGCCGCGGCGACTATCGTTTCTCCTTCGGCTACCGGCGTTTTTCTCTGCTCGGCGCGCTGGCAAACACCCTCATCCTGGTGGTGGGCGCAGGCGATGTGCTGTCCGAGGCGATCCCGCGTCTGACTGAGCCGGTGCAGCCCAACGCGCCGGGGATGTTGGGCCTGGCCCTGTTGGGGATCGCCATCAACGGCGTGGCCGCTCTGCGGCTTAGCAAAGACAAGAGCCTCAACGCCAAAGCGGTGACGTTGCATCTCATGGAGGATGTGCTGGGCTGGGCCGCCGTGCTGCTGGTGAGTATCGTGATGATATTCGTCTCGGTGCCTATCCTCGATCCTCTGATCTCGATCGTGATCAGCGCCTGGGTGCTTTACAATGCCATTCGCGGCGTGCGGCAGGCGGCGGGGCTGTTCCTGCAGGGGGTGCCCGCCGGGATCGACCTGCAGGCGCTGGATGGGCGTCTAAACGCCATCGAGGGCGTGCTCTCTACACATCACACCCATCTCTGGTCGCTGGATGGCGAGCGCCATGTGTTCTCGACGCACCTGGTGGTGCCCGAGGGGACCACGCCCGAGGAGTTGGTGGCGATCAAGTGCGCGGCACGTGAGGCGATCGACGATGACGCGGTGGTGCACACCACCTTTGAGCTCGAGTTCGAGGGCGAGTCCTGTCCGATGCGGGATGTCGCCTGCGGTGCAGAATGCGAGCCGGCGCACGTCCACGAGGCGGCACACGCCTGACGAGACAGGGCGCCCCTCGGGGCGCCCTTTGTATGCAGGCTTGGCCTAGGGTCGCAGCGCCGCAGGCAATTCTACGCCCATTTCCTCGGCCGCCTGCCGCAGATGCAGCACTGTGCCCTCCGGGAGCGGAATACCGTTGGCCGTGCGCTCGGCCTGTACGCGGTTCTCGATCTCACCCGGCACCAGCACCTCGGTGAACCCGTCGGCCGGGGGCAGCCCCTTGATGCCCGCGATCAGCCGGTCGATTTCTGCCTTGTAGCCATCGACATCGGTGAAGGCTGCGATGTTGATGGCGGCGACCACACTGTTTTGCGCGCCGGGGCGTGGCTTGTCTCCGCCCAGCAGTGTCGGCGTCAACAGGCCGTTGCCGGCCATGACGCTGGACAGGGTCTCGAACATGAGCGCCAGCGACGAGGCCTTGTACCCGCCAAAGGGCAGCAGGATGCGCGCCTGATTCGGATCCGTGGTCGGTTTGCCCTCGGCGTCGAGGGCCCAGCCCTCTGGGATCGGTATGCCTTTGTCCTGCGCCAGGTTCACCTTGCCAAAGGCGGCCATGCTGGTGGCCATATCCAGCACCAGCGGATCTCGCTCGCCCGCCGGGACGGCGATAGCGAGCGGGCTGTTGTGCACGCCGGCGGCTTTGGCGCCATAGGGGGCCATATTGGGCGGACTGCAGACGAATGCCAGCCCGGCCATGTTCTGCTGTACGGCGAGCATGGGATAGTAGGCCATGCAGCCCTGGTGCGTGGTATTGCGGATAACGATCCAGCCAATGCCGACCTGGCGCGCCTTTTCGATAGCGACGTTCATGGCGTAGGTGGTGACCACCGGCCCAAAAGCGCAGTCGGCTTCGATGAGCGCGATGGCCGGTGTTTCACGCTCGATGCATACCTGCGCGTGCGGGTTCATCCCGCCGCGGCGGATGTTGGCCAGGTACTGGTGCACCCGCAGGACGCCGTGCGAGTCCACGCCGCGCACGTTGGCCCACACCAGCACGCGCGCCTCCGTGGCGGCATCCTCGGCGGTAAAGCCCGCTTTTTCGAATATGGCGGCGACGAACTTTTCCAGCGATCCCGGGTCGATGCGTATTTCAGCCATCTGCCACCTCGCTTCGGTGAATGGGATAGACCTGCCCTGAGCGTAGCGCGCTACCTCGCAGCCGTCAACCACCTGCGCACAGGTTGTGGCGAGCGTCTTTGATGGGCTGGCTTGTGGGGCTATAATGCGCGTAATGGGACAACGTTCAGCTATGGTCGTAGAGGCAGGGAGGCGTATGGCGAATAAAAGGCGTTCCAGTGGGTCGCGGGCGCGGCGGGGAAAGGGTGTACAGGCCCCTCCCGTGGACTTCAACACTGAATATCACTACGTCTTGAGCGATCTCAAGCGGCTGGGCATCGTCGCCGCAGCGCTCTTTGTCCTGCTCATCGCGCTCGCACTGATCTTTTAGACTGTAGGTTAGAGTCAGTTCGTCTTGCTGCGCCGTCCCATATAACGTGGGGCGGTGTTTGCTGT
>CAZYWU010000036.1:0-5082 GCA_964651255.1 uncultured Anaerolineales bacterium
CTCAGGGCACCTCTGCCCACACGGCGGCCGGCGCATACGCTGCCGCTACCATGGTCGGCCCCGTGTGAGCGCCTAGCACCAGCGACAGCTCACGGGTCGGGCACCAGTCGCACTGAAACCGCGAGGTGATGGCCTCCCTGAGGGCTTCGGCGCCCTCGGGATCAGCCGAGTGGGCCACCACCACGCGCAGATGTGCCCCGGCGCCGTGCTCACGCTCGATGAGATCGACCAGTTTGCCGACGGCACCATCGAACGAGCGCGCCTGGCCGCGCTGCACATAGGTCCCGCCCACTTTTTCCACGCCGATGACGGGCTTGATGTTCAGCAGTTGGGCGACCAGCCCCTTCATGTGGCTGATGCGACCGCCATGAATCAGGTAGCGTAACTCGCGCAAGGTATAGAGGCTGTTGGTGGCGTCGCTGATGCGCTGCAGCAGGGAAAGGATCGCCTCCAATCGCCAGCCGGCTTTGGCTGCGCGCGCAGCCGCCTCCACCTGCCAGCCTGCGCCCGCGCCCAGCGTCTTGGTATCCACGACAGTCACCCGCGCCTCGGGCACCATGGCAGCCGCGGCCTGCGCCGAGCCTACGGTCCCGCTGAGCCCCGACGAGATGTGAATCGAAAGAATATCAGGATCGGTGGCGGCCAGGGCACGATACACCTCTGCAAAGGCGCCGGCCGAAGGCTGCGATGTGGTGGGCAGGGACGAGCTATCGGCAAGCAGCTTGTAGAACGCCCCGTGCGTAATATCGACCCCCTCGCGATAGGTCTGGCCATCGAGCGTCACGACCAGGGGCACCACGTGCACGCCAAGCGCATCCAGCTCCTCTCCCGTAAAGCGCACATCGGTTCCGCTATCTGTGACGATCTGCATCTGTTTCTCCTGTTCGGGCGTAGATATAGGGAGAGCTCCTGGATCGTGACATACCCATCCTGCAACTTGGGCACATCAGACCGCCCAAAAGTTGCGCGCTGGCGGAAATTCCACAGAAAAGCCGCCATGTTCGTCGTTCCTGCGCGCTCTAACTCCGTGGGGCAACACCTGTGGCAGAGATGCCGGCCAGGCTGCGTCTGACGGCTAGCGCGCAAGAGTCAACATCAGCCCGAGGGCCACGTACACTCCGCTCGCCAGGGCACTACCCCGGCGCACGCTCTTGCCCGGCCGTGTGAGGAGATCTATTGCTGCGCTGGCGACCAACGCGTGGAGCGAGTTCATCACCACACCGAGCAGCACAAACAGCATGCCCGGTGGGACCGTCTGCAGCGCGGGCGAGCCCCGCTCAAGCTTGACGAACTGGGGAATAAAAGAGAGGAGAAAAGCGTAGTCCTGGGGTTGAGCACCGCCACTGCCACCCCCTGTGAAGAGATCGTGCGCAGCGTTCGCGCCCGAACCTGCGGCGCGTGCGAGAGAGCAGGCCGGTTCAGCCAGGTTCGCAGCCCCAGATACACCAGATAGGCGGCACCAGCGTAGCGCACTACCTGGTACGCCACCGGAGAGGATGCCAGCAGTGCCGCCAGGCCTGCCGTCGCCGCCAGCACCTGGGTGAAATCACCGACGGCAGCGGCGAGCACCGACACCAGGCCAGCGTGGCGGCCCTGCGAGATCGTGCGCACCACCGTATAGAGCACACGGGCCCGGGCATCAGAAACAACACGAGGGCCGCAGCGAGAAACAGCAAATGGGTCGACAGCTCTGGAGCCGGCGCCTACCCCTTGAGATCTGGATAGAATCCGCTGAGCACCGATCTCACGATCGATCCGCCAGGCTGGCCAGCAGCAGGTCGGGGAAATTGACCGTCATGCCGTCCACCCCGGCCTCCAGTGCAGCGCGCATCAGGCGCTCATCGCCCACGCCCCAGGCACGCACAACGAGACCACGCCCATGCAGATCGTTGACCATCTCTGCTGTTACAATGTCCGCGCGCGGGCACAGCTGTGTCAGGCCGAGGCGGAGCGCATCCGCGACGATGGCCTCGTCGACAGCACTGACCAGCCAGCCGGTAGGCAGCTCGGGCGCCAGGCGGCGGGTCTCCTCCAGCGCGCTCAGGCGGAAGGAGGTGATCGTCACGTGCTCAGTCAGATTCTGTGCGCGCACCAGAGCCAGCGTCGCAGGCACGAGGCCAGGCGTCTGGCCCTTGATCTCGATATGCAGGTGGGCGCGCCGACCGTAGCGCTCCAATACCTCGCTCAGGGTCGGGATGCGCGCCCCGGCGAAGGCCGGCCCGAACCACGAGCCTGCATCCAGTGCCTTGAGCTCGGCCAGCGAGCTTGCCGCCACCGGGCCGGTGCCATCGGTGGTACGATCCAGCACGTCATCGTGGATCACCACCACCTGGCCGTCGGTCGTCAGATGCACGTCCAGCTCGATATGCTGCGCACCCATCTCCAGCGCCAGATCATAGGCGGCAAAGGTGTTCTCCGGCGCATAGGATGATGCCCCTCGGTGGGCAATCGCCATGAATGGATGGTGCCTCACGCTGCAACCTCCGATCTCGTCTGACGGGCGTACGTTAATACTGCTCGAGGTTACAGGCGATTTTAAGCCCGAAACAGCCAAAACCCAAGCATAACAGGCCGCTCGCCTCGTGTCCTTGACAGTCCCCGCCGAGCGATCGATCATATCCACGCTGATGATTTGTTCGACGCCTGGGAGGCACTATGAGCAAAGCCGCTTTCTTCACCCCTGAGACCCTCTACCGCCGCGCCGAAAGCCTGATCTACGAGGGCGATCAGCTCAGCCGCATCGCCTTTCCCCTGGGCGGCATCGGCGCCGGCTGCATCTCTCTCTCCGGCCGTGGCAGGCTGATCGATTGGGAGATATTTAACCGCCCCAACAAGGGCATGGCGGTGCCCTATGCCTTTTTCGCGATCTGGGCGCGCGCCGAGGGACAGGCCCCGGTGACACGGGTGCTGGAGGCACCGCCCGAGCCCCCGTTCGATGGCACAGGCTGGGCGCAGTACGGCGGCATTGGCTTTGGCGTCGACCGCGAGAGTGGCGCCGGCCTGCCGCATATGCGCTCGGCCACCTTCCGCGGCGAGTTTCCCCTCGCCTGGGTGTACCTGGAGGATCCCGCCCTGCCCGTGCGCGTAAAACTGGAGGCCTATAGCCCCTTTATCCCGACCAATGCCGACGATTCGAGCCTGCCGGTAGCGATCCTGCAGTACCAGGTCACCAACGAAGGCAGCCTTCCCGTGGATGTATCGCTGGCCGGGAACATGGCCAACCCGCTGGGTTACGATCACGGCGGCTCGCTGAGCGGCCGGGGCATCCGCCAGGGGCGCGGTCAGAACCTGAACCGATGGGTACAGGAGCCCGGGCTCACTGCCTTGAGCCTGACCACCGAGCGTTACCCCGCGACCCATCCGCGCTACGGCACGCTGGCGCTCGCAACGCCTGCCGAGACCGCCTGGTGCCAGGCTGCCTGGCTGCGCGGCGATTGGTACGATATGTTCCACGATTACTGGGATCACTTTTCCGCGGACGGGCGGCTGGCCCCGCGTGAGTACGGCCCCTCGCCGGAAGGGTTCACCGATGTCGGCACGCTGGGCGTCAGTCTCCATCTTGAGCCAGGGGAGTCAGCGACCGTGCCATTCGTCCTGGCATGGCACTTGCCGAATTACGTCAAGTACTGGGGCGAGGCCGCCGATTTGCCCGAGGAGGAGCAGCCCACCTGGCGAAACTATTACGCCACGCTCTGGCCTGATGCCCTCAGTGTAGCGCGCTACACGATTGAAAACGCTGCGCGGCTCTACGGTGACACCCTACGTTTTCACGACACGCTATTTGATTCAACGCTGCCAGCCCAGGTGCTGGATGCGGTCTCCAGCCAGGCCTCGATCCTGCACTCGCCCACGGTACTGCGCCTTACTGATGGCACCTTTTACGGGTTCGAGGGCTGCCACGGTAACGCGGGCTGCTGCGAGGGCACCTGCACGCACGTGTGGAACTATGCCCAGACACAGGCCTTTTTGTTTCCGGCGCTGGAGCGCTCCATGCGGCGCGCCGACTATACCTACAACCTGAACCCCGACGGCTCCATGGGCTTTCGGCTGCAGCTCCCGCTCGGGAGCCCGCCGTGGGTCTTTCATCCCGCGGCCGACGGCCAGATGGGCGGCCTGCTCAAACTCTACCGCGACTGGAAGCTGAGCGGCGATGAAGGCTACCTGCGCGAGTTGTGGCCCAGCGCGAAAAGGGCGCTCGAGTACGCCTGGTCACAATGGGACCCCGACGGCGACGGCGTGATGACAGGGATCCAGCACAACACCTACGACATCGAGTTCTACGGCGCCAACACCATGATGGGGACCTTCTATCTGGGCGCCCTGCGCGCGGCGGAGGAAATGGCCCGCCATGTGGGGGACGCCGGGGCGGCGGCCCAATACCGGGCCGTGTACGAGAGCGGCCGCGAGCGGATGGAAGCCATGCTCTACAATGGCGAGTACTATACCCAGCAATTCGAGCCCGAACTGGCGCCCAAATACCAGTATGGCGAGGGGTGCCTGTCGGACCACCTGATCGGCCAATGGTTTGCCCATCTGGTCGGGTTGGGGTACCTGCTCGAGCGCGCACATGTGCAGTCGGCACTGACAGCGATCTTTGAGCACAACTGGCGCTCCGATTTCTGGGAGCACGCCAATCCGCAGCGCATCTATGCCCTGAACGATGAGCAGGGACTCCTGATCTGCTCCTGGCCACGCGGCGGACGGCCCGCCCTGCCCTTTGTCTATTCAGACGAGGTGTGGTGCGGGATCGAGTACCAGGTCGCGGCGCACCTCATCTACGAGGGCCAGCTCGAGCGCGGTCTGGCCATCGTTCAGGGCACCCGCGCCCGGCACGATGGGCACCGGCGTAACCCGTGGAACGAGTTCGAGTGCGGCAGCCACTATGCCCGCTCGATGGCCTCCTGGTCCCTGCTCACCGCCCTGTCCGGCTACAGCTTTGATCTGCCCGCCGGTCTGCTGGGGTTCGCCCCGCGCCTCTGGCAAGAAGAGTTCCGCTGCTTTTGGTCGGCCGATGGGGTGTGGGGCCAGTATGAGCAGCGTCTGGCGGAGACGGCGCGAATAGCGCTGCGCGTAGACTATGGC
>CAZYWU010000036.1:5182-18688 GCA_964651255.1 uncultured Anaerolineales bacterium
AGTTGCTCCAACGCGTCGTAATAGTTCTGCAGCACATAGGGCTGTCCCACATGGTGGCGGCGGAAAACATCCTCCGCCGTCACCACCTGGTTTACCAGCGTGCGGCCAAGCTCATCGGCCAGGGCGTCCAGAGGGCGCGTGATGGCCAGCCCATGGTTGTAGTGCGCCGCAACAGGATCCCAGGCATAGTCCGGCACTCCCTGGTCATGGCCGGTGGAATGGCGTGCCAGCACCTCTTTGGCCCGGCTATAGGCCGTTACGTCGCGGCTGGCGTGGAAGAGGAGCTCCTGAATCCGATGACCGTCGCTCAGGCGAAAGACCAGGACGTGCGTGGCGCCGCGCTCGCGCAGGCGTGAAACGCACGCCGCGATGATATATTCCTGTCGAGCCTGCGGTTTCAGCCCGATTAGGTCATCCCGCAGCGCCGCGGCGCGGCGTTCCCCCCAGAAAGCATCGAGATGGCTGGTGACCGCGGCATTGCCGGCGCCCATGTTGATGAGGGGATAGCGAATCGTCAAAAAAAGCTCCACCAGTGGGCGGCGCAAGGCCCGCCAGGCGTCCCCGGCTCCCAGACCGGCATAACCGCCGGGCTCCACCGATGCCACGGTGGCCAGCGGCCGAATGGCGTCCAGACGCGAGTCGATGCGCGCCCAGGGATGCTGCCCAATCAGCTGCGGCAGGTGCACCATCCGCTCCGTGGGGGCGAGCGAGGCTTGCAGGGCACTGCCAACGTCGGGGTCATCCGGACCGGGGGAATTCACAATCAATGCCAGCTCCGTGCGAAGGATTGGGTCCTCACCAGCCAGGGCGGCGACAGCCTCCAGAACGGCCCGGCTCCTGTGGGACTGCCGGCTACTGCCGCCGTAGACATCGACATAGACCAGGCGCGGCGGCAGAGCCGGGTGTGTCGGCGGTTCATCTGCGAGCACCTCACTGGCCCAGGCCCGCAGATACGCGGCGATGATCGCCGCCCGCGCACAGACATAGCCGGGTACGTTGCCACCTGCTGGACTCATGCGCCTGTCCTCTTGCTCCGGGTCTCTGGTGCCAGTGTATCAGAGCCGGACAGCCTTCTCAAGTGCTTAGATCATATTGACTGGTCTCGCGGCCGGCGTTAGGATGATAGAGCAAGCGGAGGCAAGACGTGGAACAGCGACAACTGGGCGGTGCAGGTATACGTGTATCGGCCGTAGGCCTGGGAACGGGCGGCCAGTGGGGTGGTCGTGTCGACCAGCAGCGGGCGATCGAGATCGTGTGGGCGGCACTGAACGCCGGCGTGACTTATATGGACACCGCCGACATCTACGGCACGTGGTACCGGGGCACCTCGGTGGCAGAGGAGATCCTGGGAGTAGCACTGGAGGGGATCCGGCACCGGGTTGTATTGGGCACAAAGGGATGCCAGGCTACGGGAGAGGGGCCCAATGACTGGGGCGCATCTCGTGGACATCTGATGCACGCGTTGGAAGCCAGCCTGCGCCGGCTGCGGACAGATTACGTGGACCTGTACCAGATCCACCGTTACGATCCGACGACCACCGACGAGGAGACGATGCGCGCCCTCGATGACATGGTCACATCGGGCAAGGTACGTTATGTCGGCGCCTCAAACTATGCCGCGTGGCAGATCTGCCGCTGCAATGATCTGGCTGAGCGGTACGGCTGGGCGCCCTTTATCACTACCCAGGCGCACTATAACCTGCTGGCGCGCGAGGCCGAAGCGGAATTGCTGCCCTTTTGCCGTGAGATGCGTGTCGGTCTGCTGCCCTACTTTCCTTTGGCTAACGGCCTGCTGGCCGGGCGCTACCCACAGGGCTCAGAACCACCAGCGGATAGCCGTGCCATGGCCTTTGATCGCACGCGCCGCTACCTGGCGCGCTACGCGACACCGGAAGGCTATGAGACTCTGAGCCGGCTCGACGGCTGGGCGGCGGATCATGGCCACTCTCTGGCGGATTTGGCCATCGCCTGGCTGCTGGCGCACCCGGAGATCCCTTGCGTGATCACCGGAGCGAGCGCCCCTGAGCAGATCGCGGCCAACGCTGCGGCTGCGGCGTGGCAACTGAGCGCTGAGGATCTGGCAGAGATCGAAAGACTGCTGGCGTAAGCGGGACATCCGGAGCGCACCAAAGGCGCAAGACGCATCTCCCGAAGCCTGATTGCGAGCAGTACAGGGAATATGCTAGGAGAGACGCGGTGACAGAGAGAGAAGATATCGAGCGTGTCCAGCAAGTGGGCAGGCTACTGGTGGCCCGCGGCTGGATGTTGGCGACCGCAGAGTCCTGCACGGGAGGCTTGATCGGGCACCTGCTAACCGAGGTACCGGGCAGCTCGGACTATTACACCGGCGGCGTGGTGGCCTACGCCAACGATGTCAAGGTGGGCGTCCTCAAGGTGTCCCCCCGGGACATACACACCTATGGCGCCGTAAGTGCCTCGGTGGCGCGCACGATGGCCCGTTCTGTGAGAACCCTGCTAAGGGCCGAGATCGGGCTGAGCGCCACGGGCATTGCCGGCCCCACCGGCGGCACACCCGACAAGCCGGTGGGAACGGTGTACCTGGGCATTTCGAGCCCGCTGGGAGAGGCGATCGAGCAGCACGTCTGGCCCTACGAGCGTGAGATGAACAAGCTGGCTTCGGCGCGACGCGCCCTGGACATGGTGATCGAACTGCTGCGCGAGGACTAGGGGGCTGCCTGCCAGCGCTGGCGCTGTGCCTCAAAGAGCAGCGCAGAGGCCGCAATCGCCGCGTTGAGCGACTCGGCGGATTCTGCCATGGGAATGCAAAGGCCGCTCTGGGCCAGGGCGCGCCCCTGGGCGCCCACGCCGTGCGCTTCGGACCCGATGATCAGCGCGACGGGGCCGGTCAGGTCCACGTCCCACAGCACCGCGTCGCCGTCTGAAGCCGCGGCGAATACCCGTCGCCCCTGAATCAGCGTTGCGATCTGCTCCCAGGACACATCGGTCACAAGTGCAAGATCGAGGTGTGCCCCCATCCCGCTGCGGACGGCCTTGGGGCTGTAGGGATCCACGGTGCCCGGCGCACAAAGTACCGCACCGGCGCCTGTGGCCTGCGCCGTACGCAAAATCGTGCCGACGTTGCCCGGCGTGCGCAAAGCGTCCAGCACCAGTACCAGTTCAGCTTGCCGCACCTGCCGAGGGCTGGGATGGTGCATGGGGAAGACGGCCACCACACCCTGCGGTGTCACCGTATCCGCAAGCGCCTCCAGCACCGGTGGAGACACCTCCCACACCGGCGCGTCGCCGGCGGCGAGAGCCTGAACGAGCTCCCCGCCCTGCTCCGACCCGGCAAAAGCCCCTGTATAGAAGGCAAAAGCGGGCCGGTAGCCCCGAGAGAGCGCATGGTTCACCAGGCGATAGCCCTCAACCACGTACTGCTGCTCGCGGTACCGCTCCCGCTTTTTACACTTCAATCGCTCAACGGCGCGTACCCGTGGGTTCTGGAGGCTGGTGATCGCTCCCGCAATGGGCATCCTCGGCCTCCAGCATGCTCTCGCTTCAGGCGGACAGCGCCTGCTGCGAAACCTCTACGAGCCTGGCGAATCCGGCCGGGTCCTGCACAGCCAGATCAGCCAGCATCTTGCGGTTGACTTCAATCTCGGCAGCGCGCAGGCCGTTGATGAACCGGCTGTAGCTCACACCATTCTCGCGCGCGCCCGCGTTGATGCGCTGGATCCACAGACGGCGCATATCGCGATGGCGCGCGCGCCGGTCGGTGGTCTGGTAGGTCAGCGACTTGAGCAGGGCCTCATTGGCACGGCGCAACAACTTGCTCTTGCTGCCGTATTGGCCCTTGGTCTGGTTCAGTACCTTCTTGCGGCGGTTGGACTGTGTCACGCCACGTTTTACTCTAGGCATTTCTCAAATTCCTCTGATTGGGTTGTGGCGCGGCTAGCTTTGCTTCTTCAGGTACGGCGCAAGGCGCATGATGCGCGTGCGCTCAGCAGCGGGCTGTACCTCGGCCATGGTCCAGGCGGCCCGCTTGGAGCGTGCGCTGCGCTTGCGGCGCAGGTGGCGCTTTTCGTTCCTGGTACGCATCAGTTTACCCGAACCGGTTAGCTTGAATCGCTTAGCGGTGCCCTTGTGGGTCTTGATTTTCGGCACTGGAACCTCCTCTAGAATCGATCTATTTGGGCAAAACACAACCCACCGACACCGGAGCCCATGGCTTCCGGGGCGCTGGGTCATGTCGCGCTTTCGCTCAGGACTGCTCGGTGACCTTGGCTGCGGCCGGTGTGAGCATCATGATCATCGAGCGGCCCTCCATACGCGGGGTCAGCTCGACCGTGGACACATCGGCCAGATCCTCAGCCACACGCTGCATCAGTTCGACGGCCAGATCCGCATGAGTGATCTCACGCCCGCGGAAACGGACGCGCACCCGGATCTTGTTGCCCTCTTGCAGAAACTTGCGCGCCCTATCCAGCTTAAAGCTGACATCATGCTCAGCCGTCTTGGGTCGGACCTGGATCTCTTTGACCTCAACCTGCTTCTGTGCCTTGCGCGCCTCTCGCTCACGCCGAGACTGCTCGTACATGAACTTGCCATAGTCCATCAGCCGGCACACCGGCGGATGCGCATCTGGCGAGACTTCCACCAGATCCAAGCCACGTTCTGCAGCAACATGCAGCGCCTCTCGGGTAGGATAGATGCCCAGTTGCTTGCCATTCTCGTCAATCAACCGGACCTCGCGCACCCGAATCTCGTTGTTTAGCCGATTTTCTCTTCTAACGATAGGATCATCCCCCCTGAGGGTAAAAACTCGCCGGCCGCCATGTTGGCCGGCTTCAGACAACCTATATTAGCATATGAAGAGCCACGCGTCAAACATCTCGCCTCCAAATGATTCGCGTCGCGGTAAGCCTGCGTGCCCTCATCCCCCGCCTCTGAAGGCCGAGTCCGGAGTCGATGCATCCGGCTGCGCTGATGCAGGTTTCCCTGCTTGCTTATGGAATGTTGACGGCACATGCGCTGGACCTGGCACCACAACAGGTGGGTGTCGATTAGCCAGATAGCTCCATAGTTAGTGTCCTCTGGCACTTCGGTAATGGGCGCCAAGCACCTCTCAGACAAAATGATTGGCACGTCCGGCGCGGCGTGCTACAATGCCGACAACGTACGGTAGAACAAGGCGCGGACGTTCTTCCCGCGGTCGCATGTACGCTGGCACGTCAAACGCAGCGTGCCCCTGGCGTTGCGTTTGCTGCACGTAAGGAGCTGCCAGACACTCCGCCTGGACCGGACACCTGTTGCACCTTTCGCACCTCAGTGTGTCATGTCCTCCAGTCACTTGTTTAGTCTTGTCTATTGCTGCCCAGTGCTTTTAGTCACATCATTTCCGTTCGACTATGGGAGTCGCTCTTATGGATGCTCAGCAACTCTGGCAGACGGCCCGCGGCCAATTGCAGTTGCAGCTAACTAAACCGATCTACGAGACTTGGATTGAGAATACACGCGGGCTGTCTTACGAGGATGGCCTCCTAGTCGTTGGTGTACGCTCTGGCTATGCCAAGGACTGGCTGGAGAACCGCCTCTATGGCTCGATACAAAAGACGCTGTCGGACATTGCCCATCGCACCATAACTGTGCGCTTTGTCGTCCAGGGCAACAGCACGCTGGATGGTCCCGAACAAGAGGGGACAGCGTCAGGGCTGCTGGACGTTGGTCCGCTATCACAGCCCGAGATGCCGGCATCAGACACCGCCCGTGAGGCCTCACAGGTCAACCCCCGGTATACCTTTGGTGATTTCGTCGTGGGCCAGGCCAACCGGCTCGCTCATGCCGGGTGCCTGGCGGTGGCCGAAAACCCGGGCATGGCCTATAACCCGCTCTTTATCTATGGCGGGGCAGGCCTTGGCAAGACCCACCTGCTCCACGCCATCGGCAACCGCGCTCTACAGGATAACCGCGCGGTGCTCTATGTCTCCACAGAGACCTTTGCCAATGAGTTGATCCTCGCCATCCGCAATCGAAACACCGAAAACTTTCGAGCGCGCTATCGCTCGATCGAGGTCCTCTTACTGGACGATGTCCAGTTCCTGACCAACAAAGAGGCGACGCAGGAAGAGTTCTTTCACACGTTCAACGATCTCTACCAGCGGAACCGCCAGATCGTGCTCTCCAGCGATCGGCCCCCCAAGGCATTTGTGGGGCTCGAGGATCGCCTGCGCTCCCGCTTTGAGTGGGGGCTCACCACCGACGTGCAGCCGCCCGACCTGGAGACCCGTATCGCGATTCTCTCCCTCAAGGCGGAGGCACGGGGGATCCAAATAGCGCCCGAATTGCTCGAGTTCATCGCACAGCAGGTCCAGAGCAACATTCGGGAACTCGAGGGGGCCCTGACCCGTGTCATCGCCACCGCACGGGCGATGGGTGATCCGCTCACGATCCAGACGGCGCAGCGCGCCCTGGGTGAAATCTCGCTGCCCCATCGCCAGCTCGAGCCCGCCGACATCCTCGGGCATGTCGCCGAGTATTACGCTGTACCCGTGGACGACCTGCTCGGGCCCAGGAGAAGCCGGCAGGTGGCGCTCGCCCGGCAGGTGGCCATGTATCTGGTGCGCGACCTAACCTCTCTCTCGCTGCCGCAGATCGGCCGCGAACTGGGAAACAGGGATCACACCACCGTGCTCTATGGCGTCGAAAAGATCGCGGCGCTCTTTGAAAAGGACGACAATCTGCGACGCCAGATCCTGGAGATCAAGACGGAACTCTACGGCAACGGCCAGCAGCACGTCCCGGCGGCGCAGGGAATCCGGCACGCGTGAAACGCGCCGCAGGAGCGCTCATCGCCAGCGCATTGAAACAGTGGCCCTCGCCGTCACAATCAACCCGGCGGCATTCTCCGCGCAGCAGCTATTCGCCCTGTCGCCGCGCCTCCCACTCGTCGCGCAAGATGCCATAATAGACCAGATCCTGCGGCTCGTCCCAGCGCAACACATGCTGGCGCAGACACCCCTCGCGGCTCATCCCTATTTTCTGCATCACGCGCCCTGAGGCCGGATTCCGGGCGAAATGCATCGCATAGACCCGATGCAGTTCCATCTGCTCAAAGGCATAGTCCAGCACCGCCTGCGCCGCTTCGGTCATATAGCCCTGATTCCAGAACGGCACACCGAGCCAGTAGCCCATTTCACCATGCCGGTGGGCCATTACGGGCCTCAGGCTGATGACCCCCATGACGCACCCATCCTCCCGGGCAGTGACACCCCAGGTGATCTCGCGGCCCGCCTCAAAGTCCGCCTGATGGGTGCCGATCCAGGACTCAGCGCCACCCTCCGGGTACGGGTGAGGAATCGACAGTGTGTTCAAAGCGACCTCATAGGCACTCACCAGCGCATGGATCGCAGGCGCATCTGCCATGGTGAGAGGCCGCAGCACCAGTCTGGGTGTGCGCAGCTCCGGACAAGCAGTCATGGTCACGTCCCCTGAAATACACGATGGCAAGACACCACGGCGCTACACCTTAGCACGGCTGAGGCGCGGCGCTTGCGCCACACCCGGCGCTGGCCCGATGCCGGGCGACCCTTGTCGTCGCCGAGCATCGACCTCCACACGGCAGAGTGGAGACCGCGCGCCGCACTCTATCGCGAAGGCTAACTGGGCACCAGGGGGTGACGCACCAGCTACGCCAGCCCCTTGTGGGCAATGTTGTTCAGAAAGAGCATCCGGAAGGCCGCATGGCCATCGTCCTCGACACTGCGCAGGAGCGAGAAACCCGCCGTATCATGCAGAAAGAGCGCCAGTGCGACGGGCAGCGGAATGTACAGGAGATGTGAGAGCAAGGCGCCTATTACGCCCCCATGACAGAAAAACGCCAGCGTCTGCGACCCGGGGCGCTCGACACGATAGCGCAGTCCCTCGCGCCTGTATCCCTGCTGGCCCAAAACCGCATCAAAAGCGCGATGCAGCGCATCGCACTGCGGATGCATCCACGGACCGTATGGAACCTCGTGTTGCCAGGTCTCGTAGCCGTACAGGGTTGCACGCGCCAGGAGTTGGGCCGCGGGCAACTCGTACGCAGAAGGCGACAGATCATCCGGTGTCCACTCCTGCTGCGGCATGTCATTTCCATAGCGCCCGTCGAGCTCTCGCAGCCAATCGCAGCGAATGGGCTCAAGGCCGCGCCGCTCAGCGGTATAGGCAGCCGTCTGCAGTGCACGGCCCATTGTGGACACAAACAAAGCATCAATGCGATAGTCGTCCAGCGTCTCGGCCAGACGTTCCGCTTCGCGGTGGCCGCGCTCCGTCAGGGAATCGGTCGGATAGTGCGGGTCACCGTGCCGTACGAGCAAGAGCTGCAAGGCTGCCTCCCATCGGTTATACACGCCCATTCGCAGGTGCCACGCTCCCGGGGGCGTCCCGCGTCAACACATACCACACTATTCTAGCCCGCCGCCGTGTACTGAACAAAACGGCATCCCTGCCCATGGCCTGACCGCCGTCCCGCGTGACGCTGTCTTTCGATCGTCGTGAGCTTCCCATGAATCGCTCCGAGCAGATGCCCTGCCTTTGGCAGCTCACAACGGATGTGCTCGACACAGCATGGACAGCTCGTCCGGTTTACAGACCGGGCCAAAACACCGATAATGGCACTGTAGCAGGATCGTCGCAGGCGCCTGCCCCGATCTGCAGAGGTGTGATATGCCAGTGTTTGACGTCGTTCGTCCGCCCGACCATGTAGATGTCTTCGCCCCAGGCTCCGCCTTGCGCCTGCGCGCCAGCGCGGCAGGTCGTTTCGATGGCCCTGGCGCGGCTCTGACGGCGCTGGTGCAGGACGGCAGTCTGCGCCTGACACTTCAGGCCTCTGTGCCCGTCACATACATTCGTGTCCGCTGGGACTGCGCGATACCCGAGGGTCTGAGGTACTTGAGCGGTGCCTGGGAGAGCTCTGACGGCGATCTCGAGTGGCGGGCGCTGGTGCCGGATCGTCAAATGCCCTGGTACTTTCTCGCCTACGATGGGCAGCACACGCATGGGGTGGGCGTATGCACCGGGGCCAGCGCCTTTTGTCACTGGCAGGTCGACCCATTCGGTGTCAACCTTTGGTTCGATGTCCGCAACGGCTCCCACCCTGTGCTCCCCGGGGACCGGGAGATCGCCCTCGCCGACGTGGTGAGCCGGCCAGGCCGCGTTTGGGAGCTCCCGTTTCAGGCTGCCCGTCGCTTCGCCAGTGTGCTGGATCGCGGCCACATTCTGCCAGAACAGCCCGTCTATGGTTTCGCGCTCGATCTGCGCCAGGGCGGCGAGCGGACGCCGGAGTTGGCGCTTCAGCAAGCCAGTTTACTCAGCGAACTTGCCGAGAATACCGCCAACAGGCCAGTCTGCATTGTCGGTCGCGGCCTGCCCGACCGCGGCGCGCTTCGCGCCGCAGATATGCGGCCAGGCAGCGCCATCGGTGAGCTCAGCGACCTGGCGGGAGGGATCGCCGAGCGCGGCTGCCATCCCGGGGTGTGGCTGCACCCTTTGCTCAGCGAGACGGGCGAGCACGGCGCGCTCTGCCTGCCCCTGGAGCGCCCCGCCTCCGAAGGCGGAGGATGGGTCCTGGACCCCACGCAGCCTGAGGCCATGGAGGCCATTCGTCATGCCGTCGCCCAGGCACGGGAATGGGGGTTCGAGTTTGTGCGGTACGGCGATACGATCCTCGACCTTTTGTACGCCAACGGCGGCCACGGTGCTCCGCGGGGCATACCAGAATGCCGTTTTCACGACACATCGCTCACCACTGCAGAGATTCTCAAACAGCTCTATTCGGGCATCGCAAAAGCCTGCGGCCCTGATGTCACGCTGGCAGGCAGCGGCACAGTGGGCCACCTGGCGTGCGGGCACGTGCATGTGCAACACCTGGCCCGCAGTCTCGGATATCTGACCTGGGAGGCCACCCGCAGCGGGCCGCTGGGTGCCCTGGCCTTCCGTGGTTTTCACCACGGCGCCCTATACGCGGCCGAAACCAGCCCCGTCCGGCTGGATTCGGGCATACCATGGTCACTGAATGAACAATGGCTGAGGCTGCTCTCTGGCAGCGGTACCCCATGCTTTGTGGTGCCGGGTCGTGAGACCCCCGGCGAAGCGGAGCAGCGTGCCCTGCGGTCAGCGTTTTCGATGGCATCCAGACCGCAACCCCTGGCCGAGCCGATGGACTGGCTGGTGAATACCTGTCCCGGGCGATGGAAGCTGGGAGAAGATATCGTCAGTTTCGACTGGTTCAGCGCCCTGTACGACTAGTCTGGCCCGCCGAGGAAAAGTATGCCCCTGCTGGATCATTTTGGCCTCGTGGCGCCCATCTATGAGCGTTACATCCACGCCCCCTCGGTGGATATCTGGCGGCGTGTGTTTCAGCTGCCTGCTCCCACGCTGCTGCTGGACGTGGGCGGCGGCACCGGGCGTGTGGCATCCGCGCTGGCAGATGCGGTCAAAGGCGTCGTGATTGTTGACGCTTCTGAACAGATGCTGCGCCAGGCCGCCCGCCGGCCTGGTATCGATGCGATTCACGCCTCTGCGGAGGCGTTGCCCTTTTCCGATGCCTCATTCGAGCGCATCCTCATGGTCGATGCGCTGCATCACGTTGAGGACACGGAGCTCACTGTGCGCGAGATGCTACGCGTACTCGCCCCCGGCGGCAGACTGGTGATCGAGGAGCCCGACTGGCGCACGCCCAGGATGAGGCTGATCGGGTGGGCCGAAAAACTGGCCATGATGCGCAGCCACCCCGAACGCCCGGATACCATCGTGCGCCTGGCGCGCCAGGCAGGGGCGCGGGCGCGCTGCCTCAGCCCAGTCAAACACAGCACCTGGATCGTCATAGACAAGTAGCAGGCCATCCACCATTCTCCCCGCAGAGTAGAACACAAAGCGTGCCAGCAGGCTTGCCCCGACGCGCTCGTTTCTGATTGCTGCCCTCTTTGACAGCGCCTCCCCCCGGTGATATCGTAATAGGCCGGTAAGCATGATTCTGAGGAGAACCCATAGATGCAGAACGCTGCAAGACGGCTGCTTTTGATCATGTTCGTGGCGCTGATGTTTGGCGCCTGCGGCAGTCCATCAGTGCGCCAGGTTACGGATTCAGTCGACAGGCTGAACGTCACCGTGAGCATCGCGCCACAACAATACTTTGTAGAGCGGATCGCGGGCGACCGTGTGAGGGTGACCGTCATGGTGCCCCCCGGCTCGGATCCCCACACCTATGAGCCTTCCCCTGGACAGATGCGCGCACTCAGTGATGCAGACCTCTATCTCGCTATCGGCGAGAGTTTCGAACAGGTTTGGATGGAACGCTTCCGCGCCATGAATCCAGATATGCTGGTGGTCGACACATCGGAGGGGATTCAGCGCCTCGCGCTACCTGGCGCTGTTCACAATGACGACGATGCGGCCGATGATGAACACGCTGACGAGCACGCCCTAGATCCGCATATCTGGGTCTCGCCATCGCTGGTCAAGATCCAGGCTAAGACGATCCGTGATGCGCTCGTCCAGATCGACCCGACCCATGAGAACCTCTATGATGCTGGCCTGGCCAGCCTGCTCGCCGATATCGATGCGCTCGATGCCGAAATCCGCGCTACGCTCTCCGGCCTGGAGCGCCGTCGCTTCCTCGTGTTTCACCCCTCGTGGGGCTATTTTGCGCAAGAGTACGGGCTCGAGCAGATCCCGGTCGAGGTGGGCGGACAGGAGCCAAGCGCTGCGGAGTTGGCTGAAGTCATCTCCCTGGCACGGGAGGAAGGTATCCGGGTCGTGCTGGCCCAGCCCGAGTTCAGCACGCAGGCCGCCGAAACTATCGCCAGGGAGATCGGGGGCGAGGTGCTCCTCGTAAGTCCGCTCGCCCCGGACTGGCTGGACAATATGCGGCGCGTGGCCCAGACTTTCGCCCGGGCGTTGGAGCCATGATCATGATTGAGCAAACAGGCAGCGCCAGAGAGAATGTTCGCAACCGTGATGGAGCGGGCGACATCCGCGCGCCCGCCGTGACGCTGGAGCATGTCTGGGCCGCCTACGATCGCACCGACGTCCTGGAGGATGTGACTCTGACGGTGACACAGGGGGACTTGGTCGCACTCATCGGCCCCAACGGTGGCGGCAAGACGACCCTGCTCAAACTGCTGGTGGGGTTGCTGTCGCCCTTGCGCGGGCGCATTCAGGTGCTCGGGCAAGGAGTAGCGCAAGCCCGCCGCGAGGTGGGCTACGTTCCCCAGGACATTCGCTTTGACCGGGACTTTCCCGTTACGGCGTGCGAGGTCGCCAGAATGGGACGGCTCGGTCGACGCGGTTTATTGCAGCGTTTCACCGCGCGAGATATCGAAATCGTCGACGAATCCCTCGCACGGGTTCAGGTGCAGCATCTCAGAAACCGTCCCATTGGTTCGCTCTCGGGCGGCGAGCGGCAGCGTGTGTACATCGCGCGCGCCCTCGCTTCGGAGCCACAGATCCTGCTGCTCGACGAACCGCTGGCGAATGTCGACCCGGGGGCGCGCGAGACGATCCAGGAGCTGATGGCCTCACTTGCACACCAGATGACCATCATCATGAGCACGCATGACGCGGGAGCGCTGCTGCCTCATCTGGACGCCATCGGCTACCTGAATCGCCAGCTCGCGTACTATGGCTCTCCGCAAAGCGCTCCCCGGGCGATGCGAGAGACCTTCCGCTGCCCTGCGCAGGTCATAGCCGAGCAGTTGGCCTGTCCTGAACCCGAACACGCTCATGAGGCACACGCATGATCGAGGCACTCCAGTTCGAGTTCTTTCGTAATGCACTCCTGGCCGGACTGCTGGTGAGCATCGCCTGTGGTATTGTGGGTACCCTCGTTGTGCTGCGGCGCGTGGTTTTTCTCAGCGGCGGCATCGCCCACGCTGCGTACGGCGGGATCGGCCTGGGTTTCTACCTGGGTATCGATCCGCTGCTGGGTGCGGTCGGCTACAGCCTCGCAGCCGCTCTGGCCATGGGACTGGTAGAGCTGCGTGCGCGCCAGCGGGCGGATACCGTCATCGGCGTGCTCTGGGCCATCGGCATGGCCACCGGAATCATCCTGATCGACCTGACACCAGGCTATAAACCCGATCTCATGAGCTATCTCTTTGGCAGCATACTGGCGGTGCCGTCCAATTATCTCTGGCTGATGCTCGCGCTGGACATCCTGATCACGCTCTTTGTCGCATTGTTCTTTAAGGAGTTGGTCGCCAGCTCTTTTGACGAGTCCTATGCCCTCACCCGCGGCGTCCCCGTGGAGGCCATGCACCTGGCTATGGTCTGCCTGATCGCGCTGGCGGTGGTGATGATGATGCGCGTGGTGGGCCTGATCATGGTGATCGCACTCCTGACGATGCCGGCCGCCATCGCTGTGGACTGGGTCAAGGACGTCAAGCGCGCCATGGGTCTGGCCGCGCTACTCAGCGCCGCCTTCGTGGTCTGCGGGCTGGCGCTGTCGTATAGCCTGAACCTGACCTCAGGAGCCACGATCATCCTGGTCGCGGGGGCGACGTACCTGCT
>CAZYWU010000037.1:0-18152 GCA_964651255.1 uncultured Anaerolineales bacterium
CGCAGTGCCACGCGTATGTCCTTTCGCGACCATGCCGCCCCGGCACAGAAATGTGTCGCGGCGTCCGCTATGCCCCCTATTATAGACCTGCTTCTCGCGGGCCGTAAGTGGCCTTGAACTGCATCAGCCGCCGCATGGATGGCTTCCACGCCCACTGGCGCGGAGCTAGTTTACCATTTACAACGAGTGAGCCAGGCTGAGCAGAACGCCCTTCCACCTCACAATCTGCAGGGATCCCCCCAGCGCGGTGTCCGGAAATGCTGCTTGTGCGGTCTCACAGGGGCACGTGCGGCAGGCGAGTAAGCTACCATGGAGTTCTTTGTCGAGCACACAATGCTCAAGGTAGTGGAAGAGCCCATGGCGTGGTGAGGAGACACAGAGGTCAGCCGGAGGCTGACCCTCCAGGGGCACCGCAGATCAGGCCGCGAACCTGGCGGGCCAATTGCCGGCCGAACTGCTGCATACAACGCCCCGCTTCTTTATATCTGCCTTTCGTGACCTCCGCCTCACAACAGGCGTTTCTTGAGCCAGCGCGCTGATGCGTGTAGAATCACGATGGATATCGCCGTGGCCGGCCGCCGCCGGCCTCATGCTGCAAGGAGGAAAAGCGCATGTCCAATCCCGCAGATGCCCCTGCAGAACACGTGGAGCTGAGTCTTTCCCCGGAAAACGGCAACAGCCAGTACTGGCATGCCATGAGCCAGGAGGCCATCTACGAGCGCCTCGGTACGACACCGGACCATGGCCTCGAAGAGGCCGAGGTGGAGCAGCGGAGGCAGCAGTACGGCTACAACGAACTGGTTGAGGCGCCGCGACCGACCTTTCTGCAGCGGCTGATCGCTCAGTTCAACGACTTTATCGTCATCATCCTCATAGTCGCAGCGGTCCTCTCGGCGCTGCTGGGCGATTATGTCGAAGCGATCGCGATCATTGCCATCGTGATCCTCAACGCGATCCTGGGCCTGGTGCAGGAGGGCCGCGCCGAGGCGGCCCTGGAGGCGCTGCAGAAGCTTGCCTCCCCGTTGGCGCTGGTCATCCGCGGGGGGCATCGCGTATCCGTGCCCGCCCGCGAGTTGGTGCCCGGCGACCTGGTGGTACTCGAGGCCGGCAACAACGTCCCCGCCGACCTGCGCCTGGTGGAGACGGCCAACCTCCGCATCGAGGAGGCCGCCCTCACCGGCGAGTCTCAGGCCGTGGAAAAGGACGCCCGCATCATCCTGCGGCAGGATGCGTCGCTGGGCGATCGCCGCAACTCGGCCTTTATGGGCACCGTCGTGGCCTACGGCCGGGGAATGGGCGTGGTGGTCAGCACCGGCATGAACACTCAGATCGGCATGATCGCCAGCATGCTGCAGGGCATCGAGCAAGAAGAGACGCCCCTCCAGCGGCGCCTGGCGCAGCTGGGCAAGTGGCTGGGCATTGGCGCGCTGGTCATCTGCGGCCTGGTGTTCCTCGAGGGACTGCTGCGCGGGAATGATCCCGTCGAGATGTTTCTGATAGCGGTGAGTCTCGCAGTCGCCGCCGTGCCGGAAGGCCTCCCCGCCGTGGTCACGATCACATTGGCGCTGGGCATGCGCGAGATGATCGCGCGCCACGCGCTGATCCGGCGCCTCTCCTCGGTAGAGACCCTGGGGTCCACTACGGTGATCTGCTCGGACAAGACCGGCACGCTCACGCAGAACGTCATGACCGTGACACGCCTCTGGGTGGACGGCGAGACGATTGAGGTGTCCGAGGATGGCATGGCGTGGCACAGCGTGGGCGCCAATGCGTTCTGGCAGGGCGACCGGCCCGTAAACTTGAAGGCCTGGCCCGCCATCACCACCGCCCTCTGGGCGGCCGCGCTGGCCAATGACGCGGTGATGGAGCCTCTGGAGGACCAGCCGGGCGGTTACCGTTTCGTCGGCGATCCCACCGAGACGGCGCTGCTGGTCGCCGCGGCCAAAGCGGGCTGGACCCGCGCCCAGCTGGAGGACAGGTACCCGCGCATCGCCGAGGTGCCCTTTGATTCGTCCCGCAAGCGCATGACCACGGTGCACATCATCAAGGCGCCCGTCGCCGACGATCTTGGCCCCTTTGCCGATGGCAAGAGTCAGGGCTGGGAGGTCGCCGTAAGCAAGGGAGCGCCGGATGTGCTGCTGGAACTGTGCACGCACTACCAGACGCTCGACGACCGCAGTGTCCCTCTGACGCCCGAGGTTCGGCAGCGGATCCTGGAGGCGAACCAGAGCCTCGCAGGCCAGGCCTTGCGCGTGCTCGGCGTGGCCTACCGGGTGCAGCCCTCCGGGCTGTCCACCGCGGATGGCGCAGAGGTCGAGTCGGATCTCACTTTTATCGGGCTCGCCGGCATGATCGACCCGCCCCGCCGCGAGGTCGCCGCGGCGCACCGCATGGCCCTGAGTGCAGGCATCCGCACGGTGATGATCACCGGCGACTATGCCGACACCGCCCGGGCGATCGCCCGCGAAATCGGGATCATCGACGGGGATAGTCAGGTGCTGACCGGCGCAGAGCTGCAGGCGATGAGCGATGAGACGTTGGCGGAGGAGGTGCGCAGCACGCAGGTGTATGCGCGCGTCTCGCCCGAGCACAAGATGCGCATCGTCGGCGCGCTGCAGAGCAACGGCGAGATCGTCGCCATGACTGGCGACGGCGTAAACGACGCCCCGGCCCTGAAAAAGGCCGACATTGGGATCGCGATGGGCATCTCAGGCACCGATGTGGCCAAAGAGGCCGCAGACATGGTGCTGACCGACGATAACTATGCCAGCATCGTCGCCGCCGTAGAGCAGGGGCGCATCATTTACGCCAACATCCGCAAGTTCGTAGCCTACCTGCTCTCATGCAACATGGGAGAGATCCTGATCATCTTTCTGGCCGTACTGGCCGGCCTGCCCTCGCCCCTGACGGCCATCCAGCTGCTCTGGCTGAACTTGATCTCGGACGGTGCGCCCGCCCTGGCGCTCGGCGTGGAGCGC
Source organism: uncultured Anaerolineales bacterium (assembly GCA_964651255.1). Classification (GTDB taxonomy): domain Bacteria; phylum Chloroflexota; class Anaerolineae; order UBA1429; family UBA1429; genus JAAYED01. The sequence continues at coordinate 2,979 of CAZYWU010000037.1, forward strand.
GGAGAGCCCGACACCATGCAGCGACCGCCGCGGCCGCCTACCGAGCCGATCATCAACAGGCCGATGTTGGTGATGATCGTCGTGCAGACCGTGGCGATCACGGGTGCAGTGCTGGGGGCCTATCTCATCGGGCTGCGCGACCACAACGGGGTCCCTTTGATGGCCGACACCATGGCCTTTGTGACCCTCAGTTTCTCAGAGCTGCTGCGGGCCTTTTCCGCGCGCTCTGAGCGCTTGACGATCTTCCAGATCGGGTTGACCACCAACCGGATGATGGTCATCGCCGTGGCCGCCTCGCTCGTCCTGCTGCTGCTGGTCGTCTATGTGCCCTTCCTGCAGCCGATCTTTGACACTGTGCCGCTCGGCTGGGCGCAGTGGCGCATCGTCGGCCCGCTCCTGCTGGTGCCGGCCGTCAGCGCCGAGATCACCAAGATCATCACGCAGCGGCTGACCAGACAGCGCACGCCCGCCTGGGGACGCGCGGACCGCTCGGATGTGCAGTCGTAGGCCAGGGGCGCGCACATCACGGAGTTAGCACAAAGGGGTCGCTGCTCACACTGCGAGCGGCGGCCCCCTCGCATGTCCGGCTACAAGAACACAACCACCGCGGTCGCAATCGCCGGTGCCGCCAGGCCGCGAAGGGACGGTCAGCCTCTGGCGGACCGGGGGCGGTTGGGACGGTCAGTCTCCGACTGACCGGGGGGGCGGTCGGAGACCGCCGCCACGATCTCGCCGCGATCCTCCCACAGCGGTGTTTCCTGCTCGAAAGAAGGGCAAGAGCGGCAGTTCTCTACCAGATGCCAGGGCCAATAGTCCAGATCGCCCACATGCCAGGAATGCTCGCGGCCACCATTACGGAGATAGCCCTGCCGCAGAAAGTCGCGCAGGCGCTAATAGTCAGTGTCAGCGCGCATCAGCGAAGCTCCTCTCACGGCGCAGGCGCCAGCGACCAAGGCCCGCTGGCCTTGATCACCCAGTAGCACCAGTTCTTTGGTATGGCCACCTCCAGGGTCTCGTCCACCGGCCCACCGCCATCGAACACGATAGTCTCGCCAGCAATGCAGCGCAGCACGGCCATGAACTGGCCCTCGCCCTCATGCACGATGCGCCATGAACCTGTGGACTCGGCCTGGAACATATCACTGACCGCATCGCCTGTGCCATTACAGGCCGCACCTTCCTGCGTGCCGATCTTTACGATCTCGATCGTCCAGGCGCCACCGGCGACAGTGTCCAGCGATCCCCCAGGGATGCCCGCAAGGGGCACGCTGCCCTCATAGGCGTCATCATCATCCAACACCACCTGCTCGCGTCCCTCTCCGCGCACGGCCACGTGGATCGGGCCACCGCCCCTGTAGCTGATCCGCGCGCGATACACCGCGGGAGGAAGGCCGAGCGGCGTGCTGTTGGCGCCCGCCCCACCGCTCAGGACCAGCGGGCTGGGCACGGGAACCACGCTGACCTCAGCCGTAACCTCCGGTTTGACGATCTCTGCTGGAGGCACGCCCGCAGCCCGCTCGCCGGTCGCCGGGCTGGCGCTCACGACGGGCGCCGTCACGGCGACACCAGGCGGCGGCTCGATCAGATCGCCCACATCCATCCGCAGTACGCCGCAGCCAGCGATGGCGAGCACAACCGAGAGCAGAGTCGCGAGCACCAACATGCGACCGATACCGAACAAAGGAAGCCCGAAACGTGCCATTTGGACACCTCCTCTGCGCACACTCAGCCAAAGGATAGAGACAATGGGATCAGCACAACTAGCCAAGACGGCCTCAATCGTTCAGGGCGGCTTGCTGGCCAGGTTGCAGGTCACGCTGACGACCTCGGGCTCCTTGGTCAGGATAGCATCGCCGATGCCGCGCAGGGGGGCAGAAAAGCTGGGCCTGTGCCGCGACGCGAGCATCGACACTGTCCTCTCTACCCGTGCGCGTGTCTGGATGACTATTGGGCCTCACCGTCCGTGGGCGGCTTACCCCACCGCATTGGCCTTCTATCTGGTTGCTGTCCATCGGGTCCGCGTCTTGCCCGCGGCTTGCTTCAGATCCCGCCTCGCGGCGGACACCCTTGCCCTGGCTGACGGTTCCGGTCATCACGGCCGCAGAGGTCCTGCACCTCCTGGCTATAAGAGCTGCCTGGCGTACGAGAGACGCGCCCGTCCGCCGATTGAGCGTGCGTCCCTGGTTCTGTCGGGGTGCGGTTGCAGTCAGCCCTCAGCATGCTGGTCAAAGAGCACCGGGTTGCCGTCCGGATCCAGCAGCATCGCGCTGGCAGGTCCGACGGTCGTCTCGTCCGCCTCCGAGACAAACGAAAGGCCTCTGGCCCTGAGCTGGCATTGCAGGTCACGGATGTCGCTACAGGTATCCACAGCCTGGACATCCTGATTCCAGCCCGGGCTAAAAGGCAGCATGTTACGCTCGAACATCCCCTGAAACAGGCCGATCACGTATGCGCCGTTGCGCAGCATCAGCCAGTTCTGTGCCGGATCCCCGGCAAAGGCGTTAAACCCCAGGGCTCTACAAAAGGCGCGCGATGCGGCCAGGTCGTTGACCGCCAGACCAACCGAGAACGCTCCGGCATCCATGCCAAGCCTCCTGCGAAAGCGGCATATCGTGCACAAGCGCGCCCCTGGGGGATACCGGCAAGCGCCGATCTCTCTCGACAATGCGAATCCCCAGGCGCGAGGGGACTATTCATATCTGAACCGCCAGGCGGCAGTGACCACAAAGGCCACCACAAAGCCCAGCAGCGCGAGCAGCTCAGTGCCGATGGCCAGCAGGCCGGCGTTCTCGGCCATCAAGGAGTAATACCCCTCCAGCGCGTTGCCCTGAGGCGTCAGGCGAGCCAGTATACTCATCATACCCGCCTGCCGGGTGGCAGGAATCGGCCCGATGGCGATGCATCCTCCCAGCCCCGCCAGCAGGAACCCCAGCAGCGTGCCGACGTTGTCAGCCTGCTTGGGCGTCCGCGAGAGCGACGCGATCATCAGACCAAAGGCCGCCGCCACCAACCCCAACAGCACGGTGAGCAGTGCCAGCGCCAGTGGCGACTGCCCCAGCGGCATGCCAAAGACGATGTTCCCCACGGCAAAGAGCGCCGCCACCTGGGCGCAGGTGAGCAACGCATAGGCCAGCACCTTGCCGCCGATGACGGCCACCCGTGAGATCGGCGCCGCGATGAGGCGCCGCAGCGTGCCCGAGTCGCGCTCGTTCAGCAGCGAGGCCCCCGACATGCCCACGGCAAAGAATACAAACATCACCGTGATCCCGGGGAACAGCAGCGCAAAGTACATCTCCATCCCGCTCAGCAACTGGGCCCCCTGCATCGTCTCACTGACCACCGCGACCGCCGGGCGGCGGCGCATCTCGTTCAGCGTCGTCATGACGGTGCCCAGGCTCTGGGCCTCGGCCGCACGCCGCGCCGCCTCGCCCGCATCGTCCAGCACGCCCGACTCCAGCAGGACAGTGCGCACGCCATGCTGGATCTCGCCCCAGATGGTCAACTCGTCCACCACCTGGTTCATGATCCCCGTGACGATGCTCGCGGCCTGTGGCTCAGCCGGGTCGACGATCACCTCGACTTCTACCGGTTCGTAAGCCGCAATCCGCTCGCTCAGCCCGGCTGGCAGCACGATCGCCGCCGTGGCCTGTCCCTGCGCTACGCGGTCCTCCGCCTGCGACACGGTCTCGAGCTTTTCGATGCGCAGCACCATGATGTCATCCAGCGCCCCGGCCACCTGCTCGCCGTAAATGTCATCGTCCCCGTTGACCAGACACACATCCACCAGGATGCTGGCTTCGGCCTCCTCGGATGCAAAGGTCTGGTTCATGGCGCCATAGAGCGACGAGATCACCAGAGGCAGGATGAATAGAATCGCCAGGGAGCCGCGGTCACGGGCGATGAGCTGGATCTCTTTCCAGGACACCACCAGAATGTTGCGGATGGTCTTCATCGCGTCCCCCTACTCATAGTCAAATCGCCAAAGGCCGATGAGAAAGAACTCGGCCGCAAAGAGCAGCAGCGCCAGAATCTGAGGCACCACCGCCTCCAGCCCCAACCCGCGGATCAGCAAGTTCTCGAACCCGCGGTTGGCCCAGTACTGGGGCACAATGCGCGGCAGCGGACCCAGGAACCGCTCCAGCAAAAAGAGGGGGATCATGCTGCCCCCCAGCACGCCGGTAACCCACAGCAGCAGGCTGGAGAGCCCGCCGATCTGGTTTTGCGTGCGGGCCAGTGCGGCGATGAGCACCCCCAGCCCGGTGGAGCACAGCGCCAGGGCCAGCACCAGCAGCACCAGCGCCAGGGGATCGCTGCCGAGCGACAGTGGCTCGTGGCCCAGCAGACGCAGCCCTACGGCACCAAAGCCCAGAATCACGATCACCTGGACGATGACGATCAGGATGTTGGGGATCGCCTTGCCCAGCAGGAGCTCCGCGCGGCTGATAGGCGCCGCCAGCAGCCGGCGAAAGGACCCCACACGCTTTTCCTCATAAATGGAGGATGCCATGGCCTGCGCGGCGATAAAGACAAAGAGCACCATGAACCCGGGCACCGCCACGCGGGCCATGTCGTAGGCAGGCTCCTCCGCCTCACCCTCGGCCTCGGCCAGCCCAGCGCCGGGCACGCGCTCGGCGACGGTCACCAGTGGCCGCTCTTTGGACGCGGCAAACTGGTCGCGGGCCTGCTGCACGATGCGCTCCTCGGTGAACACCTGCTGCTCGGGGGGCAGCATCGCCTGCATGTCAGCGACCTGCTGCAGGCTCGCCACGATCTGCTGCTCCAGGAGCAGGTCCTGCACGGCGCCCTCCACCACCAGCCGCACGGCTTCGGTCTGCTCCAGATTGGCGTCCGGATGGTTGACCAGGCGCACGGTCAAGGCTGCGTCGCCGGCGCCGTCGCTCAGTCCCGAGGGGATGTACAGCACGCGGCCGGTCTGGCGTCCCTCGAGCAACTCCTGCGCGCGCGCCTCATCCACCAGCACCACGCGCACGCCGCCCGCCGCCTCGATCCCTGCGATCAGGCTCTCCGCCGCCGGCCCGCCATCGCGGTCCACGGTCGCCAGCGCGATGCGCTCGTCCTTCGGCGCTGAGGTGATGCCGGACAGCACGCCGCTAAAGATGAGGATAAAGAGCAATGGCAACAGAAACAGCTGGATCAGCCAGCTACGATCGCGCACGAACAACAAGAGATCCTTGGTCGCGATACGCCATGCCCGCATCATGCCCTCCTACTCCCGCAGCGACTTGCCCGTGAGGTGCAGGAACACGCTCTCCAGGTTGGGCTCCAGGATCTCCAGCGAGGTGAGGTCGACGTCGCGGGCATTGAGCAGCCCGATCACGCCCACCAGTACATCGCGGGCGTGGTCCGCCATCAGCCGCACCTGCGTGCTGGCCTCGCCGCGCCCCTCGCGCACCAGCGCCTCCTCTGCGGGTGTGGGCGAAACCTCCTGCACGGACTTTATGCCGGGCAGCGCCCCCAGGGCAGAGAGGATATCGCCGTCGGCGCGGGTCAGCCCCATCTGGATGATCCCGCCGCCCAGCAACCCGATCAGGTTCTTGATCGTGTCCATGGCGATGATCTTGCCCTGATCGATGATCGCGGCGCGGTCGCAGAGCAGCTCCACCTCTTCCATATAGTGGCTGGTGTAAATAACGCTCATGCCCCGGCTGCGGTTGAGTTGCTGCACGCTCTCAAAGATGGCGTTGCGCGACTGGGGGTCGACGCCCACCGTGGGCTCGTCGAGAAAGAGGAGTTCAGGCTGGTGCACCAGGCCCGCCGCGATGTTGATGCGCCGCTTCATGCCGCCGGAATAGGTCTCTATAGTCTCGTCGGCGCGCTCGCGGAGCGAGACGATGCGCAGGACATCGTCCACCCGCTCGCGCAGGGCCTTGCCGCTGAGGCCATAAATCTGCCCGAAAAAGTTGAGGTTGGCGCGGGCCGAGAGGGCCGGATAGAGCGCCAGGTCCTGGGGCACCAGCCCGTTCAGTTTCTTGGCCGCAGCCATGTCGCGGCGGATATCGTGCCCGCCGATGCGGGCGGTGCCATCCGTCGGCTCGAGCACGCCGGTGAGCATGGAGATAGTCGTGGTCTTGCCGGCGCCGTTGGGTCCCAGCAACCCGAACACCTCGCCCCGCTCCACGGTAAAGCTCACGCCGTCCACAGCCACATGGGACCCAAAGTGCTTGCTGAGGTTCTCGACCTCGAGAATCGGTGGCATAGCTTCCCCTTTTGAGCACGCACAGTACATAGAATGCCTTGCGTATGATAACGTAGTGGAAGGGAGATAGCAAGGGGTCTCGTGACGATTTCTTGAGCATCACACGCGCCAGCGTGGTCCGGCTCCCTTTGGACCGCGGGCCTATAGCCCGCTCCGTTTTCCTCCGGCCGCCGAAGCTACCGGGCTGCGCCCGGACGCGGAGTGAAACTCCGCGCCCCAGTTACGCCGCTCTCAGAAGACCTGCGTTCGCTCACGATAGCAGCGGGCCGCCGGAGACGCTGACTACAGCGTTTTCCGGCGGCCCGCATAGAGATCTCGATCAGTTCAGTTCAGGGTGTGGCAGCCAGCGCAGCGTCCGCCGTGGCGAGACCGGAGCCCGTAGCGTCGGCACCCCAGCAGACCTCGCTGGTAGTCGAGCTACCCGGCGAGTAAATGTTTCTACAGCCTGCAGCCAGAACGATCGCCGATGAGGTCAGGATGGTCTCTGCCTCCGCGGCAGTAAGCGCCGGGGCCTTCTGCGCCATCAGGGCCACAATGCCGGCCACGTGCGGACTGGCCATCGACGTACCCCCGAGGAAGTAGTACGAGGGCGTCATCCCGCTATTCACTTTGTAGGGTCCGACAATCCAGGAGCCGGGCGCCGCCACGTCGAGATCCTGGCCGGACAGCTGACGACTGGAAAAGTCAGTGATGTACATCTGGGCCGGATTCGTCGGCTCCGAGACGTTCATCAGGTACCACCATGCCCCGCCTGCAGAAGGCCACCATTCCCCGATGTAGCCGGAGGCCGCCACGGAGATTACGGGCTCGTAGGCGCCAGGGTAGCCCATGCCGTACTCACCATTGTTACCGGCCGAGGCGACGATGATCACACCTGCCGCGACGGCGTCATCGATGGCAGCCTGTTCCATTGCATCCAGCACGGGCCCGCCGAGACTCATGTTGATGACCACGGGATAGTCCGCCAGAGGGCCTTCCTTAAGCTCCTTGACGTACTCGATGCCGCGGGCAACGACCGAAGACCAGCCGCTGCCGTTCTGGTTCAGCACCTTGACCGGGATGACTGTGGCCATGGGAGCCACGCCGTTGACCGGGGTGCCACGCAGGCTATACCCCAGGATGGTGCTGGTCACGTGCGTGCCGTGCGAGTTCTGATCATGCTCCCACTTGTTGGGTTGCTCCGAGACGTTGCCGACCTCACCGCCGCCGCCGCCGAAGGACCTGGCGTACTCGACCGCGATGCGCTCCTGGGGAAAGTACTGCCGCCAGGCGTCCACCAGGCCCGTGTCCAGCACGGCCACGTACACGCCGCTGCCGTCGTAAGCTACCTGCCGGTTGCCAAAGCCAAAGTCGGTGACGTCGATGGCATCCAGGTTCCAGGTGCTGAGACCATCGGAAAAGTCCGTGGCCGCAACCGTGTCGATGGGGGCACCGGTGCGCTCGGCATCCGGGTTGGCCGCCGCGACCAAGTCCAGCGCCTGGATCGCCGGCAGATCGCTGCTCTTGATCCTCATGGTCAGGGCGTCGATGGCATAGATCACGTCGAGGACCTTGCCATACTTGCCCAGCTCCGCCAGGGCCTCTTCAGTGACATCTCCTGTGAGCACCACGTTGATCCCGATACTGGGATCGGGCGCCGCAAAGGCGGGGACCGCCGCCAGTGCGAGCAGTGCCAGGGCCAATACGATATTGACGAAAATCCTCCGCATAGTGGCTCCCTCCGTCGCTGCCTTGAGAAACGGCCCATTGCACCAGCGCAAGGGCACACTGCTCTCCGGACATGCCGGATCAATGTTGCGAGCACCATAGCAAGAATGGCGCAAAACGTCAATCTTTTGCCGAATCTATCCCGGTTGCAGGCTAGTCCATTCCCCCATCCCTGGGGGCCGCGGCAAAGTCCTTGATAAAGGTGCCCTCCTGCAGCTCGCGCAGCGCCGTGTCCAGTTCCTCGGCCGTGTTCATCACGATCGGGCCCTGCCGTGCCACCGGCTCGCCCAGGGGCTGCCCGCCGATGACAAACAGGCGGGCCCCCTCCTCGCCCGCAGCAAGCGAGAGCGTATCCCCAGCGTGCGCGTAGAGCACAGCCTGGTGCGCGACGACCGCGCCGCTGCCCGGCGCTGGCAGCAAATCGCCGCTCATGACATAGGCAATCACGGTGTGCCCGTCAATAACGTCCAGATCGAGGGTCGCACCCGGTGTAAGCGTCACATCCAGAAAGAGCGGTGTGGTCAGCATGTCAGGCACAGGACCTTCAGCCTCACCCACCTTGCCCGAGATGACCAGGATGCAGCCACCGCCTGGAAGCTCGACCGCCGGGATATCTTCGGTGACGATCTCGATATAGCGCGGCGGCCGCATCTTGAGACTGGCGGGCAGGTTGCTCCACAATTGCACGCCGGCCAGATGCCCGCTTCGGTCGCCCCGGGGCATCTCCTGATGCACCACTCCGCTGCCCGCCGTCATCCACTGCACCTCTCCCGCATGCGTGACGCCCCGGTTGCCCAGGCTGTCCGAATAGGTGACGCTGCCGGCAAGCACATAGGTGATCGTCTCCAGCCCCCGGTGGGGATGCCAGGGGTAACCAGGCAGGTAATCGGCGGGGCTGTTGGAGCAAAAGTCATCGAGCTGCAAAAAGGGATCGGTGCGCGTGCCCTGGTCGGCGCCGAAAGCGCGGCGCAGATGCACCCCCGCCCCCTCGATGGTGGAAACGGCTGTCAGAACCTCTGACACCTGTCGAATGACACCCATGTCACCTCTCCTCCGTGTGTGCGCAACGCTGCGACGCGTGGACGAAAAAACAAGCGCAGGAGGCCCCGTAACTCGCCAGGCCTCCTGCGTTGATCCATCATGACTACGCCTGACGGTCGCTCAGCCTGCAGGCTGCGGGGTAGTCCGGGGCTTTTTGGGCTTGCGCTTGGCCTTGTCCTTGCCCCTATCCATACTCTTACTCATAAGCTCCTCTCCCGGTCACTTCTTACCCTTCTTGGCCTTCTTACCCTTCTTCTCATTCTTGCCCTTCATTTCCTTCTCCTCCTTCTTGTCCTTTTTCGGCTTTTTGGCCTTTTCTACGGCCTCTTCCTCGGCGACGTCGGCTCCCTCGGCGATGTCCCTGGTCTCGTCCTTTGCTTTGCTCACGCCATGTTCTCCTCGACCGCTGCCGCGGTCCGTCGCCTGCAACCGGGGCACCGGGGCCTGATGGTCCCTGATGTTGTGATCCAGGCTATCACATGCAAATGGTATCATATTACATGGAGAATGTCACGCGCAAACGGAGAAAAGGGAATACGGAGCTGCGAGCACAGACGATGGACCATGGACCATGGACGATAGACCATGGACCATGGACGATAGACCGTGCGGCCGGCGGGGATGCCCGCGGTTGAGTCCGACGGCCCAGGCAACACGTAAGAGGTGTATCGGGGCCATGAGCCCCCCCGCAGGCATTGGGTCGGCATCGCTCAGAAGTTGTCTAGCGCGGTTGCAGGCGCATCGACGGCACGGTTTCGGACCGTTGCCGGGGCAACCATATTGATCGTTGACAAGGCAGGCTCAGCACGGGTGACGGCCAGACATCACCCGATGAGATAGGACTTGCCTTATATGGACGGCGGACGCATAGTTCCGCGGATTGTAAGGAGACGGCGCGAGCAGATGCAGCTTACCTGCTGCACCAATGCCTGGTCCGGTGGCAGGTGATGGACGACGAGATGTTGTGACGCTCTTGAGCGCGCACGGGTCTGCGCCATCTCAGGCATTGCCGCACCCTCTCTGATGGAGAGAGCGTTGACGCCAACCGGCGCTGGCAACCATGACTGGACACCCACTTGTGTCATCAGCCACGAGGCGGATGTGGAAGAGCCTGGCCAAACAAGCCCCCGGCAGAAGAATGCCGGGGCTTGCGCTCCCGATAGCGGTGCCAAACTTGATGCCAGACAGTGGGCAGATTGGAAAATGGTATGCAGTGGATCACCCGTGACAGAAGCTTTTATCGTTCCCTGATTCACCTTGCCGTTCCCGTAACATTGCAGAATCTCCTCACCTTCTCGGTGAGCTTTGCCGACAACCTGATGATCGGCTCCCTCGGCGATGCGGCGCTATCGGGCGTGTTCATGGGAAACCAGATGCAGACCCTGCTGCAGATGGTGTCGGGCGGCATCGAGGGCGCGATACTGGTTCTCTCTGCACAGTACTGGGGCCGGAAGGACACCATCAGCATCAAGCGCATCGTGGCGACCGGGCTGCGCTTTGCCCTGACCTTTGGTGTGTTGCTCACGATCGTCGGCCTGCTGTTCCCGGGACAGGTCATCCGCATATTCGCTACTGATAGCACTGTCATTGAGGCCGGCACGGAGTACCTCCGCATCGTCTGTGTGTCCTACATGTTTGTCGGCGTCACCCTGGCGCTCATTTCCGCCATGCGCAGCGTGGAGGTGGCGCGCATCGGCATGCTGGTTTCGCTGGTCTCACTGTTCGTGAACATCGGCCTAAACTATGTGCTGATCTTTGGCAAACTCGGGTTGCCTGCGATGGGCATTCGCGGCGCCGCGGTCGCAACGGTCATCTCCCGCTTTGTGGAGATGTGCGTGATGATCTTTTACGTGGCGAGGGTCGATAAGAAACTGAACCTGCGATTTGCGGACTTGATCGTGCGCGACCCGGCTCTCCGGCACGACTTTATTGCCAACGGTCTCCCCATCATGGGCGGCAACATCGTCTGGAGCGTCAACATGATGGCCAGCTCTGCCATCCTGGGGCGCTTTCCTGCCAGCGTCACGACCGCCGTCAGTGTGGCCAACACGATGAATGCGCTGGCATTTGTGACAATCAACGGCATGTCCGCAGCCGTCGGCATCATCACAGGCAAAACGGTGGGCGCAGGCAGGACCGAACTCATGAAGGAGTACGCCAGAACTGTCCAGATTATGTTCCTTGTCGTAGGTTTCCTCACAGGAGGCACAGTATTCCTGTTGCGTTATCCGTTCGTCGGCCTGTACGCGGGCATCAGCGCCGAGGCTGTCACGCGCTCGATCGAGTTCATCACTGTGCTGTCCGTCACGATGATCGGTACCTGCTACCAGGCGGCCTGCCTGGCGGGACTGGTGAGGGCAGGCGGCGATGTGGGCTTTGTGTTCAAGAACGATACCATCTTTGTATTCCTCGTCGTGCTGCCATCCGCGATGCTCGCCGCCTGGCTCGGCGCACCGCCGTGGGTGGTCTGGGCATGCTTAAAGTCCGACCAGATACTGAAATGCTTTGTGGCCGTGTTCAAGATCAACAGCTTTAACTGGATGAAGAATCTTACACGCGACACGAGCCCCGCACTTGAATAGTACCCGTCTCTTTACTCTCCAGGGTAGACCTGCCTTTCTGGCGAACGCATAGCGCCGGACCCTGCGTAATGGCCAGGCTAGAGACAGACCGACCCTGGCCGCGCCACACGCCGGACCCGCTCGATCCTGCGGCGCGACGACGGCACCCACCCGGGCGCGATGGGTGCGGGGCCACACCACAGGCGCTTCGCGTTCCCGTCAGAGGCAGTCGCGCGCGTTCGCAGGCACAAACCGGAGCAACAGCCGCCGTCCGGCGGCCTCGCAGATGGCGTCATAGCAGCGCGGTGCCCCCGCCACATTGAGCCACTCCGCTCCCAGTGCCGTCGGCACCGTGAGCAGGAGCACGCCATCGGAGCAGCTCTGCGGCCGGGCCCGCTCCAGCCACAGGCGGTTCACATCGGCGCCCAGCCGGGTCGCCATCGCCAAGCGGATACGCTCCCAAAGCGCCACGAGCGCATCTGTGGCGCCGGCTTCGGTCGGCGGGTCCGAGTCAGATGGCTCCATCGGTTGCGGGAGAGCCGCGCGCCGCCGCCCTACGGCGCTCCCACTGGCCGTCACATGGTCCGCTGATTCCGCAGGGCCACGCGCAGAGTGCGCGGCATCGGCGCGTCCAGGTTCGACCGGCTCATTCCGACTCACGATATCGTGAGGCGCGCCAGCCGCCGCGTGCGGGCCCCCCGGGTCCCCGCTTCGCCGTTGTTCCCGATCATGCAGGGGCGCGGGCGCTACGCCGGGACCGGAACCCTGCCCAGGGATGGGCAGGCAGCGCGAAGGCTCCTGCAGGCGGTACACCAGCACCGCAGCCAGGTTACGCACCGCCGGAACGCGGCGCAGCTCCTCAATCCACGCAGCGATGATCTCCCGTGTCACCCACGGCCTGCTCGCCAGGGCGCGTGCCACCGGCAGATAGACGCCAGCTGCCGTGAGCAGGGCAACCTTATCGGCCCCTGGTGCGCCCGCCGCGTCATCAGAACGCCACTCGGCCACCGCCGCAAACGACCCCGCCTCAAGTTCGCATCCCTCCTCCGGCTCGGACACGCTCAGGACGCAGAGCGCGATCCCCAGCTGACCGGCATACCGGCGCTCGAGCAGCCCCAGGCGCTCCAGGCCGGCGAGATGATCGCGCAGTGTGCGCGGCGCGATGCCGCGCAGAGCGGCCAGACGATCCAGCGGCAGCGCAGCCGAGACGCCGCCAGGCCCAGCCAACTCACGTGCCCACTCCAGCGTGGTGTACAAGGACAAGCACAGCTCCGGCCGCCGTTGCGCCTCAGCCACCAAAGTCCCCTCCCTTCCGGCGTAATAGAACATTTGTTCTGTCCGTAGTGTACAGCATGGGCAGACGCGGGTCAAGAGGGCAGGAGTATCTACATGGATAAACAGGATGGACAGGATAGGGGAGTTCGTCGCCGGATAAATCTCTCGGGCAGCGTGCCGTCATGCTTTCCAGGCGCGCGTTTCGCAGGTACAATGCGGCCATGGATGGAAGCGATAGCCAGGGTTCCCCGCTATTGTTTGGCGACGTCACGCACAAAATCCTCGCGTGCGCCTTCTCAGTGGCCAGCGAGCTTGGTGCCGGTTTTCTCGAGTCCGTCTACGAGCGAGCGTTGGAGCTTGCGCTCAAGCAGGAAGGCCTGGCAGTCAAGCGACAGTGCCCCATCGAGGTGAGGTTCCGGGGACAAGTCGTCGGAGAGTTCGTCGCCGACCTAGTGGTCGAAGGTTGTGTCATTGTGGAACTCAAAGCAGTCGCAGCGCTTTTGCAGGAACACAAGGCACAGATTATCAACTATCTCAACGCAACTGGCCTGGACGTTGGATTGCTAATCAACTTTGGCAATCCCAAACTAGAGTTCAGGAGGTTTCATCGCGGCGCCCGTCCCTGAGCCGCGCTAACCGGGCTGAATCTGGCCTCCTGTCCTATCCTGTTTATCCTGTCCATCCCTGTTAATTCTCTGTATTCTGTCACCGCTACACTAAAGGAGTGTGCCATGGAAACGCGAATGTTGGGCAAGACCGGTGAGATGATGCCGATCCTGAGCCTGGGATGCCAGCGCCTGGTGGATGAGGAGGGCTGCTCCGAGGAGCAGGCCGTCGCCATCCTGAACACGGCCATCGACCGCGGCATCCGCTACTTTGATACCGCCTACGTCTACTCCGCGGGCCAGTCCGAGTCCCGCGTGGGCCTCGTGGCCAAAGACCGCCGCGACGAGATGTGGATCGCCACCAAACTCTTTGACCCCACCGCCGAAGGGGCGAAACGCCAGTTGGAGACCAGCCTCAAGCGCCTGCAGACCGATCACGTGGACGAGTGGCGCATGCATGACGTGATGTCCTTTGAGCGCCTGGATGCCATGACCGGCAAGGGCGGCGCCCTGGAGACCATGCTCTGGGCGCGCGATCAGGGGATGATCCGCAATATCTCGATCTCGGGCCACACCAACCCCCGGGTCCAGATCGAGGCGCTGCGCCGGTTCCCCTTTGATACCGTCCTGTGCGCCGTCTCGGTGCTAGACCACTTTATCTACTCCTTCGCGGAAGAGTTCCTGCCGGTGGCGGAGGAGCAGAACGTGGGCGTCATCGGAATGAAGGTGTTCGCCTACAACCGGCTGGGGCACGTGGCGAGGGAGGCTCTGCGCTACAGCCTGGGCCTGCCCCTCGCTACCTGCATCGTGGGCTGCTCCAAGATGTCCGAGCTGCTGCTGGACCTGGAGGTGGCGGAGACCTTTGTGCCCATGTCGGGTCCCGAGCGCCTGGCATTCTTCAACCGGATGATGCCCATGGTGCGTCCGGACAACATGCCCTGGAAGGCGAATAGCTGGGGCAACCCGACCGGCTGGGTAGAGCGGTAGCGGGCGCGTGCGAACGTGTGAACGTGCGAACGTGTGAACGTGCGAACGTCGACGAACACCTGTGTCTGAAGGTCGAAGGTCAAAGGTCGAAGGTCAAAGGTCCGCGCCTGGGCAGCCGACCCGCGCGCCGACCTCCTCCGTGGCGTCGCTCTCTTTTGGGGCGCGGCGCTCGAGCCGCGATCCATCTGACGCCCTGGCGCCACAACACGCTCGCGGACGTGAGCCCGCGTAACGCGCCAACGCGCAACGTGAAACAGGTGAACCATGTTTTCGATCACAACCCTGCGTCTGATTACGCCCCCCAGGCGCTGCGCGCCCTCATGGACTGGTGCTTTTCGCGCCTGGACATCCAGCGCATCTATGGCGAGTGCGACGTCCGCAACCCGCGCTCGGCCCGCGTGATGGAGAAAGCCGGGATGGAGCTGGATGCTGAGCAGCCTAGAGCTGTAGACGGACGTTACCAGATCAGCCGGACGCAGTGGGAGCGGGGGCGGAATGCAGAAAATACGCAGGACACAGACGGCTCAGCAGGATAACGGGCAGGCACCCTGTGCCATATCCTGTACATCCTGTCTATCCCTGTGAATTCCTTCTGGCCGCCAGGATCCCCGGGATGGTCAGCGCCAGCAGGCCCGCGCACAGCAGGTAGACCGGCCGGGTGCCCAGCGCAGCCATGAGCGGGTAGGCGACCAGCGGGCCCAGGCCGGAGCCCAGGTCGCCCATGGTCTGGTAGGCGCCCACCAGCGGCCCCCGCCCGCCCCGCCGGGTGAGATCCCCCATC
>CAZYWU010000038.1:0-17127 GCA_964651255.1 uncultured Anaerolineales bacterium
AGGTGCGGCTGTACTGCGGGACAGAGTTGACGTCGGACGAGGGAGATGACTTTCTCGTCTACGGGCTGACGGACCGCTCAGTCGTGGGTGCCGGCATGGCCGCGTCGGACATTCTGCGCACGGCGCATCGCCAGGGGGCCGCCGTCGTGCTGGCACACCCCTACCGCTATCGCGATGCCGTGCCGTCGGCCATCTTTGAGCACGGTATCGACGCGATTGAGATCATGAGCACCAACATCTACAACTACTCGCACCGGCGCGCCGTGGCGCTCGCCCACGAGCTCGGCGCTGTCGTGACTGCCGCTTCGGACGGGCACCACATCGACATGCTCGGCCTGTATGCGCTGGAGATCGAACAACTGCCCGAGGACGAGCGCGCGCTCGCCGAGTACATTCGCTCCGGCGAGATGGGTCTGTGGATCGATAGCGAGCGCATCCGGATACAGAACGAGGCGCTACAGAGCGAGATCCCCAATATCGAGCGGTTCATCGCTCAGGGGCTGACGAATCAAGTCTTGCGCGAGCGACTGGATAGTTATGTCAATCTTACGGTGATCCAGGGGGTGCGCGATGGCCGGGACGTGATGCGCCCATGGCAACTCCCCGCCCCACTGACGGTCAGCCGCTAGAGATAGCGGGCGCTGCATCACGACGCTAAGACCCACGCTACGTCCTGCCAACAGAGATAAAGGGCTCCGGGAGGGTTCGCCCGATCTCCGAGAGCCGGTAGCCCATCCCGGGGCCGCGCAGGCTGGACAGGTCGACCTGCCCCTGGTGCCTGCGATACAGGCCGGGGTGCACCTGAGCCTCAGGCAGCGAAGCATCCGGGTAGAACTGCATCGCGTTGGTCTCGACACCCATAATAGTGCCGGCGTGCGCCGCCAGCAGCAGATGGGGAATCTGCGCCAGCATGGGATTGGTCAGATCCTGCACCATGAGGGTCATGCCGTGCGCCCTGGCCCAGGCCAGCGTGATTAGCGCACCCGAGAGGGTCTTGCAGGTCTTGAGCGCAACGCCGGTCCATCCCAGCTCCCGTCCCAGCTTTACCAGGCGCCAGTCATGGGCGCTTTCGTCCATAAACAAGGGCTTGCGGGCCGACACCGCACGCACGTCGATTCTGTATCGCTCCAGATCGTAGGGAAAAGGCTGCTCGACATACAGCAGGTGAGCGAACACCTCCGGCTTGTCCTGCAACAGACGGTCCAGGATCTCTGTCACATAGGCTGGATCGGTCACCGTACAGTTAAAGTCCGCCGAGAGCCAGAGCACATCGTGCGCACGGGCAATCTCCCCCACCCTCACCAGCCTTTCATAGTCCCAGGCGGCATCATCCCCGCGCAGCTTGACCTTGAGACAGCGCAGGCCATCACGTGCTATCCAGTCCGCGAGCAGGATAGGATGCCCATCGACTGGCTCAGCCCCCGTCAGATCCTCACGCTCCAACGGATCCAGGCCGCCCACCAGATGCCACGCCACAAGGGATTCCGCCCGTGGCCAGACCAGATAGTCCGCCGGATAGCGCCGCCGAAAGCGTACCTGTTCCTCCGCACCGGATCCCATGAGAGTGGCGAGATCGGCACTCATATGCGCTGCGTTGTACGTCTGCCAGCAGGAGATATCCTGCATGCGCCCAAAGGCATCGTGGAGCGCAATATCGAAAGAGGCGCAACACAGCAGCGCAGCCAGCCAGGGGATCGGATCCTGCCCTGGCCTGGAAGCGTTGGCTGCTCGCAGGATGCGGGGCAGCACGTCGGCCTCGAATCCCGCCCAGATCTCCATGGGGTGTCCATACACGTCGAGGTCGCTCCACGCCGAGGCGAGACGCTCAATCAGATCCAGCAGAGCGCGATAACGCATCGCATAGTCCGCGTTGCCCGGCCACACCCACTGCACGCTGAGCGGCGTTTCGCCCCAGCCCACCGCAGTCCTTCCCTGCCGGTCGCACACAGTGAGCGCCACCCGCACACAGGTGACGCTGGTGAGCACCTCGGTGCCGAACTTGAGCGGCATACGCGTCTCCACAGCCAGCAAGTAAACCCGAGCTCCAACGGGGCGCACGTCAGTCTGCCTCATCCGCCTCCCTTTCTTACAGGAGTGGCCCAATGACGAAGGTCAAGATTCCAGCCACCAGTGCGACCCGAACGTGCGGCTAGGCACCTGCAAGCAGAGCCCGCGTATAGGCTGCATCCTCCGCGATCAGGCGATCAACTGCGCTGGCCTCGCTGTACTCTGCGGTGAGGCAGATGACCCCCGCATAGCCGCTGAGCCGGAGCAACCGGATGACCTCATCCCAACGAGCCATACCCGCCCGGCCACCGGTCCAAACGATCTCCCAGGCCTGTTCGGTGGCGCCGCAATCAACAGTCCGCTTCCAGTAGCCGTTCTTCAGATTCACCATCCCCAGGCGCGGCGCGATGACGTCGAGCGCATAGTGCGGCGGCATGCCCGCCAGGGCCTCATGGGCGGCATCCCAGACAGCCACAAAAGCCGCAGGGTCGAGGTCGGACAGCAGGGCTCGCAGTCCCAGTGCATTGGGTACGAACGAACCGGCGTGATTCTGTATTCCCAGCCTGATGCCCGCACTGGCCAGGGCAGGCCCCAGCCGGGCGTATTCGGTCCGCAGTCTGACTTCCGCATCCGTGTAACGCTCACCGGGAAGGACGCGGGCCATGTCGCGGATCAGCGAGACGCCAGCGCGAGCGCAGGCCTCAACGATACCGCGCTCCGGGCTCGCGGCGACACTGGCGACAGCGACGCCGCCGTCTGCCAGCATGCGTACCGCCTCCGGTAATGCAGTCACAGCGTGCTCTGGCTCGACCTGATATCCGGGCCGCACCGGCAGTTCAATCGCCTGGAAGCCAAGGCGACGTACCAGCGTGCCCAACTCGCGCAATTGCAGGTCCCGCCACGGCTTGGTGAACACAGAAAGCGTGTTGGTACCCATGGAAACCTCCAGCATCCTCGGTAGCCGCTCCAGTGTAACACACTTGCCACGAGCCGGCTGCTAAAACAGGCGGGCCAATACCAAAAAAAAGGCCCCGTGACGTTTGACACCCGTCTGGTTCACTTGTATGATGCCTGCGAGTATATTGTCCGCTGCACAATGGCCCTGCCTGAGAATATTGTTGAGCACATCCCAGGGGGCTATTTTGTGTAAGCCCGGCATCCTCAGGCCCTTGGTGTGTCCATTGGTGAGCCATGCCCTTAACGCAGGCCGCCAACCATATATCATTGTTCCAGGGGAGGGAAAATGCTTGTCTGGGAGATCGTAGCGTTAGTCGCCGGTCTGGCATCCATCGGTGTTGCCGCCTACATCTACTTCTGGGTCGTGAGACAGGAAGTGGGCAACCCTCAGGTTGCCAAGTATTCGGAGCTGGTCCAGGAAGGGGCGGCCACGTACCTCAAGCGCCTGTTCCAGGTACTGGGCATCCTGGTCGCGGTTTTGACCGTCGTTATGCTCATCGCCTTGGATTGGCGCCACGCGCTGGCCTTTGTCATTGGTGCTGCGTGCTCGGCGGCAGCCGCCTGGGCCGGTATGGTGATCGCGACCAAGGCCAATGCGCGCGTCGCCTGGGCTGCTCGCGCCGGCCTGCAGAAGGCCCTTTCCGTGGGCTTTTACTCGGGCGCGGTGATGGGTCTGGCGGTCGTGGGCTTTGCCCTCATCGGCATGACCACCCTGTACATGATCTTTAGGGATCCCGATGTGGTATTGGGCTTTAGCTTTGGCGCCAGCACACTGGCACTCCTGGCCAAGGCCGGCGGTGGCATTTACACCAAGACAGCCGACATCGGCGCCGACCTCGTGGGCAAAGTCGAGCTCCATCTGGTTGAGGACGACCCCCGCAACCCGGCCGTCGTGGCCGACAACGTCGGTGACAACGTCGGTGATGTGGCTGGAATGGGCGCCGACATCTTTGACTCGTACGTGGCCAGCGTCGTCTCGGTGATGCTGCTGGGAGCGGTCCTACCGCAGTTCGCCGGCAACCCTGTATATGTCCTGTTCCCGCTGGTATTGTGCGCCGCTGGCATCTTTGCCTCACTCATCGGCATGGTCTTTGTCGGCCGCTCGAGAGAGTCCGAGGACCCCGGACGCGCCCTCAACATGGGAACCATCGTCACGGCCATCATCTTTGCCATTTTCGCCCTGGTTGTGGTCAACGTTTTGGACTTTGGCGAGAACACCTGGGGCGTCCTCTGGCCGGTGCTGGCAGGATTGGCCGCAGGTATCGTCATCGGCTTTACCTCTGACTTTTTCACCGATATCGATCAAAAGTCGGTTCAGAACACGGCTGCGGCCGCAGAGACTGGGCCAGCCCTGGTGATCCTGGAGGGCTTCTCCTATGGTCTCTTGAGCATCGTTCCTTCCATCGTGGGAATCTGTATCGCCATGGTCGTGGCCTGGCTTCTGGCAGTCCAGTTCGGGGTGCCTGGCACCTACGGTATCGCCATCGCAGCCGTCGGTATGCTCTCGATCACAGGCATGATCATGTCATCCGACGCCTACGGTCCCATCGTCGATAACGCCAAGGGGTGCGCCGAGTACGGCAAGGAACCCCCAGAGGTCATCGCCGTGTGCGACCGACTCGATGCCGCAGGCAACACGGCCAAGGCCATCACCAAAGGGTTCGCTATCGGCGCGGCGGCGCTCACCGTTCTGGCACTGTTCTCTGCCTATTCAGAGACGGTGGGTCTGGAAGTGCTCGACATCCGCAACCCGGGCGTCATCGTGGGTGTCTTTATCGGCGCCATGATGCCCCCGCTCTTTAGCGCCATGCTGATGCTTTCTGTTACCAGAAACACTGGCGTGATGGTAGAGGAGATCCGCCGGCAGTTCCGTGAAATACCGGGGCTCCTGGAAGGCAAGGTGCTGCCCGACAGCGCCAAGTGCGTGGATATCGCTGCCGCAGGTGCCCTCAAGCAACTGATTCTCCCGGCGATCCTGGCGCTGCTCACGCCGATCCTTGTCGGCTTTGTGCTGGGCCCGGCTGCCCTGGGCGGCTTTTTGGCGGGCACAATCGTGACCGGCATTCTGTTCGCGCTGCTCATGGCGAACGCAGGTGGACTGTGGGACAATGCGAAAAAGTACATCGAAGACGGCGCGCATGGCGGCAAGGGTACGCCCGCACATGATGCCGCGGTCATCGGAGATACAGTCGGCGATCCGTTCAAAGACACGGCTGGACCGTCGCTCAACACGCTCATCACAGTTATGTCGCTGAGTGCCACAGTCTTTGCACCGATCATCCTCAAGTACGCTCTCTTTAGCTTCTAGCCAAGGGTGCCAAGAGCCCGTCCCTGTTTGGGGGACGGGCTCTTTTTTCGTTCAGAACCGAGATCGTTGACGGTCAGATCAGGGCTGCAGCCGCATCGGCCGGTCGGTGTCGTGCAGGTAGACGTCCCAATCCAGGTAATTCGTGAACGCCTCATAGAGGGCATCGGCTACCTGCGAGGGATTGACGGCTACGTGATGCTCGAACCCGTTCGAACAGATATAGTGCAGCAGTTTCTGAAACTCGGGGACCTTCACCACACCGTAGCCGCCAAAGGTGTCCACCGGATCATCGGTGATCTCCGCCTCGCCCAAATAGGCACGGATGCGCCCATACTCATCATCGGTCGAAACGCGGCAATAGGTGAGTTTGGTCTGCTTGATCTTGCCGAACAGGGTGCCGTAGGTGTTCTCTTTTCCCACCGACCCCGCGATGATCTCCTGATAGTCCATCGTCGCTTCGCCGCCAAAGATATCCTGCGGCAGGTTGCTGCAGTGAAAGACCACGGCCTTGTCGGGGTCCTCACCATAGTTGTTGTTCCAGTCCAGTATTGCACTGGGCTTGCCGGAAGCAAGAACCATGGCATACATCCCGATCAGGCCGGCGATGTCCGTCTCGCAAGCGCTTGGCTTGAGCCTGTTGCTCATCATGCTCATCGCCGTGCAGGGGACCACCCCGTAGAATTCTTCCATCGATGTCCAGCACTGAACTGCCGTTCCATCGAGCTGGTGCTCTTCGACAAAGGCATCCAGGACAACGCCCAGCTTGGCCTGCTTGAGCAGAGCTTCCTCAGGGATCCCCTCAGTGCCAAGGTACCGCTTGATCTCGGCGACCTTGGCAACCACTTGGGGCGCATCATCTGCCAGCTTCCAGGCCTTGCCAAAGACCTCGGAGAGGTCGATGCTCTCGATAGAGATACCAGCCTTCTCGAGAAGCTTTTCGCTGTAGCGCACTGTGATAAAAGCCGCCGGACGGGCGCCTACCTGACCAAAGCGCGCATGCCGCAGGCCGTTCACCACGCGGCACACTGCGCCAAAGGTCTGCAGGTCCTGCCGAAAGCTCTCCGACTCTGGATCCACGGTATGGAGCGTGGTCAGGCTGTACTTTATGCCGTACTGCGTCATGTTGTTGCAGGCGGACATCTTCCCGCAAAAGCTGTCACGACGCCAGTGAATGTCCATTTTGGAGAGATCGTCGGGCGTCGCCTGCACCAGCACGGGCACGTTCAACCCTGAAAGGCGAATCGCATCCGCGATACCACGTTCCTCGCCAAAGTTGGGTAGCGTCACGAGAATGCCGTCAATCTCTTCAGCATGCGCTCTGAACAGCTCGGCGCACTTGACCGAGTCATCAAAAGTCACAACTGCGCCGTGTTCTGTGTCCTCGGGCGTCAGGCAGACGGCCCCGAATCCCTCCTCCTCAAGAACCCGCAGGATGGTCTCCCTGCCCGTCTTTGCCAGATGTGATGGGAAGAACCCACGGTTACCAACGATAACTGCCAGCGTGGTCATAGTACATCCTCCTTCCAGTCAGTGAGCCTTACAACCCCCATTATCGACCAGATACGGACGTTTGTAAACCGGCAGAGCAGCCTAGTAGCCTAATCGCCCCGGCCGCTCGCCGGGTCCCGGAAAGCCACATCGAGGGCACGTTTGGAGACACGTTCATAGATCTCTGCCAGCTGATCGCGAATGTTCTCCTTCTCCACAAAGGACAGATCGCCCAGCACCTTGAGCAGTTCGGCTTCGATCTCAGGGGGCCTGATACGGATCTGGATATCCTCGAGCCGGCTATCCAGATGCCAGAATTCGTCGAGATCCGTGGGCAGCGCTCGCGGGTCGGTGATGGCTCCGGGCTCTGCAAGGCTCGGTGAGGAAAAGGCCCCGGTGTCATACTGCTCCGCACGTTGATCGCGCAGCGCCGACATAATTTGCTCTTTGGTCCGCCCGCGGATCGTAAAGAGGAGGAATGGATCGCTGTCGATCCGCTCCCCGAGCTCACAGAAAACGGCCACCACGTGCCGACAGGCGCTCGGCCACTCTGAACAGGTGCAACTCGCTCCCAGATCATGCATGCTCGTAGGGAAAAGCGATACGCCCGCCACCTGAAAGACCTCATCGATATCTTCGGGCATCTCACCGTTGATCAACTGCGCAGCATAGATCGCTCGTTGCCCCATCAGCGCGATGATTCGGTCCCATTGTGTGTCGGTGAACTCGGCAGTAGCCATCCGCACGCGATAAGGAACGTGTGTGGCGTTCGCGCTGCTCTGCACTTCGGCCAGGACGAGCCCGGGCTGAATCTCAAGCTTTGTGACCCTCCCGGCCCTCGCGCACGTGCGTCCATCGGTGATGCGATTGGCATCCAGCACCTGAGCCAGCGACCGCATCCAGCGCCCAGCCCACCAGCTATGTTCAGAACGTCCGTTGGACGACACGACCCGTCCCCCTGAGGGCGTGGTCTCGCCCGAAGCCTCATCAAACTCCACGAAATCCTGGGTCCTGTCCGTAATGCTGCTCATTCCGTCTCCACGGCCTCTGATCGCAACGTAACCAGATCATACAACTCGTCAGTTGTCAGCTCGGTGACCCAGTCATCACCCTGGCCGATAACCGCATCCGCAAGCTCACGCTTGCTCTCGATGAGCGCATCGATCCGCTCTTCCAGAGTGCCCAGGCACATGAACTTGTGCACCTGCACGTCCCGCGTCTGCCCAATACGGTAGGCGCGATCAGTCGCCTGATTCTCAACGGCGGGATTCCACCAGCGGTCGTAATGAAAGACATGGTTTGCCCGCATCAGGTTTAGCCCCGTCCCGCCTGCCTTGAGCGAGAGCACAAAGATGCTGGGAGCATCGCCGCCTTCCTGAAAACGCTCCAGCATACGGTCTCGCTGGCGTTGGGGCGTGCCTCCGTGCAGGAATAGCACTTCTTCGCCAAAAGTATCCCGCAGATAGCCTTGCAGCATAGAGCCCATCTGGGCATACTGCGTAAAGATCAGAGCACGCTCGCCCACGTCCAGAATCTCTTCCAACATCTCCGTCAAACGATTGAGTTTGCCGGAGCGGTCGCGCACCTCAGAGCCGTCTGCCAGAAAAAGAGCAGGATGGTTGCAGACTTGCTTGAGGCGCGTTATCATCGCCAGCACCCTGCCGCGGCGTTGCACCAAACCGTGCTCTTCATCTCCCGGAAGCGAAGACATCCCACTCTGCACGATGGCCTCGTACAAGGTCGCCTGCTCCCGCGTAAGGTTGCAGTACACCTTGTGTTCAAACTTGTCCGGCAAGTCCCTGATCACATCGGGATCATTCTTGAGGCGCCGCAGCACGAATGGGCGCACCAGCTTGCGCAGCCCCTCTGCAACAGACGGATCCTGGTAACGCTCAATGGGCACGGAGAACTCGCGTCGAAAGCCTGCGCGAGAGCCCAGATAGCCGGGGTTCAGGAACGCCATGATGGACCACAGCTCCGAGAGCCGGTTCTCCACCGGCGTCCCCGTCAATGCCAGGCGAAAGTCAGCCTGCAGCCGGCGAACGGCGCGAGCCTGCTTTGTTGCCGGGTTCTTGATGTTCTGGGCCTCATCAATAATCACATTGGCCCAGCGCACCTGCCTCAGGTCCTCCAGGTCACGACGCACAAGCCCAAAAGTGCTGATCACGAGATCAGAGGCCAGAGCTTGCTCGACAAATGCCTCTCCCCCTGCACGCCCGGTTCCGTGATGCACCACAGTCTTGAGGTCGGGGGCGAATCGCGCCACCTCACGTTGCCAGTTACCCACCAGGGACGTGGGGCACACCACAAGCGTCGGCGCTACCGCCGGATTTTGGCGCTTTTGATCCAGTATCAGCGCGATCGCCTGGATCGTCTTGCCCAGCCCCATGTCATCTGCCAGACAGGCGCCAAATCCCCAGCGCCGCAGAAAAGCCAGCCATGAAAGGCCCTGTACCTGGTACGGGCGCAATTCACCTCTAAAGCCTTCCGGTGCTTGCACGAGCTCGAGCTGCGCTTGGCGTGTCAGCTGCGCCATAAAATCCTTGATCGAATCGTCCAGCCGCACCTCGGTTACTGGCAGGCCATCCAGCTCGTCTTGCGCACCGAGCGCCAATGACAGCGCGTCGCGCATCTTGAGCATCCCACGCCCGCGATGCTTTTCCCAAAAAGCGACCACCGAATCGATCTGCTCGGGCTGCAGCAGCACCCAGCGGCCGCGCACCTGGACCAGTGGCGTCTTGAGTGCCGCAAGCCGCTCGAACTCTTCCCGGGAAAGGGTCTCGTCGCCGAGGGCCATCTCCCAGTCGTAGGACACGATCGACTCCATACTCAGGGAGCCTATGCCGCGATCGTCCCCAGACCCATGCAACACGGCCCGTACACGCAGCCGCGTATCAGGCGTGTTCCACCAGGGCGGTATCATCACGCCAAAGCCGGCACCCTCCAGCAGGCGTGAGACCTCCCGCAGAAAGTGAAAAGCCTCCTGATCGGTGAGCGTGGTGGCGTCAGGGGATTGGCTTTTCAGGCTGCGCCGGATCGCCGGGCACAGGTCCGCAGCGATACCCAGACCCTCAAGCAGTTTCTCCTGCGGGTTGTCAAAGCGACGGTTCAAGTAGCTGAGCACGTCTCCGCGCTCCCGCCAGACCTCCCACGCCGGTACCATCAAGCTGGGATCGTCGATAGCCTGCAAGAAATACCGCAGCGTCCAGTACGATACGACGACGCGGTCCGATTCGGGGTCATAGGCAGGGGGTTCCAGCCGAAAACAGAGGCGGAAGGACGAGCCGCTCTCGCTCCTGGCCTTGTAGGTCCAGTCTTTCCAGGCCTGGTAGAAACGTCCGATCTCCGCCGTCCTCGCCTGCGGCACACGGACGTCAGCCTCCTTACCCAGACCCTGCCACCACACTGAGGATACCGGGGCTGCCCGATTGCTGACCATCTTCATGGCGCGGGCCCCCTGGTGCCCGTCCTCAAAGCCCCACTCGCGTACGGCGCTATCGATGAGGCTCTTCATAAAACTCTCCAGCACCGCCTGTGGCCGCAAGATCGGAGCATCATTGCGTGCATCGCCTTCGGGCAAGAGGGCTCGACAGGCAGGCGGCATGACGGACGCCAGGGCATCAAAACGACCGCTGTCGTCGGCTCCATCGATCACCGGCAGCCAGACCGCGCGCACGGAGCCGTTCTCACCGGCCAGGCCGGGCAGAAACCGCTGCCGCGCCAGCAGTTCCAGTGCGAATTTGGCTACAGCGCCCCAGTACAGCAGATCGTTACCCAGTCGGTTGACTGTGCGTATCTCACGCTGTGCGAGGGGTAGCGTAATGAGCAAGGGCAGGAGCTGTGCCAGCGGAACGCTCAGCCCTTCGATGCGCCACGGCTCGATAAGCACACTCTCGTCGCCAATATCGACGATCTCGCGATAGAGCCAGCCCGCTGAGACAGGGGCGACACTCGTTGACGGGAGATAAGCCACCCTGGTCAGCCGCTGCGCCTTGTGCCAGGCGATATCCGGCACCAAATCGGAGAGAAGGTCGGCGATCTCTATCGTGGTAGCTGCGTGAGGATGCCGGCGCACACGCGGACGATGGATACCCTCAGCAGTCTGGAGCGGCGCCTCTGCATCGCGCTCAGCCCAGATGAAGAAGAGCTCCTCAGCCGGGTCATCGTCTCGCGCTATCCATGTTCCATGAAGAATCGACTTGTATCCGAGCAAGGGCCATTCCTTATCCTGTAGCCGGGATCTGCCCCGGAATAGACAGTTAGTATACGTCAACTTGCCCTGCGCACGAAATCAAAATCGATGCCCTTGAATGATTCCCTTGCGGACTCTACAATCAGGTACGCTCATCGCCGTAGGAGGGGTATGTGATGCTCAATGCAGGCATAGTAGGTGCCGGAATGCTTGGGTGTGCTCATGCAGAGAACCTGCATGACCATCCCGACGTCACCGTCCGGGCCATCGTGGATATTCGGGCCGATGCCGCTCAACGCTTGGCGTCGCAGGTCGGGGCTGTAGCCTATACCGGGGTCACAGACATGCTTCAGCAGGGGCCACTGGACCTCATCGTCGTCGCCACCCCCGATCCATACCACCGCGAGCCTACGCTGGCCGCCATCGACGCAGGGGTCCCCAACATCCTGCTGGAGAAACCCCTGGCGACCAACGTCGCCGACGCCCGGGCCATCTACGAGGCCGTCGAGCGCAGCGGCACGCGCTTGTTTGTGAACTATGCCAACCGCACTGCCCCCATGGATATCGCCACGGCCTACACAATCCGCGAGGGCCTCCTGGGACAGGTGGTCTATGGCGAGGTACGCCTCGATGACAACATCTCCGTCCCCACGACGCTCTGGGGGGCGCGGTCACGTGACTGGGCGGCCGGGTCATCCACGGCGCACTTTCTCCTGAGCCATGTCATCGACCTGTTACGCTGGTACCTCCACCCCGCCGACATCGAGCAAGTCTATGCCGTGAAACAGCAAACGGTGCTGGGCTATACGCCTGATCTCTACGATGCGTTCCTGGAGTTCGACAGCGGGGCCCGTGTGCGGGTCAAGGCCGAATGGATCCGCCACATGGACGAACTGGTGGAGTTCTATCTCAGCTTTTCCGGGGCTGAGGGTACGCTCATCTATAACAAGCTTCCGGGCTTTGGGGCGAGGGCCAGCTGGCGCGCCAATCTGGCATCGCGCCTCACCATCGCAGATCTGATGTATCACCAGCAGCGCCTCACCCAGGCTGGCGCCCACACGCGGGCTGTCATCGACCGCGGCGCGCCCGGTACCCAGCGCAGCCCTGGGGCAGAGGGTACTCTGCCTCTCGCCCTGGAATCCTGCGGCCACAGCACGGGCAAGCCCATGGCACTTGCCGACTGCGTGATCGACGCCATCCTCACCGACACGCTCACGCCAGAATCATGGAAGGGCCCCGGAGCGCTGCCAACCCACGAGGATGGGCTCAAGCAGACGCTGGCCGTGATGGGAATCGTAGAATCAGCGGAACACCACCGCGTCGTTCGTCTGGACGAACTCAGCTGACTGAAAAAGGAGTCACCGTGTCATTGCAGCATCTTGTCCCATCCACTGAGTGGACACTCGTAGCGACCGGATTCCAGTTCACCGAGGGACCGCTCTGGCATCCCGACGGCTACCTCCTGTTCAGCGACATACCCGCTGACACGATCTACCGGCTCGAATCGGGCCACACCTGTTCACCCTGGCGACGCCCGAGCGGGCACTCTAACGGGCTGACCTGCGTGCCCGATGGCCGTGTCGTCGCTTGCGAGCACGGCAACCGGCGCGTATCGCTCGGGGGCGGCGAAGGGGAGCCCATCTCGCTGGCCGGCCACTATGGCCAGGCCCGCCTCAACAGCCCCAATGACGTGGTGGCGCGCAGCGATGGGAGTATCTACTTTACCGATCCGCCCTACGGCATCACGCAAGATCAACGCGAGCTGCCTCACAATGGCGTCTACCGTATCGCGCCCGACGGCAAGATCGAGCTCGTCGTTCCCGACATGGGCCGGCCCAATGGCCTGGCCTTTTCACCGGACGAGACGTTGTTGTACATCGATGACTCTGAGCGGCGCCAGATCCGGGCGTATGAGGTGCAGCCTGAGGGGAATCTCCTTGGCGGGCGCATCTGGGCCGACATGTCCTCGCCGGACACGGGCAGTCCAGACGGGATGAGGGTCGATCGCGATGGAAACGTCTACTGCACCGGCCCCGGTGGCATCTGGATATTTGACCCGGCGGCGACGTGTCTGGGCATCCTGAGAGGGCCAGAGCAGCCGGCAAACCTCGCCTTTGGCGACGAGGATCTCTGCACGCTATACATCACCGCACGCACTAGCGTGTACAGCCTCAGGGTCTCAGTGCCAGGCCTGCCGGCCTGCTGACGCATCCTGCGGACGCGAGCGGGGGCGCACAATGGGCGTGCGTCCCCGCTACCAGACGTTCATACCCTTCCTGGCTGGCCAGCCACCCTGGCGGATCAGCCCGTGCAGCAGCACTCAGGGTTTGATGACGGTTCCGTCCAGTCGCCTGATCTCCGGCCAGTTGCCGTTGCCGGGCTCTTCCTTGAACGGATAGCGTGCGGCCTTTTCCTCGTCGATGTCGACGCCCCATCCCGGCCGCTCGCTGGCCCACATCGCACCGTCGTGCACCTCCGGTGCGCCCGGAAAGACTTCGCGCAACTCGTCGCCCATGAGGGACAGCTCCTGAATGCCGAAATTGGGAGACGCCAGATCGAGATGCATGTTGGCGGCATGTCCCACAGGGGAGACATCGCCTGGGCCGTGCCAGGCGGTACGCACACCCATAAACTCGCAAAAAGCGGCCAGTTTGCGCGCGACGGTGAACCCGCCGATATCGCTGACGTGCACCCGAATAAAGTCGATCAACCGGTCCTTGATCAAAGGCACGTACTCGGCGGCATTGACGAAAAGCTCGCCCATGGCCAGCGGCGTGCTGGTCTGCTGGCGCACGATCGAGAAATAGCCGATATCCTCGGGAGCAAACAGATCCTCCAGGAAAAACAGCCGGTACTGCTCAAGGGCCTTGGCAAGCCAGATCCCATCACTGGCTGGGATACGCTCGTGAACATCATGCAGCAGTTCCACCTCGTCGCCCAGCGACACGCGCAGATGCTCAAAGAGGGCCGGCACAGCCCGGACGTAAGGTCCGGGTTCCCAGGTTCTCGTCTGGTTGGGGTCCAGCGCAGACAGAGTGGCTCCGCCGTGGCTGCCATAGGTTGTCAGCCCTGGAATCGCTACTTGGCAGCGCACGTACCGAAAGCCCTGTTCCATGAACGCACGCGCACGGTCCTCCACCTCCAGCGCATCGCGACCGGAAGCATGAACGTAGACGGGGACAGCCTCACGCACCTTGCCGCCGAGCAACTGGTACACGGGCATATTGGCCCGCTTGCCCTTGATGTCCCACAGGGCCTCGTCCAATCCGCTCAGGGCGTTGTTGAGCACCGGGCCGCTGCGCCAGTAGGAACTCACAAAGGCCGACTGGTAGAGGTCGTCGATGCGATCCACATCACGGCCAATGGCAAAGGGCTTGAGATAAGACTCGATCGCAGTGGCCACCGCGAGGGCGCGCTGCGTAAAGGTCGCACAACCGAGGCCATAGAGCCCCGGCTCGCTCGTCAACAGCTTGACAACCACCAGCCGAATGCCGGCCGGCGCTGTGAGAATCGTCTGTACGTCCGTGATTGTGACCGGCGGACACCCTCGCTCGCCCATAAGGCCCCTCCTCATCGATCGCTGTTGCGCGTCCATATTACCCCTGGCGCTGGCTGCCATCAAGCCACCACCGAGAATGGCCGGCTGCCGTTTTGATCGATGGTCTCACTCACCTATAATCCTTTGAACACAGGGGATGCACCAGGAGACGTAGAAATGCTCAAGACACACGACTGCGGCCAACTGCGCGCAGCAGATTCCGGAAAGACAGTGATGCTGGCTGGCTGGGTGCACCGGCGTCGGGATCATGGCAATCTGATTTTCGTCGATCTGCGTGATCGATTCGGCATCACGCAGCTGGTGTTCAACCCCGATGTCTCCGAACAGACCCACTCCGCTGCCTCTCAGCTGCACATCGAATATGTGATCCGTGTGGTCGGCCAGGTGCGAAAGCGCCCGGAGGGGATGTGCAACCCAGACATGCCCACGGGCGAGATCGAGGTCGTGGCCACGGAACTGGAGATCCTTAACACCGCCAAGCTTCCGGTGTTTCACATCAATCGAGAGAGCGAGGTGGACGAAGCGGTCAGGCTGCGGTATCGGTACCTCGACCTGCGGCGTCCGCGCATGCAGCGTAACCTTGTGCTGTATCACGAGGTCACCCGATTCATTCGGGAGCATCTCTCCGATCGCGGTTTTGTAGAGATCGAGACACCAATCCTGTTCAAGAGCACACCCGAAGGTGCGCGGGATTATGTCGTGCCCAGCCGCATCCACCCTGGCAAGTTCTACGCTCTGCCTCAATCGCCCCAGCAACTTAAGCAGCTCCTGATGGTGAGCGGGTTTGAGCGGTATTTCCAGATGGCCCGGTGTTTCCGCGATGAGGACCAGCGCTCGGATCGCCAGCCAGAGTTCACGCAGCTGGATCTCGAGATGTCCTTTGTCGATCGCGACGACATCCTGGCTCTGATGGAGGAACTGCTGATTGCCCTGGTCCCGGCCGTATCCGACAAGCGCATCGCTACCATCCCCTTCCCCCGCCTGACTTACGCCGAGGCGATGGACAGGTACGGCACTGACAAGCCCGATGTCCGGTTCGGCATGACGATCGTGGACCTTACGGATCTCGCCGGCAAGACAGCGTTCACGGTATTCAGCAGCGCCGTCGAGGCGGGCGGCAGCGTAAAGGCGATCGTGGCGCCCGGCTGTGCAGGCTACACCCGGCGACAGATCGATGAGCTCGGACAGATGGCTCGAGACCTGGGCGCGAAGGGCCTGGCTACAATCCAGATGCGCCCCGAAGGCCCGCACACCCCCATCGCACGCTTTCTATCGCCAGAAGAGCTCCAGAGCATCATCTCACGATGCAGCGCTCAAGAGGGTGACCTGATCATGATCGTTGCAGATCAGCCCAGGACGGTGGCGCAGGTGCTCGGGCAGATGCGCACCGAGTTCGGCAAGAGACTGTCCCTGGCTGATGACAACGAGCTGGCCTTTGCCTGGATTACCGACTTTCCCCTGCTGGAGTGGGATGAGGAGGAACAGCGCTACACAGCAGTGCATCATCCCTTTACTGCCCCCATGGACGACGACCTGGACATGCTCGAGTCTGCCCCAGAAAAGGTGCGCGCCAAGGCGTACGATGTGGTTGCCAACGGCTACGAGATAGGTGGCGGCAGCATTCGAATCCATCGCCGAGATATTCAGGAGCGCATGTTTGCAGCCATCGGGATGAGCAGAGAAGCCGCACAGTCCCAGTTCGGCCACCTGCTGGAGGCCTTTGAGTTCGGCGCCCCACCCCATGGCGGCATCGCCGCCGGCATGGCGCGATTGGTGATGCTCCTGGCCGGCGAGCCGAACATTCGCGAAGTCACGGCTTTCCCCAAGACGCAGAGCGCCGTCGACCTGATGACAGACGCGCCGTCGTTTCTGACGCCGCGGCAGCTGTCCGAGCTGCACATCCTGGTGAACGATGCGGATCTCAAAACCCCCAAGGATAGCGATGTCTGACCCGGCACGAGAGAAACAGCTCCTGGCGCTCACTGAAGCGATTGGCTTTAGTTTTCACAATCTCGCCTATCTCGACCGGGCGTTGACGCACAGCTCCTATGCCAACGAGAATCCGGGTGCAGAGATCGGCGATAACGAGCGCCTGGAGTATCTGGGCGATGCAATCCTGGGCTTTCTGGTAGCCGAGTGGCTATTCAGGCGATATCCTAAAGCGCAGGAGGGAGAACTCACCAGCCTGCGTATCTTTGTGGTGCGGTCCGAGAGCCTGGCCCGGGTGGGCCGCGAGTTGCAGCTGGGCCAGTATCTGCGCATGGGACGAGGCGAGGAGGCCAGTGGAGGCAGAGAGCGCGAAGCGAACTTGTGCGCTGCCTTCGAGGCCCTGGTTGGGGCGCTCTACCTTGACAGGGGCCTGGAGACCACCCGCTCCCTGGTGAACGCCCTGCTAGAGACCCGTTCTGCCGAGATTGAGCAGCAACGCTCGATAAAGAACGCCAAAAGCTATCTGCAGGAGTATACACAGTCGGCAATGCAAATTACGCCGGCCTATGCTATCATCGCTGAGCGGGGTCCCGATCACGATCGGCGGTTTGTCGCACGGGTGATGGTTGGCGACGAGATATGGGGCGAGGGATCCGGGCGTAGCAAGCAGGCTGCCGAGCAGGCTGC
>CAZYWU010000039.1:0-16194 GCA_964651255.1 uncultured Anaerolineales bacterium
CTAGCCATCCGATCCTCCCCCTTCACAGGCGGGCGCGGTATTTACCGCGCCCGCCTGCGAGATATCCCTCCATCGTCTGGTGACTGATTCACTATCTAAAGCCCTTTACCCGCACGGTGAGCAAGAAACTCGCCAGAAACGTTTGACAACGCTGTCATATGTTCTACAATGCCAGCGGTGTTGCATCGAACCGGTGTGTTCCGCGGCGGATCGCACGGCCAACCAGCAACCACAGGATCTATCCTTGCGTTACGTTTGGGGAGGATTCGGCGATGAAGTTGGGCATTCAGGCAGGTTCAGTCAATGATGGGACGTTGGAGGGCGCCATCGCCTATGCAAAAGCGATGGAGATACCGAGCATTGTGCTCACGGCTGCCGCAGTGCCGGGATACCGGGACACCGGTCTCCTCGACGCCAAGGCCCTTCAGGGCCAGGTCGCCACGGTCAAAAAGGCCGGCCTGGTGACGGATACGCTGCAGTTCTGGCCACCCTTTAGCCTGGCCGATGAGGCCGCTACGGCAGACACCCTCTCCAAACTCGGCAAGAACATGGACGCGATAGCCAAAGCCGGCATCGGCGTGCTTTCGATGTTCACCAACCTGCCCAAGCCTGTGGATCCCGCCGGTGAGGCCGCCCAGTGGGAACAGATCATTGCGTTCTACACGGAGATCACCGCACTCGCAGACAAGTACGGGATCAAGCTCGGTTCGCACTTTTCCGGGCACACAGGCCGCAGCCTGCTCGCCGGTGCGGCCGGCTACCGCAAACTCTTTGAAGCCGTCCCCTCGCTCAACAACGGGCTCACCTGGTGTGTGGGCAACGTCTTTGTATCCGACGGCGAGCGGCTGTACAACCTCACGAAGGAGTTCGCCCCGCGCATCCACTTTGTGCACATGCGCAGCACCAGGACCAGTTGGGGCGAGTCCCCCTACTGGTGGGACATCAAGGATGGTCCCGACATTCGCAGGATCCTTGAGATACTCAAAGAGATCGGCTTTGAGGGCACCATATCGCACGAGCACATGCCCGACATGCCCGGCGAGAACCGCCAGGATATCACCGCGGCCTGGGCCAACGGCTACATGCGCGCCATCATGCGCTATCTCTAGACATACGGCTTGGAGACCAGGGCACCCGATAGACTGAATCGATCATAGACAGACAGGAGATAGGAAGACATGGCTACTGAACCGACCAAGATTGGCATTCTGGGCTGCGGCGTCATCAGCGGTATCTACATCGAGACCGCTCAGAAGGTCGAAGCCATCGAGCTCGCCGCCATCGCCGATGTGAACCCCGAGGCGGCCAGGTTCCGCGCAGAGCAGTACGGCATCGAGCGCGTCCTCACCCCTGAGGAGCTGCTCGCAGATCCCGAGATCGAGATCATCGTCAGCCTGACACCCAACCGCCTGCATGGCCAGATCGGCAAGCAGATCATCGAGGCCGGCAAAAACCTCTACAGCGAAAAGCCCTTTGCCGTCTACCGCGAAGAGGCCCTGGAGAACGTCGCCCTGGCCGAGGCCAAGGGCCTGCGCACCGGCGGCGCGCCCGATACCTTCTTCGGCGCCGCCTGGCAGACCGCCCGCAAGGCTATCGACGACGGCCTCATCGGCGAGCCCTACGCGGCCTTCTCGTATCTCGCCGGCCGCCGCGCGCCAATGGACCCGGCCAACATGACCGAGGAGCAGCGGGCACGGTATCAGGCCATGATGTCGCGTCCGACACGGCAGACCGCGCCCGGCCACGTCAGCTTTTTCGCCACCGACGGCGGCAAGTACGGCGTCTCTAATACCTTTGATATGGGCGGCTACTATCTGACCAACCTCATCAATCTGCTCGGCCCCGCCAGGTCCGTCATGGGCATGACCAACAAGATGTTCGACGAAGTCGTCCGCATGGATCGGGTGGTCAAGATCGAATCCCCAACCCACGTGACCGGCATCATCCAGTTCCAGTCGGGCGTGCTCTGCCAGTGGCTGACAAGCTCGGACGTTTATGGCACCGGACTGCCTCACATCGAGATCTATGGCAGCGAGGGCACCCTCCGCTGCCCCGACCCGAACTACTTCCCGGGGCCCGTATACCTGCGCAAGCCCGAAAGCCAGGAACTGATCGAGCTCGAGAACAAGCACGCCATCGTCCAGGATACGCGCGGCATCGGCGTGGCTGACATGGCCGTGGGCATCAGGAACAATCGGCCGCATCGCGCCAATGGCCGCATGGCTTCGCACGTCGTGGACATCATGAATGCCCTGCACGAGTCCAGCGATCAGGGCAAGCGCATCGACCTGGTCACAACCTGCGACCGGCCCAAGGCGCTTCCCGTCGACCTGCCCAATTGGACCATCGACGACTGATTGAGCGGGCAATACTACCTGGAAATGCTTGGAAATCACGGCGGAGCGGGCCGCGCCAACGGGTGCCCGGCTCCGCCCGTCAACAGAAAGGACACCAGACTATGAGCACTGAACCGACCAAGATTGGCATTCTGGGCTGCGGCGTCATCAGCGGTATCTACATCGAGACCGCTCAGAAGGTCGAAGCCATCGAGCTCGCCGCCATCGCCGATGTGAACCCCGAGGCGGCCAGGTTCCGCGCAGAGCAGTACGGCATCGAGCGCGTCCTCACCCCTGAGGAGCTGCTCGCAGATCCCGAGATCGAGATCATCGTCAGCCTGACACCCAACCGCCTGCATGGCCAGATCGGCAAGCAGATCATCGAGGCCGGCAAAAACCTCTACAGCGAAAAGCCCTTTGCCGTCTACCGCGAAGAGGCCCTGGAGAACGTCGCCCTGGCCGAGGCCAAGGGCCTGCGCACCGGCGGCGCGCCCGATACCTTCTTCGGCGCCGCCTGGCAGACCGCCCGCAAGGCCATCGATGACGGCCTCATCGGCGAGCCCTACGCGGCCTTCTCGTATCTCGCCGGACGCTGGGTTCCGCCCCCTCCCGGCGCACCGCTGCCACAGTGGATGATCGACGCCCAGACACGCCCCACCCGCAAGGTGGAGCCGGGCCACGTGAGCTTCTTCTCGGTGGACGGCGGGAAATATGGCGTCTCTAACACCTTTGATATGGGCGGCTACTATCTGACCAACCTCATCAATCTACTCGGCCCCGCCAGGTCCGTCATGGGCATGACCAACAAGATGTTCGACGAGGTCGTTCGTGGCGATCGTACCATCAAGGTCGAGTCGCCCACCCACGTCACGGGCATCATCCAGTTCCAGTCGGGTGTGCTCTGCCAGTGGCTCACCAGTTCGGACGTGTTTGGCACAGGGCTGCCGCATATCGAGATCTATGGCACCGAGGGCTCGCTGCGCTGCCCGGATCCCAACATGTTCCCGGGACCTGTGTACCTGCGCAAGCCTGAAAGCCAGGAACTGATCGAGCTCGAGAACAAGCACGCCATCGTCCAGGATACGCGCGGCATCGGCGTGGCTGACATGGCCGTGGGCATCAGGAACAATCGGCCGCATCGCGCCAATGGCCGCATGGCTTCGCACGTCGTGGACATCATGAATGCCCTGCACGAGTCCAGCGATCAGGGCAAGCGCATCGACCTGGTCACAACCTGCGACCGGCCCAAGGCACTGCCCGTAGATCTGCCCAATTGGACCATCGACGACTGACCACGATCCACAGGGGCGCCTGATGACAGGCGCCCCCGACCCGGTGCTCATCTCCATCACCCATCGCACCAGAGTGGTCTACAGCGGCTGCACGGGCGCGCTGGTGCAGTGGAGCAAATATGCGGGGCACTGGGCCGTCTCAGATGATGACGGCCGGTCGACCCGAGCGCGGGAGGACGCATCATGGGTAACGAGATCATTGCCATCGGCGGCGCCTGCATCGACCACCTGTCGATCGTCAAGCGCACGCCCGAGGGCTGGGAAGAGTGCGGCGTCCCACTGGTGCAGGGGGGCGGCCCCGCAGCCACCGGTGCCACAGCGATCGCCCGGCTGGGCGCCAGCGTTGAGCTATGGGCATTTACTGGCGACGACTATCATGGCCAGATGATCCGTACCGAGTTGAAACGAGACGGCGTGGACATCAGCCAGATCCGTGTCGTGCCAGGGTACCGCTCGCCCTGCAGCTACATCGAGGTGGACGACGAGACCGGTGAGCGCAGCATCTATGGCTCTGGTTTCGGCGTCCAGCCGGCAGACATCAACTCATTCTTTGACCCGAAGCGCGCCAGCAAAGCGCGGGCACTGCTGGTAACCGCCTTTGTGCCGGAGGTGGCGATAGAGGCCGCCAAACGCGTGCAGGCCAACGGGGGCAAGGTTGTCGCAGACCTGTTTCGCGTGGACGGGCCGGTGGCGGAGATGGTGCACTACGTGGACGCCATCATCCTGCCCGAGTTCGCGGTTGAGCCGCTGGTGGGCAGCTTTGACATCCCGCGGGCGCTGCTTGCTCTGGCGGGACTGGGTGGAAGTATGCCCGCGGTGACCGTTGGACCCAGGGGCTGCTACTATCTCGCCGAGGGCGAGGTATACCATTGCCCGGCGTTCCAGATCCGCGCCGTCGACACCACCGGCTGCGGCGACTCGTTCCACGGCGCCTACACCTACGCCATGGCCAGGGACATGAACCAGCATGAGGCGATCCGCTTTGCCTCGGCCGTCGCAGGATTAAAGGCCACGCGGCTGGGCGGGCGCTCCGGCTTGCCCACGCTAGAGGCCGTGACGCAGTTCATGGCCGAGCGGCCCGACGAAGCGCGCGCCCGCCGCCTGGCGGATGGGGCCGCGCCCTGAGCGCCTGATACGCTGCCCGCTAACTGATGACTGGCAAGGAGACAGTATGGTACAGGAGATGATTGCGATCGGGAGTGGGTGCATCGATCACCTCTCGATTGTGACCCGTACAGCGGACGGATGGGAACAGTGCGGCGTCCCTCTGGTGCAAGGCGGCGGCCTGGCGTCCACGGGCGCAACAGCGATCGCCCGGCTGGGTGGCGGCGTCGAGCTCTGGGGCATCGTGGGTGACGACTATCACGGCCAGATGATTCGCACGGAACTGGAACGCGACGGCGTGGACATCAGCCAGATGGCCCTGGTGCCAGGCTATCGCTCGCCCTGCAGCTATATCGAGGTCGATGCCGAAACCGGCGAGCGCACGATCTACGGCTCGGGCTTTGACCGGCGACCCGAGAACGTGAGTTCCTACTTTGATCCAGAGCGCGCCCGCGAGGCCAAAGCGATGCTGGTCACCGGCTTTGTGCCCGATGTGGCCATCGAGGCTGCGCGGCACCTGCACGCCAACGGCGGCAAGGTCGTCGCAGACCTGGCGC
This sequence comes from uncultured Anaerolineales bacterium, assembly GCA_964651255.1. Taxonomy (GTDB): domain Bacteria; phylum Chloroflexota; class Anaerolineae; order UBA1429; family UBA1429; genus JAAYED01. The sequence continues at coordinate 5,290 of CAZYWU010000039.1, forward strand.
GCATCGATGGCCCTGTGGCGGAGATGATCCACCACGTGGATGCCCCAATCATGCCCGAGTTCGCTGTCGAGCCCCTGGTGGGCTCCTTCGACGTGCGCCGCGCGCTGGCGCTCCTGGCCGACCTGGGCGCGACAATGCCAACCTTTACGGTAGGGCCGCAGGGTTCCTACTATCTGGCCGATGGCGTTGTATATCACTGCCCCGCGTTCAAGGTCAAGGTCGTGGACACCACCGGCTGCGGCGACTCATTCCATGGGGCCTACACCTACACCATGGCGAAGGGATTCGACCAGCACGAGGCAATCCGCTTCTCCTCGGCGGTGGCCGGGCTCAAGGCCACCAAGCTGGGCGGGCGCTCCGGTCTGCCCACGCTGGAGGCCGTCATGGCCTTTTTGGCGGAGCGCCCCGATGAGGCGCGGGCTCGCAGATTGGATGATGGCACGCTGGCCTGAGCGACACACGCAACAGCATGTCCGGCGGCTCCGCCTGGAGGCACAAGCCTCTGCCGGAGCCGCCGGCTGTCTTTAGGCCCTTTGTTCGGGCGCGCCATGGTTGCCAGTCTCCCGGGGTCGCTCTATAGTAGCCGGCATGAGCGACACGCGTAGCCCACATAGTGACAGGACTGTCCATTGGCTGGAGTGGCTCGGCCTTGCGCTGGTGCTGGCCCTGGCCGGCACGCTGCGGCTGGGCTGGCAGGGCATCAATTCCTTCGGCTTTGACGAGGCCCGCGTCAGCCTGCTGGCGCTGGAGATGGCGCGCCGGGGGCAAATCGCCTCGGTGGGCATTCCCTCCTCTGCCGGAGTGCCCAATCCTCCGCTCTTTGTCTGGTTGATGGCGCTTCCCTTTGCACTGTCGCGAGACCCACTCTTTGCCACCGCGTGCGTCGCCGCGTTCAGCGCGCTGGCCATCATCCCGCTCTGGTCCATGGCCCGCCGGGCCTGGGGCCCCTGGGCGGCACTCACGGCAGGGCTCCTCTATGCCAGCGCACCCTACAGCGTGCTGTACGCGCGCAGCATCTGGAGCCAGAACCTTATGGCTCCGCTGGCCATCTTCTGGGCCTGGTTGGGCTGGCGCGCTATCGAGACCCGCCGGGGGCCCCTGCTGGCGCTGCACGTCGCGCTGGCCGGGCTGGCCTGGCAGGTGCACTACTCCGGGGCAGCGCTGATTCCCGTGACGCTCTACCTGCTCGTGCGTTTCCGGCCATGGCGCACCCCATCCAGGGGCACCGGCTGGCGGTGGATCCTGGCAGGCGCTGTCCTCCCTGGTGCCGCAGCGCTGCCCTTTGCCGTCGCACTGGTCGGAAGCGACGCTCTCGCCACCTCCTTTGCCGCCATTCTGGCCAGGCCCACCGCCTGGAGTCTGGATGCCTGGCGCCTCTGGGCCGAGGTAGGCGCGGGCCACGCCTGGGAGTGGCTGCCGCTGGGCTGGGACTGGCACTGGACGCCAGCCAGCGCTGCTGCACAAACCGGCGCCAGAGCCCTGACCAGCGTGCTCTTCGCGACAGGGCTTGTGCTGGCTGTCGCGCGCCTGTGGCGTGACCGGCGCACAACCGGCACACCCATCGTACTCGACAGGCTGGTGATCGCCTGGGCGCTAGCGTCCCCAATCCTCTTTACGTGGTCAAGCACACCGGTCTACCACCAGTACCTGCTCACCGCGCTGCCCGCGCTGACCCTACTGGGAGGTCGAGCAGCCTCTGGATGTCGCCGATGGCAGGGACCGCTGGTTGCCTCGCTGGCGCTGGCCGTCGCGCTGGTGCAGGGCGGTGCCATAGCAGCCAGCATCCGCGCCAATGCGGCCGAGTTGCATCCCGGCGGGATGGGCACACCCCTGCTCTATCCTCGGGCGATGGCCGAACGACTCGATCCAGAAGCGCCCGTGTACAGCCACGGGCGCAGCGACGACCCGGCCTGCGACGCCGACGCGGCGGCCATGAGCGTCCTGTTCTGGGGGCACGACCTGCGCCTGGTGAACGGCGAGACAGCGCTGCTGCTCCCCCCGGAAGGTAAGATGGCGCAGCTGCTATTCCTGTTTCCCGATAGCGCGGCGCTGGATGCTGCGCGGCAGTTCGCGCAGATCGAGGCCGAGACGCAGTTTCCCCGGCGAGCGGGCGAACCGCCCTACACTGTACTGCAAGTCACCGGCCTGAACCCGGAGAATCTGAAACGGGGAGATGGGGAGATGCTGGAAAATGGGCTGGCGCTCACCGGGTGGTTCGCCAGACGCGCGGGAACGACGCTACACGTCACTACCTGCTGGCGCGTGACGGACGCCCTTGTGCCGGGCCAGTATCACCAGTTCAACCATCTCTATGCCGCCGGTGTAGAGACGCCACTGGCGGTACAAGATGCGCCGCTCTCCTCGGGGGCATGGGCCGCTGGGAACACTGTGCTCTCCTGGACCACCTTCGATGTCCAGGTCCCTGGCCCGCTCTATCTCGAGGTGGGCATGTACAGTTACCCGGAGCTGGTCAGAGTACCGGTCAGCAATGGCGGAGATGCCCTTCGGCTGGGACCGATACCGTGAGCAGCGCACCGGCGAGGGCGAGATCAGTCAGCAGAGTCCGTGTTGCGCTTGGCAAGCGCGCACTTTTCCGCTAGAGTTGCAGCATCATGGTGTCCGAGAGCCGCAGCAACGCTGCGCTCCTCGGGTAGCCAACACGAACGATGAGAGGAGCACAATGAGCGACGACGTTCTGGCGAAACTGCGCGAACTGAACCCGAAACTGGATTTCAAGCACATCAGCGACCCGGCCTTCAGGCGTTTTGCGCACTATCTGCCGCAGTATGACGCCACAGAGATGATCGAGCGGACAGCGGCGATCGTGCCGCAGACTGACCGCGTGGCCTATGAGACTTCGGTCAAGGCCCTGGAAGAGCCCAGCGCGCTGAACACGGCCCTGATCCAGGAAGTCTATGGCGGCATGGACGTCCAGGTCGGCTGGTGCTATGGCCACAACAACGCCCTGAACGGCGTCGAGTACCATCGCGGCAGCGAAGTGAACGTGATGATCACGGACGCGATATTCCTGTTTGGGCACCTGCAGGATGTCGAGTTCGGCGAAGAGATCCGCTACGACACGGCCAAGATCGGCGCGTTCTACGCCCCCAAGGGCAGCGTCATCGAGTGCCCGGCCTGGAACCTGCACATGGCGCCGATCTCTGTGCGCGAAGGCGAGCAGTTCTGCGTGCTGGTGTATCTGCCCCGCGGCACCAACGAAAAGCTGAATTTCACCGTCCCGCAGACCGGCGAGAACCGCCTGCTGCGCGCCGTGAACAAGTGGATGATGGGACATCCCTCCCTGGAGCGGATGATCCAGGGGGGCGTGTATCCCGGGCTGGTAGGTGAGAATCCTACCGTCAAACCCATCTGATCGCATGGGTGGCATCGGGCCCAGCGTGTGCACACGCTGGGCCCGTGCGTGCTAACCGAGGTCCAAGTGTCAACTGCCGGCAAGGATACCCGGAAACTGGTTGAGACGCAGGCTGGCAATCCCCCGCGGCGGCTGGACAAAGCTCACCGCATTATCTATGTTGCCTTTGTCCTGCTTTGCCTCATCACCTCCCTTGTCAACCCCTTGGGCGAGGGTTATGACGAGTGGGCTCACTTTGCCTATAGCCGGCATCTGGTAACAGAACGCACACTCCCGGAATCGGGACAGCGCCTGCTCCCCGAAATTGCCTGGGACGCCACGCACCATCCGCCCCTCTACTATCTCATTGGAGCGGCCTTCACATGCTGGGTGGATATGACAGACGATCTCCGGCCCATTCCCAATCCCGAAGTGGGCACCGGTCGCTCCCTGAACGCCTACATTCACACATCCGCTGAGCAGTTTCCGTATACAGGCTCCGTGCTCGGCATGCACGCGGCTCGTATGGTCTCCACTTTGATGGGACTATTGACGCTCATCCTGACGCACAAGATCGCTAGGAACCTGGCGCCTGAACGACCCACACTGGCGGCTGCCGCCACGGCGATCACGGGATTCATGCCCCAGTTCGTATTTACCCACAGTATCATCACCAACGACGCCGCTGTAACGCTGTTCAGTACCCTGACACTCTTCTTCATGGTGCGCCTACTCGCCCGGCCACACGTGTCTCTATGGCTGGCCATGTGGCTGGCTATTGCCGCAGCATTCATGAGCAAAGCCAACGCAGTGGCGCTGATTCCCCTGGGTGCGATCGTCAGCGGATGGGTGCTGCTGCGGCAAAGGCACTCAATGCGCCCGGGGACGGCGTTAGGCCTTGTCGGAGTCGGCCTTCTGGTATTGACGGCCGAGTTGCTCCTGCTCACACGATGGGAATCATGGAACACCTACCTGGCGGGACACCATTCGAGCCTCACTGGCGCCATGGAGCGTTTCATCCTGCCGGCGCTGGCAGGGGGTGCCCCGGTCGCCAGCGAGCTGTTCGATTGGAGCGCAGTTCCGGCTGGCTTGGCGTACACCTGGCGGACCTTCTGGGCGGCCTTTGGCGTCGGCAACGTACCCGCAGATGAGGTCTTTTACTGGATCGTCACAGGTGTATGCGTCGCCAGCGTACCGGGATTGATACGCCTCTGGCGATCCTGTGAGCGGGCAGAGCGATGGCGCATCCTTGTTCCGCTTTTGGCCGCCCTGCTGCTGTTCATACCGCCGCTCTTCCTGATCCCGGTCAGTCGTCTGACGTTTGTCTCGCCGGGCAGGTATCTCATGCCGGCGGCTCCCATCGTCGGCCTGACCCTTGCCAGTGCCCTGGCGCGAGTTTTGCCCGGACGTGAACGCGCCCTCGCACCGTGGGTTCTAGTGGCGATCCTGCTGGTGACATCGGCCGTGATGCCATGGCGGTATATTGCCCCGGCGTACGCGCAGGCCCGCATCCTCACCGAGGTGGACCCGAGCGCCGTAACGCCCCTGCAGGTGCGCTTCGGCGACAATATGGAACTGATTGGCTACAGAATCGAATCCGACGACCTGGCACCGGGTGACCGCATCTCGGTCGCGCTCTACTGGCGGTGTCTGCACGAAACTCGAGTAAACTATACCGTGAGCGTGCAGGTTTTGGATCCGGAGCTGATCTTTTACGGAGGAACAGAGAGCTATCCCGGGCACGGCAGCTACCCTACGTCGCTCTGGCAACCAGGACAGATCATCGAAGACCGACACAGCCTTCTCCTTGGCGAGGATCTCCCTGTCCCCACCTACGTACAGATCAAGGTCACGGTGTTCGCAACCAACGCGAACGATTACCTGCCCGCCAATCCGGCAGGGGAGTTGGGCGACAGCGCGGCGGTCTTTGGTCGCGTGCCGATCGGGTTACCCTCCCGCCAGTTTTGGGCACGCTGGCAGTCACCGATGGCAACCTACGGTGGCAGCATTGGCCTGTTGGACCTTACTATCCCTGCGACTCTGGCGCCGGGCACTGCGAACCAGATCGACCTTACGTGGCGCGCCCAGGATGTCGCCAGCGCCGACTATGTGGTGTTCGCCCATCTGGTAGACGCGGAGGGCACTATTATCGCCCAGGCCGATGGTCCCCCGATAAATGGACGCTACCCCACCAGCCTCTGGCGAACTGGCGAGGTGGTCCGTGATACCCGCATGTTGGAGGTGCCCGCGGGCGCCGCACCAGGGCAGTACAGGGTCCTTCTGGGCTGGTATCTGCTCGAAACGGGAGAGAGGCTGCCGGCAGCGGATCGAGACGGCGCTTTGCTGGCACAGGACGCATATGTCGTCCCCGTCCGAATAGCAGAAGAGAGCGACTAGAGTTCACCATGGCAGAATCAAGGCTAGACACTGGGCCGATCACCAAGCCAGGCTACCGGCGGGCGCTGGTCATCCTCGCCCTGTTCGTGTGCCTGGCGGTTGTCTATTCAGTCATTAACCCCATCCTCGAGAGCCCCGACGAGATCGCTCACTATGGTTACATCGAACACCTGGTGCGCGAGGGAGGCCTGCCGGTCCAGCGCCCGGGCGAGGTAACGCCCTACGAGCAGGAAGGCAGTCAGCCTCCGCTGTACTATGTGGTCGGGGCCACGCTCATCTCACGTGTCGAGGTGCCAGATACGGTATCCGGCTTGTACAGAAATCCACACGCACAGATCGGCATCGGCCTGGCGCGAGAGAACCGGAATACCCTCGTGCATTCCCCAAGTGAGCGCTGGCCCTGGCGCGGCCTGTCGCTCGCCGTGCACCTTCTGCGGCTTTACTCGATCGTGCTGGGAGCCGCAACGGTCTGGGGTGTATGGCGCCTGGGGCGTACCCTGTTTCCCGGCCAACCGGCCGTCGCTCTGGGAGGCATGGCCTTTACCGCCTTCAACCCGATGTTCATCTACCTCTCTTCTTCAGTCAACAACGACAATCTCATCATCTGCATCTCCACGTGGGCTCTTGTGGTGTGGTCGCGAGCGATCGTTGACGGGCCCACAATGCGGCGCTCGCTGCAGGCCGGAGCACTGGCCGGCCTGGGCGCGCTCACCAAGGTCAGCGGGCTCCTGCTGTTTCCGGTAGGAATCGCGGCAATCCTGTTGGCTGATGTAGCACCGGGTCGCCGCGGCACTCATGGACGCCATCATTCCTGGCGCACACGTCTGACATGGTGCGCCAGCCTTGCAGTTATCGGGGCCCTCATCGCGGGCTGGTGGTATGTGCGCAATGTCATGCTGTATGGGGAACTAACCGGCACAGAGACTATGCTTGCCATATTCGGGACGCGCCAGGCCCCCACCAGCTGGTCTCAGATACTCGGCGAACTCAAAGGCTTCAGGATGACCTACTGGGGGTTGTTCGGATCGTTCAACATCGCCCTCAGGCCAGGCTGGGCGTATATCCTGCTCGAGACGATCTTTGCCCTCGGCCTTGGTGGCGCCGTCCGCTGGATTGTGTTACACGCCAGGGAGCACAAAACGCACGGCCCTGTACAGCCACCAACAGGCTTCTGGGCGTCGCTGAGTCTGCTGGTGCTATGGATCGTCGCGCTGCATCTGTCACTGCTGCGCTGGACATCTCTGACCTACGCTTCGCAGGCACGCCTGATCTTTCCGGCCCTTGGGGCATTGTCTCTGTTCGTGGTCTGGGGTCTCTGTGCCTGGTTCCCGCCGCGACTCTGGAGCAGGGTGATCGCCACTGCCGTCGCGATTGAGGCGATTGTGGCCATCGCGGTGCCCTGGACGACCATCGCACCTGCGTATCGGACACCGAGCACGCTCAGTATGGAGCAAATCCCAGAGTCGGCCGTTAGGTTCCATACACGCTACGGCGATGCGATCGAGCTTGTAGCGTATGAGCTAGAGGACAATAGTCTTGAGCCCGGCGAGTCCACCATGGTAACCCTGTACTGGCATGCCCTGGCGCCGGTCGACAGCGACTATAGCGTCTATCTTCATCTCTTTGGTCGTGATGGCGAGATGATCGCCTTCCGCGATAGTCTGGCAGGCATGGCGCTCTATCCCAGCAGCCGCTGGAAACCCGGCGAGGTCATAAGGGACTCGTATGAGCTGAGGATCTCCCCGGATGCGACAGGCCCGGTCGCCGCCCGCCTGAATGCGGGCCTGTATCTGTACCCCACGATGGAACGGCTGCCGGTCTCTGATGGGCTGGGGCGGGAGGTCCTGCAACCGACGCTCGGTTACATCAAGATCGAGGGCACCGGACAGGCCATCGATCCGAACCATGCGCTAGACTATACACTGGGCGACGGAGTGCGGCTGATCGGCTATGACCTTGACGGGAGTGACTGTACCCCGGGCCAGGATGTCCTGCTGACCTTGTACTGGGAGACCGCTCCACTGTCTGATGCCTATACGATCTTTGTCCATCTCGTATCTGCAGATGGGACCCTCATTGGGCAGGATGACAGACCGCCTCTCGATGGCGAGTACCCGACAACTTTCTGGGGTCAAGGGGAGCGCATAGCCGGACGACACCAGATTCCCGTCGACAGCGACGCACCTCCTGGTGAGGCGTCTATCCTTGTCGGATTATACCGGGCCGACGGCCAACGTCTGCCGGTGAGTCTCCATGGCCAGCCTGCGGGTGACAGCGCCCTGATCACCACAGTAACTGTCAGCGCGCCATGACCTGTCGATCGCTCAGCTTTTGGCACGCATCCACAACTGCTCAAGTGGCCGGCGAGAGCTGCTGTCGCCAGCATATGCGCCAGATGCCGACTCACTCTGCACGGACAGATCCCTCTCACCAGGCTCAGATCGCATCGGGGGATAGGCAATGATCGACGCACCGGTTTTCGAGTTCCGGGTCGGCACAGACATCGGCCTGCAGCACCTGATCTCGCTGTACACATCGGTCGGTTGGACCGCCTACACCGCACCGGAACGTCGCGCGGACCTGGCGCGGGCTATCCAGAACGCCTCCTTTGTGATCACAGCCTGGCACGATGGGCTGCTTGTCGGCCTGGCGCGCTGCCTCTCTGACGATGTGGCTATCGTCTACCTGCAGGATGTGCTCGTCCGCCCCGAGTACCAGCGACGCGGCGTGGGCACGCGCCTCGTGCAGGCCTGCCTCAACCGCTACAAACACGTTCGGATGGCCGTCCTGCTAACAGACACAGATCCCGTCACTTCTCAATTCTATCAGCGCCTGGGCTTTAGCGGGACCGGCGCGCCCGGAACAGCTGAGCTGGATGCTTTCGTGCGTTTGACCGAGCCAAACTCCGGCTGAGGCGCTGCGCCTTTAGCTCGCAGCGGCGTCGGCGTACGGCAACACCCACATTGGATTGCGGCCCAGCGGGTAGACGGCGATCGGCTCGAGCTGGCCCGACTCGCGGATGACGCGATAAGCCGCAAGTTGATCCGAGCCAAGGCCAGCCACGTACACGAACCGGCCCGTGGGATCGATACCAAAGGCACGAGGGGTCGGCTCGGTGGGCTGATGCCCCGCCGGCGCCAGCATGCCGGTTTCTGCGGCCACCTCAAAGATCGCCAGGCTGTCGTGGCCGCGGTTCGAGACATACAGCCACCTGCCCTGCGGGTCCAGGTGGATCTGCGCGCAGGTGTTCTTCCCCGCCCATCCCTCGGGCAGCGTCGACCATGTACCCAGTAGCGACAACTGACCGTTAGTCCGGTCGCGGCGGTAGGCAGCGACAGTGCTCGAGTCCTCGTTGGACGTGTATAGTCGGTCCAATGCGGGATGATACACGTAATGCCGCGGCCCTTGCCCCGGCAACGTCGGCGCAAGTCGCTCGCTCAAGGGTGCAAGCCGGCCGCTATCGGCATCAAAGGTGAACTGATCGATACGGTTGGCCGGCATCGTCTGGGGAACATAGGCGAAAGCATTCCCGGGGTCGACCTGAATGCAGTGAGCGTGGGGCTCAAGCTGCACCCACTGTACGGCCTCAGCCTCGAGCGTGCCGTCGGCACGCACCCGGTGCACCGCACAACGGCCCGCCATATAGTACGCCGAAAGCACAAAGCGACCGGACCGGTCGACCGAGACGTAGCAGGGGTCTTCGGGAAGCGAGATCACGGCCGGCGCAGGATCGAGCACAGCAACTGGATCGAGGCGGACCATGGCCAGCCCGGGCTCCGCCCGCAGTCCGACCACCATCCAGCGCCGCAGCGGATCCAGCGCCAGGGGCGCAGGCCCGCCGGCCAGCGGATACTCTAGCTCCACCGACAACAGCCCGCTGCTCGGATTCATCCGAAAGACGGTGATGAGATCGACGTCCTGCTGGGCCACGAGCACACGATACACCATAGCATTCACCTCCGCCTGGATCGACAACCTGCCGAGACCGCAGCCTGGCGCACGGGCCTAAGGCTCCTCGTACAGCCCCAGCTCCTGTGGGGCGTCAGGGCTCCACAGTGGGCTGATAGACGTCCCGCGATGAATACCCCGTATGGCATAGGCCAGCATAGGCGCCACACTCAAGATCTGCAGTTTGGGGTGATGCTTGGGCGGCGGAACCAGCACCGTATCGGTCACCACCAACTCGGCCAGCCAGTCCGCATCGAGACGGCTCATGGCACTCGGTAGCAGCACCGGATGCGTGATCGCCAGGTGAACCTCGGGGCGTGCACCCTGCTCGAACAGCTCTGGAATCTGGCCCAGAGCGCTTCCGCTGGCCATGATATCGTCGATCACAATCGGGATCTTGTCTCGGACGTCGCCGACGATGTGCGTCGTCTCCACTCGACCGTCGCCATCGCGGCGCTTTTGCATGATCACAAGCGGCACGCCCAGCGCCTGTGCGTACCGTCCGGCCAGCCGAGCCCGCCCCACATCGGGCGAAACCACCACCGCATCCTTGACGAATCCCTGATTCAAGAAATAGCGAGCAAAGATAGGATAGGCCTGCAGCCAATCCACAGGAACTGTAAAAAAGCCCTGAATCGCCTCAGCATGGATATCCACATAGATCACACGGGCCACACCGGACGCCTCAAGCATGGAGGCCACCACACGGGCACTGATCGCCTCTCGACCGCGGGCCATGCGCTCCTGGCGTGCATAGGGAAAGTACGGGATGATCGTAGTGATCTGCCCCGCGGACGCTCTACGCAAGGCATCGATGATCAGGAGAAGCTCCACCAGATGGTCGTTGACGGGGGCCGAGCAGGGCTGGATGACATAGACTTCCTTCTTGCGGACCAGCTCCTCGATCTGAACGTATACCTCTGTATCGGGGAAGCGGTCAATCAGCAGCCCGCCCAGCGGCAGCCCGAGGCGGTGGGCCACAGCCTGGGCCAGAGGCCTGTTTGCCCGTCCGGAGAACACATACATATCGTCCTCGGACGGATCGCGCCACGCCATATCTTCAAGGCCCATAACACTGGCCTCGATCTCATTGACCAGAGCGGAGGCATGACCTTCCTGCCCGCCGCGCCGATAGATCTCGGGCAACAGGCGGCAAGTGGTCTCAACTCCCTCAAAAGCAGCGTCGGCCGAATCCAGCACGCGCGGCA
>CAZYWU010000040.1:0-14264 GCA_964651255.1 uncultured Anaerolineales bacterium
CCCCATCGGAGGGTGACCGTGGAACTCAAGACCCTGCTCTTTGACACCGGCGGGCCTCACAACACGCCCGCCACGCTGCAGGCCGCGCTGGAGCGCGCGCAGGCGCTGGGCATCACCCAGGTTGTGGTGGCCTCGTCGCACGGGAGCACCGCGCGGCAGGCGCAGGCGCTGCTGGGGCCGCACGGCATCCGCGTCTGCGCCGTGAGCCTGGCGCACGGCTGGGAGCACCTGGGCTGGTGCATGGAGCCCCAGGTGCGCACCGAACTGGAAGCGTCGGGCGTGCGTGTGATCACCGGCATCCACGCCCTGGGCGACGGCGTGGGCTCGGCTTTCAGCGACAAACACGGCGGGCGTGCGGTGGAGGAGGTCGTGCGCGACGTGCTCTATCGCTTCAGCCAGGGGATGAAGGTCGCGGTCGAGTGCCTGCTGATGGCGGCGGACGCGGGCTGGGTGGACATGGACGCCGAGGTGATCGCCATCGGCGGCACGAGTTCCGGGGCGGACACGGCCATCGTCTGCAAGCCGGCCTACCCGCGCACCTTTCTCGAGCTGGAGATCCGCGAGATCATCGCCAAACCGCGGGTGCCGTGAGAGCGGGAGACGCGATGCGGACCTCAGGGCCCGTTGCTGAAGCCATCGGCCCTGAGGTTCAGCCGAACAGGTCCGTGCTCAGGTAGCGCTCGCCGGTGTCGGGCAGCAGCGTGACGACCAGTTTGCCCGCGTTCGCGGGGCGCGCCGCGACCTGCAGCGCCGCCCAGACGGCCGCGCCCGAGGAGGCTCCCGCCAGGATCCCCTCCTCGCGGGCGAGGCGTCGCGTCGTCTCAAAGGCGTCCCTGTCGGTCACCCGCACGATCTCGTCGACCACCGACATGTCCAGCACCGAGGGCACAAAGCCCGGGCCGATGCCCTGAATGCCGTGTGTGCCCCGCGAGCCACCGGATAGGACCGGGCTGGCGTCGGGCTCGACCACGACCGCCCGCACCGCGGGCTTGAGCTCTTTGAGCCGCGAGCCTACGCCGGTGATCGTCCCGCCAGTGCCGGCGCCCGCCACAATGATATCCACCCGCCCGCCGGTATCGCGCCAGATCTCGTCCGCCGTGGTCCGGCGGTGCACCTCGGGGTTGGCAGGGTTCTCAAACTGCAACGGCATAAAGGCGCTGGCCTCCGCCGCCACGATCTCGCGGGCGCGATCGATGGCGCCCTGCATCCCGCCCTCGCTCACCAGCACCGCCTCGGCGCCCAGCGCCCGCAGCAGTTTGATGCGCTCCTCGGAGACATTACTGGGCATGGTGCAGATTAGCCGGTAGCCCCGCGCGGCGCACACCATCGCCAGGCCGATGCCTGTGTTGCCGCTGGTGGGCTCGACGATCACCGTGCCCGCGTGCACCAGACCCGCCCGCTCACCGGCCTCAATCATGCTCAGCGCGATGCGCTCTTTGACGGACCCCAACGGGTTGAAGGATTCCACCTTGACCACGATCTCGGCGGCCAGGCGCTGCGTCATGCGGCTCAGCCGCACCAGGGGCGTGTTTCCGATCGTCTCGGTGATGTTGTTATAGATGCCCGGCATAGGTTTACTCCTCGATCTCCGTAGACTGCGCCTCGGCGGGATCCGCCGCGGCCACGGCGAGATGGCGCCGCCTCCGGCTGAGCGACCAGCCTGCCAGCCCCAGCCCGACCACAGCCAGCACGCCCGCGCCTGTGCCGATCACCCTGCCCCGCATACTGGCCCACACCTCGGGCGCCAGCGCCCCGCCGCCGAAGGACGCCTCCGCCACCGGGATCATCAGGTTGTCCACGGGCACGTAATCGTCAGTGAGCAGCACGTGCGGCTTTTCCGCGAGGTAAGCATCCAGTGTCTCCTGAGGGAGCGCCGGATAGCCCTCCGGCAGCAGAGAGAGGTCGATGGGCGCCTGGCTGCCCGCCACCACCCAGGTCGTGCGGCTGCTGGTGCGCCAGTCCGAGTTCGACGGGATCACGACCACATGGGCGAACACGGACTGCAGCGTGCTGACAAAGGCGCGCATAAAGTGCCCCTCGGTGCCCGCGTCGATGATATTGGCCATATAGATGCCGTCATGGCGCAGCACATAGTCCACCAGGCGGGCAAACTCGAGCGTCGTCAGATGGTAGGGTACGGAAAAGTCATTGAACGCATCGCCAAAGACGACGTCGTAGCTGTCCTCGCGGCCATTGGCCACCAGATACTGGCGGGCGTCCTCGTTGTAGCTGATGATCGACGTATCCTCCGGCAATCCCAGCCAGGTATGCGCCGCCCAGGTGACTCCCGGGTCGATCTCGGTCACGACGATGTGGCTCTCGGGCAGCACCGTCTGCAGGTACCGTGGAAAGGTGTACCCGCCGCCGCCGATGAAAAAGGCATCGACGCCGTCCGTCTCGCGCGCCAGGGGCGCGATCAGGCCCGCATAGGTCTTTTCATAGCCATAGGCCAGATAGGTGGGGTCCTCCAGATCGGTATAGCTGTGCACCAGACGGTCCAGCAGGAGCTCGCGCACTGTGCGGCCGTCCTGCTCCTTTTCATACACATTGATGCAGAAATAGTCCGTCTCGCGCATGCAGTCGGCCACCAGGTACCCGCCGCGCGACAGCAGCAGGACGCTCCCTCCGTACAGGAGCGCCAGGACCAGCGCCCGCCCCAGAGCCCTGCGCCAGGGCACTGCGGTCAGGAACCAGGCGCCCAGCGCAATCAGCAACACAGAGACACCCACGATCGTGGCCTTGGTGCCGAAATGCGAAATGAGATAAAAACCCGTGAGGAAGGTGCCAAAGATGCTCCCTGCCGATGACCAGGCATAGATCTTGCCTACGGTCGTGCCCGCCCTCCCGAGGTCCGACAAGCTGAGCTTGACTACGATCGGCGAGACACAGCCCAGGATCACGCTGGGCACCAGGAACAGGATGGCGATATAGATGACGATCCACACCAGCAGGGGCGTCTCAAAGGGCAGCCGGAAAGCGTGCAAGTCGTTCCCCAGCCAGAGCGGAATCAGGGTGGTCAGCGACGCCAGGGAGAACACGATCCCCAGCAGCGTCGGTGAGCCGCGCCGGTCCGCGAGGCGCCCCCCCAGATAATTGCCCAGCGAGATGCCCGCCAGGATCACGCCGATCACCGAGGTCCAGGTGTACAGCGACACGCCGACGCGCGGCGCGATGAACCTGCTGGCTACCAGCTCGATGACCATCGTGCAACCGCTGCTGATAAACACCAGCAGGTAAGGGTTCCACAGCCGCTGACGAAGCGTCATGCCACCTCCCGCCCTACCCATGCTTTAGAGCTACAGGAGAACACTCCCCGGGCCCTCTCACGAATCGCTCTCTCGTTACTGGCCGCCATACCGCGCGTCGTTCTGCAGATGCTCCTCATAGGTCCTGGCAAAGACGTGCGCGCCGTCCCTGGTCGCCAAAAAGTAGAGATACTCGGTGTCCGCGGGCTCCAGCACGGCGCGGATGGACCCCAGTCCGGGGTTGCAGATCGGCCCCGGGGGCAGCCCCGGGTTCAGATAGGTGTTGTACGGAGACTGGACGGCATTCAGGTCCTCGCGGAACAGCTCCCGCCAGCACTCTCCCGTCTCTGCATCGCAGCCGAGGGCATACTGCACGGTGGGGTCCGCCTGCAACGGCATCCCTGCCTCCAGGCGGTTGAGGAACACGCTGGCGATGACTGGCCGTTCCTCGGCCAGCACAGCCTCACGCTCGATGATCGAGGCCAGGGTCACGACCTCGTACACCGACATGCCCTTTTCCTGCGCCGCCAGCCTCAGGTCCTCGGAAAAGCGCCAGTCAAAGTTCCTCAGCATGATCTGGATCACCTGCTCAGGCGGCGTATCCGCCACGAACTGGTAGGTATCGGGGAACAGGAACCCCTGCAGGTCCAGGGGCGCATTGTCAGGCCGCTCGAGAAGGTAGGGCCACTCCCCGGCGTACGGCTGCGCGGTGGAGGCCGCCGCGATAAAGCCCGCCGCGTCCGTGATGCCGCCCGCCTCGAGCGCGCGGGCCACCTCCTCAACGCGCCACCCCTCCAGGATGGCCACCGTCTCACCGGGCAGGAGCCCGCGCTGCAGCTTTTCCATGATCTGTTCCATGGTCATGCTGCGCGTCAGCGTATACGTGCCCACCTGGATGTCGGCGTCTGCGCCGTAATACTGCACCATACGGCGAAAGATCTCCGCATCGGCCACGAGATTCAACTCCTCGAGCTTGTTCGAGATGCCGATCAAGGATTCGCCGGGCTCGATGACAAAGAGCACCTGCCGCTCATCGGTGGGGTCGACGGGCTCGGTGGCCACGGCGCCCTGCATGCGCAGATAGACGCCCAGCAAGGCCTTCTCGATGTTGGCGGCCGTGATCTTGTAGGGCTGCCCGCTATGCTCGCTGGCCAGGTCATGGACGTACCAGAAACTGGCGCCTAACACCGCCAGAATGATCACAAGCGTGAGCATGGTTGTTATCGCCAGGAGAATCGTCCGTAAGGCGCGCGACATTAGCGTGCATCCTCCATCTGTTCGTTGATATAGTCCTGCAGAATCACCGCGGCAGCCGCCGCATCGATGTCGACGGGTTCCCGCCTGCGGCGCGAGTCCGCCCTGCCGATCAGATCTCTGGCTTCCTGCGTAGTGTAGCGCTCGTCCCAGTAGACGATCGGCACATCCACGTACGGGGTCAGACCGCGGACATAGGCCTGTGTCGACCTGACTTGCTTGCCCTCGGTGCCATCGGGCAGCAGCGGCAAGCCCACGATGATCCGGCTTACGCCTTCGCCCGCGACGATGGCGGCAAGCCGCACAAAGCTCTCGGGCCCCGAAACGCGCTGCAATACGGCGTAGGGACGCGCCAGCAGGCCCAGCTCGTCGCTGATCGCCACACCGATGCGTTCATCGCCCACATCCAGCGCCAGAAGCCGGGTCATGGCAGAGACGCGAGGCTGATGGCGTAGCGGCCATCAAGAATGGGCATGCGGGGCCAGCCCTCCGGCTTGATCTCGATCCGCGGTGCTGAGGCCAGCGCCAGGTTCGTTTCGAGCCATTCTGCCGCCTGCTCCGCAGTGCGGCCCCTGGTGTGTGCGCGCACATCGTCATAGTCCACGGTAGGCACGACAGCAGCGGTGGCACGCATATCTATCTCGACCCAGGCATCCTCGACGCGAATGTCGCCCACTTGCTCCATCTCGAGCGTGTCCTCGATCAGTTCCACGTCACCGCCCGCCTGGGCCGTGATCCGCGCCCGCGCGAGTTGCTTCAGGTGCACATCGTTGACGGCGAGGCCGCGCACGACCAGCCTCATCGTGCCTGACAGGACATCACTCTGCTGATCGACATACTGGTCATAGTCCAGCGACATCACTTCGGCGGTCAGGGTGTTGGCGGGAACAAATTCACCGGCGCCCAGTTGCTGAATCAGTTGCTCGTAGGCCTGAGCCTGCAGTTGCTCGACGAGCATGGCCCGCAGCGTGTCCAGGTCGGCGTAGGTCACGATGGGCACGCGCCGGCTGCCACCCCCGCCGATACTCGCATCGTTCATGACCTCGATGCGGCTGGCCAGGGCACCCTCAACCCGCGTGAGCGTATAGGCACCAGCCATGGCGTAGCCAGGCTCGACCGCCTCAACTGGGGCACGCACTGTGCTGAACAATGTAGCCGGCAGAGTCACCTCCTCCGTCGTGCGAAAGCGCATGGTCTCACCGCTGCCTGACCGGACCACGGTGCCCTCAGGCACGACCACCGCCTCATTGGTGCGGTTGGTGAAAACCACATAGCCAGAGGCATATCCCTCGGCCACATCTGCGGTTCCGCTGGCCGGCGTCTCCGCCTGCCCCTCAACGATCACCTGAACACTTCGCAGCGGTATCAGACCCAGCTCCAGGTCCACGCTATCGTAGCGGGTGTTTGCCTGCGCGGTAAAGGTCACCTCCTCGCGCGTGGAGACGGGCTCGAGCGCTACCTCGGCGCTGGGCAGGAACACAGCGATCACGCCGATCATGGTAGCCAGCAACAACGCGATAAAGGCCAGTCCGAGGATCGCCCTGCCCGCGTTAAAAGGCGCCGGCGTGCGCAGGTGCCGCGCACTGATCCGCTCGGTGACAGGAACAACCCGCGCGCCGAAATCTGCGCTCCTGATCTCCCTGGGCTCCAGATGCTTGAGGGCGCGCGGCATGACCGCGGTAACCGCCACACCGGCCTCTCGGGCGAGCGACCGGGTCTTTGCGTCGCGGGACACGAGGCATAGCTCGACGGCCTTGTCGCCGGCGATTCGCTGCAACCGCTTGAGGTTGAGAAGCTCTCGGGCATATCGTGCACGCCATGGCACAGCCATCCACACCTGCGCCCCCGGGCGCGCACGCCGCAAGAGCTCGCAGGCGATATCGATGGTATCATGGCGAGTCAGAAAGATCACATCAACAGGACGCAAGGAACCTCCTCGGTTCCCGGAGGTATCCTCAACCACCGGGACGCCAGCGTATAGAATCCGTCAGCGCACGATCCAGACCATTGCCAGGCGCGTAGAGCCGCGCCACATAGTTCACCAGAGAGCGCAACAGCAAAAAGGGCGAGCCATTGGCCTGGCCGGAGCAATCCAGCACGGCATTGATGCCGTTGACATCGAGAGCATCCACCCTGGGGCAGCGACCAAACCCAAGCCGCTGCTCCCAGTAGGGCGTGGCCAGGGCGGACGCGACCTCGGGCACACGACCGGTGACATCATGGCAGTACACCCGGTAAGGGACATGCGCATCAGGTGCAATGGCCGCGATCTGATCGGCCAGCATCGCCATCCAAAGGCGCAGGCCCCGCCAGTAGTTGCTGGACATGCGCTGCTCTACATCGTCACGGAGCTGGCCCGCTCGATAGGCCCGCATCAAGGCCTCAAGTTGATTCTGGGGGACACCCAAGTCTGCCACGGTGCGATCAATCAGCATCGCCGCACCATGGGGCACAACCGCGGCCCACTCTACGCGCCCGCGCCGCACCAGGTCGACGGTGGTCATCGCCTCGTCCACCACCACCAGCAGAGACACCGCATCGGCCAGGGGTGACGCCAGGGCCACGTGATGGGGAAGAATAGCGGTAAGATCGAGCCCCAGACGGTTAGCGATCAACTCCAGCGATCGAATCCACTCCGCAGGGGCTAGGCAAAAGTTCAGATACAGCTTCATCTGGTCGCCGGTCAGACCCAGCGGGTCGCTGACCGGCTGCCCATCGAGCGTGATCAAGGCCAGAGACCCTGCGACAATGTCCTCATGGCTGCCGCGCGCCCGCACATCCAGGCGGTCCTGCGCCTTGCGATACCCCCGGCGCAGCAGTGTCTGCATCTCATCGAGCGTCACAGGCCGCCGCGGGTTGCGGCGTCGAATCTCATCTACGATGGCGAGGCTGCGCGTGACACCTGAGGGAATGGCCATAGTGGCGTAATCAGGGACGATCTTGCGGCCACCGAGCCTCTGAGTCATGTCCTCCGATTGCGCCAGGGCATAGTCACAGGCCGCGTACCAGCGATCAGGATCGGGGTGGCTCGTGTGGCTGACGCCCTGCACGGGAGCAGCGGCCAGCCCGAGAATCTCACCCGTGCCATCGGCGAGCCGGAGCACGGCGGTGCGCACATGCCCCTCTTCCCAGGTGACCGCCGTATGGTGCGTCATCGCGGCTGGCGCGTCCGGACGTCCCCCCCGCCTGCTTAGTAACGCCATGATGCCTCCTGCGTGCCCGGCGACAGCAGCACGGTCACGCTGCCACGAGGACTCATTGGCCCAACCCTTCGGCCACCAACTGATAGACCGACTCCAGAGCTTCTGAGAGGCGCGAGGAATCCTTGCCGCCGGCCTGCGCCATATCGGGACGGCCGCCGCCACCGCCGCCCATGACTCGAGCGGCCGCACCGGCGATCCGACCGGCGCTCAGGCCCCTGTTCACCGCATCGGGCGTGAGCGCAACTAGAAGCAGCGGGCGATCCCCAATCACGGCGCCCAGCGCCACAACCGCAGAACCCAGGCGGTCCCGCAGACTATCGGCCAGGCTGCGCAGGGCGTCCACATCCTGGGCGGGCACCTGGGCCGCCAGCGTGGCGATCCCACCGATGTTGCGGGCGCGTTCCGCAAGCCCCTCGGAGCCCTGTGCCGCCAGTCGCGCCTGCAGTTGTTGGATCGTGCGCCGTTGCTCGCGCAGCTGTCTGGCCACGGCCTCCGCTCGAGCCAGCAGCTGGTCACCCCGGACGTCGAGCGCCTCGGCTACCTGCCGCAACAGCGCAGCCTGTTCGCGCCGATACGCGTCCGCTCCGCGACCGGTGACTGCCTCAATGCGCCTCAGCCCGGATCCCACGCTGGACTCGGCGACAATGATAAAAGAACCGATCTGCCCCGTCGATTGCAGGTGGGTACCGCCGCAGAGCTCTGTGCTAAAGCCGCTGACGCTCACGACCCGCACCTGGTCGCCGTATTTTTCGCCAAACAACGCGATGGCCCCCTGCTTGCGCGCCTCCTCATAGCCCATCACTTGCGTCGTCACCGGCCGGTTGGCACGGATCTGCTCGTTGACAATCCGTTCCACATCCTCCAGCTCGGCATCGGATAGCCCCGCCAGGTGCGTAAAGTCAAAGCGCAGACGGTCCGGCGATACATATGAGCCCGATTGCGCCGCATGTTCGCCCAACACCTGACGAAGCGCCCGGTGCAGCAGGTGTGTCGCCGTGTGGTTTCGCGCAATATCCAGACGACGCTCGCCATCCACCCTAGCAAGGACCGTGTCGCCGAGCATCAGGGTGCCCTCGTCCACCCGGACGTGGTGTACAATCATCTCAACAGTCGGACGAACCGTATCGGTGACAACCCCCCTGACCTGGTCCGAGATCAGGACGCCCTGATCGCCAACCTGGCCGCCCGCCTCGCCGTAGAATGGTGTGCGGTCGAGCACCACCTCGACAGACTGTCCTGCGCTAGCGCTTGAGACGCTCTCGCCCTGCAGGGCAATGGCCAACACCCGCGCGGGGGATTCGATCGTCTCGTAACCGAGGAACTCGGTGGCGGGGAGTCCCAGGCTAAGCAGCGGGCCAGCCTGCCCACCATGGGACTGCTGTGCGGCCCGCGCGCGCGCGCGCTGTTCCTCCATAGCCTCGCGGAAACCGGCCTCGTCAATGCCCAACCCCATCTCTCCCGCCGCATCACGGCTGAGCTCCAGCGGAAAGCCATAGGTGTCATAGAGCCGGAAAACTTCGCGCCCGGGTATGGTCGTCTCGCCGGTCTCGGCCAGCTGGGCCGCGATCTCTGACAATCGCGACAGGCCCTGGTCGAGGGTGACCAGAAAACGCTCCTCTTCGCGGGTAATCGCCTCACAGATAAAGTCCGCGCGCTCCAGGAGCTCGGTGTAGTGATGCCCCATCGTATCGATGACCACGCGGGCCGTCTCCGCCAGAAAAGGCTGCCTGAAGCCGAGGAACCAGCCAAAGCGCGCCGCGCGCCTGAGCACCATCCGCGCCACGTAGCTGCGCCCCTCGTTCCCGGGGAGCACACCGTCAGCGATCAGAAAGGCGATCGCGCGGCTGTGGTCTGCGATAACGCGATAGGCTATCCGGTTTGCCTGGCGGGCGGCATCATCGTGCCCGATAAGTTCCTGCGTCCGCTGCATGATCGGCAGAAACAGGTCGGTGTCATAGTTGTTGTCGGCGCCCTGAAGGATGGACGTAATACGCTCGAACCCAGCCCCCGTGTCGATACTCGGCTTTGGCAGAGGCACCATGCTGCCGTCGGCGCGCTTTTCAAACTGCATAAAGACCAGGTTCCAGATCTCCAGCCAGCGATCACAGTCGCTCGCCGGTCCGCAGTCTGGCCGCCCGCAGGAACACGCCTCAGGTCCACGATCATAGAGGATCTCCGAGCAAGGGCCACAGGGGCCCGTGTCGCCCATCTCCCAGAAGTTGGTCTTGGCGCCCAGCCGCGTGATGCGGCCACTGCCCTGCCCAAGATGCCGCTCCCAGAGGGCATAGGCCTCGTCATCGTCGGTATACACGGTGGGATACAGCCGATCCGCTGGCAGGCCCATCGCGCCCGTCAGAAACTCCCAGGCGTAGGCGATGGCGTCCGCCTTAAAGTAATCCCCAAAGGAAAAGTTCCCGAGCATCTCGAAAAAGGTGTGGTGCCGCGGCGACGGGCCGACCTGGTCCAGATCGTTATGCTTGCCGCTCACGCGCATGCACTTTTGCACCGTGGTCGCGCGCGTGTAGGGCCTGGTCTCGAGACCGATAAACACGTCCTTGAACTGCACCATGCCAGCGTTGGCAAACAGCAGCGTCGGGTCGTTGCCCGGGATGAGTGATGAACTGGGCACGACAGTATGGCCACGCTCCTGGAAAAAGGCCAGAAAGCGCGAACGTATGTCTGCGCTGCTGAGCATGCGTCCTCCTGAGGGTCGAGCTGTACTGCAAGATTCTAGCGGAAGGGGATAGGGGTGTCAAAGAAATCCAGGGCGGCAGACAAGGTAGCTGGACGCAGGCGCCCGCCGTGGCGGGCGCCTCCCTTGCTGGCCCTGCATTTCGCTCAGGCAGCGGGGCGCCGCCTCTGCAAGGCCGAACCGGGCGTGGACCGCTGCAGGATATCCTCGGCGGTCACCACCCAGCGCTGTATCTCAGGATTGGAAGGAAGCTCGAACATGACCTCGTTCAGCGTCTCTTCCAGGATCGTACGGAGCCCGCGGGCGCCCATGTTCGAGCGCATGGCCTCTCGCGCCGCCACCAGCAGCGCCTCATCGGTGAACTCGAGCGTGACGTCATCCAGCTCAAACAGCCGCTGATACTGGCGCACGAGGGCATTGCGCGGCTCGGTGAGGATGCGCACCATGTCCTGTTCGCTGAGCGGATCGACCGAGACGACTACAGGCAGCCGCCCCACGAACTCGGGAATCAGCCCGTACTCGAGCAGATCCTCCGGAGAGACCCGGCTCAGCAGCTCGGCATCGGTCGGCTCGGCCCGGCGCTCGCCTTGACCAAAGCCCATCGGGCTCTTGAACCGGGTGCGCTCGCGAATAATGTCCACGAGCCCGTCAAAGGCGCCACCACAGATGAACAGGATGTCGCTCGTGTCCACCTGAATGAACTCCTGCTGCGGATGCTTGCGCCCGCCCTGGGGCGGGACATTCGCCACGGTACCTTCCAGAATCTTGAGCAGCGCCTGCTGCACCCCCTCACCGGAGACGTCTCTGGTAATGGAGACATTGTCGCCACTCTTGCGGGCGATCTTGTCGATCTCATCGATGTAGATGATGCCCTGAGAGGCGCGCTTGATATCAAAATCGGCGTTGTACAGCAACCGGAGCAGAATGTTCTCGACATCCTCGCCCACGTACCCGGCCTCTGTGAGCGCCGTGGCATCCGAGATGCTGAAAGGGACATCCAGGCTGTGCGCCAGCGTCTGCGCCAGGAGCGTCTTGCCGCAGCCGGTAGGTCCGATGAGAAGGACGTTGCTCTTTTGCAGTTCCACGTCCTTGTGCTCGTGGCCGTTCTCCAGCACGCGCTTGTAATGATTGTAGACCGCGACTGAGAGCGTGCGCTTGGCCCGCTCCTGCCCGATGACATAGCTGCTCAAGGCGTCAAAGATCTCGCGCGGCGCGGGGATATCCTCCCGGCGCAGCGCGTGCTCCTCTCCGCCCTCCGCGCCCGAGTCCAGGATCTGTTTGCACAGATTGACACATCCGTCGCAAATGTGGACCCCGTCGGGCCCGGCGATCAGGCGGCGGCCGGGGCCCTCAGGCTGCCCGCAGAACGAACACCTGGGACGCTGCATGGCCTGGCTCACTCTTCCCTGGCCTTACGCGCCTGAGCCGGCGTGATCACCTCGTCAACCAGGCCGTATTCGACAGCCTGCTGTGCATCCAGGTAATAGTCTCGATCGGTGTCCTTCTCGATGCGCTCCAGGGGCTGGCCTGTATGCTGCACCAGGATATTGTTCAGCATCCGGCGCAACCGCAAAATCTCCTCCGCCTGGATCTGGATGTCGCTGGCCTGGCCATGGGCGCCGCCAGCGGGCTGGTGGATGTGAATCGTGGCATGGGGCAGCGCGAACCGGCGCCCGGGTGCGCCAGCCGCCAGCAGCACGGTACCAAAACTGGCGGTGCTGCCCACGGCGATGGTCGAGACTGGCGCCCGAATCACCTGCATCGTATCATAGATCGCCAGGCCAGCATAGACACCGCCGCCCGGCGACTGGATATAGAGACTGATCTCCCGCTCGGGATCTTCGCGGTCCAGATAGAGCATCTGTGCCACGATCAGGCCAGCGATCTGATCGTCGATGGCCGTGCCGAGGAAGATGATCCGCTCCCTCAGGAGCAGCGAATAGATATCATAGGCGCGCTCGCCGCGCCCGGTGGTCTCGATGACCATGGGAACAAGAGCATCTGTAAACATAGGTTCCTCCCGCACCGCCCTGCCCTGCGCAAGGCAGCACTCTACGGGCCAAAACGATGAGCTGGCCCCGATTATGATTCTTCTGCGACGCTGGCATCGCCAGCGTCTGTTACTGTTTCCTCGACATCTGCCGCTGGCTCTGCATCGATCTCCGCTGCGGCATCCGCTGCCACTGCATCGTCCTCAGCGTCTGCGCTCTCCTCAGGCACCGGCTCGGGAAGGGGCCGGCCTGCCATCCGGTCCGCCAGCCACTGGGCGGCCTTCATCACCATCGCATCCTCGATGGCCAGGCTGAGCGCACCGTTCTCGACCGCCTGCTTGAGCATCTCCTCTGCCTTGTCGCCATAGGAGAGCGCGAGGTTGTTGGCATAGTTGTTGATCGCAGCGTTGGCCTCGTCATCGGTCAAACGGATACCCTCATGCCGGATGTACTCGAGGAGCACGAGCCGCTGCAAGAGCCCCTTTTCGGCTTCGGCACGAATCTCATCGCGCAGGTCCTGTTCGGTGCGCCCGGTGATGCGGAGATACGAATCCAACGAAAAGCCCATCCGCTGCGCGCGCGCACGCTGATTGGCGATAGCGCGATCGATCTCGCGCTCCAGGGCCGCCTGCGGATAGGATATTTCCGAACTGTTGATCAGCATCTCGACCGCTTCGAGTCGCTCAGCGGCCCGATTCTGCGCCTCACGCTGCTCTTTGAGATCGTCAGCGATCGCCTGGCGCAGATCGGCGATCGTGTCATAGTCGCCGACAGTCCTGGCAAAAGAGTCATCGACTTCGGGAAGATCCACCTCGCGGACCTCACCCACGACGACCTTATAGTCCACCTTTTTCCCGGCGAGGTCCTCGTTCGGCTCATCCTCGGGATACGTCAGGCTGAACTCACGCGTGTCGCCCATCTCGGCGCCCAGTAGCGCCTCGGCAAAGCCCTCCGGGCGCATATACTCGGTGAGATCCAGCGTGGCGTTCTCCTCCCGCTGCACTTGCTCCCCATCCACCGTACCCCAGATGCCGACCACGACCTGGTCACCCATCTGCAGCGGACGCCTGACAGGCGTGACCTCGGCATACTGCCGGCGCAGCATCTCGATCTGTTCGTCGATATCCGCGTCGGTGATCACCACCTCCGGGCGAGGCTCAATGTGCATCTCAGCGTAGGCCCCGAGCTGTACGACAGGCTTGAGAGGCACGTTGACCTTGAGCACCAGGGGATCCTCGGTCTCGATCTCCATCTGCGTCTGCTGATAGGGCAGGAGATCGGCCTCGTCGATCGCCTGACGATAGATATCGGGGGCGATGCGGTTGAGGGCCTCGTTGAGAATCACCTCACGGCCAAAGGCGCGTTCCACCATGGCGTAGGGCGCTCGTCCGGGGCGGTAGCCGCGCACCGGGCGGTAGCGCGAAATGTCGCGAGCGGCCTGGCGCATCGCTCTGTCAATGGTCTCTGGATCCGGCACAATGGTGAGCACCACCTCACAGGGCGCTACGGTTTCACTGGTGACTTGCACGCTCGGTCCTCCTCGCAGTTCTCGTTCGCTGGCCCGGCTCACGGGCAACCTCTCGATTATACCATATCCGCGGCACAGCAGAAATTCTGGCCCAGACACGAGAATGCTGGCCCCACACGTATCGGGGCCAGCATCCCGGCAGACTGTACTCTGAGCGGAAGACGAGATTCGAACTCGCGACCCTCTCCTTGGCAAGGAGATGCTCTACCACTGAGCCACTTCCGCAGGCTAAGGTACGCACCAAGTGGGGAAGGAGAGATTTGAACTCTCACGGATTTCTCCACATGAGCGCAAGTTTCGCGCGCTTGTCCCCTACACAGCCTCTGCTCCTCTACATGGGGAAGGAGAGAT
>CAZYWU010000041.1:0-13903 GCA_964651255.1 uncultured Anaerolineales bacterium
TGCCCGCCTGGAGGCCGACTTCCGGGCGGGCGTTGGCGGTGTGGCTCCAAGGTGCTGCACATGGAAACTGGCTAGGCCACGTCGAATCTGGGTCCGATGGTACTCCCCAGGAGAGGTGCGGCAAGGTCCGTTGATCGTCCCAGCTGGAAGATCGCTCGCTATGTAGTCTCAAAATGCCATCAGTTGGGCAGTAGTGACGCGTTACGGACTATACACCGGAGCCAGGTCGTTGCGCACACTAGCGCTAACCGATCGCAGCATGCAAAACGACCAGCTGATTACTCATCAACTGGTCGTCTCTGTTCTTGGCTGAGGGACAGGGATTCGAACCCCGATTGACTGATCCAGAGTCAGCTGTCCTACCGTTAGACGATCCCTCAGTGCGTCCAGGATTGTAGCACAGGCACCAGATCACGACAAATCCAGCCAAAGACAACGCATGGCGTCCGTAGTTGTACATGTAGCGCGCAGGTATCCTGCAATAATACACTAAGGGTATTGCTGTTAGCAACGGTTCATACTCTTACTATACTCTGTATTGGCATTCATGCTGCGCTCCGCTTGCCCTCCTATCCCTGTCTTGACGGTCCTGAGCTCGCATTCTTGACAAAGTCGCTCAAGGGTGCTATGATGTTGGCACTCTAGGGTGGAGACTGCTAACTGCCCGTGAGGGATAGGGTGAGGATATGGATCAAAGAGGCCAGGACGCGCTAACCGATGACCTGAGTGCCCGGCAGCGTGAGGTACTTCGTCTCCTGGTGCAGGAGTATGTCGCCTCGGCCGTCCCGGTCGGCTCTGGGACTTTGTTGCGTCTCGGTCAGCTTGGCGTGAGTTCTGCGACCGTGCGAAGCGAGCTGGCCTTGCTCGAGGATCTGGGCTACTTGCAGCAGCCGCATACTTCCGCCGGACGTGTGCCTACGATCAAAGGGTATCGTTACTTTATCGAACGGCTGATGGATGATGTCGAGCTGCCGGCGCCGTACCGGACGATGATCGGCCATCAATTTCACCAGATTCGGCTCAATATGGATCAGTGGCTGCAGCTCACTGCGGCGGTGTTGGCACACACGACACGCTCTGCGTCGCTTGTGACCGCTCCGCATGCTGACCATTCCAGACTCAAGCACATTCAGTTGATCGCGACGCACGATACGCTCATTCTGATGGTCCTGGTGCTGCAGGATGGCAGTGTCTGCCAGGAGATCATGGCCGTATCCGAGGCTGTGACGCAGGATCGGTTGAGCCAATTGACCAATCAGCTGAACGACCTTTTCCGCAACCACACGGCGCAGGAGATACGGTCTATCATGGCGCTGGAATCGCCAGGAATCGCTGGATGGCCCCAGCGGGTAGTGGAGTGGCTCGCGCAGCGGATGGAGGATGTCGACATCCGCACGATTGACGAGATCTACCAGGCTGGTCTGGCCAATGTGCTGGAGCAGCCCGAGTTTGAGGATGTGAGCACCTTCCGTCGGCTGGTCGACATGATGGAGCAGCGTCAGCGCCTGGATATCGTCTTGAGCCGCGCACTGAGCGCGAACGGCGTTCAGATCATCATCGGCGGCGAGCGGCCCTTTGAAGAGATATACGACGTCAGTATGGTGCTGTCGCCTTACGGCATACGCGACAAGGCCAGCGGGGTGTTGGGGGTGGTGGGTCCGACTCGCATGCCCTATGCCCACGTTGTATCCACAGTGCGGTACGTCGCTCAAATGATGGACGGCCTGATTGACGAAGTCTACGGCGAAACGCGGGCATAGCTGGCGTATTTCATACCGGAGGATGGGAGAGTTATGACAGAGGACTGTGACGAGATCCGCGAGCTGGAGCAACAGGAGACGATCTCCGACGAGGGAGAGCCCGGTCCTGAGCAGCTATTGGAAGAGGCACGGCAAGAGATCGATCAGTTAAGGGACAAGTACCTGCGCACTTTGGCAGAGTTGGATAACTATCGTAAGCGTGTAGCGAGAGAACGAGAACAGCAGCAACTGCGATCCAAGATGGAACTCATCCGCCAGTTGTTGCCTGTCGCGGACGATTTCGCGCTCGCTATGAGCCACGTCCCGGAGGAATACAGCGCTATGCCCTGGATCGAGGGCATCACCCTGATACAGCGCAAGCTTGAGGATTACCTGACGGGACTGGGCGTGGTGGAAATTGATGCCATGGGGCAGTCCTTTGATCCGCACTATCACGATGCACTGATGCGGGAAGCCAGTGACGAGTATCCGGAAGGTGTCGTGACCGAAGAGGTACGCAAAGGCTACATGATAGGTGGTGAGGTACTCAGGCCGACGCTTGTCAAGGTGTCCATGGGACCCGCCGAGGGCTAACCCTGAATGGCATTCATAGAGATTAAGGAACTCTTAGTTCAAGGAGAAAACAATGGGGAAAATCATCGGAATAGACCTGGGAACGACAAACTCAGTCGTCGCTGTAATGGAGGGCAATGAGCCTACGGTCATCCCGACCTCTGAGGGATCACGCCTGTGCCCTTCGGTGGTTGCTGTCAACCCCAAGACCGGGGAGCGCCTGGTTGGACAGGTGGCCCGTCGCCAGGCGATTACCAACCCGGAGAACACAATCTATTCAGTCAAGCGACTGATGGGTCGCCGTTATACCGATCCAGAGGTGCAAAAGGCCATCAAGTTGCTGCCCTACAAGATCGTTGAGAACGATAACGGCGATGCGTGGGTGGTGATGGGTGGCAAGCGATATTCGCCGGCCGAGATATCGGCCATGATTCTGGCCAAACTCAAGGCCGATGCGGAGGCATATCTGGGTGAGCCTGTGACGCAGGCCGTGATCACTGTGCCCGCGTACTTTAACGACTCGCAGCGCCAGGCAACCAAGGACGCCGGTCGAATCGCGGGGCTGGATGTCCTGCGCATCATCAATGAGCCCACAGCCTCCGCGCTCGCCTATGGACTGGACAAGTCGAATGATCAAGAGATCGCCGTCTACGACCTTGGCGGTGGCACCTTTGATATCTCGATCCTCGATATTGGCGAAGGCGTCTTTGAGGTTCGTGCGACCAACGGCGACACCTTCCTGGGCGGTGACGACTTTGACCAGCGGGTGATCGACTGGGTGGTGGAAGAGTATCGCAAAGATCAGGGCATCGATTTGCGCAACGACCGCATGGCGTTGCAGCGCCTCAAGGAGGCCGCAGAAAAGGCCAAGATCGAGCTGTCGACCACGGCGCAGACCGAGATCAACCTGCCGTTCATCACGGCGGATGCCAGCGGTCCCAAGCACCTGTCGATGACACTGACGCGCAGCAAGTTTGAGCAGCTCGTTGAGGATCTCGTCGAGCGCAGCATCGGTCCCTGCCGGCAGGCGCTGAAGGATGCCGAGCTTAAAGTGGAAGACATCGACGAGGTCATCCTCGTGGGTGGGCAGACGCGCACGCCGCTGGTGCAGCGACGCGTTGAGGAGGTGTTCGGCCGGTCGCCGCACAAGGGGCTCAACCCGGACGAAGTGGTGGCCCTGGGTGCTGCCATTCAGGCCGGTGTGCTCGGTGGTGAAGTTAATGATGTCCTCTTGCTGGATGTGACGCCGCTGACCCTGAGCATCGAGACGCTGGGCGGTGTAGCGACGCCGCTCATCCCGCGGAATACCACCATCCCGACACACAAGGAACAGGTTTTCTCAACGGCGTCGGACAACCAGACGCAGGTGCAGATCAATGTTCTGCAGGGCGAGCGCCCAATGGCTGCTGATAACAAACTCCTGGGTACGTTTACGCTGGATGGTATCCCGCCCGCGCCGCGCGGCATGCCGCAGATCGAGGTCAGCTTTGACATCGACGCGAACGGTATTCTGAAGGTGTCGGCCAGGGACAAGGCAACGGGCCGTCAGCAGGCTATCACCATCACCGCGTCCAGCGGTCTCTCTGAGGATGAGATCGACAGAATGGTGCGCGAAGCGGAGCGGCACGCGGCTGAGGACCGCAAGCGCAAAGAGGCTGCAGAGCTGCACAACGAGGCAGATTCGCTTGCCTACTCGGCGGAAAGGACGCTCAAGGATCTGGGCGACAAGGTGCCAGCCGAGTTGCGAACAGAGGTCGAGCAGAAGGTAAGCGCTGTGCGCGAGGCGCTGAACGACAGTGACACAGCACGCCTGCGCAGGCGCAAAGATGAGCTGCAGGAGGTACTGCAGCGAGTCGGTGCGGCTGCCTACCAGCAGGGCGGGCAGACGCCACCGCCGGGTGCGGGTCCGGAAGGCACCGATGGCGGTACCGTGGAAGGCGAGTTCCGCGAGGTCTAGGGACACCGTGCAGGAGTGAGGGCCGGAAGGTGGCTGTGTGCCGGACTTCCGGCCCTCTGCTATCAACTAGACACAGGCAGGGTCACGAATCTTTGACCCATTTACGCAAAGGGACTAGACTTTTCGATGGTCAAGATCCCTAATCTGGAGCAATGATTGATGTCTTCCGAAGCCAAGCGCGACTATTACGAAACGCTGGGAGTAGCGCGGGATGCGTCCAAGGACGATTTGCGGTCGGCGTATCGCAAGCTGGCCAAGCGCTACCATCCGGATGTGAATAACGAGTCAGATGCAGAGCAGCACTTTAAGGAGATCAATGAGGCCTATCAGGTTCTCAACGATGACAAGTTGCGGGCTCAGTACGATCGTTTCGGGCATGCCGGCCTCGAAGACCAGGCGGGTGCGGGCGGTTTCGGCTTTGGCGGCTTTGGTGGCTTTGAGGATATCTTTGAGGATCTCTTTGGCTTTGGCTCCATGCGCACCGCCGCCACTCAGGGGCCGCGACGTGGAGCCGATCTTCGCTATGATCTGCAAATAACGTTTGAAGAGGCGGTTTTCGGCTGCACGCGAGAGATCGAGATTACGCGTCTGGAGACGTGCCCGCATTGCCATGGGAGTGGTGCAGAGCCCGGGACCTCGCCGATTCGCTGCCCCGACTGCAATGGGACAGGCCAGGTGCGGCGCACGCAACAGTCTGTATTTGGTGCGTTTGTGAATGTTGCCACCTGCCCGCGCTGTCAGGGGACGGGCGAAGTGGTCACTACCCCTTGCAGCGTTTGCCATGGCGCCCGGCGCAGCCAGCAAACCCGTCGCCTGATGGTTGAGGTGCCGGCAGGTGTGGACGATGGCATGCGCATCCGCCTGGCAGGTGAGGGAGAGCACGGGCTCCATGGCGGCCCTCCCGGCACGCTCTATGTGATGCTGCATGTCGCGCCGCACAAGTACTTTACGCGGCGCGACCACGATATACTCCTCAACGTCAACATCAACATCGCGCAGGCGGCATTGGGGGATGAAATCAAGGTACCGACGTTGGAAGGGGAAGAGACGCTGGTTGTGCCTGCGGGCACCCAGGCGGGGAGCGTGTTGCATATGCGTGGCAAGGGGGTCCCTCGGCTCAACGGCCATGGCCGAGGTGATCAACTGGTCATCTTGAACGTCGTTGTGCCTACCGAACTCACGGCTGAGCAGAAGGATCTGCTCAAGCAATTGGGTAAGACTCTGGGATCAGAGGTGACACCGCAGGCTGGACGAGGATTTCTCGATCGATTCAGAGAGGCGCTGGGTATCTGATGGCCATTGATGATGCGCGCCTGATCGAGATCAGTGTCCAGGCCGATTGCGAAGCGGTCGACGATGTGGTGGGGCTGCTCAGCCGCTACTGTTCCGGTGGTGCCGCTGTGGACGAACTGCGCAAGGGCCCTGAATGGCCGCCGGAGGAGCGCGTCCTGGTCAAGGGATTCATGGAGGAGCATGATGCGGAGACCCTCCAAAAGCTTGAGATCGCGCTGCTGCTCCTCAGCAAGACTGGTGTGATCTCGGAGCCCACCACCCGCTTACTGGAGGCGGCTGACTGGGCAGAGTCGTGGAAGGCGTTTTTCCCGCCGCTGCCGATCGGGGAGCGCTTTGTCGTCGTCCCCAGCTGGGTCGAGTATGAGGTTCCCGCAGGGCGCCTCCCCCTGTATCTGGATCCCGGGATGGCTTTTGGCACAGGGCTGCATGCAACGACACGCCTGTGCCTGATCGCGATGGAGTCACAGCAGGTCTCTGGTGCGGAGGTCCTGGATGTGGGCACCGGCTCGGGCATCCTGTCGATCGGGGCGGCATTGCTTGGCGCAGTGCACGTCGATGCGGTCGATGTAGATCCCGTCTGTGTTCAGGTCACACAGGAGAACATTGTACGAAACGATGTGGCGGAAACAATCTCGGTCAGTCGCGCCACACTCCCTGGCCGTGCCCGCACGGGATTGCCCTATCACGAGGGCGGCCCCTACGACCTGTTACTGATAAACATCCTGGCGGAGATCATTATCGACATGGCCGCCAGTCTGCCCGGGTATCTCAAACCGGGAGGCATCTGTATCGCCTCGGGGATCCTCGCAGACAAGTCGCAGGCAGTTCAGGACGCGATGGCGGCTGAGGGGTTGTCGATCCTTCAGGAACTACAGGAAGAGGGCTGGGTAGCGCTGGTTGCCGAGCGGCCTGCCTGATGTCATGCACCTCCACCGCTTTTTCGTTCCGTCAGAGTGGCTCCAACACGACCCTGTTACTCTCGGCGGACAAGTCTCACACCAGCTGAGCAGAGTCCTGCGGCTCAAGCCTGGCGATGAGATCGAGCTCCTCGACAACTCCGGTGCGGCGTGGCGTGTCCGGCTCGTGGAGGTGAGTCCCCGCCAGTGTCTGGCGGAGCGTCTGCGCTGCTATCACCCCGATACAGAGCCTCGAGTTCCTCTCATTCTGTACCAGGGCTTGCCAAGCGGCAGGAAACTCGACCTCGTGCTCCAAAAGTCCACCGAATTGGGCGCAACAAGGATTGTGCCAGTACTGGCCTCGCGCTCTGTCCAGGGAGAGCGCAGCGAGGCTGGCGCAGCCCGGCTGAAACGCTGGCGCCGTATCGTCCAGGAAGCGGCTGAGCAATCGGGACGAGTGCGAATCCCCGAGCTATCGGATATCGTGACGTTGGACCGTGCAATCCAGGATATCGGTGCTGGCGATCTGTGTCTGGCGGGCGCATTGGACGATGGCGCCCTCGGCATCCGTGATGCTCTGGAGGGCCAGCCTCTCCCTGCGTCGGTCCGGCTTTTTGTCGGGCCCGAGGGCGGCTTTGATGAGGATGAACTGGCAGTCCTGCACTCGGCCCGGGTGGTGAGCGTCTCCCTGGGCTCACGCGTCTTGCGCACCGAGACCGCCGGGCTGGTCATGCTCGCGGTGGTGGCCTACGCGCTGGGCGAAATGAGTACAAAGGGCGCGGATGCCTTTCCTTGAACGAGATGCTGGTCAAGGGGGCAAACGATGGTTGTGGCGTGTCCCCTGGTTCCTGCTGGGAGGGTTGCTGCTATTGTTCATGTGTTTACAGGACACACCACAGATCGAGCGCGTTACAATCGGTTCGCCGAGCTCCCCCTCAGATATCCCCATCACGATTGTGCAGCTGAGCGACCTGCACATGCAGGGGCGGCGTGATGTGCTCCGCCTGCAGTATGCTCTCAACCTGGTCGAGCGGGAGCATCCCGACGCTGTCGTTCTGACCGGCGATTTCGTGCGCGAGGATGCGACGCAGGTCAACCTGGCGACACCCTTGCTGGCGGGATTGTCCGCACCCCTGGGCAGCTATGCGGTGCTGGGAAACCATGATCTGTGGACCAATCGGCAGGTTGTCACAGAGGGACTGCGTGCCGCTGGCATCGTTGTGCTCGATAACGAGGGCGTGATCCTATCCAATGGCGGGGCGACGCTCTATCTGGCGGGCCTGGATGATGCATGGTCCGGGACACCCGATCTGCCGGCGGCTACCCAAGGCAACGCCACAGGCCTGCCGGTGGTGATGTTGATCCACGAGCCTGACCTCGGCGAGCCCTTTGTGCAAGCAGGCAGCGTCTGGCTGCAACTCAGCGGGCATTCACATGGCGGCCAGGTGCGGCCGCCTGGTCGGGGCGCCCTCATCCTGCCCGACTATGCGCAGCGGTACGATCAGGGGCTGTACAGCATCCGTGACGGCTGGCTGTATGTGAATCGCGGGCTGGGCACGACCACGGTGCCTATCAGGCTGGGGTGCCGGCCAGAGGTGACGGTGTTGACCCTCTATCCGCCAGGTGTGGCGCAAGAGCTGCCATGAGCGAACTTGATCAGCCCAAAGTAACGAACTCCATCGGAGAGCTCAATGAGCGCTCGCTCCATGCCGCGCTCAAAGCATGGTGTTCACGGCCCGGCGATTTGAACGAAATGACGGTGGACGGCTATGTCGTTGATGTTGTCCGCGGGGAGCTCCTAATCGAGGTGCAGACGGCTGGCATGGGCAGCATCAAGCACAAGCTGAGCACACTTGCCCTTGGCCATGATGTGCAGCTCGTCTATCCGGTGGTGGCGGAAAAGATGATCCGCACGCTCGACGGAGACGGTGAGACGGTCCTCAGGCAGCGGCGCTCGCCGACGCGGCTCAGCTGGGCGAGTTTGTTCGACGAACTCGTGTACTGTCCTCACTTGCTGATGGTGCCCCGTCTGGAGCTTGTTGCCGTCAAGGTAGCTGTGACGGAAGTGCGCTGCGCGGATGG
Organism: uncultured Anaerolineales bacterium; assembly: GCA_964651255.1. Lineage (GTDB taxonomy): Bacteria > Chloroflexota > Anaerolineae > UBA1429 > UBA1429 > JAAYED01. The sequence continues at coordinate 8,541 of CAZYWU010000041.1, forward strand.
AACGGGATCCTGGCGGCGCAAGGGCATCAGTATCGTTGATACCTTGCTCGACCGTGTGCTGGAAACACGCACGTTCCGCAGCGCCGAGGACCTCCTCGATCTGTTGCCCCCGACGCTGGAGGAGCCCTTTACGCATCGTGAGCTCGCCGCTGCTCTGGGCGTGCGCATGGCGACTGCACAGCGGGCATCCTATTGCCTCAGGCAGCTGGGCCTGTTACGCGAGGTCGGACGGCGCAGCCATGCACTGCTCATCGAGCGTGTGTCCGGGCCAACTGCCGGTGCGATCTGACTGCGAGGCCTTACGATTGCATCGCGCGCCATATTTCTCTATATTATGGGCACTTGAACGGGGTCTTCGATGGCGATGACGTACGGATAGGAGGATCTATGGCGACACTCCCAGATGGCACCAAGTTGCCGGGGCGCCTGTTCATCGTTGAGGGTATTGATGGCTCTGGAAAGAGTACGCAACTGGACCTGCTGCACAAGTGGCTCACGTCGTTGGGTTACGCTGTGGCATTCAGCGAGTGGAACTCGTCACCGGTGGTGCGCAAGACCATCAAGGTCGGTAAGAAAAAGCAGCTTCTTACGCCCACGAGTTTCAGTCTGATCCACGCCGTCGACTTTGCGGACCGGTACCAGCAGCAGATCGAGCCCGCGCTCAAGGCCGGCGCGATTGTGCTCGCGGACCGGTACATCTTTACGGCCTTTGCGCGGGACGTTGCCCGCGGCGTGAACCGGGATTGGGTCCGTGAGGTCTATTCCTTCGCCGCGATCCCGTCTGTGGCGCTCTACTTTCGCGTGCCGCTCGATGAGTCACTGCGCCGGATCATCAGTGGCCGTCCCAGTCTCAAGTACTATGAGGCTGGCCTCGATCTTGGCCTCTCGGATGATCCGCTGGAGAGCTACCGGATCTTTCAGGGGCGCATCCTGCGAGAGTATGAGCGCATCGTCGCGGAGTACAATTTCTCCGTTGTGGACGCGAGCCTGCCCATTGTGGAGCAGCAGGAGCTGGTGCGTGAGATCATCCGGCCGCACCTTGAAGGTGCATTGATGGCCGAATCCAACCCCTGGCGCAAAGTGCTGGCCGCGGAAGGTCTCTCTGGCCGGTATCTGGAGAGCCTGGCCCGAACGGTGGAGCAATAACCATGAGCAGACTGCAATTCTATGGACATGGTCTTCCCGGTGCCGAGGATGTCGATGTCGGCGGCAAGCTGATCGTGTTGGAAGGACCAGACGGGGTGGGCCGGTCCACCCAGGTCGCCCTGTTGCGGGAATGGCTGGAAGCCAACGGTTACGCGGTGTATTCCAGTGGGTTCAAGCGATCGGAACTGGCCAGTCGCGGGATCGAGTCCGCCAAGCAGGGGCATACCATGGGTAACCTGACGTTGGCGCTGTTCTATGCTGCGGACTTTGCCGACAGGCTGGAGCGGGAGATCATCCCCATGCTCAAGGCGGGCTTTGTCGTGCTGACAGATCGCTACATCTACTCGATGATGGCCCGAGCGCGTGTGCGAGGGGCTGACAGTGAGTGGCTCAAGTCCCTCACCGGGTTCGCCGTGGTGCCGGATAAAATCCTGTATCTGCGGGCAGAGGTCGAGGACCTGCTCCCTCGAGTGCTTGCGGCCCGCGGTTTTGACTTTTGGGAGTCCGGCATGGACTATTTGGGATACGCTGACTATTACGCCAGCTATATCGAGCACCAAAATCGCATGCGCCAGGCGCTGGATGAGATGAGCGCCGAGTACGGCTTTGAGACGATTGATGCTTCACAGACCATTGATCGGGTCTTTGCTGAGCTAAAGACAGTGGTGCAGGCGGTGGTTGGAGACCTCAAGCCTGCTCATCCCCCTGTGCTCTAGGTTGTTTCGCTTCAGGCAACAGCGCCGGGGACCTTCCCGGCGCTGTTCTATTTGGGCGAGATCAGCCTGCCGAGAAAAGGCTTGTATAGCTCTATCGCATCATACGGGCAGAGCTCGTGACAGCAGTAGCAGCGAATGCATGTCTTGCCATCCATCTGAGCGCGCCCATTGACGATCTTAATGGCGTTTACGGGACAGTGCTGGACACAAAAGCCGCAAGCGACACAGCGTTCGGTGGCACGCGGCCTGGCCACCATTTGCTTCCAGATCCATCCCTGTGCCAGGCCGCGCAGCGCCCGCGCACGGCGTGTGTCCGACTGATCGTTGGTCGGCGGTGTGGCAGCCCGTACCAGAAAGCGCAGCGGGCCGGGAACAAGGCCTGGATCCAGGGGGGTATCGATCCCTTCACGAAAGTCTGTGATTCTGAGCTTGTCCAGGCTGTCGCCGAGGATCTCGAGATCGTCGAGTTTGGCTGTCGTTAGACCTCGCGCTGCAGCCAGTCGCGTGGTGGTCACGATTTCGGGTTTCATGCCCACCAGCGAAGCGCCCAGCGTATCTACCGCGAGGACGTCTGCGCTGGAGATAATTGCGCCGATTGTGCGCGGGTCGCCGCCGGTGGGGCCCTCACCCTCCATACCGATGACAGCATCCAGTACCGTAAGGGTTGGATGGACAAACTGCATGATGTCCAGCAACCCCTGGCAGAACCGCTCGCGGTCGACGAGTTTGGAGTGGTAGCCGATCTTGAGCGCGCCAGGTACCACGCCGAAAAGGTTCTTGACGCCCATTGTCAGCACGGTCAGGTTGTGAGTCTTGAGCTTGGGCAGGTTGATGACAGCATCGACTTTAAGCAACGGGTTGATGATATCCAGCCGGTGCAGTACGACGCCCTCTGGATTGGAGACCTGTGTCGCTTCTGTGTCATAATTCAGCTCGGCGCCGCTGCTCTCCGCCGCTGCTTCCATGCCGGTTCTGCGATAGGTGGACCGCAACGTGGCTGGTGTATACGGGCCTCCCGGCGAATCCGCAATCAGCGGGTGCGCCCCAGCCTCGATCACCAGACGCGCCACTGCGGCGACCACGGTGGGGTGCGTTGTGGCGGCTCGCTCCGGAGCCATGCTCCGCACCAGATTTGGTTTCAGCAATACCCGGGATCCTGGCTTGATAAAGGCTTCGATGCCTCCCAGCAGGTCGATGGATCGCTTGACGGCGTTATAGACTGCTTGTGGCTCATAGTCAGCGCAGGAGACGAGTGATACCTGATTGTGTGACTGGGTCATTTATCTCTCCGTAGTTGCCAACGTGCTGACGGCCTCGGACAGAAAACGCAGCTGTCGCACGGCCAGTCTGATTTTGACGGTGCTGGCGCCGTCGCTCTCCATCAGCCGCTGAAGATCACCGCTCTGCACACATTCTGTCAGGCGCTGTAGCTCATCCATGAAAGAGTCCAGCGAATGTATCCGCAGCATCCGGTTGCCATCGCGAGTGACCGGCTCCAGGTAGCGATAGTCGGCATCGTCTCGCGGCCCGACGCCGGCCTCCAAGTTCTTGCCCTCCCAGGGAAGGAGCCCGTCATCCTCTTCCAAGGCCTGCTCGCGCTCCGGAAGGGTGGCATGGCCCGGCATGGCGGGACCATCCTGATTACGCGACTCTATGTGAGGCACATTTTCTCCGCGGCGCAGCAGCGCCAGAGCAGCCGCGGGGGCGATATTTGGGTTCCTGGCGAGGGATGCACAGAGACGGGAAAGCTCCGCCGCCGAGAGGCTTTCGTCGATGACGAGGGCAGCGACAGATTCCTGGCGCTCGTCGGGCGATATGTCGACAAGGTGCTGTGCATGGGTGACGCCGATCGCGCCGCTGGCGACGTGCTGCCGGACCAGTGGCGAGAGTTGTAGCAGGCGAAGATATCGCTGGATCTGCCTCTGCGAAAGGCCTAGCGTGCGCGCCATGTGATCGAGGGCATCCCTCTGAGAGATGCCGCTAGCCGCTAGATGCCTCAGCATGTGCTCAAAAGCGCTCGCCTTGTCCATATCGTTGAGATCGAGACGCTGGAGATTCTCCAGGACCTGCTGGATCATCACCTGCTGTGGGTCCTGGGCCTGCACGGTGACACACGGGACGCGGTCAAGGCCTACGGCGATGGCAGCATCTCGCCTGCGGTTGCCGTACACGACGCGGTAGGCTTGGCCCTCCACTGAGACACCGAGGGGTTGCAACAGGCCATGCTCCCTGATGGTTTCAGCGAGGCCGGCCAGGTTTCCGGGCTCTGAGCGTACGTTCTGTACGCTCGGGAGCAGGTCTCGCGGGTTGAGATAGATGATCTGTTGGTCGGGCGACATGTATACTCCCGTGGTAAGGGTGTTGATAAATCCTCTAGGGTTGCTGGCTATAGTTGCCGTAACGCATAAAGGCGCGGCAGGCAATCTCCTGCCATTTCGGGTCCAGCCCAATGGAGACGTTATCAGAGTAATATCCCGCGATAAAGCCGCCTTCGGGCCCGCCTAACTTGGTGATCAGCTCCCTGGCCTCTTGCTCGATGGCGGCCGGATCGCCGCTCTGAAGTGTCTTTTGAATGTCCACCGGGCACCAGAAGGTGATCTGGCCATGAAAGCGAGCAAGCACGTCGATGCCGTGCAGCCGAGGCTGATCGAATTGCAGCAGGTCTATTCCTGCCTCGATAAGGTCGGGAATGATTTCGGTGATCTTTCCACAAGAGTGCATGAATACATGCAGCCCGTGGGCGTGGGCCGTCTGGCACAGGTCAACAAAGCCTGGCTTGAACATCTCGCGCCAGATGGCAGGCCGGATCATGAGGCCCAGCTGGGTGCCCCAGTCCTCAGGAAACATGACCGCATCCACGCCGCTGGCGGCATAGGAGATAATCGTCCGTGCCAGCAGATCCTGAATTCGCTGGAGGAGCGAGATCACGCGCTCCCGCTCAAGCAGGATGTCCATCAGGAACAGGTCCAGGCGCCGAAGCTTGCGGGCGATGTTGAACGGGAATCCCGGCAGGTGGCCGATAACATACCGCTGCCCGGCGTTCTCCTCGCAGGCCTCGGCAACGCGCCGAAAGTTGGCCGGGTTTGCCAGGTCGGGCAGAGCCAGACTGTCCAGCTGTTCCCAGGAGGCCAGTGCGCCTTTGAACACCTCGCCCTTGCTGGACCGGTCCAGCCGCGCCCAGGTGTTGCCCCATTCATCGACATACTCTTGTCGCTCGGGGCCGACATCCTGCCACACAGGATCATATCCTGTCAGCTTGTAACTGGTCTGCAGCAGATCGTTCCAGTAGGGCTCTGGAAACGAGGCCGCCAGACGCTCGGGACCGGAATAGTTGAGAGTGCGCAGCACGATTTCTCGCGAGTTCATACGCTATCCTGTAAACAGTATGCCAGAATGTGGCTAAGGATACAGGATATCATGATAGGGCCGATCTCACACTGTGGCAAGCCTGTAGCTTTGACTGTCAACAGATGGTACGGGGCTCTTGTCCTTTGGCGGTAC
>CAZYWU010000042.1:0-13855 GCA_964651255.1 uncultured Anaerolineales bacterium
CCGCCCGCTCACCAACATCGAGCGCATGTTCATGTGGTCGCCCTATTCCATCGTGACGTTGCTGGTGCGGCTGCGGGGACGCGTCAACGAGCGCACCCTGCAGGACGCGGTGGACAAGGTGAGTCTGCGGCATCCGCAGCTGCGCTCGCGGATCGTGCGCGAGGGGAGCGATCTGGTGCTGACGACAGAGGGCGCGGGCGGCCCCTGGGTGCAGAGCATCCCGCGGCAATCGGAGCAGCACTGGGTCCGCGCCGTGGAGGAATCCGTTCGGATGCCCTTTGATTTCGGCCTTCAGCCGCCGCTTCGCTTTCTGCTGCTCGAGTCCAGCCGCAACACCGACATCGTGATCCTCTGCCACCACGTCCTCTGCGATGGTCTCTCGCTGGTGAACCTCGCGCGCGACTTGCTGCCACACCTGGCAAACCCGGCGCTGGCGGTTGAACCCCTGCCCGAGTCGGCGCCGCTGAGCGAGGAGAACATGCCTGAGGGGGTCTCGCTCAATGCGCTGGAAAGGATGGGCATCGGCCGCGTCAACTCTCGCTGGGAAAAAGAGCGCATGATCTTTGACCAGGAGGACTATCGATCGCTGCACCGGGCCTACTGGACGCGCTTTCGCCATCGCGTGCTGACGGTCGCCTGGGAAGCGGAAGAGACGGCGGCGCTGGTGGAACGCTGCCGCGCCCACGAGGTGGCCGTCAATACGGCGCTGACGATGGCCTTTGTGGCGGCGCAGGTGGCGGTATTGGGCGACCAGCCGTTCCACGAAAAGGCGGCCGTGGCTGTGGACCTGCGCGAGCGCCTGCCGCAACCGCCAGGCCCGACGATGGGGGTCTACACCGGGTTGGCCCGGCCGCGGGCACGCTACGATAGCGGGCGTGGATTCTGGGAGAACACGGCGCGGCTGCACGGCACGCTGAAGGGTCTCTACGACGACAAGCACCTCTTTGAGCCGCTGCTCACCTGGTGCGCCCTCGATCCCACGATCCTGGAGGCGATGCATTTCAAGCGGCTGGGCAGCGTGCTGCAGCCCGGCGTCCCCCGCTATGCGCGGCTGGCCGCCTTTGGGCGGCGCGATGATGCAGTGCTGAGCCTGCTCAAGCGCGAAGAGATGGCGACGCTCAAGGATATCGTGTTCGGCACGGCGGTCACCAACCTCGGAGACGTGGAGGGGCCCTGGGAGCAGGGCACGCTGGCGGTGGAGCGGATGGTTCTCAAGCCGGGCGGGGCTTTGCCGCTGGCCAACGTGAACCTGGTGGTGGGCGCCGTCACCGTCAATGAACGGCTGACTCTGGCGATCGAGTACATCGAGGATAATGTCGATACGCCCACGATGGAAAAGATCCGCGACCAGGCGCTGGCGTACCTCCGGGAGTAAGGACAAAAGCCAAACAAGGCCCGCATCCGGACCCGCGATGTGCCGGGCGAACGAGGGCATGCACGGAGGCATGCCCCTACGGGCCGTTGTTGCGTAGGGGCGCACGCGGCACAGGGTGCCGACGTGTGCGCCCAGGTAGGGTGCACGCGGCACAGGGTGCCGACGTGTGCGCCCGGAGTGTTTGGCGTCATCGTTCTGGGGCATGCACGGAGGCATGCCCCTACGGGCCGTTGTTGCGTAGGGGCGCACGCGGCACAGGGTGCCGACGTGTGCGCCCAGGTAGGGTGCACGCGGCACAGGGTGCCGACGTGTGCGCCCAGGCAGGGGGCACGCGGTACAAGGTGCCGACGTGTGCGCCCGGAGTTCCGGGGCATGCACGGTGGCATGCCCCTACGGGGGACTAACCTGCAGCCCGCTAGCGCGCTTCCAGCAACGCCAGCACTTGCTCGTGCGTGGGAATGCCCGTGCGGCCGCCGGGACGGGTGGCCTTGAGGGCGGCGACGGCAGCGGCATAGCGCACGCACTCGGAGATCGACGCGCCGCGGGCCAACTGCAGGGCATAGGCGCCGTGAAAGACGTCACCGCAGCCGGTGGTGTCCACGACCTCCACCGGGAAGATCGGCTGATGGCGGACCGGCTGCCCGGCGGTGCGATACCAGGAGCCGCGGTTGCCCGCCGTCACGATGGCCGCCACGCGGTCCTCGCGCCAGAGGGCCTCGCAGGCGCGGGCCGGGTCGCTGTATCCCGTAACCTGTGCGGCAAGCGCCTGACCCACGATCAGGTGGTCAGTGCGGTCCATCATCTCCTCGACGCCCTCGTCAGCCAGGCGTTCCACATCCGAGACCACGGGGATCCCCATGCGTCGGGCGCGAGCTGCGACAACACGGCCCGACGAGGCAATACGGCCGTCGAGAAAGAGCACGCGGGCCTGCGCAAGCAGCTCGTCGGCGATCGTGCGCGGATCCCTCACGGTGAGATGACTGGAGTCGTACAGGATCGTCCGGGTGCCGGTGGACCGATCGATCAGGACCACCGCCTTGACCGGACCGGCGCCGTCCTGCCGCAGGACGTAGGAGCAATCCACGCCCTCGCTCTCGAGCCCCTCGATCGCCTCGCGGGAGAGTGGATCGTTACCCAGCACGCCGGCGTAGGCCGCGCGCCCGCCGAGGCGCGCTACAGCGACCAGCGCTGTGGCCGTGAGGCCGCCCCCCTGGCGCACCGAGTCGAGCAAGGGCATCTTGGTATCGGGGACGGGAAAGTGCTCCACATAGAGCAGATCGTCCAGCGCAATGGCGCCATAGCCCAGGACGTCGTAGCGGCGGTCATCAGCGGCTCGGTTCACGAACGGTTACCTCCATGGTCAGGTCGTGGCGTGCTCATGGCGCGGACGACGGATCCTCATCGCCTGAGGACTGCGCGGCATTCGTCCGGTCGCTATCCCTCGGCAGCGGCGTGTCCGGTGAGGAGGCTGGACCCGAGCAGCGGGGGCACAGGGGGAGCCGGGAGCGAATATCGGGATGTCTCTCCAGGTACTCGTCGAGCCGCGCGCGATACGCGTCGTCCAGCCGGACTTGCCCGCAGGACGGGCAATGCGGGAGCAGGGCGGCCAGCTCGGCAACCTGGGTCTGCGCACGGTCCAGCGCCTCCACCAACTTGGCGCGCTCTTGCTCGCTCGCCGACTGCCACGTGATATCCCGCAACGTCAAGACCGTGCCCGATGGCTCATCGTAACGGTTGCGTATCTCTGTCTGGCTGACGCGATAGTGCCGGGCTGCGGCGCCGCGCCCCACGATCACCGGCTGCTTCAGTGCGGCCGCGCCCATCTGAGCGCGCAGCATCGGGGAGAGCTCGGGCGACAGGATGCTCATGCGGCGGCCGGTGAGGTCGGCGCTGCGGGCACTGACGACGCCGCTGCGTACCAGGATATCGCGCGCCGCGGGATTCAACGCCACGATGCGGTCCGATGGATCGATCACCATCCAGCCGTCCATCATCGTTGCGATGGCGACCTCCCTGCCTGCCCTGTCCAGGCTAAAGACGGCGACGCGCCTGAGGGCGATCACGAGCAGCGCACCCGAGATGCTAACGGCGATGGGCGTCGGATCGATGATATGCAGGTGCGTCCCGCTGGTCAGCAGGTAGGCGAGATTGGCGAGAATCGGGAGCACCGCCGCAGTCCCCAGCGTGAGGCCCTGCCGGCTCCAGATTCGCCCTGTGCGGGCTGTGTGGCGCAGCAGGAGTACCGCCCCCGCCAGGGACAGGCCATAGAGATAGATGGCCATCACCCAAAAGTACGGGCCATGGCTCTCTTTGATGATTGCCAGCCCGTCCGAGACCAGCAGCGAGACATTGTTTCGGATCGCGCCGCTCATCGGGTTGGCAAAGGCCAGAATGAGGCCAATGGCGGGAATGATAAGGAGAGAGGCAAACTCGCTGGCACGCAGACGTCGCCGCAGGGCAGTGTGCTGGAGCACGAAATAGACCCAGAGTACAGGCGTGATGCCGACCCAGATATAGACGAGGTTCTCCAGGACCAGTTTCCGGTCCAGCGTCTGGCAGCCGTACTGAAGGAGATCGGTCAAGGACCAGGCCGCGGACGCCAGCAGCAGGACCAGAAGGGTGCGCGCTCCGGGAGCACGCCGGACGGGCCAGAGGCCGCGTGCAAAGGCCAGCGCCAGGGCTACCGAGCCAGCCAGCGGCCAGAGGTGCGGCCCAAAGTGCCAATTCATGGGCGATTCTCCTGCGGCCGGTCGGATTCCTGATCAGGCTGCCTTGCCGCCATGGCCGCCGCGTAATCCGCGATGGCGCGCGTCTGGGCGTGCATGTTCTCCGGCGGGGTCCCCAGGGGGATCTCGCAGCCTGCATTGCTGATGCCGCGCGGGCCCATGATCTCCAGGCAGCGCAGCGATGCGGCGTACACCTCGTCCGGGGTGCCCTGCAGCATCACGGCCACGGGGTCCTGGTTGCCTGAGAGCGCCAGCCAGCGCGCCGGCGAGGGAATGGTGCGGCTGTTGTTATACCCGTTGTACAGCGTCGCGGCGCGCTGCAGGTCCACCATCCAGTCGAGGTCGATAATCTCGGCGCCGGTGCGGGCCATGTGTGGGATGATCCCGTTGGTGTCGCCGCAGATATGCAACCGGGGGATGGCGCCCGCGGCCCGCACAGCCTCGAATATGCGCTGCTGCCAGGGGAGCACCAGGCGCTCATAGACGCGGGGCGATATCTGCGAGGCGACCGACTCGCCCAGCCCGACAATGTCGGCCCCCGCCTCGACCTGGGCACGCGCAAAGGCGATCGCCTGGGCGCCCGTGATCTCCAGCAGTTCGACGACCCATTCGGGCCGGTCGTACAGGTCGAGCAGCAGGTTGCTGACGCCGCGCAGATCGGCAGCCTCGGCCATGGCGCCCTCGACCCATCCCAGGATCGGCACCTCGCCTCCGACGCGCTCGCGGAACCAGCGGACCGCCTCAAGACGGTCGGACATGCGGCGGCCCAGCGAGGGGTCAATCACGCGCAGGTCGGCGATACGGGCGGGATCGGCCAGCAGCAGATCGATGCCCAGAGGCAGGTTGTCCTCAGGGAATTCGATTTTCATGCCCAGGTCCGCCGCCTCGCGATAGGGATCGGAGATGGTCTGCACAATGTCGAGATCAAAGGCCTCGAGCGCCGCCATGTTGGCCTCGCAAAGGACGCGATAGTCCTGATAGTAGCGCGACAGGGGCGCCCCTATCAGGTGTGCGGCGTACTGCATCAGGATATCAAAGTTGGGCGGGCGATCCACCGGTTCCCCGGCGATGCGCGCCAGGGTGCGCTCCAGAGAGTTCATGATCACGCTCCTTCATTCGCCGGTCGACTGCTGAGCCAGCCGAGCAGCAGCTGCGGCCAATTCGCCAGGGCGGGAATATCCTGCGCCAGGCCGACCCCATGATGGCCGTGGGCATAGACGTGCAACTCAAAGGGCACGCTGTGGGCGTCACAGGCGGCGGCGTAGCGCAGGCTGTGGCCGACAGGCACTCCGGGATCGTCCGCGGTATGAAAGATGAACGCTGGCGGGGTGTAGGCATCCACCCAGAGGTCGGCACTCAGCGCACGGCGCAATGCCGGGTCAGGATTCGGACCAAGGAGGTTCAGCAGGCACCCCTCGTGCGGCTGCGCGATCATCGAGACCACAGGATAGGCCAGAATGGTGCGGTTGGGCCGCGCTGAAAGCTTGCCGGTGAGATCATCATCCGGTTCATGATAGAGGTCCGGGCGGGTCGCCACGGTGACAGCGACGTGGCCACCCGCTGAAAAGCCCATCAGGCCAAGACGCGCCGGGTCGATGCCCAGGCCCCGCGACATAGCGCGAACAAGGCGGACGGCGCGGGCGACATCGGCGTAGGGCGCTGGAAAACGGTGCGGTGCGACGCGATAGTGGCAGACAAAGGCGGCTATGCCATGCCGGGCGAGCATCCAGGCCACCGGCGCAGCCTCGTGTGGCGCAAGAAAGCTATAGCCTCCGCCGGGGCAGACGATGACCGCGGGCCAGGGCGTCACCGGTGCGGGCAGCCGGTGGCCGTCCGAGCCGATGTGGGCCGTCCCCACAGGGGCGTAGAACTCGAGACGCGGACGCCCGGCGTCATCTACGCCGTTCTGGGGTGATCCTTCAGGCCACAGAGGGATGATCCGGGGTCGCAAAGAGTCAGGCATATTGGCGGGCCCCCTCTGTCTGCCGCGATACCGTCGTCACTCGCCTGGCCTCGTTCGCCACCTGAGCCCCCTCGCGCAAAGCTGCCGCAAGTGTACTCTTGAGGGCGGCAGGCTGTCAAAGGCTCGCCCGGCGGAGGGCACAAACACAATCGCTCACTTCAGGCCCTGCCGTTATCCGTCTTTGCCTTCCCCATCGTCTTCCTTGTGCTCGCGACCGATCCGCGGCAGGTCGATTTTCGGGAGATCGATGTGCGGAAGCTCGACCCGCGGCAGCTCCAGGCGCGGGATCTCGCGGCCCAGAATGGTCATGCGTCGCTCGCGCTCCTCGGGACCTGGCTCGCGGATAACGACGATGCCGAGGCCGCCCGGTCCAGCGTGTGTCGCCAGCGCCATGCCGACCTCTAGCACCGGTATGGTCTCCAGGGGATGACGGGTCAGGCTGGAGAGACCGTTTGCGAGCTCGTGGGCCTCCGCCTCGGCGGCCACATGCATGACGCCAAGGGCCTCGGCGGGCATGGCCTGCGCTGCCAGCGCCAGCAGACGCTCTTTGCAGCGATTGCGCGAGCGCGGCCTGTCCTTCAGCGTCAGCTCGCCATCCTCCACCGAGAGAATCGGGCGGAGCTGCAGCAGCGAGGCGATGAGGCCGACCGCGCGGCTGGCGCGGCCCCCGCGAACGACATAATCCAGCGTGTCCAGACCGATATAGAACCGAATGCGCCCGATCATCTCCTTGAGCTGCTCCACGATGCTCTGCAGCGACGCGCCGCCGCGGGCAGCACGCACGGCCGCCAGGGTCAGCAAGCCCTCGCCCAACGACAGAGAGCGCGAATCGACTACCTGGACCTGGTCCGGGCTGAAATCCTGTGCTGCGAGGACCGCGGTATTGTAGGCGCCGCTGTGCCGGCCCGTGATCGTCAGGCAGAGCGCCTGATCCCCGGCTGACACGATCTCCTGGTACGCTTCGGCATACGAACCGGCGGCAGGTGCCGCGGTCGTGGGCCAGACCTGCATCGCGCGGGCCAGGAACGCCTGCATGGACATGGTCCTGTCGACCATGGTCTCCTGGCCAAAGTGAAAGATAAAGGGGATGGTGCGGACGCCCCAGTCGTGCAGCTCGCTTTCCAGATGCGGTGGCAGGTCACAGGAGGAGTCAGTGACGATACGTACGGCCATGGGTTCTATCTCCATCGACGAGGTGATGGCGCTGTCGAGTCAGCGATTGTGCTTACCTTGTGGTAAGTCTATCGCAACCCGGCAGATTTGCCAAGACCGGGTCCAACCAGAACAGCAGGCACGTGGGGCGAGCGTCGTGGAAAGGTAGATGCACTCAAACGTCGCTGGCTGGTGCAACGGCTGGAGACTGGAACGCCTTTTGGGGCAGGGTGAAGACAGCGAGACCTCGTGGCGTCCCCAGCGAACTCTTGACGTACGCGTGATACAGGCCCGCCCGGCGTGGCTGAGAGGCGGCCAGGCTTAGCGGTGGGCCGTGGAGGCGACCTCGGGCAGGACCGCGAAGGGCGTCTCGAGGCCGTGCGCCTCCAGCAGGGCGTCGTCGCGGAGCAGCACCTCCGTGGGGCCGTCCGCAACCAGGTGGCCGGCATCGAGGATCACCGTGCGGGGACAGAGTTCCCATGCCAGGCGCATGTCGTGAGTCGCGACGAGCATGGTGTGGGGCAGTGCGGCGAGCAGGCTCACCAGCGCGCGGCGCGCGCGGGGGTCCATGCCCGCGCTGGGCTCGTCCAGGGCGAGAATCTCCACTGGCATGGCGAGTACGGTCGCCACGGCGACACGCTTGCGTTCACCCAGGCTGAGGTGGTGGGGCATGCGCTCCTCGAATGCCTGCAGACCGACCTGCGCCAGGGCCTCGTGCACGCGCCGCTGCACCTCCTCGCGGGGGCAGCCCATGTTCAGCGGTCCGAAGGCCACGTCATCGAATACAGTCGTGGAGAACAACTGGTCGTCGGGGTCCTGAAAGACGAGCCCCACACGGGCGCGCACGGCGGTCAGGGTGCTGCGTTGAACAGGCATGCCGCAGACCGTCACTGCTGCTGGCGTGCCCGATCGGCCATGGTCGCGCGCGCCCAACACACCGTTCAGCTGGAGCAGCAGAGTGGACTTGCCGGCCCCGTTAGGTCCAACCAACGCGACCCTTTCACCGGGGTGGATCTCCAGCGAGATATTGTCCAGTGCCAGGCGACCATCGGGGTAGCGGTACGAGAGGTGATCCACGCGCAGCGCGGGCTCTGTCAAGGGGACCTCCGGTTCACAGCGTCGTGAGGAGCAGTGCGACTAGCGCGCAAGCGTAGAGCAACAAGGCGACAGTATCCGCCCGGCGCCAATGCAGGCTCTGGAGCGTGCGGAGTGTGCCGTCATACCCGCGCGCCAGCATGGCGGCGTGGATGCGCTCAGCCCGGTCGATGCTGCGCACGAGGAGCGAACCGATCATCCCTCCCAGCACGCGGATGCGCCCTCGCAGGGTGAGGCGGTTTCCTGCGGTGCGCGATGCCCGCGCCGCCATCAGGCGCGAGGCCTCATCCACCAGCACGAACAGGTAGCGGATCATCAGGGCGATGGTGCTGCAGAGTATAGCAGGCACATGCAGGGCGCGGAGTGCCTGCTGCAGCGCCGGCAACGATGTGGAAGCGACCAGCAGCGTGGCAGCCCAGAGGGAGAGCCAGGCGCGGGCCAGGATGGTGCTCAGGGCGAGCAATCCCTCCCGGGTGAGCGACAGTGTGAGCGGGCCCAGGCGGGGGGACCAGAGCGTGTCGCCCGGCCGCGCAAAGGGGACCGAGAGCGCGGCCAACAGCACAAAGGGCAACGCCGGCATAGTGCGCGCCAGGAGTGCGCTCAGCGGGAGCCGCGAGAGGGCCAGCGCGGCCGCCAGCAGCGCGGCCAGTGCTAACAGCGGCCACCATTGTCCCGTCGGAACGAGGCTGGCGGCCATGACCGTGCCCAGGGCGGCGATCAGTTTCAAGCGCGGGTCCAGCCGGTGGATCGGGCTCGTGCCGGGCAGATAGGGCTCCCATACGTGCGTCACTGACTGCCCTGACGCATAGCGCGGCGGTGAGCGACGCGGGCAAGCCCGTAGGTCAGACCGGCGACGATGAGCGTACCCAGCGACCCGGCGACGACCGTGGCGACGGCCTGGTTCTCGATGCCGGGAAAGACATAGTCCGGGATGATACCGTAAGGCGGGTCCTGAGCGCGCTCGATAAAGGCCTGCTCCTCGGCGACCCGCTCCAGTCCGTCGGGGTGCGGCGACGCCAGCGGCGACAGGAGCGTGATCGCGAGAGCGACCAGCAACGCAATGATCCATACGTTTCGCGGAATCCTGGTCATGAAGCAGCCTCCGTATCGACGCTCGCAGGCGCGGACTGGTGCGGGCGTACGGCAAGTGACAGGAGGTCAGGACGTACGGCTCGCACAAAGGAAAGCACGGCGACCGTGATCAGCCCCTCGCCAATACCGATCAGTGCGTGGACGCCGCCCATGGCGGGCAGCACCAGGCCCCAGGGAGAGGCGCCGGAGAGCCCCAGTTCGACGGCTGCAAGCAGCGAGGCAATCACCACCGAGAGCCAGGCGGCGGCGAAGGCGGCAATGGCCGGTCCTGAGCGGTGTGCCCCCAGCCAGCGCAAGGCAAGCCGGTACACAACCCATGCCACCAGCACGCCCACCACGGCCATGTTCAACGCGTTGGGTCCCAGCGCCAGCAGCCCCCCATCTTGAAAGACCAGCGCCTGCACTGCCAATACGGCGGTGATCACTGTCATCCCAGCCCAGGGACCCAGCAGGATCGCGGCCAGTGCGCCGCCCAGCAGGTGGCCCGAGGTGCCGCCTGCCACGGTAAAGTTCATCATCTGGGCAGCAAAGATGAACGCCGCCGTCACGCCCATCAGGGGCGCCTCGCTCTCATCCATTTCGCGGGTCAGGCGTCGCGCGCCGTAGCCCACGGCGCCGACGGAGGCGGCCCAGCCGACTGCGGTAGTGGCCGTGTTCAGGAAACCATCCGGAATGTGCATGTTTATCCCTCCGCTCGATCAGGGTGCAAATGATGATGCGCGACGTGGCCGTTCGCTTTGGCGGACTGGTCCGCGGTAACGGCGCGGCAGTCGGCACACAGGCCAGGAATGGTGACGTCCTCCAGGCGGGCGGCAAAGCCGTGACGCGCCAACAGCGCCGCAACCAGTGGGTCGATGCTATCCATTGGGGCCACAAATACGGCTCCGCAGCCCTGGCACACCAGGTGCAGGTGGGGTTGCCCGACACCGATCAACTCGTAGCGCGTCTGGCCGTCGCCGAGATCTATCGCCGCCACCAGATTGAAGGCGCGCAACAACTCGAGTGTACGATAGACTGTGGACCGGTCCACGATAGGGGCGTCGCCGGGGCTGCCCGCGCTCTGGGCCAGGGAGTGGATCTCATCTACCGTGGCATAGCCAGCGACACTGTGCAAAACGTGCAGCACCCGAGCGCGCTGAGCGGTCAGGCGCATGCCGCGCTGTCGGAGTTGGTCGGCAAAGAGCTGTTCACAGGCCATGGGTAGGTCTCCCAGAGTCTTGTTGCGACTGATTGCAAGAAGAGTATAGATGAGTTGGGCAAATGCGCAAGTGAGGTCTCAGTGACTCCGACAGAAGGGGCGGCCGCTACGCGGTTCGTCGATGGGTCAAGCGCGCGCCTACAACCTGGCCCAGTCCAGATTCTCGCTGATGAGGAGTTCAGTCATCTGGGCATTCCGTCGATTCGACATCGCAACGAGCTCTGTCTCGAAACCATGTATGTAGGCGAATTGCCTGATCTCTGCCACGTTGTCATATGTCATAAGGAATGTCCCGGCGATGTTGCTGGCCAGGTAGAACAGACCGGGGTGATCGAGTCGATAGTGAGTATACAACCGGGCTCCCGGTCGCTTTCCGCTTGCCGAATAGGGGGGGTCTATGAACCAAGCCGAATCAGCCTCGTCAAGATGCTCTTGGAGCAGCAACATTCCGTCACCATGGGTGAACGTGATGCGATCTCGAATGCTATGGATCGCACGGATTCGATTCACAAGAGTCTGTGGGTACCATCGGCTGGATATGCCCCGGCCGTTCTCACCTTTTCGAATGGGGGCAGAGCCCTTTGCCAGGATGCCTCCATGGTAGGTCCTGTTCTTGACAACGGTCTGAAGCGCAAGCTCGCGTGTCGTCGCGGGCGACGAAAGCAAAAGTTGCTCGACAGATTCTCTCGTTACCTCAAATGACAGTATGTGTTCGCACAGCCAGTTGACGTCGTGTGGGTGCAATATGGTACGCCATACTGACGCCACGTCATCGTCGAGTTCCACCAAATGTACATGGTCTGCCAGGCCTTCAAACGCGACCGTGAGCCCAACGATGCCGCCACCGGCAAATGGCTCGTAGAAGCGGTGCGGAAGATTGGGACGTGATATCAGCCAGGATCGAATGTGAGGCACCAACCAGGTTTTCCCTCCGGGGTAGCGGAAAGGAGAACGCTGTGGCACACTCGAGACGTTCACTGGCTTTGTCAGGGTATCGTTTCTGCTCATACCTACATCCTAGATCATGTGTTCTATACTGTCAAGGGGAGTCGGACGAAACCCGCGTGTATTTATCCAGTACACGGCGCTCGAATTCCTCGCGGCTCACCGGAATACCTGCTGTCAAGCCCTCGACTGCTCTCTCTAGCGTGGTGTAGTATACGGAGCCTCGACACAGGTGAGCTGCATCCCCATGTTCTTCTTCGACGATGTCAAGCACGAACCATCCGATGTCGGAATTGGACACTGTTGTGACTAGTTCCATCGGACCAAGCGCTTCATAAAAGCCCCTGTCTACAATAACGGCCATCTTCTTTCCCCACCGACGGAGCGTCGGAACCTTTATTTGGAGTTGAGGCATCAGCCTTTTTGGTCCGCTACTCCGTTAGTCGAGGCGATGGTGTACCGGGGGGAACGGCAACTCGGCTCCCGTACGTTGACGCAGAGCTCGGAAGTCGGCCTGGATGCTTGGCCCCGTGATGTATACAGCCTGCATCTCGACCGCGCACCACTCCAGTGGAGAGGACTGGTCGCGAAACAGCACGAGGTCGATGCGTCCCACATCCGCACCTGTCGGCTGACCATCTCTGCCGACCGCGGTGAGGAAGCCGACTTCTGAGATCGCCACCGGGCTGTCGGTGCCGAGCAGGGCCTCACCGACCCAGCGATGAATGAGCGAAGCCTCTCGGAACCTGTTTGGGCATACAGGTCTGAGACTTCCTGTTTCGCCGCTGGCAACTTTTGCTCCGTCCGACTGCGCGTCGTATTCGTAATTGCGCATTGAGCACACGCCACCGGGTTTGGTACAAGGGTAGCGATGGTCGCTGGTGCTGATGAACGGGCATGGTTGTGTGGGTCGCGATGCGGCAGGAATTGCCTGCAGATCTGCGAACTCCTTCCTCTGGCTGGGTGACAACCTGGAGAGGACATGCCCATACCATTCTCCTATGCCAAGGCGAAGGTGGCTGGCAGCATCGAAATCCCTGCGCATGTGTTTGTTACCTCATGTGGGATCAACTGGCACGAGGATTCTATCAGGTGGGTTGTTTCCTTTCAAGGGAATAACGCCCAAGTGCTCTGCACAGGGTCGGCGAGAGTAGCACACCTATGGTGGTTGGCTGTACCCACTGACCCACACTTGTGTGCCAGATTGCCGTCTCCTGAACGGACGCCTCCACCAGTGCCTCGGACTGGAAGAAGGTCCTGATGATGCCATCAGAAGCCCGCCGAAGGGCATAGAGGATCTTCGCGCACGGCAATTCAGGTTCGCAAGACAGCGAAGGTAGCGACGAGCATCGTTTGAGCCAGCCCGGCGAGGACTGTGGCCTGGGCAAGTGTGTTGGGTGTCGCTCCGAGATTTGACCACCTTCACGGGCCCGCTATCATCGGGGCATCCTGGATCCACACGGAGGCCTGATGTCCCCCAACATCTTGCTCTGTGTCTTTGACGGGCTGCGGCCCGACGCCATCGCCGCCACGTCTACGCCCACCATCGACGCTCTGCTGGCCCGCGGCTGCTGGACGCTCTCCGCCCGCACGGTGATGCCCTCGGTGACGCTGCCCTGCCATATGTCGCTCTTTCACAGCGTCGACCCCGGGCGGCACGGGATCGTGACGAACCTGTGGACGCCACAGGTGCGGCCGGTGCCCGGGCTGTTCGACATCGCCCACGCGGCGGGGATCCGAACGGGCGCCTACTACAACTGGGAAGAGTTGCGTGACCTCTGGCGGCCCGGAGCGCTGGACGTGGGATACTTTTGGCGGGACTGCCGCTCGCTGGCGGGAGACCGCCGCGTGGCCGCTGAGGCGGCGCGGAGCATCCCCGCGGACGGCGTCGAGCTGGCCTTTGTCTACTTTGGCTATCCGGATGAGTGCGCACACCGCCACGGCTGGATGTCGTCCCAGTACCTGGAAGCGGTGAGCAACGCTGATGCCTGCCTGGGCGAGGTACTGGCGTCGCTCGAGGAGGGCTGGACTGTGATCGTGACGGCGGATCATGGGGGCCACGAGCGCTCGCACGGCAGCGACCTGCCCGAGGATATGACCATTCCCCTGGTGATCGCGTCATTAAGGGGTACCGTGGGTGAAGGCGCTGGCGAGATTGCGGGCGATGTGAGTATCATGGACGTAGCACCGACGGTCGCGGGGCTGCTGGGGCTGCCAGTCCCGGACGAGTGGGACGGGCGGGGGATCGTGTGAACGTGCGAACGTGCGAACGTGCGAACGTGCGAACGTGCGAACGTGCGAACGTGCGA
>CAZYWU010000043.1:0-13567 GCA_964651255.1 uncultured Anaerolineales bacterium
CGGCTTTGACCCGCCGCTTTCCGCCCGCTATACTCCCCGTGCAGAGACGAGCAAAGGGGTGGCAAGGATGCGCGTACTGATCACCGGCGGTGCAGGATTCATCGGGTCGCATCTGTGCGATCTCCTGCTCGCACACGGGCATACCGTGATCTGTCTCGATAATCTGATCACGGGAAGCCGCGACAACATCGCCCACCTCGTCGATCATGAGCGTTTCATCTTTTTCCTGCATGATGTCACTGTCCCGATTCACATCGATGGCCCTCTGGATGCCATCCTGCATCTGGCCTCGCTGCCCAGCCCGGTGGATTATATCGAGATGCCCATCAAGACCCTCAAGGTGGGTTCGCTGGGTACCCTCCATGCCCTCGGACTTGCCAGAGCCAAAGGCGCGCGCTTTTTGCTGGCCTCGACCTCCGAAGTCTATGGCGATCCCCTGGTCCACCCACAACCTGAGACCTATTGGGGTAACGTCAATCCGATCGGACCCAGAGGCGTATACGACGAGTCCAAGCGTTTCAGCGAGGCTCTGACCATGGCCTACCACCGTACCCACGGCATGGAGACGAGGATCGCGCGCATCTTTAACACTTATGGTCCCCGGATGCGAATCAATGATGGGCGCGTGGTGCCCAACTTTGTGCGGCAGGCGCTCCGCGGCGAGCCTCTCACCGTCTATGACGATGGCACGCGCACGCGCAGCTTTTGCTACGTCAGCGATCTGGTGGAGGGGCTGTATCGCCTGCTCCTGTCGGACGAGGTCGAGCCGGTCAACCTGGGCAACCCGCAGGAGATCACCATCCTGGAACTGGCCAAGACCATTGTGGCGCTAACAGAGAGCGCATCGGCGATCACCCTGGTAACGCCTGGAGACGCCCGCACGCAGGATGATCCGCAGACGCGCCAACCGGACATCACCCGGGCCCGCACGCTGCTTGGTTGGGAGCCCCAGATCGCCCTTGAAGAAGGCCTGAGGCGTACTATCGCGCACCTGGCTCAGGTGGTCTAGATGGCCCCCCTGAGTGCGGCAGCTGCGAGCTTTGATCGTCCATCCCACGCTCTGAACGGGGCCAACCGCATCCTGCGCTCCGCTATCCCCATGGTAGCCCTTACCAGCCTGGGCCTGTTCCTGGCCCGCGCACCGCTCACATGGGCCGTGGCGCTCCTGGTGGGCACAATCGGCGGCCTGCTTCTGCTCATCAGACCGGTCATCGGCCTCTATGTGCTGGCTGTTGCCATCCCCTTCGGATCGATTCGCACACTGAGCGCGGGCGGTGTCAGTCTCAGTCTGGCGCAGCCCGTACTGGCGCTGGCGCTCGCCACCATGGTGGCGCAGATGCTGGCTCATCGCCGCTTTACGGCGTTGCGTTCCGTTGTAACGCTGGCCACAGCGGGACTGGTCGGCGCTCTCGCACTGTCGCTATTGCAGGCCGGCGACCTGCGGGCAGCAGGTACCGAGTTGTTCAAGTGGATCGAGTTCGTCCTGCTGCTCGCCTGTGCTGCCACCACCATCCGTGCACAGGAGAGCCACTGGCTGGTCGCCGCCCTGCTTCTGGCCGGAATGGCAGAGGGCCTGCTGGGCATCTACCAGTTTCTGCAGCAGGTGGGACCACCAGGCTTTATGCTGTTCGGGCGCTATATGCGCGCCTATGGTACCTTTGCACAGCCGAACCCCTACGGTGGCTATCTGGGCATGCTTTTGCCACTGGCTTGCGCTGTGCTCCTCACCCGATGGCGCAGGCGTGACCCGATGCACCTGCAGTCGCTCTGGGCTGACCGTTTGCTCTGGCTGCTGGGGCTGGCCTCCTTTGCGACCATGTTCGCCGGACTGATCATGAGCTGGTCGCGGGGCGCCCTGCTTGGCGCGCTGGCGGGCCTGGCGCTGGTATTACTGGCACTGGCCAGGCGCGCCTGGCCTCTATTCCTCGCGCTGGGCCTGGCGGCCGTTGTTCTGGCCCCCCTGTGGTCACCCCTGATCCCTGGCGACTATTTCGCGAGATTGGACGACACCACCGCCTATCTGGGGCAGGATCTGGCCCTCGTGGAGATCGACGACGCCAATTTCGCGGTCATCGAGCGGCTGGCTCATTGGGAAGCCGCGTGGCGCATGTTCTCCCGCTCCCCGTGGATCGGGGTGGGCGTCGGGCAATACCCCGTGGTGTATCCATCGGTCTCCCTGGCTCGCTGGCAGGACCCGCTGGGTCACGCCCACAACTACTATCTGCACATGCTCGCGGAGGCAGGGATCCTCGGTCTACTCGCCTACCTCAGTCTACTGATCACCGCCCTGTCCCTCGCCTGGCGGCAGGCGCGTCATGCCGAGGGCTGGTCGCGCGTCCTGGCGCTGGCGGCCCTGGGCATGCTGGGACACGTTATCACCCACAGCATGGTCGATAACCTCTATGTGCAGGATATGTATTTGTTGGTGGCCCTGGTGCTGGGTATGCTCCTGAGCAGTACGCATCCAAAGCAACAGGAGCCCGCCGACACAGCCTGCCAGGAGCAGTGCCAGTACAGATCGGAAGTAGCATGACATCGAGAGGGATCTCTGCGAGGATCACGGCACTGTTGCACGAGCAGCGGGCAGAGGTGGTCCGTTTTCTCAAATTCTGCGTGGTGGGCACCATCGGCGCCGTCGTTGACTTTTCCATCCTCAATTTCGGCATCCAGGTGCTGGAGCTGCCCAAATGGCTGGCCAACACCTTTTCCTTCTTCGCGGCCGTCCTCAGTAACTTTGTCTGGAACCGGCACTGGACCTACCCCGAGACGCGGGGCGATCCCTTCGGCCCTCAATTCGGGCGTTTCTTACTGGTCAACGTGGGAGGGTATGCCATCAATCAGGCGATCTTTCTCTCCCTGGACAGGTACGTCTTTATCGACTGGGGGCCGCTGGGCTACAACCTGGCCAAGATGATCGCCATCGGGGTGGTGCTGTTCTGGAATTTCGGTGTCAACCGCGTGTGGACCTACGGAAAGGTCAAGTAATGCGCATCGGCGTCGACTATACCGCGGCCGTGCGCCAGAAGGCAGGCATCGGGCGCTATGCGCGCAGCCTGATCCGCGCCCTCGCACGCCTGGACCACGAGAATGCCTATGTCCTGCTCAGCGCCGGCAAAGAGCAAGACGGTGAGCCCTGGCCCGCGAACTTTTGCCTGCGCACGCTCCCATTGACCGACAGGCACCTGTCCATCCTCTGGCAAAAGCTGAGGCTGCCGCTGCCGGTGGAGTGGCTCACCGGACGTCTGGATCTCTTTCACTCCCCCGACTTTGTGTTGCCGCCCGTACGCCGCGCCCGCACCGTATTGACGATTCACGATCTCTCGTTCCTGCGGCATCCGGACTGCTCCTCCCCAGCGCTGCTCGAATACCTCATGAGCGCCGTGCCGCGCTCGGTAGCGCGGGCCGATCTTGTCCTGGCGGACTCGCAGAGCACACAGCGGGACCTGATCGAGCTTATGGGGGTGGATGCAGCGCGCATCCGCGTGGTGTATCCGGCCGTGGATGAGACGTTTGTGCGCAGTGATCAGGCAGGCGTGGCGGCCGTGCGCGCGCGCTATCAGATTGATGGGCCCTACATTCTCAGCCTGGGCACGCTCCAGCCGCGCAAAAACTATGTCCGGCTGATCGAGGCATTCGGCATGCTCAAAGAAACAAGCGGCATCCCACACAGGCTGGTGATCGGCGGCGGCCCGGGCTGGCTGTATGAGCCCATCTACGAGACGATCGAGAGACTCGGCCTGCAGGCCGAGGTCCGTATGCTGGGCTATGTGGACGAGGGCGACCTGCCCGCGCTCTATACCGGCGCCGACGTGTTTGCCTTTCCCACGCTCTACGAGGGCTTTGGCATCCCGGTGCTGGAGGCGATGGCCTGCGGCACCCCCGTGGTAGCCTCCAACACATCGTCGCTGCCCGAGGCCGCGGGGGACGCGGCCCTGCTCGTGTCGCCCACCGACACCGAGGCCATGGCTGAAGCGATTGGCCGGGCGATCGATGATGCAGACTTTCGTGCGCACCTGGTTCAGTCCGGGCTGATGCAGTGTCAACGCTTCTCGTGGACTGCCTCGGCCAGAGAACTGCATTCAGCCTATATGGAGCTATTGCATGGAGGCAATCATGTTTGAACTTGCTGAACGCATGTCCCGGTTGGGAACCGAATCGGCGTTTCAGGTACTGGCCAAAGCCAGAGCTCTTGAGGCCCAGGGCAAGGACATCATCCATCTCGAGATCGGGGAACCCGATTTCGCTACCCCTGGCCACATCATCGACGCCGCGTGCCGCGCCCTGCATGAAGGCTGGACCCACTATACGCCCACACAGGGCATCCCGGAGCTTGTCAATCTGATCGCGGAGCAGATCGGTGAGCGGCGGGGGCAACCGGTGAATCCCGCACAGGTCGTGGTGACGCCCGGTGCCAAGCCGATCATGTTCTTTACGCTGCTCGCCCTGGCGCAGCCGGGACGAGAGGTGATCTACCCCGATCCCGGCTTTCCCATCTACAAATCGATGATCGACTTTTGCGGCGCCAGGGCGGTGCCCCTTCCGCTGCGGGAGCAACTGGATTTCCGATTCCAGCTGGACGATCTGCGCCCATTGATCAACGAGCGTACGGCGCTGATTATCCTGAACTCACCGCACAACCCGACCGGCGGCATCATGGAGCCCACGGACCTGGGAGAGATCGCCAGGCTCTGCGTGGAGCACAACATCCCGGTGCTCTCCGATGAGGTCTATGAGCAGATTCTCTATGACGGCGAGTTCCACAGCATCGCCACCTATCCGGGCATGTCTACCAGTGAACGCACGATCATCCTGCACGGCTTTTCCAAAACCTACGCCATGACCGGATGGCGCCTGGGCTATGGCGTGATGCCCGAGTGGCTGGCGGAGCACGTCAAGCGGCTGATGGTGAACTCGAACTCGTGCACCAACGCGGCTACGCAGTGGGCCGGCGTCGCAGCGCTGACGGGTACCCAGGAGCCAGTAGCAGAGATGGTGGCCGCCTTTCGGCAGCGGCGAGAGGTCATCGTCGCGGGGCTGAACAGCATCCCGGGCATCACCTGCCGCATGCCCAGAGGAGCGTTCTATGTGTTCCCGAACATCACCGGCACGGGCCTGTCGAGCCAGGCGTGCGAGGACCTGTTCCTGCAAAAGGCCGGGGTCGCGACGCTCTCAGGGACATCATTCGGGGTGACCGGCGAGGGGTACCTGCGCCTGTCCTACGCCAACTCGGTGGAGAACATCGAAAAGGCGATCGAGCGCATTGGGACGACACTGGGCAGCCGCTAGAAATCGCGGGAACTCAGCTGTAGACCTCGGGCTTGAGAACGGCGACAAAGGGGAGGTTGCGGTATCCCTCGGCATAATCAAGCCCATACCCGATCACAAACTCGTCCGGGATCTCAAACCCCACATAGTCCAGGTGCAGGTCCACCTGTCGGCGCGCGGCTTTGCTCAGCAGCGTGCACACGCGTATGGACGCCGGCTGGCGGGAGCGCAGGTTCTCCAGCAGATAGGCCAGCGTCTGGCCGGTGTCGACGATATCCTCCACCACCAGGATGTGGCGCCCGCTGATATCCGAGTCCAGGTCCTTGAGGATGCGCACCACCCCGCTGGATTCGGTAGCGTTACCATAGCTGGAGATAGCCATAAAGTCAATGCTGTGTCGCAGGCCCATAGCCCGCGTGAGGTCAGCCAGAAAGACATACCCCCCTTTGAGTACACAGATCAGCATGGGGTTGAGCCCGTCATAGTCGCGGGAGATCTGCTGTGCAAGCTCGCAAACCCTGTTCTGCAGGCGCTCCTCGGTGATGAGGATGTGGTCCACATCGCCGAGCTGAACATCGTTCTCGGGGTGCTGATGCTGTGCCATGGCGCTCCTCCGTGTTCCCATGAGATGGCGTGCGCCCATTCTAGCCAAGGTCACGCGCCGCGCAAGCGCAGCGACTGTCTGTCCAGCGGGCCCCTCAATCCACGCGACAGATGAAACCCTTCAGATAGGCGCCCTCGGGGAAGGACAACAGCACGGGGTGATCGGCCGCCTGCCCCAGCCGCTCCAGCATCTGAACGTCCCTGCCCGCATCGAGAGCGGCCCCGAAAATCACCTTCTGGAAGAGCGCCTCATCCACCGCGCCCGAACAGGAAAAAGTGGCCAGAATCCCACCGGGGCGCAGCAGGTGCATCGCTTGCAAGTTGATGTCTTTGTACCCGCGCGTCGCCGACGGGAGCTGAGCCTTTGAAAAGGCGAACTTGGGCGGATCCAGCACGATCACGTCGAAACGCCGGGCCAGATCGCGCATGGTGCGCAGAACGCGAAAGGCATCGCCGATCACGTTCTCACAACGCCTGGCCGGAACGCCGTTGAGAGCCATGTGCTCCGCCGCCGCGGCCAGG
The DNA here is from genome assembly GCA_964651255.1 of uncultured Anaerolineales bacterium. Taxonomy (GTDB): domain Bacteria; phylum Chloroflexota; class Anaerolineae; order UBA1429; family UBA1429; genus JAAYED01. Next base: position 6,391 of record CAZYWU010000043.1, read on the forward strand.
GCATCCGCCGAGCTATCCAGGTTCACGATCCGGCTGGCCCCAGCCGTACCCGCATAGACCCCAAACCCGCCGGTGTAGGAAAAGACATTCAGCACCTCGGCGCCCGCGCAGTATGCCGCCACCCGCTCCCGATTCTGACGCTGATCCAGGTAGAATCCAGTTTTGTGCCCGTGCAGCAGATCCACCCGGAACAAGCGCCCCTGCTCGTGGATCGCCACGAGCTCCATCGGCGTCTCGCCCCGAAGCGGTCCTACAAGGTCGGCCAGTCCCTCTCTGGGACGGACATCCACATCGCTGCGCTCGTAGATACCCCGCGGCTCCAGCAGCTCCATGAGCACATCGGCGATCTCTCTTTTCAGGCGCTCGATGCCGGCGGTCAGCGATTGCAGCACCAGCCACTCGTCGTAGCAGTCGACGATCAGGCCCGGCATGCCGTCGGACTCGGCGTTGACCAGCCGGCAGGCCGTGGTGTCGGCGAGACCGGGCAGGCTCTGGCGGCGCGCGATCGACGCCTGGAGGCGTCGTCGCAGAAAGGCGCGGTCGATCTGTTCGTTCGGATCCCAGGAGAGGATGCGGATGGCAATCTGGGAGCGCGGATTGAGATAGCCCAGCGCACGGATGGTCCCCTGGGCGTCAGCGATCTCTACCGTCTGGCCAGGCTCGGCGCCGCGGTCGAGGCGATCGATGGCGCCACTGAATATCCAGGGGTGCCGGTTCTCCAGCGCCCGCTCCCGGCCCTGCTTGAGCCGGACTGTGATCATGATTCCTCCCGCGGGGGCGCCAACGGCTCGAACCAGATGTGCAACACCCGCTTTGTGTGGTCGGTAATCGCAAAGCGCCGATCCACTCGCAGCCCTGTAACCCAGACCAGCGCGCCGCCCCCCTCCAGGATCGGCAGCGTGTCGCGCTCCCGGGCGGGGGCCTTGCAGTCGATCATCAACTCCTTGACGCTCTGCGAGCCCCGCATGCCCAGCGGCAGGAGACGATCGCCGGTGCGCCGGGGCCGCAACCGCAGAGGCCACGGGAGGCGGTCTACATCCAGCCACGCATGATATGCCCCGAAACCCCCGCGCCAGGTGGCAGGCAGAGCAACGCGATCGAGCATCTCTGTACAGACGCGCCAGGCGTTCCCGGGCAGCGCGGTATCCCCCGGAATGGCGAGCGTCAGCGTGCCGGCAACCCGCGGTCTGTCCTGCGCAGGCCACGAGATCCCCTCTCCCGCCAGCATAATGCGATCATAGCCGATGGTGAGCACCAGACCAGGTGGAAGTATCGCGCGGGCGCCCACCTGCCCGTGTCGCAAGACGGCCAGCGCATTGGCGATGTGCTCCCACGTGAGGTCGCGAACCGAGCCCGTCAACGCCAGCACGCCGCGCCGCAGGAGCGCGCGCTGCAGAGGCAGGGCCTGCTCCGCCAACCGGCGCCGATCATAGAACACCCTTTCAGCATCGGCCTCCACGACCACCGCAGGCCAGGCCTCGTCCGTCGCACGCTCGATCAGGGCATAGTCGCCGCCGAGTGCCTCGGCTGTGCGCCCGAGCGTGGCCCGGATGTTGGGATTATAGGTCTCCAGCTCGGGCAAGAGCTCATGCCGGATGCGGTTGCGCAACAGCGTACGGTCGGCATTGGAAGAGTCCATCACCGGCTCCAGGCCCTGCTCCGCCGCATAGGCCACGAGTTGCGCCCGGGATACATACAGCAACGGCCTGATGAGGCGAATCCGATCAGGCGGCGTCCGCCCGGTGTCTTCATCGACCATGAGCGCCTCATCGAGCCAGCAGAGCGGCTGCATCCCGCGCAGCCCGCCCAGCCCTGTGCCTCGGATCAGGTGCATCAGCACTGTCTCCGCCTGGTCATCCGCCTGGTGGCCCACCGCAATGGCGCCAGCGCCAACCTGCCGCGCCAGCCCCGCCAGAAAACGATAGCGCGCTCCCCGCGCGGCTTCCTCCACCGACAAACCCCGACTCTCCATGATGCCTGGAACGTCCGCGCATCCCACCGTGCAGGGCAGACCCCAGTCGGAACAGAGTGCCTGAACCCTGCCAGCCTCGGCGGCCGACTCTGGCCGTAACCCATGGTTCATATGGCCAACGTGCAGCGAGACGCCATACCCGGGCGCCAGAGCACGCAACAGCGCCAGGAGGCACAGGGAATCGACGCCGCCCGAGACGGCCACGATGACCCTCTGCCCGGCAGGCAACAGGTCGTAACGATCGATTGTGTCTCTGACGAGCCGCTCGACATCCACGAAAAGCCTCGGATACTGCTGAGATACCCTGGATTGTACCCTCGGAAGGTCGCCCGGCGAAAACGCCGACTACCTGACAAGGCAGAGCCTGCGACATGGAGGGCCGGCCACGGGGTACATGGCAGAGCAAAGGAGGGACCCTGTGGTCCCTCCTCTCGTAGCCTCTTCAGCAGGCCGGGATCAGACCTGAGGCAGCGCCTGGCGCGCCGTGTGCTCGGGTTGATCACCGGCGGCCAGGGGGCTCAGCCGCACCTGAAAGTGCGTCGGCGCTGTAACCAGGAGATACTCGGGGCGGGTGCCAGGCCCACAGCTGGCACCCCCAAGGCCCATCTGGCGATAGTCCAGGTTGAGCGTCACCTCCGGCTGCCATTCCAGCTCATTGGTGTGCTGGGCCCGCGTCAGGTTCTCAGTGGTATAGTGATGGGCACTGACCTCCAGGTAGGGCGCGCCCACAGCCAGCAACCCGACGCCGTTGGCATCGGTCAGGGCCACCCAGCGGACATCGGTCTTGTTGCCATTCTCCTGCGGCATGACATACGGCACATACTGCTCGTCCACGCTGCCGCTATACCGCCCCACACTGGCCCCGGCCAGGCGATCGATGTAGCTCTCCTGCGGTCCCCGCCCGAACCAGGTCATCTGGTCCAGGCCGGCGGCCAGACGCAGCTGGAGCCCGAGGCGGGGCAGCAGGCCATGCCGTACTGCGGGATTAAAGTACACATCCACCAGTACATCGCCAGTGCCATAGACCGTGTACACCTGGCGGTCGGCATAGCCAAAGGTTGTCTCTGGCGCACTCTGCCACTCGCGCACCGTCACCCTCACCACCTGCTCCGACAGGACCTCCGCTGACACCTCGCGCACGATCCGGGCCAGGCGATTGAGTCCCGCGCGTATCCAGCCCTCAGCCACCGGCTCGGAGCGATGGCGCCCGCGATCGTTGTCCGTGGGGGCACGCCAGAGGTTCAACCGTGGACCGCGATCCAGCAGCTCGCGCCCCGCGGCACGGTACGAGACCATTTGTCCGGCCGTGCGATCGAACACGATCGAGAACCCATCGCCGTTGACCGTGATGGACCTGGTGCTCTCATCGAGGACGAGCGCCGGCATCTCGTCAAAGCGTACCGTCCGCGCAGATGCCTCCCAGGGCATCCGGAACTGCTCCCAGGCCACCAGGTGGCCAGCCTCCGCCCAACCGCAAGGCTCGCGCAGCACAAACCGAAGATTCAGCCAGTACTCGGCGCCAGGCAGCAGCTCAGGCTGCTCTACATCCAGCGCTACGCGCACACTCTGCCCGGGGCCGATCTCCACCGGCGCCACCTGCCCGCTCTGCAGGACGGCACCGTCCTCCTCCAGCGTCCAGAGGATGTCGAGCCCGCCCAAAGAGGCGAAATCGTAACGGTTGATGATCAGGACTTGGCCCGCGTCCAGATCCAACGCCTCGACCGCCACAGGCTGGATCAGATATTTGTACTCGAGCAGGGCCGGATGCGGCACCCTGTCGGGGCCGATCAGGCCATTGATGCAAAAGTTGTAATCGTTCGGCACATCACCAAAATCGCCGCCGTACGCAAAATAAGTGCGCCCCTGCTCGTCGGTCCGGGCGATGCCCTGATCGATCCAGTCCCAGATGAACCCGCCGATCAACCGCTCGGTGTTGCGGATCGCGTCCACATACTCCCGCAGGTTGCCGCAGCTGTTGCCCATGGCATGGGCGAACTCGCACATCATCACCGGCCGCGGGTCATCGGGCACGGTGGCCATCTCGATGATGCGCTCCACCGTCGGATACATCGTCGAGACCACGTCGACGTAGGGCTCTCGTCCGGCCGACTCGTAATGCACAAAGCGGCTGGGATCGTTAGCGTGAATCCAGTCGGCCATGGCCGCGTGATTCGGCCCATGACCTGACTCGTTGCCCAGCGACCAGCAGATCACGGATGGGTGATTTCTATCGCGGGCTACCATCCGAATGCCGCGCTCCAGAAAGGCGTGGCGCCACGCAGGATCGCAGCTCGGCTTGTCCCACACACCGTGTGACTCGAGGTTGGCTTCGTCGATCACATACAGGCCGTACCGGTCGCACAGCTCCAGCCAGTAGGGGTCGTTAGGATAGTGCGAGGTCCTCACTGCATTCACGTTATGCTGCTTCATCAACAAGATATCGGTCAGCATCGCGTCGCGGGAGACGGCCTTGCCACCATAGGGATCGTGATCATGGCGGTTGACGCCGAACAGCAGCACCGGCACATTGTTGATGTACAGCTGGCCGTCGCGCAGTTCGACGGTGCGAAAACCGACCGAGGCCGCCTGAGCTTCGATCACCTGACCACTGTCGTCTCTCAGTTCCAGCACCAGACGGTACAGCTGGGGCGTCTCCGCTGTCCAGGCGGCGGGATGCTCCACTGGCCAGAAGGCGGAGGCCTCCGCCTCGGCCCCGGGTGCGAGCTCTAGCCCCTCCACCACGGGCGTCTCCAGTACCCGCGCGCCCTGCGGGTCGTACAGCACGGCCCATAGATCCGCGGCCTGCATCTCCCGGGTGCTGTTCTCTACCCACGCGCGCACCTCCAGCACGCCATCCACATAGTCCACGGCCAGCGGCGCCTGCACGTTGAAATCGCGCACATGCACCGCCGGCAGCGCCGTGAGCGTGACATCCCGGTAGATTCCGGCCAAACGCCAGTGATCCTGATCCTCCAGATAGGTGCCATCGGACCAGCGATAGACACGCGCCGCCAGCACATTCTGCCCAGGTCGCAAGTGCGGCGTGAGGTCGAACTCGGCTGGCAGCCGGCTGTCCTGGCTGTAGCCCACCGGCTGGCCGTTCAGCCAGACATAGAAAGCCGATTCGACGCCGCCGAAAGTCACTGTGACACGCCTGCCCTCCCAGGAGGCCGGCACCTCAAAAGTCACCCGGTAACTGCCCACTTCGTTGCTGTCATGAGGCACCCGCGGCATCTCGTCCGGCGGAAAGGGATACTGGACGTTAACGTATTGGGGATAGCCATAGCCCTTCATCTGCCAGTTGCCGGGGACCTCGATCTGATTCCACGACGAGTCGTCCATGTCGGGATCATAGAACGTCTCCGGCGCTTCGTCCGGATTGGGCGCCCAGTGGAACCGCCACTGCCCATTGAGCGATAGCGTCCACGGCGAGGATGCCCCTTCCCTGGCCAGATCGCTCGAGGGATAGGGCGCCGACGTGACATGCATCGGCATACGGTTGATCTCCACTACCTCCGGATTCTCCCAGTCATTGACCCGTGATGACATGATCACCCTCCTCAGGTGCACAGGCGACGGGCTTGCTGCCGTCATCGCCCCGATGCTCGGTTACGTCCGGTCTCCCTCGTCTCCGATAGCGCGCACCTGCGCTGCGCTCAGGCGGCGCCCCGCTGGCTTTTCCGCTAGCGCAATGGGATCATCGCGTCCGGGCATGTCGGGGTAGTCAGGCAACCCGATATCCCGTACCAGATCATCGATCTGCACAGCGTTGCCAGTAGCAATCGAGATATTGGCCGCCACACCGGTCAGGATGGAGTAAGCGCCACCCCGCTGATCGGCCGCGCGCAGGTAGGGGTCGGGATGGAGCTCCTCCGGCGGGCCGAACAGCTCGGCGAGCATGATGTCATCCCCGCCGCCGTGCCCCCCCTCCGCTGTCCACACCGGCACCATGTAGGCCGTGCCAAAGTGAGGGATCACCTTGATCGTAGTGCCCTCGGAGAGCAACTCACCCGGGACGGTGCCATCGCCGCTGACGTACACCGTCTCTTCGCAGTGATGCTCAAGCCTGCCTTTGGAGCCATTGAACGCCACGATATAGCCCTCCCACGGCATAAAGGCGTTCAGCGAATAGCTCAGCCGGGCGCCGCTCGAGTAGGTGACCGTGAGTTGCATGCTGTCCTCAATATCGATATCGGGGCTAAAGACGCAGCGATCGCGATAGTAACCATCGTACGCTTCATTATCGCGGTAGAGCTCCTTCAGATCCGAGCTGGCTTCCAGGTCCAGGTAGAAGGGACAGCGGGTGGACTCGTGGCAGCCGGTGCAACGCTCGCCCCGCCGGTCCAGGCCATACCTTTCGGCCTGATGCGGGGTGTAGAAGGCGCGCCGCCCTGAGGCGTAGACCGTCTGGGGCGCGCTGGAGAGCCACCAGTTGATGAGGTCAAAGTGATGGGTCGCCTTGTGGACCATCAACCCGCCCGAGTTGCGCTTGTTGCGGTGCCAGCGCCGGAAATAGTCCGCGCCGTGATGGGTATCCAGCAACCAGTGAAAGTCCACCGAGAGCACGTCGCCGATCACGCCCGACATGAGCAGATCCTTGATCTGGGTACGCGGCGGAGAATACCGATAGTTAAAGGTGACGCGGCATGACCGACCGGTGGCGCGTTGGGTATCGATGATCCGTTGGCACTTGAGCTCATCGGTAGTCATGGGCTTTTCCGTGATGACGTCGCAGCCCAGCTCCATCGCCCGGCAGATATAGTGATCGTGCGTGGCGTCGACCGAGGTGACAATGACAACATCGGGGCGGCACTCGGCGACCATGCGATCGAAATCCGCTGCAACATAGACGGGCACGTCGACCCCGCGCTCGCGCGCCCAGCTCTGGCGCAGCGCCAAGCGCCCAGGGTTGGTGTCACACAGGCCCACCAGTTCGCAATTGTCGGCGTAGCGCTCCACCAACGCCCGGGTATACATCATCGACCGGCCACCCACCCCTACCTGAGCGTATCGTACACGCATAGCTACCGCCTTACTTTCTGGGATGACTTTTCTCAGGCCGATTGTAGACGACAGACACCAACGCTGCAATAGATAGTAAAAACCCCCGAAGCGACTGCTTCGGGGGCTGTGGGTGAGCGGTGGGAGTTGAACCCACGGTCTTCTGGGCCACAACCAGATGCCTTAACCACTCGGCTACGCCCA
>CAZYWU010000044.1:0-13108 GCA_964651255.1 uncultured Anaerolineales bacterium
CGGCGATGATCCTGTCCACCGAAGCCCTGATTACAGATATTCCGAAGCCAGAGCCTCCGATGCCCGCGGGCGGCGGCGGTGGCGACATGGGCGGGATGTACTAATTCCAGTAAGCACGTGGGGCCAGCTCGCTGGCCCCACATTGACTATGAATATATAGACAAAGGACCCCGGCTATGCCGGGGTCCTTTGTCATGGTGTGCAGACGTTACTTCTTGGACTTGACCTGAATGGTCTTGGGACGAACCTCTTCCTTCTTGGGAATCACCAGGGTGAGCACGCCCTTGTCAAAAGTAGCCTCGGCCCTCTCAGAATCGAGAGGAATGTTCAAACGCAGCACGCGGACGAACTTGCCGTATGGCCGCTCCTGGGCGATATAGTTGACATTCTCCAGCGGAGCAGCTATCTCGCCGCGGATCGTCAGCGTGTCGCCCTCGATCGTGATATCCACATCCTTTGGATCGATCCCTGGGACGGCGGCAGTAATGATCAGCTCTTCGTCCGTGGTATAGACGTCCATCGGAAGCTCGCAGCGCATCTCGCCGCGACCGGTGACCCAGCGGGTGCCAGTCGGCACGAGGCTATCCTCAAACAGACGATCCATGGCCTCCCGTAGCGTCATCAGGTCCTTGAAGGGCTCCCATCTTGTCATTGCCATTTTCTCATACCTCCACACGTATGTGATCTATCGTTCGATTCTCTATTAGGCTGACTTGATACTGATGGTGTGCGGCACACGCTCCGCCGGCTTGGTGAACTCGAGCACAAGTACACCGTTCTCAAGCGTTGCGTTCACATCATTGCCTGCGTCCTCGGGCAGGGGCAGCGTGCGCGAGAACTGCCCGTAGCTGCGCTCCTGGTATAGATAGTGGCCCTCTTTGACGCTCGCAGGTTTGACCTCACCTTCCAGGGTAACCGTGTTACCGGTGCGCGTGATCTTGATGTCGTCAGCTGAAATGCCCGGAACGGACACTCTGACCACGTACGATGACTCGGTCTCGTACACATCGGTCGCAAGGAAACCATCCCGGAAGGGTCGCTGGCCAGGGGCGGCCAACAGATCCTCGGCACCCAAAGACCCCAGAGCGAGAGGTGAACGCGCTCTTCTCTCTATGCTTCTATCCATATCAACACCTCCAAACAATCTGGCCTCGTCTGGGCCTGTCATTCAATCCGCCATTATATTAGCATACTATGAGACGTTTGTCAAGATACTCGTGCGTTAAGTTGTCAGGTAAACTGAGTCGGTACGACTAAACTTACTTGACAAGAGATGCCGGTGTGCCCTATAATACAATCGAGCGCAGCATGCCGTATAGCGCCGTTGGCTGCGTTCACTTGGCCCAAGGGGGGCGAAATGACCAATGGAATATAAAGACTATTACCGTATACTCGGGGTCGACAAAGGGGCCTCCGCCGATGAGGTGAAAAAGGCCTACCGTAAGCTGGCGCGCAAGCACCACCCCGATGTGAATCCGAATGATCCCGAGGCCGAGCGGCGGTTCAAGGAGATCAACGAGGCCTATGAGGTGCTGCGCGATCCTGAAAAGCGCAGCAAGTACGACCGTCTCGGGGCGAACTGGCAGCGATACCAGCAGACCGGTGGAGACCCTGGTGGTTTCGACTGGAGCCAGTGGTTCTCACCGGGAGGAGCACGGCCCGGGGGCCAGCGCGTCTATACCGAGTATGGCGATCTCAACGATTTCTTTGGCCAGGGCGGTTTCTCTGACTTTTTCCAGACGATCTTTGGCGGACGAGCGTCTGCTGGCCAGGCTGGCTGGTCGAATGGACGGGCTAACGCAGGGCGCGATGCCGAAGTAGAGGTGGAGATCTCTCTGGAGGAGGCGTTTCAGGGTACTAGCCGAATTGTCCAGGTAGGTGATCGCCGGCTAGAGGTCAAGATTCCGGCCGGGGTGGATACCGGCTCACGGGTGCGCATCGCTGGCGAAGGCCAGCCTGGTATGCAAGGGGCCCGCTCAGGCGACCTCTACCTCGTCATTCGCGTACGGCCGCATGACCGGTTCCAAAGAGACGGGGCCGATCTCAAGCTATCGCTGCCCGTCGATCTGTACACCATGATCCTGGGCGGTGAGGTGGTCGTGCCCACCCTCAAAGGGCGCGTCTCTCTCCGCATACCGGCAGGCACACGTACCGGCCAGACCTTTCGCCTGCGAGGGCAGGGGATGCCCAGCCTGAAGCAGGGCGAGCCCGCTGGTGATCTATATGTGGAAGTGGTGCCCGTGATCCCTTCGGATCTGTCCGAGCGCGAAAAGCAGTTGTACACGGAGCTGGCGGCGATCCGCAAGACAACGCGGTGACCGAATCGTATTGAGCAGGGTATGTCATGGAGCATATCTGCTCAGCCCTTGACCGTGAGGTGATGAAATGACACTGGATCCGCTGGATGAACGCCTGCCGTTCGATGAGCCCGCCTATGTAATCAGCGTAGCCGCCAAGATGGTGTGCCTCCATCCGCAAACATTGCGCTATTACGAGCGTCTGGGGCTGGTCAAGCCAACGCGGACTGAAGGTCGCATCCGGCTGTACTCCAGGCGGAATATCGAGGCGCTGCGCAAGATCGTGCGCCTGACCGAGGATCTGGGCGTCAATCTGGCCGGTGTCGAAGTGATTATGAATATGACACAGCGGATCGAGGACCTGCAGCAAGAGTTAGAGCAGGAGCGACTGCGTGCCGAACAAGAGATGGAGGCGCTCAGGGAGCGTATCCAGGAGCTCGAGGATCTGACCGGCGTCGCACCGTCGCATCCGGTGATCAACGCGTCAGCCACCGAGGTATCGGAAGACACAGACAAAGACACTCTGGATACCCGCGGCGACGTTCCCGCGATCGTGCCATAATCGCCTTCTAGCGCTACCGTTCCTGGCGTGCGTGCTGGGGCGGGAGCCGCAAGACTATTATCAGGAAACTATTTTAATAGAGGTTGATCATATGACCACAAATCTGAACAGGTATACGAACAAGGCCCAGGAGGCTGTCATCAGAGCGCAGTCACTGGCCGAAGAATTGAACCATAGCCAGGTCGAGCCCGAGCATCTCCTGGTGGCGTTGCTGGAGCAAAAGGATGGCGTGGTGCCTCAGATACTGCTCAAGCTGCAGACCGCCCCGGAGACTCTGAGGGCGGACCTGGACAAGTACCTGAATGGCAAGGCCAAGGCCTATGGGGCTGTCCAACGTTACTTGTCGGCTGATCTCGGGCAGGTGCTGCGCAGAGCCGAGAGCAAGGCCCAGCAGATGCACGATGAGTACATCTCTACCGAGCATCTGCTGATGGCGATGCTGGAGAGCTCTGGACATGCCGGGCAGTTACTGTCCGGTCAGGGCATCACCGAGGAACGGCTTCTCCAGGCACTGGCCAGTATCCGTGGCTCGCAGCGTGTCACCGATCAGGACCCGGAAGGGACCTATCAGGCACTGGAAAAGTATGCGCGAGACGTCACCGACCTGGCGCGCAGCGGCAAGCTGGACCCTGTCATCGGGCGCGATGAAGAGATTCGTCGCGTCATTCAGGTGCTTTCGCGCCGCACCAAGAACAATCCCGTGCTCGTGGGTGAGGCGGGCGTCGGCAAGACGGCTATTGTAGAGGGGCTGGCGCAGCGCATCGTCAAGGGCGATGTCCCGACGGGCCTGCGCGACAAGCGGTTGATCGCCCTGGATCTGGGCTCGCTGATCGCGGGCGCCAAGTATCGCGGCGAATTCGAGGAGCGGCTCAAGGCGGTGCTCAAAGAGGTGCAAGAGTCCGAAGGACAGATCATACTGTTCATCGACGAGTTGCACACCCTGGTGGGCGCAGGCGCAGCGGAAGGGGCTATGGATGCGTCGAACATGCTCAAGCCGATGCTCGCCCGCGGCGAACTGCACGCTATCGGCGCCACGACAATCAACGAGTACCGCAAATACATTGAGAAGGATCCCGCTCTAGAGCGGCGGTTTCAGCCTATTTTCGTCGAACCTCCTTCAGTGGAGGACACCATCAGCATTCTGCGCGGCCTAAAGGAGCGCTACGAGGTGCACCATGGTGTGCGCATCCAGGATGGCGCTCTGATCGCAGCGGCGACGCTGTCCGACCGCTATATCACGGATCGCTTTCTGCCCGACAAGGCCATCGACCTGGTGGATGAGGCGGCAGCGCGGTTGCGGATGGAGATCGATAGCTCGCCCCGCGAGATCGATGAGCGTGAGCGACGCTTGATGCAACTGCAGATTGAGCAACAGGCGCTCTCCAAGGAGCGCGATGAAGCCTCTCGTGAGCGTCGTGACAAGATCACAGAAGAGATCGCTGATCTTCAGGAGGAACTGAGTGCCCTTCGCGCGCGCTATGAGCGTGAGCGGAAGGCCATCCAGGAGATGCAGCAGATGCAGGCCCGGCTGGAGGAACTCCGCGTGGAGGCGGAGCGCGCCGAGCGCCAGGGGGACCTCGAACAGGCTGCCCGCCTTCGCTATGGAGAGATACGCGAGCTTGAGCAGCAGCTCAGTGCCCGTGAGCAGGCCATGAGCGGTGGCGACAATGACGAGGCGATGCTTCAGCAGGAGGTCACGGAGCAGGACATTGCCGAGATCGTCGCCAAGTGGACCGGCATCCCGGTGGCCCGACTGGTGGAGAGCGAGGTCGAAAAGCTCGTGCACATGGAGGAGCGCCTGCACGAGCGCGTGGTGGGCCAGGATGAGGCCATCACTGCGGTCTCCAATGCTGTGAGGCGGTCGCGCTCGGGTCTGCAGGACCCAAATCGTCCGATCGGTGCCTTTATCTTCCTCGGGCCCACTGGTGTGGGCAAGACCGAGCTGGCGCGGGCTCTTGCCGAGTTCCTGTTCGACGATGAGCGGGCCATGATCCGTTTGGACATGAGCGAGTACCAGGAGCGGCATACCGTGGCGCGCATGATCGGCGCACCTCCCGGGTATGTCGGCTATGACGAAGGCGGGCAGCTGACCGAAGCTGTGCGTCGCCATCCGTATTCGGTGGTGCTCTTTGATGAGATCGAAAAGGCGCATGCAGAGGTCTTTAACGTCCTGCTGCAGATCCTTGACGAAGGTCGCCTGACCGATGGTAAGGGGCGCACGGTGAATTTCAAGAACACGGTTGTGATCATGACATCGAATATCGGCAGCCAGTGGATCAGCGAGTTGGGTGCCGGACAGCAGGAAGAGATGCGCCGCCGCGTCATGGAGGCTCTGCGGCAACACTTTAGACCCGAGTTTCTTAACCGTGTCGATGAAATCATCATCTTCCACAATCTGACGCGGGAGCATCTGGGACGTATCGTCGAGATACAACTGAGACATCTCCGGCAGCTGCTGGCGGAGAGGGGGCTGGACCTGGCCTTTTCAGAGCGAGCCAAGGCTGCCCTGGCTGATGAAGGGTTCGATCCCGTGTATGGTGCGCGGCCGCTGCGGCGCACAATCCAGCGCCGCATCCAGGATCCGTTGGCCCTGGAACTGCTCACGGGCAGGTTCAAGGTGGGAGATACAGTCTATGTCGATTTCGATGGTAACAGCTATACCTTTGAACGGCGAGAGTTAGCAGAGTCTGTGGCGCAGGCATAGCGCGTAAGGGCTGGGGCGTTGGCAGGCTCGCCGGCCGTTGATTTTGGGAGACCCGCGTGCGCGGGTCTCCCCAGAGGAGTAACATGCCAGGATTTGATCGCTTTACAGAGGGAGCGCAGGACGCGGTGACGCGCGCCTATGAAGTGATGATGCGTCACGAGCACTCGCAGCTCGATACAGAACATATTGTGATCGCGCTTCTGGAGCAGGATGGGAGTATCGTTCACACCGTGCTCCAGGGGCTGCGTGTCGATATAGAGGCGCTCAAACAGCGTCTGGAGGACGTGCTCAAAGCCGGCTCCCGTACGGCAACAACCGGCGGACCGCGTCTGCAGCAGGTGTATATCACGCCTCGCGTCAAACGGCTGATGGATCGCTCGAACGAGGAGGCGGTCGCCCTTGGGGATGAGTTTATCTCCACCGAGCACCTGATGCTGGCGGTGCTGAGTGATGGCGATAGTGCGGCGGTGCGGATCCTGACCGAGACCGGGGTGACGCACAAGGCCTTTGCGGAGGAGTTGCAGCGTGTGCGCAAGGCGGAGGCCAGGGCGCCCAGCCAGCGCGCAACGTGGAAAACCCTGGAAAAGTACAGCCGCGATCTGACGCAGGCGGCGCGCGAGGGCCGGTTGGATCCGGTCATCGGGCGAGACGAAGAGATCATGCGCGTGTTGCAGGTGCTCTCCCGCCGAACCAAGAACAATCCGGTCCTCATCGGCGAGGCCGGCGTGGGCAAGACCGCCATCGTGGAGGGGCTGGCGCAAAAGATCGCCACGGGCGACGTGCCGGAGAATCTGCTGAACAGGCATATCCTGTCGCTGGATCTCGGCGCGATGGTCGCAGGCGCCCGCTTTCGAGGAGAGTTCGAGGAGCGTCTCAAGAGCGTGCTTGAGGAGGTCCAAAAGGCCCAGGGCGAGATCATTCTCTTTATCGACGAACTGCACACCGTGGTAGGAGCGGGCGCAGCTCAGGGGGCCATCGATGCCTCGAACATGATGAAGCCAGCGCTGGCGCGGGGCGAACTGCAGTGTGTGGGCGCCACAACGCTGGATGAGTATACCCAGCACATCGAGCGCGACAGCGCGCTGGAGCGCCGCTTTGCGCCGATCTTTGTGGAGGAGCCCAGCGTTGAGGACACCATCGCCATGCTGCGCGGGCTCAAGGGACGTTACGAGCAGCATCACAAGGTGCAGATCACGGACGATGCGCTGGTGGCTGCGGCGCGCCTTTCCGACAGGTATGTGCGCGACCGGCGCCTGCCCGACAAGGCCATCGATCTGATCGATGAGGCCGCATCCCGGCTGCGCATCGAAATGCACAGCCTGCCGCCCGATCTCAAGGCGATGCGCGTTGCTCTGGTGGATCTCACTCAGAAAGAAGAGGAGGCCGGTCAAGAGCGCAACTATGAGGCGGCCGCACAGCTGCGCAGCGAACGCCTGCAGCTGGAGATGGAGTTCACCGCCAGAAAGGCTGCGTGGCAACAGGAAAAGGGCCTCGACGAGACTGTTGGGGCCGATGAGATCGCCAGAATCGTGGCCTCATGGACCGGCGTGCCGGTCTCGCGCATGCAAGAGGCCGAGACCGAGCGTCTGCTGGGCATGGAAGACTATCTGCGGGAGCGCATCATTGGTCAGGATGAGGCCATTGTCGCGGTGTCGGACGCCATCCGGCGTGCGCGCGCCGGCCTCAAGGACCCGCAGCGGCCCATCGGCAGCTTTATTTTTCTCGGCGCCACAGGCGTGGGCAAGACTGAGCTGGCCAAGGCGCTGGCAGCCTTTCTCTTTGATGACGAGGATGCGCTCGTTCAGATCGATATGAGCGAGTACAGCGAGCGCCATACCGTATCGCGGCTCGTGGGCGCTCCTCCGGGCTATGTGGGTTACGACGCGGGAGGCCAATTGACCGAGGCCGTCCGCCGCCGCCCCTACCGGGTGGTGCTGTTCGATGAGATCGAAAAGGCGGATCCCGAGGTCTGGAATGCGCTGCTGCAGATTATCGAGGAGGGTCGGCTCACCGACGGTCATGGACGTACGGTGGACTTTAGGAACACTGTGGTGATCATGACCTCGAACATCGGCACCAGCCTGGCTGACCGCAAGGCCGGCACTCTCGGGTTTCTGGGGATGGGCGCCGACGATGGCGACGACGGTCTAGCGGACCGCGTGTCGGAGAGCCTGAAACGCACCTTCCGCCCTGAATTCCTGAACCGCATCGATGAGACCATCGTCTTTAACGTGCTGTCGCGCGAAGACATGGTCAAAATCGTCGACATCCAGCTCAAGGACATTCGTTCCCGGTTGGCGGATCAGCAACTTGCGCTGGAGGTGACTCAGCCAGCGCGCGTATGGCTTGCCGAGCAGGGCTACGATCGCAATCTCGGCGCGCGCCCGTTACGCCGTGCCCTGCAAAAGCATCTGGAGAGCCCTCTCTCTCAGCGTCTGCTGCGAGGCGACTTTAGGTCTGGTGACACCGTGATCGCAGATGTCAATGCGCAGCGAACGGAGCTGGATTTCAGCAGGCAGATCGTCGATGAATTGGCCTTGCCAGAGACTGAGGACGATTCGCCTGTACCAGAGAGTACGCCCGGTATCGAGTCATAGACGCGAGGCAGCCGCGCCCGACGTCATGAAGAGAGAGGCCCCGCCACCGGCGGGGCCTCTCTGGCATTACTCGGTTGGTAACGGGCGTAGATTCGTGAGTACGCTGCGGTTCACAACCGTGCGCGGTATCCGGCCCTGCACTACATCGGTGCACACCTCACAGATCTCGGCATAGAGATCGATGCGCGATTCGGGTGAATAGGCGGCCACGTGAGGAGTCAGCACAACATTGTCCATTGAACGCAAAGGGGAATCAAGCGAGAGTGGCTCTTGCTCGGAGACGTCCAGGCCGGCGGCCCACAGACGCCCGTCCTGCAGCGCCCGGATCAACGCCGGCTCTTCCACCACAGCTCCGCGCGAGTCATTCACCAGAATGCAGCCCGGCTTGACCAGGGCAAGGGTTTCGTCATTGATCGTGTGATACGTGTCTCTGGTGAGCGGGCAGTGCAGCGTGATGAAATCCGATTGCCCGAGCAGGTCCTCCAGCGACACCAGCTCTGCGCCAACTGCGGCCGCCTGCTCCGGTGCGAGATACGGGTCGTAGGCGAGGATGCGCGGCTGCCACCCGGCCATGCGCTGGGCCACGCGCCTCCCGATCGGGCCGAGGCCGATGATCCCCAGGGTGGCTCCATGCACCCGGCGGGTCTCGCCAGGCGCGCGCCGCGGCTGCAGCCCCTGATGCATGACACGGTCCAGTCGCGAGACATGCCGGACACAATCGAGCAGCAGCGCGATGGCGTGGTCCGCGACTTCATCCACGCAGTAAGAGGGGGTGTTACACACCATTATCCCCTGCTCGGTGGCGGCCTCCACATCGATGCTGTCGTAGCCGGCCCCGGCACGTATCAGGCAGCGGCACGCGGGCAGCTGCTCGATCACCCGGCGCGTCAGGAGCGGCCGTACCGACTGGATCACGACCACAGTGGCATCCCTGGCCACCGCCAGCACCTGCTCCTCACTGCGGCACTCGTACTGTTCCCACGATGCCCCTGCGGCGGCCATCCGCTCCGCCTCAAAGCCTACCGGCTCGAACAGGGGTCGGCTGAAATCCACCAGCACAACATGGGTTGAAAAGTTCTCGCGCGATATGGTGCTCACATCGTCTCCTGCGTTGTCGCCTGCTCTGCCCGATCCTGCCTGTACGTGCGGACTATATACCACAGGGCCGCGCCGCCCCATGCGACCACGCCCAGTTCCACCAGCCAGGGTGTCTGCCCTACGGCTTGATGGAGCAGGACTGCCGTGAGATCCATCAGTCCGTGCAGGAGGATCGCATAGAGCAGCCAACGGATCTGCTTGCGTGTGAATACCAGCAGGACCAGCAGCGACATGGCGATGTGAAAAGGCACCGTCGCCAGGCGTTCCACAGCGGCGAGCAGGGGCTCATGCCAGGCCAGTCCGGCAAAAAGCTGACGGGCATCCATCACCTGGGCCAGTGTCTCGCCCGAGAACTGCTCCTGAACCTGTTCGGCGGTCATGGCCGTCAAGGCGTTGCCCTGCAGAAAGTTGAGCAGGCTCATGCCGCCCACAAAGACGGCCGACTCAAAGCCGCCGTGGCCGATGCCATAGGCGACGGCGTGCTTCCAGTCATAGGGCAGACGCGGCGGAAATAGCCAGCGATAGCCTGCCCAGCGTCCGACGGACTCGAACAGCCCCGCGGAAAAGGCCATCCCAAGCATGTACTGGTACATGGGCAGCCCGTGCTCAATCGAGTCTCCCAGTTGCTGGGTGATCCGACCGACCAGCGGCAGGCGCAGGACAATCTGTGCTATCAGAAAGACCGCGGCTCCCAGGACGTACGCCCTGGGGTTGGGACGGTAGCGGGACCAGAACCAGGAGCCCAGGGCGACCGGTCCAAGGATCATCACGATCAGAGCCAGGCTCCAGGTCAATTGTACAGCAGTGCTCATGTATCTCTCCATTCTGAACGCGTGAAGCGCCCGCTAGCGGGTTGTTTCTACCCAGAGCCTGTCGCCGTCGGTGGACAGAGCAATGGTGCCCTGCTGATCGGTCCGCAGCACCAGGGCACCTGCGTCCTCCAGGCGATCGATGACCGCGCTGTCGGGGTGGCCGTAGCGGTTGTCAGCGCCGACGCTGATGATCGCTACCTGCGGTGAGACCGCCTGTACAAATGCATCTGTCGTCCCGCTTATAGCGCCATGGTGCGATACTTTGAGAGCGGTGGCCGCGATGGGGCGATGGCTCTCCAACAGCTTGCTTTCGACCGCCTCGCCGGCATCCCCCGTCAAGAGCATGCGGAAGCGACCCTGCTGCAGCAAAACGACCAGCGACTGGTCGTTGCTGCTTCCGGCATTATGCGGCAGAGGGAGGGGCGGGTGCAACACAGTGAGCAAGCACTCATCCAACCTGATCTCTGTTCCCGCCCCGAGACTGGTTTGGCCGATGTTGGCGGCCTCAAGTGCAGCCTCCCACGCCAGGCCGGCGGCGTTGCTGTCCATCGGCCCCGCATGGATGACGCGCCCGACCCGGTAACGTGAGGCGACCGGGGCCAGTCCCCCGATGTGATCCGTGTCGTCATGTGTAACCAGCACCAGATCGATGTCTCGCTCCCAGAAGGGCAGGACCTCTCCAAGCCGGCTGGCCAACAGGACCGGGTCCGGGCCGCCATCGATCAGGACGTTGCGACCGTCCCCCGTGCGAATCAGGATAGCGTCGCCTTGACCGACATCCAGGGCATACACGTGCAGCCGCCCATCGGGCATCGACAGGACAGCCAGCCAGAGCAGGGCAGTCATGGTGCCTGCGGCGATCAGCGGAAGCAGCTGGCGGGGGTCAGCTCGAGCAGTTTCTGTCTCCCTGGGCCTGCGGGAGGGAAGCCGCCACACCAGCATCATCAACAGCAGGTACAGGAGCCAGGCGGCAGGAGGAGACAGCTCTGGCAGTGATAGCGATGCCCACGGGATGGAGCTGATCCATCGGGCAACGACGATTGTCCATCGCAGCGGAAGCCACAGGGCGTACGCCAGCACACGACCAACTCCCGGCATCAATACACTGCCAAGCGCTACCGCGGCGCCCGGTATCAGGATGAGGGGCTGTAAGGGCAGCACAAGCAGGTTGGCCAGGAGCGCCAGCAGCGAGATGTGCTGAAAGTGCGCCCAGATGATAGGGAGCGTGAACATCTGGGCGGCACAGGTTGTCAGGAGAGTCTCAGCGATGATCTGTCTGACGGGTGGGGGGCTGTCGCCGCTGGCGCCCTGGATGAAGCCGTCCAGCGTGGCCGCCAGCCTGGGCTGGAGCAGGATCAGCGCCAGCGTGGCAGCGATAGACAGTTGGAAACTGACACTGTGCAGGAGCAACGGATTCACCGCCAGCATGAGCAGAGCGGACAGAGCCAGGCTGGCCGGTGGCCATTGACGCCGCCCAGCCAGCTGCGCCAGCACGTACATCGTGCTCATAATGGCCGCACGGACAACGGGCGGAGAGGGACCCACCAGCAGCACAAAGGCCAGCAGCACCAGCAGGCCAGCTCCCAGGCTGACCCAGCGATGGATCAGTCTGGTGGATGCGGCAAACCACGCCTGGAGCAGGATGCTGATGTTGTAGCCGGAGATGACGATGATATGGGTGAGGCCGGCGACGCGAAAGGCTTCCGCCAGATCCTCGGACAGGATGTGGTCGAGCCCCAGCAGGATGCCCTGCAGGAGCCCTGCCTCGGGGTGGGGAAGGATCTGCTCGATGCGCTGGCGCAAGAGCGAGCGGGCGCCAGATAACGCGCGCAGGAATCCGCTGCCCCCACAGCCGGGCAGCACCTCGATCTCGGCGCCGCGCGTCGTGGACCCGATGCCCTGAGAGGCCAGGTACTCGCGATAATCAAAGCCCTCCAGGATGGCGGGCGTCTCCAGGCCTCCGGTGACAGCCAACCGCTGGCCATATCTGTAGGTTGGGTAAAGCGAGGTCGTGATCAGCACGGCCCCTTGCACCTGCGCGGTCTGGCCCAAGAGGGTGACAGTCTCGGCCGTCAGTTCGATCTGCTGGCGCGTCTCGCGCAGGACGGGATCGGCGGAGATATAGCCTTCGATCTGCAGTGCACCGGTCTCATTGTAAAAGGAGAGATCCCCGGGGCGGGCAACAGGTTGCGCCAGCTGCCACCGCCAGCATCCGAGCAGCGCGATGAGGGCGAGGAGCGCGGCCTGCCGGCGGATGGGGTGCGGCCACTCTAGCAGAGCGATACAGGCTCCCCAAATTGCCAGCAGACCGAGCGCCACAGCAGGCACCGGGACAATGTCTGCCAGAGCCATACCCGCCACAAAGGCCAGGGTCACATAGACCAGCGTCATTTGTGCGTGGCCTTTGTGGGTCTGAGCCGGGCGCTGCTTTTGTCGCTCCTGTTCACTATGCTATAATCCCGCTGGCAATGGAGCATGAACGATGGATGCGGGAGGCGCTCGTCGAGGCCGAGCTGGCCGCGGCGGAGGGGGAGATCCCCGTCGGCGCGGTCGTCGTACTCGATGGCGCGATCATCGGGCGGGGCCATAACCGCAAGGAATCGAGCGCCGATCCCACCGCCCATGCGGAGATTGTCGCCATTCGTGAGGCCGCGGTCAACCGCGGTACATGGCGGCTTGCGGGGGCGACGCTGTACTGCACGCTCGAGCCCTGTACCATGTGCGCTGGCGCGATGGTGAACGCCCGGATCGACCGCCTGGTGTATGGGGTGCGCGACCCCAAGGCCGGCGCGGCCGGCTCGGTGTATGACATTGTGCGGTCCCCGTGGCTCAACCACCGGCTGCAGGTGCAATCCGGGGTGTTGGCCGATGAGGTACGCGCGATGATGGATGCCTTTTTCGAGGGGCTGAGACGCGCGGGCAGGGAAGAGACAATCGAATAGGGAGGGGTGCCGGAGTGGTTGATCGGGGCGGTCTCGAAAACCGTTGTGGCGCTTGCGTCACCGTGGGTTCGAATCCCACCTCCTCCGCCTGGTAGC
>CAZYWU010000045.1:0-10870 GCA_964651255.1 uncultured Anaerolineales bacterium
CAGAGCTCAGCGCAGCCCACGAGCAACAACAACTGCCTGATCATCACCGCAATCGTGGTCGGCCTGGCGTTCGGGGCCTGCATCCTGGCCGCGCTGCTGATGGTAATCGTCGCGCGCAGCTATCCGGGCTTGCCGCCGGGTGCGCTGGAGGGCCCGTCTGCGCCGGGCACACCGCGAGAAGCTACCGCCCCGGATGCCGCGGTGTCTCTGGTTGTGCTCAGCGACGGGTGCGCGGTCGAGCGCGGCGAGGTGCAGGGCACGGACGACGTGCGCATGCTCACCTGGGTCATCGCGGGGCAGGATGGCATCCCCGTGCTGGAGCGCAACGCTGAGAACGAAACCCGGTACCGGTACTTTGGCGCCGGCGACTATACCGTTACGGTCAAGGCCTGGTACGAGGGAGTCTACTATCCCATCAGCGCTGAGGTGCGCATCCGCTGCCCGTGAGGGGGCAGAAGGCCAAGTGAGGGCGCGTCTCTCCTGTGCTGACTTCTCCATGGGCGACGCTTGCCTCACCCAGCGTCCCGAGCATGCTGCAGGTCTCCTCTGTTGTCTGCGCATTGATAATCCAATGCTCGCACCTTCAGGGGTCGCACTGCGCATGCGTAACCATCAGCACGCTGGTTGCAGCCAGGAGACTGAAACTCACATGGCATGCGATGTGATTGGATCTTTTTGCGAATGTGAGTGAAGGGGTTGACAGAGATACTTTGCCTATGCTAACCTCCCGATGTTGCAGCATGAAGCTATGACGCCGCACAAAGGAGAAGCGAAGTCGTGTGGTGTAACCCGGCTGGGTCGATTGCGATCACGTGTTGACTGTTAGCGTCTTTTGGCCTGACGGAGGGTGAGCATGAAGCAGTATGATGTCGTCGTTATAGGGGGAAGTGCCGCTGGCATTCCCGCAGCTATCACCAGCCGGAGGCACTATCCGGCCAAGTCGGTGCTTCTGATACGGCGCGAGCAGGCGTCGGTGATTCCCTGCGGTATCCCCTACATCTTTGGTGAGCTGAGCTCATGCTCTCAGAATTTTATACCAGATACGACACTGAGCAGCAACGGGATCGACTTGCTGATCGATGAGGTGACGGGGATCAATCGCGAGCAGCATCTCCTGACCACCGCGGATGGGGAGGAGGTCAAGTACGCCAAGCTCGTGCTCGCCACTGGCTCTCAACCGGTGATACCGCCGATTCCCGGCGTCGATAAGGAGAACGTGTTCGCCATCCAAAAGGCGGTGCCTTACCTGGAGCGCATGCTCGAGGCGATGGATAGCGCCAAAGACGTCCTGATTGTGGGCTGCGGCTTCATCGGCGTCGAGCTGGCCGAGGAGTGCGTCAAGCGTCGCAAGGTCAATGTCCGCATCGTCGAGATGCTGCGGCACTGTCTGCAGCTTACCTATGACGCCGAGTTCTCCATCAAGGCAGAAGAGAACCTGAGCAAGCAGGGCATCGAGCTGTTCGTGTCCGAGCGGCTGATGTCGCTGGAGGGCGATGAGAGAGTATCCTCTGCCAAGCTCTCGAGCGGGCAGGAGATCCCCGTCGACATGGTGATCCTGGGCATCGGTGCCCGGGCGGAGACGGGCCTGGCGACCCAGGCTGGTCTTGCCATCGGTCCCACGCGCGGCATCCAGGTCAACCGGTACATGCAGACCAGCGACCCCGATATTTTCGCCTGTGGCGACTGCGCCGAGAAAGTCTCGTTCTATGATGGGCAACCCAGTAACCTGAAGCTGGCTTCCATCGCTACGATGGAGGCACGCATCGCCGGCGCGAACCTGTTCGGGCTTCGCCGCGCCAACACGGGGGTGATCGGCGTGTACTCTACCGTGCTGGGTGACTCCGCCTTTTGCGCAGCGGGCCTCACCGAGGCCGTGGCGCGCGAGAAAGGCTACCACGTCATCGTCGGCTATGCCGAAGCGCCCAACCGGCACCCGGCTGCGATGCCCGGCGCGGAGCCTCTGGGCGTCAAACTCGTCTTTGAGGCGGGGACCCAGGTGCTGCTGGGCGGCCAGGTATCCGGCGCCAAAAGCGGCGGCGAGTTGATCAATGCTATCGCCGGGGCCATCTACAGTCGGATGACAGCAGACGATATCGCCGCTTACCAGACCGGCACGCACCCCGGACTCACCGCGTCGCCCATCAGCTACCAGCTGGTAAACGCCGCCGAGCTGGCCATCGCTGCCAGCAAGCAGTAGGCACTGCGGGCCGGGCGGGCGCGCGCCAGTTCGCGATCGGGCGAGCGCAGCCCGGTACGCCTGGGGGGACCATAGGGCGATAAGCATCGATAGACGGGATGGCCAGAATCTGAGCAGGGCTATTTGCCGGGAGCTGAACATCCTGTCCATCTATGCTACGTTAGTTAGCCGTTCGGCTCCTGCCGGATAGAACGAGCGGGCGCGATACGCTAGAGTGTGAGCGAATGTAGAACGCTTTCCTGTCAGGGATCGGCGGTGGCGCATGGTGCATTTTGGTCGACCCATCCTGCTTCGCTCTCTCTTCGCAACACACAGTCTCTTCACGGTTCGGCTCCGTTCTTTGTTTGCGGTTCTCCTGTTGCTGGTTTTGGCCCTGGTCCTGGAAGGCTGTGGCGGGACCACGCCGGGCGGGCCAACCGACGGCGACCTGCCAGCGCCGGCCGAGAGCACGCCGGTACCTTCCGCGGAGACCGGCGGTACTGGAGACGGTGCCGTCGTAGCGGCGACTGGTAGTGCCGAGCCGGAGCGAACTCCTCGGCCTACGGCTACACCTGCCTTCCGCGTGGCTTTTATGCACTGGGGAGAGGGAGAGACCTCGTCCCCCTCGGTTGAGTGGGCCGTCACGGGCGGCGCAGCTGTCATCGAGAATGAACGTTTCTGTCTATCCCCCTCCGGTGCCGACACGGCGCTCGCCCTGGTGCCTGCCATGGCCTTGGCGGATACAGGTGACACGCTGTATGGCATCCTCTCAGCGCAGGTGCTGGCCTCGCCGCCGAATGTCGAGGGCACGGTGGTTGGCCTTGCGGCTTGCGGCGCTCTGCTGCAGATCAACGATCAGCAGCAATGGCGCCAGACACCGCTCGGCGCGGACGGCACACCGGGCCAACCTGGTGAGTGGCTGACCAACGCCGGCATCCGCCTTGGCGGCCAGCACGAGCTGGGGATCCTCTGCGAGACGGGCACGACCACCCTGGTCGGCGATGGCACGATTCTTATACAGCAGTCGTACACGTCGGACGCGCCACCCCATGTCGGCCTCGGCGCGATGATCCCTTCCGGAGCAGGTGAGCAGGTCTGTTTTGATGACCTGCGTGTTCAAGTCTGGCCGGATGCGCCCGATGCGGGCGATGATCGCGCAGTGTTTCTGTACGATCTG
Organism: uncultured Anaerolineales bacterium; assembly: GCA_964651255.1. GTDB lineage: Bacteria > Chloroflexota > Anaerolineae > UBA1429 > UBA1429 > JAAYED01. The sequence continues at coordinate 3,354 of CAZYWU010000045.1, forward strand.
GGCACCCCCGATGCTTTTGCCATTGCGTTCGAGCAGACGCCCGAGGGTGGCCTGTATCGCGTGGAGACCTGGAGCTATGTTGAGGTGGGCATGACGCTGACCTTTGCTGACGGCGTGTTGATCCAAACTGGAAGCATCGACGTCAGCGAGGATGATATCTCGGCATGGCCCGTGGACTATGACCCGTTGAGCTTTGAGGCGGGGATGACCCTGGATGCCGTGCAGGGATTGCTCGCGGGCCAGGAGCTGGTGTCCTTGGAGGTGCCTGAGGAGTTCGGCGCAGACACGGTGCTCTACGCTGGCGATCAGATTGTGCTGGGTTTCACGGAGGGGGAGCTAGAGTTCGTGGAGACACTGGCCATCACGGTGGATACCCTGGGAGGTGAGCCATGAGATCGCGAGTCACTCGGCTGGGGCTGGCGCTGGTGATCGTCGTGGCGGGAGTGCTGGCACCGGTGTCACGGAACGCCGTTGTGGAGGCACGGCAGGTTGGGCCGATGTCGCGCACGGCTGCGTTGGAGACAAGGATCCTGGGCCGGCACACCTTCCTGGGGGTCGTTTTCCGCATGACGCCGTTGGGGAGGGCCTGGGCTACGGTCGAGGATCGCCAGGATGCGTATCGCTCTGCAAACAACTGGCTCGCTCAGGCTCAGACAGACAACGACTCCCGGCAGATCGATCTGCGCCGGGCGCGCGCGGTGGGGCAGTTAGACCTGCGGTCCTACGTCCACAGCCAGGCTACGTTGATGCGGCACGCCAAGCAGTACGTTGAGGTGACCGAGCGGATGAAAAAGATCGGTCACGACAACTTTAACCGGGGCTTTGCCCAACAGATCATGGAGATCGCCATGCCGCGGGTGGTTGGGGCCGAGCTGTTCACCAAGACGGTTGGCGAGTTGCAGAACACCCTGCAGGTCGGCCAGGCCGCTTTGGAGGGCGGCGTGAAGGGCATTCAGGCGCTCGCGAACAAGGCCTATCCTGATTTCATGAGGGAGGGCCGCGCCGATGTCCAGAAGGCGATCCAGCGTCTCGACGAGACCGGGCTCTCGGGCGGCCCTGTCGCCGAGATCCGCAGCCGGCTGCAGATGCTCGACAGCCGCCTGGGCGAATTGGAGGGGCAGATTCCCGAGGCCGTCAAGCCTGATGAGGTAAAGCAGCTCCAGGAAGAGGCGAACCAGGCGGTCAACGGTCTCAAGGCCGCCCAGGAGGCGCTGTCGAAAGGCGTGGCGCGCCTGCGCGACAAGAGCACGGTCTATTTCCCGCAGCGCTCGGTGCTAAAGGACACGGTGGTCAAAGAAAAGATGGCCGAGTTCTCAGCCGATCTCTCGGCTGTGGGCAGGGCCAGGGAGGAGACCCGCCTGCGTCGCGCGTTAGGACCCCGGTTGGACGAGGCTCTGGCGCGCGCAGGGGTGGATCCATCGGACCCGCTCTACACGCGCATCCGCCAGCGCGCCTTGAGCAAGTTCGACCCTGCCAGGGACGATGTCAGTGACGCCGATCTGACCGGCATGTGCGTCGCTGCGGCCAAAGAGATCCGTGCGGAGGCTCAACAGCCAAGGGTCTACGGCATCGCCCGGCTGGAAGGCGATCAAACCAATCTCCACGCCATGTATGAGAGCGAAGGGGTCGGCAGCCTGGGCTGGAGGACATTTCAGGATGATGTGGGTAGCCAGAGCATGGCGGGCTGCTGGGACTTTGCACCCAACCTCAGAGTCGACAACGCGACCTTGAGCCTGACTATCAACCTGGACACCGGCGAGATGAGTGGCTCATGGGAGGGGACCGCTTGCTGCCCTCGTGGCGGATACGAGGGGTTGACAGGAAAAGGCTATTTCGAGGGCGCTTTCTACGGTGCCGGCCTGGTCCAGGTTGATCAGGATGGCAAGGGCTTTAGCTTTGAGGGTAACGGCTACACCATGCTCTCGATCAGTGGGTATGCCAACTGCGGCGAGGAAAAGCAGGGCACCCGCGACGATACGGTTCCTACGGAGGTGCTCGGCGAGTGGCGCGCTGGCAAAGGCAAGCTCTCAATCGGCGGTCACGATAGCGGCAATTCTGTGTATATCGCTCTTGTCGTGGCCGATCCGCCGTTTGTGCTGTCGCCTCAGTAGCCCAGAGATCTCAGGTCCGCCGGACACGATGCAGTGGTCTCGGCTATCCTGGCCCGTCCAATCAAGCGGCGTGTTGCCTCGGGCAGACGCATACGGTATAACCTCTCTTGCGACATTGATGCTCGAGGAGCGGAGGTCCGTATGTGCTCCGCCCGAAACTGGTTTCTGCTGATAGTGCTCTGTTCCTGCCTGGCTGCCTGCGGTGGTCCCGCGTTTGTGAACCATCCGAAACCCTCGCTGGCGGTGGACACGGTCGCCTGGGAGCCGTTCCTGGCCGAGTGCCCGCCCGATGCATCTGGTCGTCACGGGTGTCCACCGGAGAGCCGTGTCGGTGCGCTGGGCTGTGACGTGCTGGCGCTGGCTGATGATCTGCTGGGCGGCCTGGACCCCGCCTGGCCCATCGCACGCTGCGAGATTCACCCCGTATCGCACGATGATGACCTGCAGGAGATCATGGAGGCACTGGAAGCGTCTGGCGACTACCTCTACCGGGGCGGGGGGCTGTGGCCGGTGTTCACGCGCTATGTCATCCAGGACGGCGTTGGACTGAGGTTGGTCAAAGGCCCTCCCGACTTGCAGGCGGCCTATGCGCCGATAGAGACACCCGACGAGGCGCTATCCTACGCGCTGGCGGCCACGGGACTGGATGCGCGCTATGGTCTGCAGCGCGAGCGCGGTCTGGTCTATGCGGTGGACACGCTCGAGGACACGCACGTTGCAGAATCTGATGAGGGGTACATCGTCCTCCTGTATCGTGATCAGATCTTTGGCTGCGGTCCGCACTGGACCAGCGCCGTGGAGGTGGCCGTTCAGCGGGATGGCAGCTGGTCTCAGGAACGGATCTGGGATGTGTACCGTGATCCGGAACACGACGGCCTGTGCGTGGATTGAGCCCACAGGAGCTGGCATGACGAGTATTGAGACGATCCGGCTGCCGTTGCCGCTATGCCTGGGGACTGTGAACGCCTATTTGCTGGCGGGGCAGAGCGGGAGCGTGTTGATAGACAGTGGCGGGTCGAAGGGGCGGCGCACGATCAGAGCGGCTTTGCAGGCGTACACACCCACGCTGCGGCTGATTGTCCTCACCCATGGCGACTTGGGCCACACAGGCAACGCCGCGTATCTTCGAGGCAGGCTGGGCGTGCCGCTGGCCATGCACGCCGGCGACGCGCTTATGGGCACCACGGGCAGTATGCAGGCCGGGCGCGCCACCCGCAGCGTCTTGTTGGGTCCGGTATCGACGCGTCTCTTTGGCTTTCGCCGGTCGGATCGCTTCGAGCCCGACCGGCTGCTGGATGACGGCGACAGCCTGGCCCCCTGGGGCCTGGAGGCGACGGTGCTGCACCTCCCGGGCCATTCCAGCGGCTCGCTGGGGATACTCACGTCAGAGGGCGACCTGTTCTGCGGCGATCTGCTGGAGAATAATCGGCGGCCGATGCTGAACAGCATTATGGACGACCTCGCCGCAGCCTGGGCCAGCGTCGAGCGGCCGCGCTGCCGGTGCGCCGGGTCTATCCCGGGCATGGGGAGTCCTTTACGCTGGACCAGGTCATCCTGCCCGGTGAGTGACTTTGGTATAATAGTCAGGTGAGTTCAATCGCCTGGCGGGGCGCCGAATCCAAGGAGAAGGTATGGACGAGGGGTGGATCGCGTTGGCATTGATGTTTGCCGGACTGCTAGTGATTCTGGCCGCCTGTCTCTATTACATCATGATGGTGCTGGCTGAAGCGCCGGTGGATGGCCGGGTGGGCTGGGGGCTGGCCATCGCAGGCGGGGCGCTCTTTCTCGCGGGCGGCAGCATCTGGCGTCGCGGTGTCCCCAAAGAGTAGCGGGGATCCCGCCAGGGATCTGCCCGCTGCGGGCCGTGGCTCTAACTGTCATGTCGCCGGAGCCTGCGCCTTGCTTGAGGCCGTGGCTATGACGGCGTTCGGCAAGTCGACCTCGACACGCGGCCATCTCTGAGGGCCAGCCCCAATCCCGGCGCTCCGAACGGCCTCGATTGCGCTGCTCCCATCTTGTGATCCTGGCCCGGCTGCGACATGCGTGTCACTGAACGACTGGCCTACGGCCCGCCCACACCAATGATCCCCAGATCACTGCGCGCCAGGCGACGCCGGGACGGGCTCTTCTCGAGTCAACCTGGCCTGCTCGTCGTCCCCCTCGAGCACGGACCGACGGCAATACTCCGACCAGACAGAGTCCGCGAGCGCCGCACAGGCCGCTCCGTATTCCGCCAGTCCGCGGGCATAGTCGGGGTCCAGCAGCGCCTCGCGAGCGTTGTTGTCGATCGGATCCGGTTCGTCGCGCGCAAGCAGTCGTTCGAGCTCGGCGTGGTGGTCCCGGTTGATGCACGGCAGCAACCAGTTCCCCTTGCGTCCCGCGTAATCAGCCTGCCACTGCCGTATGCCTTCGAAGAAGGGCTCGCCCCATACGTCGCTCAGCGTCTTGCCCTGGGCATATACGTCCTTGATATTGACGGGCGAGTAGGGCACAAAGACACAGGGCGTTACGGCGCCGTCCCAGTCGATGTAGAGGTAGCCGCCGCCCTTGTAGCGTCCGGCAGCGATACAGCCGTCGCAGGCCGTCCCGTGGTTCCAAAAGTCGGCCAGGAACAGTCGACGTTCACGGACGATCTCCCAACTGCGGCGCCACATCCACAGCCGCTGCTCCGGCGTCGGCATCAGATCCAGCGTGAAGGAGCGGCCGATGGGCATGTAGTGAAATATCCAACCGTAGAGCGCTCTTTGCTCCTCAAAGAAAAAGTCGATGAACTCATCCGAGAGGATTTCCTCGGCATTGTCCCGCGTGGCCGTGAGCGAGATACCGAACGGCACGCCTGCTGCCCGAAGGCGGGCCATGGCCACCAGCACTCGGTCGAACACACCCGGGCCGCGCCGAGCGTCCGTTCGCTCCCGCCAACCCTCTACGGAGATCGCGGGAGACACATTTCCGACCTTCGCCAGCCGCGCCGCCATCTGCTCGTCTATGAGCGTGCCGTTGGTGTACATCAAAAAGTAACAGTCGGAGTGCTTTTCGGCCACGTCCAGGACGCCTTTGCCCTGAGAGTGATAGACCAGGGGCTCGCCGCCGCTGATCACGAAAAAGCGTGTGCCCCAGAGCGTCCGGGCTTCGTCGACGATGCGCTCAAAGATGTCCCACTCGAGCCTGGCTGCGTCGGGCCCTGCATCTGCATAGCAGCCGATACACTGGAGATTGCAGCCCTTGCCGGGGCTGATGGTTAGAAAGCCGGGCGGGTTGACGCCATGCTCCGCGTGAAAGCGGCCGACGGCTGTACGATCGCCTTTTTCGATGAGGATGCTCCGCAGCATGTTGGCCACGGCCGCGTGCCGGGCAGCGGGCGACAGCGGGTACTGAAAAAAGCGCTCGGCCAGGTGGAATAGCGCCAGGCTCATCGCCGCCTTGTCATCCACTACGCCCGGCAGATTGGCCGGATCGCTGCGCGCCTGCTGTTGGTGCTGACGAAAGTAGGCCTCGCCCCTGCGCACGACTGCGTTTCGCAGAGGCGGTATGGCGACCAGCGTCGTCCCGGTATGCTCCAGGACTACTGATCCTGCCCTCAGTGCTGCCTTCCGAACGGTGTTGGTTGCTGACATCATCTACTTCCAGCCTTGTTTCCGATCGTTCTCGGGCAACGCCCGCTGTGCCAATCGCGCCAGGACCGCTGGCGCGCGCACACACCGCTACCGACGTAGCTAATCGGGCCGTCAGATGGCCCTACGCCCTGACTCCATACGAGTATTCTTCTCCATTCAGCGGTTTCGACGCCAACAGATCACTGCCACCGGAGTGAGCGCGGCGAGAAGCCAGTAGATCTGCCCATCAAAAGTGGCCCATCGACCTGCTCTGCTCAGGATGGCGCTGTACTGCAAGATCATGAGGCAGGCCAGCTCGAACTCCAGCAGCTGCTTTTGTCGATCCTGGTCAGACATCCTGAGTGCCCTGGTGCATTACCACCTCCCCCTGTTGGCGTAGTTGTACCGAACTCGCCGCATATGCGGCGTCAAGCAGCGCATCCGCCCGCGGCCCAGGCCCTGGTTGCCCAAACGGCCGCCTCCATCGTCCATCCTCAACCAGAGGCGGGCTGCCTCTCTGGGGTGCGAGCACGGTTGCCCCGATAGCGGGCGTTGCGTCCCGTTGGCGACAGCGAGGCTCGTCAGCATGAACAAGCCGCCGTGGCGGCCACGAGCCACTCCCTTGCACGGCCCGGATACCACACGCACCCCGTCCTGCCAGGCTGTCTCAGCCGTGCCATCGGTGGGACCATTGTCCACCATGTTGATCTCATGGGATGGTACATCTTCCCGCTCCCTCACTGCTTGCAGGCATGCTGGCAGGTACCTGCTCTCGTTGTATGCAGGGACGATCACCGGAATGTGCGGTGCGGTGGGCCTGGGTTGGGGTGCAAACATCGCGCTGGGCCTCAGCTGGACAGGGACATGGCTTACGGGATAGCCAGCAGCAAGGCGCGCGCTCGCACAGCTTTGGCCTGTCGGCATGCTCTGCGACCCATCGCGGGCTACGCGGAGGAGTGCCTGCGCATCACGTCGCCTGTTAGCCGAACAAAACGAAAATACTGGCCAAGACAACATCTAGCCCTCCACCGCTTGCAGGGCTTCGTGCGCGAACTCGGTCAGCCGCCTGTAGCCTTCCTCGCTCAACTCCGCGATGACAGTCTGCAGCCGTTCCGCCTGGCTCATCAGAAGCTCTCCAACTCGGTGATTGATGCTCTCCCAAGTCGCCATCCCCAGACCCAGCCCCACCAACGTGCTTAGCGCGGAATCACCCGAGCGCAAGAGCGACTGCAGCTGGCGCACGGTCGTTCGGGATCCGAGACGATCGCCAATAGAGACCAGCGCCAGGATGAAATTGGCGATCACCTGTGCCCCGTAGATCAGTGGCGAGTGCTGATCCCGCGCCCAGGCCAAGCGAGCATCCAGAAGCGACTCGTAACTCTCCCGCACGCCTGCTTGCATCTGCGCGAGGATGCGTGCCTTGGCCGCCTCCCAATCTGCGGGAGAGAGATCCTCAGCCGCTGATTGTGAGTACAACTGCGTGCCAAGAGGCGTGGGGCGAAACACCACCGTGGCCCTTCCCGGGCCGCGCGGCTGGGCCGGCAGCTCATAGGTGGCCTCTATCAGGCCACGTTGCTCCAGCAGGCGCAGCATCTCATACGCGGACACATTGCCCACGCCCATACGCTTGGCCACATCTTTATAGTGCAGGTTACAGCGCTCCTGGCGGTACATGTCCAGAAACTGGCTCATGAACTCTTGCTGACGGCGGGTGAGCTTTTTCACTCGGGCATCGCTCCGAAAATTTTAAATATATCATAGCGCAGCCACTGTCCTTGTCAAGAGCGTAGAACCGAACCGAATAGGGACGCTC
>CAZYWU010000046.1:0-2397 GCA_964651255.1 uncultured Anaerolineales bacterium
AAAGCCAGCCCGCGGGAGGGCTGGATCACGGTCGTCGGCACGACCTGATCCGGATCCACAGCCTTGGCGTCGACCGCGGTCGGCGACGAGGCTTCCGCAGGCTCCCCGACGGCGGGAATAGCCAGTTCGCGCTCATTAATCAAGGGACTGAACTCCCAAGGCTTCTGAGGCTCGCCTTCTCAGGCTCGCCTTCTGAGACTTACCATCTGAGGCATACCTTACCAGGCTCGCTCTGGACGGCGTCGATTCGCACACTACAGAGAGCGTACCAGAATTCGGGGAGGCGTCAAGCGCTGGAGCATGATGCAACGACCAATCTCACGCGCTAAAGCCCTTGATACATCGGGCGGGGGACGTATTGACAGAAGGCGCGCGCTTGAGTATCATCAGGTTATTGGCAAACAACGGCGTTTGCCCACCGGATCGTAACCCGAGAGATACACCACTCATAAGGAGGTATCGCGGCGGCCTGGAGAGACAGCGCGGTTTTGGGTAGGCCCGGCGGAGCGCCGCATCCGTGTACGGTCCCGGACAGATTATCCAACGGGATAGTCTGAGAACACATAGCCCTGGAGGAGTCTGTATGAAGAGCAAGTGGTCGATTTTTATAGTGCTGTTGGTCATCGTCGGGATGCTCGCCTCTGCGTGCGCTACCGCGACCCCGGAGGTCGTGGAGAAGGTCGTAGAGAAAGAGGTCACGGTGGTGGTCGAGGCCGAGCCTGAGGTCATCGAGAAGGAAGTCGAAAAAGTCGTGACCCAGGTCGTCGAAGTCGAGAAGGAAGTCGAGAAAGAGGTCGTCGTCGAGAAGGTGGAGCAGCGCGAGTGGCCCCCGATGGGCGCCTGGGTCGACACGGTCGTGGTTGTGGAGGAGCCTTCGGCGGATGCCGCCGTGAGCCGCATGGAGTCGGGCGAGATCGACATCTACGCCTATCAGGTAACCGAGCCTGAGGTCTTTGCCAAGGTGGAAGCCTCCGAGAATCTCGATTACTACCGCTCCTACGGCTCCTACAACGAGCTCACGTTCAACCCCGCCGTGTTCACCAACGGCAAGTTGAACCCGTTCTCGTCGGCCAAAGTCCGTGAGGCCATGAACTGGCTCGTCGACCGCAAGTACATTGCGGAAGAGATCATGGGCGGCATGGCTGTTCCCCGTTGGACCGCGTTGAACACCGCTTCGACTGACTTTGCCACGATGGCGCCGGTCATCCGCGCGATCGAGGCCGAGTACGCTTACAACGTGGAGCGCGCCAACGAAGTCATCACCGCAGAGATGGAGGCCATGGGCGCCACTCTCGTTGATGGCAAGTGGACCTACAACGGCGAGCCCGTGGAGATCATCGTGCTCATCCGTACCGAGGACGAGCGCCAGCAGATCGGTGACTATGTCGCGGCTCAGCTCGAGGACATCGGGTTCACCGTGACGCGCGACTACAAGACGAGTGCAGAAGCCTCGCCTATCTGGCTACAGAGTGACCCTGCGGAGGGCAAGTTCCACATCTACACCGGCGGCTGGGTCACCACGCAGGTTCCCCGCTCGCTGGCGGATCAGTTTGCCTTCTACTACACGAACCTGGGTATGGGCGTGCCGCTCTGGCAGGCCTATGTCAACACCCCCGAGTTCTACGAAGTGGCAGACCGCCTGAACAACAGCGACTTTGCCAATCTAGAAGAGCGTGAGCAGTTGTTGGAGCAGGCCCTGTGGCTGTCTATGGAGGACTCGAACCGCATCTGGCTGATTGACTCCTCCAGCGTCACCCCGTACGTCAAGGACATCTCGGTGGCCGCTGACCTGTACGCCGGTGTGGCTGGGGCCAGCCTGTGGGCCCAGACCCTCCGCCGCGTAGGTGAGCTGGGCGGCACCGTCACGGTCGCCATGCCCAGCATGCTGCCTGAGCCCTGGAACCCGATCGCGGGCTCCAACTGGGTCTATGACATGATGCTGATCCGCGGCACCGGCGACGCCGGTGTCCAGCCTGACCCGTACACGGGCCTGGTTTACCCCCAGCGCATCGAGCGCGCCGAGGTTGTGGTTCAGGAAGGCCTGCCCGTGGTCAAGACCCTGGACTGGGTGACCCTGGAGTTCGCCCCTGAGATCACCGTTCCCGATGACGCCTGGGTGGACTGGGATGCGTCCAAGGACGTGTTCCTGACCGCAGCCGAGGTCTATACGGAGACGCAGACCGCCCTCCGCAAGAGCACGGTCTACTATCCTGAGGATCTGTACACGGACGTGCTCTGGCACGACGGCAGCCCCTTCTCGGCGGCTGACATCGTCATGAGCATGATCCTGACCTTTGACCGGGCCAAGTCGGGCAGCGGCTACTATGACGCTTCCTATGTGCCCACCTTTGAGTCCTTCATGTCGTCCTTCAAGGGCGTCAAGATCGTCTCTACCGA
>CAZYWU010000046.1:2497-9844 GCA_964651255.1 uncultured Anaerolineales bacterium
GCAGTTCATGGCCGAGGGCGAGGCTGAGGCGCGCTATGCGAACCTCAAGTCCTTCTACGAGAAGTTTGGCCACCTGTGGGTGGGCACCGGGCCGCTGTACCTGGAGCGGGCATATCCTGTGGAAAAGACCGCCACACTGCAGCGCAACCCGTACTATGCGGATGAGTCGACCAAGTGGGATCGCTTCACCGAGGCCGCCATTGCGGTGGTGGATATCGAGGGCGAGACCAGCGTCACCATCGGCACAGAGGCGACCTACGACGTGTACGTCACGTTCAACGACGAGCCGTATGCCTCCGCGGATCTCAAGAGTGTCGAGTATCTGCTCTTTGATGCCACCGGCGCGCTCTCCGCTCAGGGTGCCGCGACGATGGTGGAGGAAGGCCTCTACAGCGTGACACTGGATGCCGCTACCACCGGCGCTCTGACCGAGGGTTCGAACCGGTTAGAGATCGTGGTCGTGTCCAATCTGGTGGCGCTCCCGACCTTTGAGTCGCTGGAGTTTGTAACCACTCCGTGACCGTGACCGTGTGACCCCGGTCCAGGGGCAGGGGGCTGTCCCTTGCCCCTGGACCTTTTTTACAGCCTAGCAGAAAGAGAGACAGCGGATGGCCGATCCAACTGCGCTCCCCGCTCAAGAAACAGCCACAGCGCTAAAGCCCAGAAGAGACACTGCCTTGGTGCGGGTCCTAAAGTTCTCAGGACGGCGCCTTGTCGCCCTGGCATTGACCGTCGTGGTGGGCGTCTACCTGACCATCATCATCGCCAACATGGGCGGCGCGGTTGATGAGCTCCGCAAGGGCGAGATCATGCAGTCCATCGCCATGGGCGTATCGATGGACCCCGAAATGAAAAAGCTGCCCGCCGACGAGCGTGCCGCGATCATCGAAGAGATGGCGCGCCTGCAGGAAAAGCGCCTCGGCCTGGATCAACCATTCATAATTCGCAGCTTTACCTTTCTCAAAAACGCCCTGCTGCTGGATCTCGGTTTCGCCGAAAACCTCACCAGCGACAGCGGTTCCCGGCTGGTCAGGGCGATCATTCTGGAGCGTTTACCACCTACGCTGTTGCTTATGGGGCTCTCCTATCTGATGTTGTTCATCATCAGCGTATTCTTTGCCCTGTTCCTTTCACGTCGCTATGGCAGTTTTCTGGATCGCCTGGTCGTCACGCTGGCCCCCACATCCAGTGCGCCGGGCTGGTTCTACGGCCTGTTCCTCATCCTGATCTTTGCCGTGTTTCTCGGCGTGCTGCCCTACGGCGGTATGGTGGATGCACCACCTCCCACCAACAAGCTGTTGTACGCTCTAAGCGTTCTGCGCCACCTCGTCCTGCCCGTGGCCTCTGTTCTGATTTCGGCCATCTGGAGCAGCACCTATTCGTGGCGCACCTTTTTCCTGATCTATTCCAGTGAAGACTATGTCGAGATGGCCAAGGCGAAAGGCCTCTCCTCTCACGATATCGAGAATCGCTACGTGCTGCGCCCAACCTTGCCAACGATTATCACCAACTTTGCGCTCCTGCTGATTGGGCTCTGGACGGGCGCGATCATTTTGGAGACGGTGTTCAACTGGCCCGGGCTGGGACGTCTCTTTTATGCGGCCATCAACATCTATGACACGCCAGTGATCGTCGGCGAGACCGTGATCTATGCCTACCTGTTGGCGGTGACCGTCTTTGTCCTCGACTTTATCTATGTGCTCGTCGACCCACGGGTCAGGATCGGCGGAGGGGGTGAGGCAGCATGAGTGGAATTCTGAGAGCACTCCGGCAGCTTAGAGACTACCCCTCAGCAATCGGCGGGCTCATCATCATCCTGCTATTGCTCGGTCTGGCTGTCTATGCTGTTGCCACGATACCTTACTCTGAAGCCATTCGGCTCTGGCGTGGCGGCGAGGATGTCTGGGGCGAATCGCCCAAGCTCGCGGCACCCATCTGGGTGGACTGGTTCAACCGCGAGAAGATGTCCCAGAGCATCATCGTGAGCAGTACCGATGGCACCGCCATACGCTCCATGTCCGAGGATGGCAAGACCGAGCTGCTCACCTTCCCGGTGGACTACCAGTACGACAGTTTCCCTCAGGAGATCGTGATCTTTTTCACGTCCACCTATGAGAGCAAGCAGCCTCATGTTGCGCTCAAGTGGTACACGCCCGACGGCCGCGATATCCGCGTCACCGAGATGTCGGTCAAGCCGGCGGAGACATACCGTCCCGGCCAGGATTCCAGGCTGACCCGTCGCCTGAAAGGCGTTGTGGCTGAGACCGGCCTTCTGCAGGACCCGGAGAGTGAGACGCCTGCTGTGCTCAAGGGCGATCATCAGCTCGTGATGGAGATCCATACTTTTGAAGAAGGCTCCAGCGTGGACGCCAAGCTGGTGCTGCACGGTCAGGTTTCGGGGCTGGCCGGCACCGACCACCGTCGCAGGGATCTGACGGTCGCGCTGCTGTGGGGCACCCCCATCGCGCTGTCATTTGGATTGCTGGCAGCATTGGGCACCAGCTTGACGACGATGATTATCGCCGCGATCGGCGTGTGGTACAGCAAGTGGGTGGACGCCACGATTCAGCGGATCACCGAAGTGAACATGATCCTGCCCTTCCTGCCGATCCTGATCATGATCGGAACGCTGTACACCCGCAGTATCTGGGTGATCCTGGGGACAGCGATCGCGCTCAGCATCTTTGGGAGCGGCATCAAGAGCTATCGCGCCATCTTTATGCAGGTGAAGGAATCACCCTATATCGAGGCCGCGCGCGCTTACGGAGCCGGCGATTTTCGCATCATCTTCCAGTACATGATCCCCCGGGTGATCCCGATGCTCATCCCGCAGCTGGTGACGGCCATCCCATCCTTTGTGTTCCTGGAGGCCTCTCTGGCCTTGCTTGGACTCGCCGATCCCGTATTGCCAACCTGGGGCAAGGTCATCAACGATGCCCGCTTGGAGGGCGCGCTCTTCCACGGGCAGTACTACTGGATTCTCGAGCCGGCCGCGCTGCTGATGCTCACAGGGCTTGGTTTTGCCATGCTGGGCTTTGCACTGGACCGTATCTTTAACCCCAGACTGAGAGGGCTCTAGGCTATGACGACATCAAGCCCATTGCTTAAAGTTGAGAACCTTGTGCTGCACTTTCAGACCAACGCCGGAATTGTCCAGGCCGTTGACGAGGTCAATTTGGAACTTGACCGCGGCAAGGCCCTGGTCATTCTGGGAGAGTCAGGTTGCGGCAAGACATCGCTGGCCAAGGCGATCCTGAGGCTGCTTCCTCGCAATGTTCACACCTATAGCGGCAGCGTCAAAATCGGTGGCATGGAAGTCATGACACTCTCTGACGAGGACTTTCGCCAAAAGGTCCGCTGGCTCAAGATATCCATGGTGCCTCAGGCGGCCATGAACTCGCTCAACCCTGTGCTCAAGGTCGGCGACCAGGTCGCTGAGCCGATGATGTCACACTATGACGTCAAAAAGCCGGAAGCCATGCGCCAGGTGGCGCGCATGTTTGAGAACGTGGGCGTACCGCTGGACTTTATCAACCGGTATGCCTTTGAGCTCAGCGGCGGCATGCGCCAGCGCGTGGCCATCGCCATGTCTCTGGTGACCACCCCGGACCTCATCATCCTGGACGAACCCACCTCGGCCCTGGATGTGCTGACGCAGGCCAATATCTTTAACGTGCTCAAACGCATCAAACACGAGATCGAGGCCAGCTTTATCCTCATCACCCACGACATTGCCACCTCCAGCGAGCTGGCGGATCGCGTTGCGGTGATGTACGCCGGGCAGATCGTCGAGGTGGCCGACGCACTGGAGTTCTTCCCCAGGCCGTTGCACCCTTACTCGGAGAGACTGATGGCCAGCGTGCCCAAGTTGCGCGCCGACCAGGAGCCGGAGTTTATCACGGGACAGCCCCCGAGCCTGCTGGAGCCGCCCACAGGATGTCGCTTCGCCGAGCGCTGCAATCATCGTTTCGAGCGTTGCTCTGAGGAGCCGCCCGTCTTTACCATCCAGGGACGCCAGGTCAAGTGCTGGCTGTATGCCCCCGGTGAGGAACGCTATGCCGAGTACTCGGGAGAGTTAGCAGGAGCTGAACATGCCATCTGAAAGCAGCACAGTCATAACCGCCGATCGCCCGGCCGGGGCACCCGCTCCTCAGGCGCGTGAGACGCTCGTCGACGTCCGCGATCTGCGCGTGTGGTTCGAGCTTCGCCGTGGGGCCTTTTCCCATGCCGGATCGGTGCACGCCGTAGACGGCGTCAGCTTTACCCTGGCGCGAGGCGAGGCCATCGCCGTCGTGGGCGAAAGCGGTTGCGGCAAGTCCACCCTGATGAAGACGATCCTCGGCCTGTACCAGCCTACGGGCGGTCAGGTCACCTTCATGGGTAAGCACGTGGGCGAGATGAACAACACCGAGCTCAAGGCATACCGGTCTCAGATCGGTTACGTCCAGCAAGACCCGTTCGGGGCCCTGGCCCCCTTTATGACGGTGAGACGCCTGCTGAACGAGCCGCTCATCATCAACGACATCCCGCGCGAGGAGCACGAAGAGCGGATACACCGCGTGATGGAGGAGGTCAAACTGGCCCCGGTCGAGGACTTTGTGGGCAAGTTCCCACACCAGCTCAGCGGCGGGCAGTTGCAGCGTGTCGTCATCGCCCGCGCCATGATCCTCCAGCCCAAGATGATCGTCGCCGACGAGCCCGTCAGTATGCTGGATGCCTCCGTGCGCGTAGAGATCCTAAAGCTCCTGCGTGCGCTGCAGGAAGAGTATCATCTCTCAGTCATGTATATCACACATGACCTGTCCACCGTGCGCTACTTTTCGGAGCGGATCTTTGTGATGTATGCCGGCTGGCTGGTGGAAAAAGCGCCGGTGAACTCGCTGCTGTACAATCCGCTGCATCCCTATACCGAGGCGCTGCTAGCGGCGACGTCCGATCCGGATGCGAACAACGCACTCGCCTACAAAGAGGTGCCCCCCGGCGAGCCTCCGAGCCTGGTCAATCCTCCCAGGGGCTGCCGGTTCCACCCCCGCTGTCCAAAGGCCATCGCGGGACTCTGCGAGGTTGAGGTGCCGCCCGACTTTGAGCCCGAGCCTGGCCATCAGGTATCGTGCTGGCTCTACAGATAAAGAGGCAATGTGGACGGCATCAAGCTGGTCTGGACAGGATTTGGCGGCGTCCTCCTGGGCGTCGCCTTGCCCCTCCTGATGGTGCTGGATGTGATCCAGCCTACCTTCTTGCTGGGGTTTATCTCCTTTGGGGCCTCGGTGGGAGGGCTCATGCTCGGGATCATCGGCTCCGCCATGGCCGCCCGCAAGTACCGGCAGCAGTAACTGCTCCGGGGGATTTGCCCTGCGAACCGGGATGCCTACGATTTGGCTACGGGCCCGTCGGCCCTGGAATCCATCACCCGCAGCTTTGGCCTTTCCTCTACGGTAGCCATCGACGCTGCATGGGAGAACGCGTTGAACATCTCACGGTCGGCCAGAGCATCGCTATCCGCAAGATCACGCACACGCCGGTGGCTCATCGCAGCACTGGCGTTGTTCGCGATATGGACACCCCCTTCACGCACCGCACCGCCTGCCGCAAGCTCCGCCGGCTGCCCGGTGCCACGGGAAATCGGCGCCGCATCCTGGCTGTTGGCATCGATGCAGTACATCGACATCTGCGAGCTCCTGGCAAACGCAACGACTGCGAACCCGCCGGCGGCCGGATCGCCCTCTGAGCATGTGGTGATCGAGGGAGACACGCTCTCCGAGATCGCGCTCTTGTACGGCACCACCGTCGAGATGCTGGCCGAGCTCAACGGCCTGGACGATATCGGAGCCCTCTCGGTTGGCATGCGGCTGCGCATCCCCGGGCCGGGCGTCACACCTGTCCCAACCTCCCCCGCCACATCCGGCTCTCCGCGCGTACAACTGGCGTCGGCCTGTACGCCGGAAGCCAGCGAGCACATTCTCGATCTCCCGGCCGAGGCATCCCGCGCCGCCATTTTCGATGATGTGCTGTATCTGTTGGCCGGGGGCCAACTTTACGGACTCCCGCTCACCGCGATCGAACGCGAGAACCGGCTGCTGCAGCCCGGGCTTATCTGGCCCGCCGATGGCGCTGCGGGCGGCATCTCGCTGCAGGAGCTGATGGACATCGCCGTGGACGAGGGTAGCGGCGAACTGGTGCTGCTGAACAAGGTCGGAGACCTGTTCGGCTACGACCCGGCTACGAACGCATGGACGGTACGCATGGTGGCAGCGCCCGTGCCGGGATACTGGATCGATCCACAATACCTGGCCATCACACAGATCGACCACAGCACCTATGCCCTGGATGTGGACAACGCCAGTGTATGGAAGCTCACCCCGGGTATGACCTATCCCACGCTGGAGTTGGAGAGCAGCTCCATCGCGCGGGCAGTGGATCTGGCAGCGATGGACGGCAGGCTGTACCTGGTCTACAGCAACGGTACACTTTCTGACGGCTCTGGCAGCGCCTTTGCAGCCGAGCTTGCGCCCATGGCGTGGCCAGCTGATGTCGCCTCTGCCCAGGGTGGCCTGCTGGCCCTGGACGGTGACGGCCGCCGCGTGGTGCTGGCAAGCGCCGAGGAAGCACTGGATGTAAGCCTGCGCATCCCCGGGATGCAGCGCCTCCGCACCGCCGGAGCCGCCGACGGCATCGTCTATGCGCTAGCGGGCAACATGCTGTACCGCGCCGCGACCTTGCAGGCCAACGATGCCTGCCCCGCGGTGCCCTTCGATGACCGGTGGATGTTCAACAATGTCGATCTCGATGCCGGCGTGCCGACGCTGACGCTGCCCTTTGACGGGGGCGTTCTGCCCTCACGACCGCGGTCCTATCCAGGCGCCAGGCGCATGTACCGCTATGGCATCCACGAGGGGGTCGACTTTTACGCTGGCGACGCCCCGGGCCTGGCCTATGGCAGTCCGGTGGCCGCCATCGCGCCGGGCACCGTCATTCGCATCGACCATGATTTCGCCGAGATCACGCCGGAGGCCTACGGGCCGATGATGGCGGAAATCGAGGCGCTGCACAGCACGCCTGAACACCATCTGGACAAGCTACGCGGGCAGCAGGTGTGGATCGAGCATGCCCCGGGTATCGTCTCGCGCTACTCACACCTTTCTGGTGTCGCCGGTGACCTGCAGGTGGGCGATAGAGTCGAGACAGGACAGTTCCTGGGCCGCGTGGGGGTATCGGGCACCAGCGACGGCGTCTATGGCAGCACAGCCGGATTCCACCTGCACTGGGAGATCTGGATCAACGGGCGCTACCTCGGGCACGGCCTGACGATCCCGGAGACAATGCGCATCTGGCGGCACCTGTTCTAGG
>CAZYWU010000047.1:0-9807 GCA_964651255.1 uncultured Anaerolineales bacterium
GGCGAATAGTCGCCGGTGATCAGGTCCTCCAGCCACATGACGTTGAGCGGCTCCAGCGCTCTAGCCAGTCGGATCGCATCCGGCACCGTCCAGCCGGGGCCGCAGTCCAGCGCCAGCCCGATCTCATTGCCCAGCACGTCCTTCATCGCCTCCACACAGGCGATCACGTGCTTGAGTCCGCGCTCGGTGATCAGCCCGCGGTAAGGATGCCGACCCACGGGCGTCGCGTCGCCATAGTAAAAGCCCGGCACCTCGACGGCCATGCGGGAGTGAAAGGCGATCGCCTGCTTGATGATGGTAAAGCCTTCCGGTGAGGCCTTGATCCTGGCCGTGTTCTCGGCATAGTCCTCCGGCGAGTAGCCGGCCATGGGAAAGCGGACCGCCCCGTCGTACACCCGCACCTCATCGCGGACCTTGCCGCCCAGAAGTTTGTATACCGGCAGACCCGAGACCTTGCCGGCGATGTCCCACAGGGCCATCTCGATGGCGCTCACGGCGCTCCCCCAGGGCTTGAAGGCGCCCATCTTGCGGATGCGGAGCATGGTGCGCTCCACGTCAGTGGGATCAGCACCCAGCAAATAGTCGCGGTAGAACAGGACGTGCGGTTTGAGATAGGGCTTGTACGACTCCACCTCGCCATAGCCATCGATGCCTTCATCGGTCACGATCCGGACGATGGGGTTGTTGCCGATGACGGCGCATTTGAGATCAATGATCTTCATGGTGTACTCTCCTGCCAGATCTGGTGTCGTGCTAACGGCGCTATTCTAGAGCGGCATACGGCTGGCGTCGAGAGGATGATCGCTCTTGAGAGAGATTTCCCGTCCTGGCCATTGGCGGCTGGCACACCCGTGCGTTACACTGCGTAGAGATAGGCCGCTATCCACGAGCGAGGAGAACAGAGTATGAATCCTATAGTGCATGTCTGGTTCACTTCTGAGGATGCCGGTGCTCACCGGCTAACCGCGCAGCCGGCGGTGCTTGCTGACCCGATAAAGGCGGACGCACAGGCCGTAGTGCAGATCGACCCCGGCACGCGCTACCAGGCGATCCTGGGAATGGGTTCCTCTTTTGAGGAGGCCAGCGTCTATCATCTCATGCGCATGTCTCCCGATGTGCGGACCAAGGTGCTGCGCGATCTGGTGCATCCTACGGAAGGGATCGGGTGGAACCTGATGCGCATCTGTCTGGGCACTTCGGATTTCACGTCGTCACCGTGGTATTCGTACGACGACATGCCTGCCGGACAGACAGACCCCGATTTGAGGCACTTTAGCATCCAGCGTGATATCGACCTGCACATTCCGGAGATCATCCGGCAGGCGATGGCACTCAATCCGGAGCTGCGGGTGTTCGCCTCGCCCTGGAGCCCGCCGGGTTGGATGAAGACGGACGGCTCCATGTGTGGCGGATCGCTGCTTCCAGAATACGAGGCCGTCGCAGCACGCTACTACCGCTTGGCGGTGGAGGCCTACGCCGCTCAGGGCGTCCCGATCCACGCCATCACGTTGCAGAATGAGCCCTTGCACGCCGACCGGCGCTACCCCACCACCCGGATGGCGTGGGAGCAGCAGCTGAGGCTGTTGCTGGCGGTGCGGGAAGAGTTCGATCGGGCGGGGCTGGAGACCGAGATCTGGATTTTTGATCACAACTTTGCCGATGCGGAGGACTACCCGGGGCGCATTCTGGCCGATCCCGCCGGATGCGCAGCGGCCGATGGCGTGGCATTTCACGACTATGAGGGGGAGCCGTCCGAGATGGGTGCCCTGCTCGAGCGCTATCCGGGCAAGCCTGTGTACATGACCGAGCACTCAACCTGGGGCACACGCGGCATCGAGAGGATTCTGCAGTACCTGCGGAATGGCTCGCGCAGCTATAACGCCTGGGTGACCTGTCTGGACGACACTCAGCAGCCTAACCCTGGGCCGCACCCCTGCAGCCCGACGTTTGTCACCGTGAACCGTGCCGATCCGGACCAGGTGAGCTACATTCCCGAGTACTGGCTGATGGGGCAGATCACGCGCTTTGTCCGGCGCGGAGCGGTGCGCATCGGCTGCGACGAGGGATCCACCAGGAGGCTGACCTTTGCTGCGTTCGAGAATCCCGGCGGCGAGCTCGTGGTCGTGGCCGTGAACCAGACCAGGCGCTCGCAGGCATGCACGCTATCCTGGCCGGGCTGGCAAACCGCCATCCACGTCCCGGCCAAGACGGTAGCGACGCTGGCGATCTCCGCGTCCTGACCCTTGCTGTCTTTTGAGCCTGCCGGGCGCAATCGCTTGAGTTCGAGCATGGTTGCCGATACCATAGAGACACAGGCACTCAAGAAACGCGGCCGCTGGCCGTGGACATCGAACGATCGATATGCCAGCGCTACCTATGTCTTTACTCACGATCGAAGGGAGTTCACCATGCCTGACCCAAACGCAACCCAGACGATCCTGCCCTACCGCGATCCGACGCTGAGCGTTGAGGAGCGTGTGGCCGACCTGCTTGGCCGCATGACGCTGGAGGAGAAGGTCGGCCAGCTCATGATGCTCAACGCCCAGCCGGAGGACCTGTCCTTTATCAACACGCGTCAACCGGGCTCCATTCTGCACATTCTGGGCGAAAAGACCCGCCGGGCCATGCACCTGGCCGCGCAGAACCGCCTGGGGATACCTCTGCTCATCGGCGAAGATGCCATTCACGGGCATTCGTTCTGGAAAGGCGCCACCATCTTTCCCACCCAGCTTGCCATGGCCTGCAGCTGGAATGCCGAGCTCCTGGAGCGGGTGGCGCGGGTAACGGCGGAGGAGGTGGTGACCACAGGGATTCACTGGACCTTCTCGCCTGTCCTCTGTCTGACTCGCGACCTGCGCTGGGGGCGGGTGGATGAGACCTTTGGCGAGGACCCCTATCTCATCGGCGAGTTCGCTGCGGCCATGATCCGTGGCTACCAGGGTAAGGGCCTCGATGATCCTCAGGGGATCCTGGCCACCGCCAAACACTATGCCGGGTACTCGGAGACGCAGGGCGGCCGCGACGCCTCCGAGGCGGACCTCTCGCGCCGCAAGCTGCGCAGCTACTTTTTGCCGCCCTTTGAGCGTGCCGCCAAGGCCGGGGCCATGACGTTCATGACGGGCTACCAGTCGATGGAGGGCGTGCCATCGACCTGCAATCACTGGCTGCTGACCGAGGTGCTCAAGGACGAGTGGGGCTTTGCCGGCGTGGTTGTGACGGACTGGGACAACGTGGGGCGGCTGGTCCGGGAGCAGCGGGTCTGCGAGACCATCGCCGACGCGGCCATTGTGGCGGTGCGCGCCGGTAACGATATCATGATGACCACGCCGTCGTTCTACGAGGGAGCCATCGAGGCCGTCCGCAGCGGCCGTCTGGCCGAATCCGAGATCGATGCCCCCTGCGCACGTTTGCTGGAACTAAAGTTCCGCATGGGGTTGTTCGAGAACCCGCGCGAACCGGATCTCGAGCGGGCTGCCCAGGTGGTGAGAAGCCCTGAGCATCGCGCAGTCAATCTTGAGGCGGCGCGCCAGAGCCTGGTGCTGTTGCGGAACAACGGGCTGCTTCCGTTGGATGCTGGCCAGCTCAAGACGATCGCCGTGATCGGGCCGAACGCGGACGACGATCTGCAGCAGCTGGGGGACTGGTCGCTGGGTGCCTCGCAGCACCCGCCTGAGGCGGGCAAGCACCCGCGCGAGGCGACCATGACGGTACTGGACGGGATCCGCGCCCTGTCGCCAGAAGGGCTGGACGTACGCTATGAGCGAGGCTGTTCCATCGTGGACGACGACCTGTCGGGCGTTCCGGCGGCTGTGGCCGCGGCACAGGCGGCGGACGTGGTCGTGGTCGTGGTGGGCGATCACCTGCAGTTTGTCGGCGAGACGCGCAGCACCGCCACCCTGGAGCTGCAGGGCGGGCAGATCGCCCTGCTGGACGCGCTGGCGGCGACCGGCCAGCCGCTGGTGGTGGTGCTGGTGAACAGCAAGCCGCTGGTTCTCCCGCCTGCCGCAAAGAACGCGGCTGCCATCATCGAGCTGTTCAATCCCGGCATGGAGGGCGGCCGGGCGCTGGCGGAGGCACTCTTCGGCCTGCTGAATCCCTCCGGCAAGCTGACGATCTCGATCCCGGTGCATGTTGGCCAGCAGCCCGTATTCTACAGCCAGGTCCGCGGCCAGCATGGCAACCGTTACGCCGACCTGACACAGGAGCCGCTGTTCCCATTCGGCCATGGCCTGAGCTATACGCGCTACGCTTACTCCAACCTTCGGCTAAATGAGACCCGCCTCACGGATGGTCAGTCTGTCACGGTCAGCGTCGACGTCAAGAACGTCGGGCCGCGCGAGGGGGTCGAGATCGTTCAGGCCTATGTGAGCGATGTGGTCACTTCTGCGACCTGGGTGAACAAGGCGCTCAAGGGCTTTGCGCGGGTGGCGCTCGCGCCAGGCGAGAAAAGGACGGCGCAGGTGGACCTGCCCTGGGAAGCGTTCCAGATCGTGAACGCGCAGGGCGAGTATGTGGTGGAGCCTGGCGAGTTCGATGTTCTGGTGGGGCCCTCCTCACGGGACGACGATCTGCTCAAGGCCAGGCTGACTGTCAGTTAGGCGTGTCGCGTCGGCTCCTGTTGCCGTGGTTGACGGCGCGCGGGGCTACCGCGCGTCTAGCGGCGAGGACTCGGCCAGGAGGCTTAGGTGCGCGGGTTGCGAGTTCGCCGGCGGCGGGGTCGTTGTCGTGGCTATGAATCAGACTCAGGCGTCGTGTGAGAGCGCGTAGGCCGGACCGCGCAGGCAGATCCTGAAGGTTATTCTGTCATAGACAGCGGTGACGGACGCGGCAGGTGCACAGGGCTACGCTGATTCCAGCGAAGGGCTCGTAGCGAGTGCCAAGCGGCTAGCTTACTCGGGGACCGCCTGCCGTTACTTGCGACACCTCTGGGGAGCCTTTGGATAGCAGTTGGTCATGCCTGGCCTACATCGGCAAGCAACGCCTACCAGCTGTGGCCCGCTTCATAGTCTCGGTCCGTTGGGCTACTTTGGCCTATTCGGTCTCGGGTTGTACGCAGTCGAGGATGCGCGACAGCCTGAAATTGCGCTCCGCCTGGCGAAGGAAGCAAAACGCAACAAACATGTCGCGATCCAACCACTGCACGGGCCTGATGATGCGCGTAGTCCTGACGCCTTCGCGGTCCTCGTAGTCGATCTGGATGGCTTCCTCCTGCTCAATAGCAGTGTCGATCATAGTTCGAATTCGTGCGTACGGATCAGCAGCATCGTCAGCTGGCACGTAGGATATCTTGAGAGAGGGCTCTGCAGTCTGTGTCTGTTCGTCCAAGTCGACAGCTGCCACACTGCCGAACAGGCCCTCGTAAAATCGACTAATGCGCTGATCCGCGAATATGTCCCCACGTGCAATCGGTCGAGCTAGCGATAGGTCCTCGATGCGTCTCACGCGGCTAAGGCTGACGTAAGTTTGCCCTCCGGCGAATGCTCCGGGGCCAAGATCGACATAAACCGAGTCGAGCGTTTTGCCCTGGCTCTTGTGGATCGTGATTGCCCAGGCGAGCATCAAAGGAATCTGACTGTAAGTAAAGGCAACGTAGGGAACAATCTTCTGAGCTTCCTCGTCCCACTCGTAGCGATAGGTTTCCCAGGTCACCGGGGGGACTTCCACAACGCAGCCTGAACCATCAAGCATCACCTTGACAGCGCCAGTGCCAAGATCAGTGACCATTCCGAGGCTTCCGTTCACCCACCGGCGGGCGGAATCGTTTCGTGTGAACATCACACGAGCTCCCCGCTTAAGTACCAGGCGCCTCGGGGAGGGCAGCTTATCATCATCTATATTGACCTGCCCCTGTATCAAGCCTTCATATACGACCGGCGTACCCCGCAACTCGCTCATATGTGCGTCGTTGATTTCATCCGCGCGTCTGTTCGTGGGAGTGAGAACGACTGCCATTTCGGAGCTGGGTGCACTCACGCGGCTGTTGATTACCGCTAGATCGGTATTCGTAGGGCGCCCTGTTCGCACGCGGTTCAGCAATTCACTGAATCCAGGATCTGTCTGCCGGAAAGATCTGGTCAGATGAACAGGGGCCATCACGGTCTCCGCCAGGGCCAGCGAACTGAAGAAGAAGGGGCTGTCATACCGGGGGTCGAGTGCTTTCTTCTCTGCTTGAGTGACGACAGGAGGAAGTTGAAACAGGTCACCGACCATGACTACCTGCGCTCCGCCAAAGGGTAGGTCTCTGTCTTTCCCATTCAGGCGGAGGAATGCATCGATGGCGTCTAGCACGTCGGCGCGTACCATCGAGATCTCGTCGATGATCAGCACGTCCAACTCTCGGTAGCGAGCGCGCCTGCTGGACGGCTTGATGTCATCCGGTGTTAGCACTCGCGGCGGGAACCCGAAGAAAGAATGGATCGTCTGGCCGCCCACATTCAGTGCGGCCACACCTGTGGGTGCGAGGACGACTACATTCCCGTCCAGTGCGTGCCGCAGATATCGGATCAAGACTGACTTGCCAGTACCGGCTCCACCAGTCACAAAGATTACAGGCACTGATCCAGATAAAAGTTGTGTAACTTTGGTGTACTCTTCGATAATCGTAATATCGGAGATGTCGTCAGGGAGAGGGAACTGGCCCGGAGCATGGGCTCCAACGGCTTGTTCGTTCAGGCGGCTTGTCGCGGGTGGAGCGAATCCGAGAATCTGCTTGATCAAGTCGATAAGGGGCATGCGATCCTCCTGCAGACGGCTGCCGAGAGCCGTAAGAGATGATTCATAACCATATCATCTTTTTTTGGGCGTTGCGACTCGCTCTGAGGGTCTATCTGCTGTCGAGGCCTCGAAGAGTTCGTAACGCCAATGACTGTAACACGATAGTCCTGCGCTAGTCTTCCGCCTGCTCCTGTTCCCGCAGCACGATGAACGACACCGCCAGGCACGAGAGCAGCGCGATAGTGGACACGAGCCAGGGCAGGCGCGGATCGGCGGCGTAGAGATAGCCGCCCGAGAACGAGGCCAGCATGGCGGGTATGGTCACAAGATAGCCCAGGCCAGGACCGCCCATGCCGCCGCCGGTGCTCCCCAGAAAGACCGAGCCGCGGCCCAGCGCCGCCATGGTGCGTCCGCGCAGTGCGCGGGGAACCGTGTCTGCCATCAGGGCGGGCGCAAGCGTGGCCCTATCGAGATGTACGACCGCGACAGCCCGCGCTACTTCGCCACAACGGGGCAGCATGTGGACGGCACACCCGAGACGGTGAATGAAGCAACCGAAGCGCTGGCCGCTGTGCACGCGCGCTACTTTGCACCCAAGGACTCTGGGCGCAAGCAGGGCACCATCATCAAGCGCACGGACGGTGCGCCGATGCCAGACGATGCACAGCTGTTGGCGCTGGCCCGCAACGCGCACAACGGCGCCAAGTTTGCGCGCCTGTACGACGCCGGCGACTGTAGCGGGTACGCTTCGCAATCAGAGGCAGACCTTGCGCTGTGCTCTCTGCTTGCCTTCTACGCTGGCCCGGACCCGGCGCGCATCGACCGGCTCTACAGGGCGAGCGCGCTCTATCGCGACAAGTGGGATGAACAGCGGGGCGAGCTGACCTACGGCGAGATGACCATAGCGAAGGTACTGGACGGGCGCGGGCCCGGCGACTTTTACACCGCAGGGCACACAGACACGCCAGAAGAGCCCGACTGGTTGGACGGCGCGCCGTGGCCGGGTCATGAACCGGTACACGCAACCGCACAGAGCGAAACGCGACGCACGGAACCGGGCACATGGGCAGACATTGGCGCGCAACTCGGACCTATCGTGTGGGACTGGCCCGGCTGGCTCGCCCGTGGTTTTGTGACGCTATTTGCAGCGGAAACGGGAAAGGGCAAGTCGAGCGAAGCGCTGTACGTTTCCGGGTGCTACCTGGAGGGCTGGCCGTGGCCCGATGGTACGCCCTTTGACGGCGAGCTAGGCCGCGTGTTGTGGTGCGAGGCCGAGGGCGCACAAGCCTTGAACGTCGCACGGTGCGCTGCATGGGGACTGGACCCGACGCTCATCATCACACCCCTGGGGCCGCTCGAGGATGTGAACCTGATGGACAATGAGCACCGGCGCGCAATCGCCCACGCCGCGCGGCTGGATGATGTGCGCCTTGTGGTTGTGGACTCACTCTCAGGCGCCACAGCCGGACACCGTGACGAAAACAGCACCGAGATGCTGCAAGTGGTCAAGTGGCTGGCCGCACTGGCACGCGACACTGCAAAGCCGGTTATCGTCACTCACCATCTACGGAAAAAGGGGCTCGCAGACGGCGATGGCGCGATAACCCTTGACCGCCTGCGCGGCTCTAGCGCGATTGCTCAAACCGCGCGCCTGGTGTGGGCGCTCGACACACCCGACCCGGCGACGCCCGACGCCTTGCGCCTGTCGGTTATCAAGAGCAACCTTGGACGCTTTCCGGCGCCCATCGGGCTCGAGATACGCGAGAATGGTATCACACGGCGCGGCACACCGAAGGCGCCAGTCGTGGTCACGGACCTGGACCACGCCAAAAACCTGATACGTGCGATGCTGGCCAGCGGCTCAGTGCCAGCGGTCGACGTGCAACGCGAGGCAGAGGCGCGAGGCATCTCTGAGAGAACGCTGAACCGCGCCAAGTCGGCGCTGTATGTGTCCAGTCGGCGCGTTGACAGCGTCTGGCACTGGCAGCCCCCCGCGTGGATGCAGACAGACACACACAGAGTGTGTGGCAATCTTGACAATGTTGGCACCCTTGGCAACCTTGACACCCTTGGCAACATTGCCAAGGGTGCCAAGTATGCCAACACTGCAAGGGTGCCAAGTGCGTGTGATGATGGCGCTCTTGTGGCCGCAATGACGCTCTCGGGCGGACATCCTACCCCCTGTGCCGCGCCAGCGCGTCCAGACTTTGACGCCCAACTCGACGCGCTGCCGGGGCTGTTCTAATGGACCCAGTCCAGACGCGACAGAACGAAGCGATAGCGGCGGCGCAAGCTGAGCAGGTGCTGGCGTACGAGACCGCCGACGCCGAGATACCGTTTTGAGCGATAGGGGATGATAGAGAATGAGCGAAAACGGGACACCTGACAGCCTGAGCACACGACAGCGCCGCTTTGTGGCGGCACTCTTGCAGAGCTCAACAATCCGTGACGCGGCGAAAGCGGCGCATGTGGGCGAGGCGACCGCATGGCACTATCTCGCCTCGCCCCAGGTACGACAGGAAATCAACCGGCGCACCGATGGCATGATAACCCAGGCGAGCGCGGGCTTGCTCACGGAGATGGCAGAGGCAAGGGCGACGCTCTTGGACGTCATGCGCAACGGCAAAGCCTCCGACGCCGCGCGGGTGAGTGCGGCGGGCAAGGTGCTTGACGCCGGAATGCGACTCTTTGAGCTTGTAGCGCTGGCCGAACGTGTAACCGAACTGGAACGCAAGATAGGAGGCAACGGATGAACGTAAGAGGCAGAGTCGAGCGATTGGAAAGGGGACAGCCCGACGGCGGCGAGTTGTGCACCTGTCAACCCCCCCGCGTGGTATACGGCAACAGTGAGTATGCACCGCCGGACGCCCAGGACCCGGGGCCGGAAGTGTGCCCGCACTGCGGGCGCAAGCGGGTAACCCTGCGAGTCCAGTATGGCGACCTGATAGCAGAAAAGGCCGAGACCGAAACACAGAAAGGGGACGCAGAAACATGTTGAGCATTGGGGACTATCTGGGGCGCGTGCGCACGGCGCAAGCGTGGGCGGCAGCCGAGAACGAGCGCACAGACAAGAATGTCTATCTCTCGGACTTT
>CAZYWU010000048.1:0-8877 GCA_964651255.1 uncultured Anaerolineales bacterium
GCCTGCAGTTGGACGCTATTTGAGCCATCCCGAGGAGGTCAGTACACTCGGTATACCCGATGTCATCCGCAAGACTGGCGAGTTTGGCCCCCTCTCCTTTCTTCCTGCCGTTGGATATGCCTCCCGATGCGAGAGCACCTACTCCAGACTGGCTGAACTGGCCATACGACGTTTGTTTGGCACGATACCCCCGGTGACACTTGCATTTGAGAGTACGATACCCCTCCAGCGACCTTTCAGCTGAGTGACCATGGGCCATTTGCGGGACCTTTCTGCCGCCCCTATAATCTGCCAGGGGCTATGACCTTTTGGCTTTACAGACACGACTCCCCCGCTGAAAGAGGCTCGCCGCGTGTGCCACGCATCCGAGAACGATCGCGTCCTGCTGCTGTCTCGCAGAGGCAAGCAGCTCATTGTCACGCTTCGTGCGGGCGAACGCACCCACACACACCGCGGAATAATCGAGCACGACGCCATACTGGGGGTACCCTATGGCGCGTCAATACACACCCATACGGGGCAAGAGCTCTACGTGATGCGGCCGTCCATCTACGACGAGCTGATGGCGATCAGGCGCGCCTCACAGGTCATATACCCCAAAGAGCTGGGTGAGATTCTGCTCCGGCTGGACCTGCACGCCGGCAAGCGGGTGATCGAGGCCGGCACCGGCAGCGGGGCCATGACCATGGCCTTTGCCAGTGCCATCCAGCCCACCGGGCACGTCTATTCCTACGACCAGCGGCCCGATATGCTGAAACTGGCACAGCAGAATCTCAAGCGCATCGGCCTGGACGACATGGTCGAATTTGTGCAACGAGACATCGCAGACGGCTTTGACCAGGAGGACGTTGATGCCCTCTTCCTGGATGTCCGCGAGCCCTGGCTCTACTTGCACAGTGCCGCGCGTGCTCTCACAGATGGGGGGCCCCTGGGCATCCTCGTACCCACCACGAACCAGATCGTTGCCCTGCTGGATGCCCTCGAAGGATCTGTCTTTGTCGACATCGACGTGCTGGAGATACTGCAGAGACACTACCGCCCGGTAGCCGGACGCTTGAGACCCGAGGATATGATGGTCGGACACACAGGATACCTGCTGTTCGGTCGCAAGATCAGGCGCACGAGCAGTATGCCTCTTGAGGCGGGCGACAATCCCCCCCTGCCCCACACCGAGGCTGAGCGCCGGTGAGCGCATCTCCCCCGCCAGCCGTTCGCCTTGCCATCCCGGATGGCGAAGCCAGTGCAGAAATCGTGGTCAAGAACTCGGTTTTTATCGGTACGGTCGCACGTGCGCAGGATGCCGAGCAAGCACGCGCGCAGGTAGACCTGGTGAGAGATCGCTACCCGGACGCCAACCACCATGCCTGGGCCTATATCATCACTGGAGGACCTCAAGCGGAGATTGGTTCCTCGGACGATGGTGAACCCGGGGGCACTGCTGGCCGCCCGATGCTGGCGGTGCTGGAAGGGCAGGGGCTGGTGCAGGCGGTTGCTGTAGGTACGCGGTTCTTTGGCGGCATCAAGCTGGGCACCGGCGGCCTTGTGCGCGCGTACAGCGATTGCATCCGACAGGCACTCCTGCAGTTGCCCCTGGCAGAGCTGATCTACCATCACCGGGCTGTCATTTCCATCGACTATAGCCTGTATGGGACGCTCGTCTATACACTGCCCCGGCAGGGAGTCCTTATCGAAAACGAGCAATTCGGCGAGGCGGTGCAATTGACCCTGGCCGTACCGCCCGAAGCCCTCGCACCGGTCGGCGATCTGCTCAGTGAAGCCACCAGTGGCCGGATCATCCTCTCCGAATGCCTTGAGGGTGGACACTATGTCAAACGATCGCTCTAACCGCACCGTCAGGCGCATCGGCCTGATCCTGGCTCTGAGCATCACCGCGCTCGTCATATCGAGTTGCGCGAGCCCCGTGTCGACCCGCAGCGTCCCGATCGCCGTGGCTGCCTACCCGGATGCGGAGCAGCAGATGCTCGCAGCGCTGACAATCAGTCTGCTGCGCGCCAATGGCTACTCTGTGATCGACCGCACAGATCTAGAGAGTGAATGGCACGTGCGTCAGGCGTTGGAAGCCGGCAGCGTGCAGATCGCCTGGCAGAACTCTTCAGTAGTGTGGTTCGCCTATCTTGGCCACGACCAACCTGTGACTTCCGAGTCACACCTGTTTCGCGAGATCAAGGCCGAGGACTATACCCATGATATCGCATGGCTGACGCCGGTCTCGTGGTCCACCAGACAGTCCGTTGTCATGCGCAGTGATCGTGCCGCGGACATGGGCATCACGACGATATCGGAGCTCGCACAAGAGATCAACGGCACCAACCCCGAGGTCACGATCTGTTTACCCGAAGCCCTGATCAATAGCACGCGTGGCCTTACAGGCCTGCAGCGCGTGTACGGATTTCGTCTGCGCACCGAGAACATACGAGCGATGGAACCCGATGATGCCCTGAGCGCTGTGCTCAACGGCACGTGCGATTGCACGATCGGATCACTCAAGGACCTGGCATTGAATGCAGATGAATTGACACTTCTTCGAGACGACCTTGCCTTTTTCCCTGCCTCCATCCTGGCACCTACAGTTCATGTCAGGACGATCAATCAGTATCCTGAGCTCGAACGCATTCTTGGGGAACTTACAGCCTCGCTCGATCATACCACGCTGGCCCGATTGGAGCGCGAGGTCGCTCGTGAACGACAGAGCCACGAGCGCACGGCGCTCAAGTACCTGAAATCGGTTGGGATCATTGAATAGGCACCAGCGCACACTGGCTCAAAGGAACGAGAACGACGCATGAAACTTGGCGTGGGGATCGACACCGGAGGCACCTATACGGATGCGGTTCTGGTCAATCTTGATACCGGCGCCGTGCTGGAGCAGGCCAAGGCACTGACGACCAGGCACCAGCTGTCCATCGGCATTGAGCAGGCGCTGCAACACGTGCTGCCCGAGAACAGGGCTAAAGTTCAGCTGGTGTCGCTTTCCACGACACTGGCCACCAACGCGCTTGTCGAGGGCCAGGGGGCGCCGGTATGTCTGCTCCTGCTCGGTTACGATCACGCAAGTCGCCTGGGACGCTCGCTGGCACAGGAGCTGGGTACCGACAGGTATGTGTTCCTGTCCGGTGGTCACGATATCGAAGGCCAGGAAGTCGCGCCACTGGACCTGGATGCGGTACGGCAGGCCATTCTCAGCCATGCCGCAGAGGTACGCGCCTTTGCCGTCTCGGGATACTTTGCGACGCGCAATCCGGCGCACGAAATCGCTGTGCAGAAACTCGTCGCCGAACTGACAGGCTATCCCTCCACCGCAGGCCATGAACTCAG
The DNA here is from genome assembly GCA_964651255.1 of uncultured Anaerolineales bacterium. Taxonomy (GTDB): domain Bacteria; phylum Chloroflexota; class Anaerolineae; order UBA1429; family UBA1429; genus JAAYED01. The sequence goes on from CAZYWU010000048.1 coordinate 3,337, forward strand.
TCAGGAGCTGGATGCCCTGGGCCGGGCAACCACAGCCGCTCTGAATGCCCGGCTCATCCCCCTCATTTGTGACCTGATCGCGGCTGTTGAGGGTGTGCTGGTCAGCAATCACATCTATGCTCCGTTGATGGTGGTCAAGGGAGATGGCTCCTTGATGCGCGCAGACATGGCACGGCTACGCCCTATCGAAACGATCCTGTCAGGGCCTGCGGCCAGCGTCATCGGCGCACAGCACCTGGGCAAGGCAGCCGATGCGATTGTGGCGGATATGGGCGGCACGACGACTGACATCGCCTTGGTGGAACACGGACGGCCGAGATTAGCTGCTTCGGGAGCCCAGGTGGGCCCCTGGAAGACCATGGTCGAGGCCATCGATATCCGCACCGTGGGGCTGGGGGGTGACAGTCAGGTGCAGTTCGACTCAGCGGGCCGGCTGGCCATTGGCCCCCGGCGGGTCACACCGATATGTCTCCTCGCTCAGCATTTCCCTCAGGTTGAGGATGAACTGGCAGACGCCCTGCGCTCTCCACAGAGCCATCACACTCAGCTCGTCTTTACCAGGCTGGAGCGGCCCTGCCCGGAGCAGAGCATCCCTGAACCCGTCAGCAGACTGATCCAGGCTCTGGGCACTGGCCCCCTGTCGCAACGGCAGGTCGAGGCGATCCTGGAATATCCAGCCCTGTACCAGCCCCTGCTGACACGGCTGGAGCGGGAGGGCTTTTTGAGTAGGTCATCGGTGACGCCGACGGATGCGGCGCACGTTTTGGGGCGCTACACCGAATGGCACGCAGGCGCAGCCAGGGTCGCCCTGGAGATTCTCGCACAGAGCTCCGGCACTGACGCCGCGACCCTGGCGGAGCGGATTCTGACGCGCACGGCCGAGCGAATCGCACAGGAGATCGCCCGCAAAGCCTGGGATGAAGACGGCAATGGCAACCGGCAGGCTGCCGCGCTTTCTGAAGCCGTGCTGGATCGCCTGATGGCCTCACCGAGCGGCGGCAGACTCTCGCTCACGCCTGTCCTGCGCCATCCGGTGGTGGGTCTGGGGGCGCCAGCCCGCACGTATTTCCCGACCGTGGCGCAATTGCTCAACGGCAGCGCTCAGCTGCCGGAGCTGGGACACGTGGCCAACGCGGTCGGCGCAATCGTGGGCAGCGTCGTCTCTCGATCCCGCGCCAGTGTGCTGCCCGCCGCTGACGATCAGGGCTATGCAGTGCACTGCGCCACTGGCACGAGGCTTTTTGAGTCACTGGACGACGCAGTCAGCTATGCGCGGGAAGAAGCTGCGCGTGATGCCACCGCCGGTGCCTTGGCGGCGGGGGCCACGGCAGTACAAGTGACCCTGCAAGAGTCAGAGAGCAAGGCTCCCGTGGGGCATGGCTATGCCGGTGAGGTGTTTGTTTCAGCAACCATCCTGGCACAGGCCGTCGGCCGGCCACAACTTGCTGAGCGCCGATAGCCACGGCAAAGGACCAGCGAGTGCGGGCTGACGGCTGCCGCTCCGGACAGCATCCATTGTTCCCGTGGTCACTGTGGTGTATAATCTGCCCGACTATTTGAGAGCCGCGGTCTGTAAGGAGACTCGCATGAAGATCGAGACGCAACATCTCAAGCGATGTGACCTGATCACATTGCAGGGCCGGTTCGACAGTAACACGGCTCCCGACCTGGAGCAGGCGCTACGCGCATCGATGGATGAGGGCATTTACCAGATTGTCCTGGACATGGAACAGGTAGAGTTCTTTGGAAGCGCCGCGATACGGGTCCTGATCATGGCCTACAAGGAGTGCCGTGCGCGAGGACGCGGTGACCTGCGCCTGGCAGCGATACCGGAACACATTGCCCAGGTGCTGGATCTGGTCGGCATTCTACCGCTCATGCAAACCTATCCCGACAAGACTGCGGCGGTGGGTAGCTTTTAGCTTTGCGCCACCAGGAAGAAACGATGCAACCGTTCGAGCTCTGCGTCGATAGTGATCTGTCTCAACTGGCGGCCATCGCTGAATTCGTGGCCGAGGGAGCGCGCCAGGCTGGCCTCTCTGAGGACGACGTGTTTGCGGTCCAGATGGCTACCGATGAGGCTTGCACCAACTCCATTGAGCACGCCTACGGTGGCCGGACCGGCCAGGTTCGCGTCTGCTGCTGGACCGAGGGTGATCAGTATGTGGTGCGGATCACAGATTTCGGCGATCCGTTCGATCCCGAATCAGTCCCGCTGCCCGATACCACTGCGCCCCTGCTGGAGCGACATGTCGGCGGGCTGGGGTTGTTTCTTATGCGCGAACTGGTTGACGAGATCGACTTTACCTCTGACGCTGTTCAGGGCAATCAGGTCATTCTCCGAAAGCGAAAAAGCGCGTCATGACAGCAGGGATCTGCCGCGCGCATCGGACAGCACCCAACGCAATCCGGGATGCTTTGCGGGCACGAGAATCCCTGTCGATATTGGATGTGAAGCCAGACTCTGACCGTGGCCTTTTACATGTCGCGTGCCGATTCCGCACCAGTCGCAGCGAGAGCACCTCGCTTTATGTGTCCCTGCACCGGGTGCACGGCCCCGCAGGGGGCGATGCCTTCGCGGTAAACCGTTTGCCTCGTGGTTCGTGGAAAACTCCCATTGTCGCAGCAGACCGTATATACGCTCCTCAGGACGACAGATACGCGAACGGAATGTGACGCGCGATGGTAAATCACTTGGATGCCGTCGGATCCCTGAGAGCTGAGGTTTTGGCCGGGCCACAGTGGTTGGCGCTGGCCGTAGTCGTCGGTGTGATCCTCGCACTCGCGGTCTGCTGGGCCATCGCTCACCGTCGTTCAAAGACCCTTATGCTGCTCACGGGCCTGTCGCAACGCGTATCCCAGCTCGCCGGATCTCCCGAGGCCCTTTACGGCGTGATCGAGGATCAGATACGCCGCATCACCGACGCTCCACAGATCTATGTTCAGCTGGCACCCCCCTCCGCGTCAGCGCAACCCATCCTGATCGCGAACGGGCGACGTATCCTCGATCCGGTAGAGCGCACGTCACTTGGAGAGGGCCCCTATGAATGGCTGCAGGAGAATCCACACCAGCTTGTGCTGCACGACACGCACGTCGTCTCACCTGCACAGCCGTTTCAGGGCCAGCCCGCTGCGGCCAGCGCTGTCTTTACACCTCTGGTGGCTGAGGGACGCCTGTATGGAGCCATAACTGTCCAGAGCCCGAAAAGAGAGACCTTTCGGCGCCGGGCCACGGCAGCATTGCGACTGATCGCGGATCAGGTTGCCCTTGGCCTGCATACGGCCTATCAGTCACAGAAGGAGCGTGACACCGCTGCCCGGCTGCTGATGATCGCTGAGGTCAGTCGCCGGGTAGCGGCGATCCTCGATCTGGACGAGCTGTTTACCGACACTGTGCGCCTGGTCCGCGAAACCCTGGGCTATTACCACGTCTGCATCTTTTCAGTTGATGCCGAATCCAGAGAGATCGTGCTGCAGGCAAGCTCCAGCCCTCTGATTGAGCAAAGGGGCCTGATCGTCCCCTGGGGGCACGGTTTGATCGGCCACGCTGCCCTGGGCGAGACAGTTCTCGTCAACGATGTCCGTCAGGACGCCCGTTTCCTCCCGGACGCTGCTCTGGAACGGACCGCGGCCGAGCTTTCCTTGCCCCTGATGGTGGAGGATCGCGTGCTGGGTGTCCTGGACATCCAGAGCGCTCAGGTGGGTAGCTTTGAGCCAGCGGATATGTCCACACTACGCATCCTGGCCGATCAGATCGCCGTGGCGATAGAGGACAGCCACCTGTACCGCGCGCAGCAGGAGCAGGCGTGGATATCCACCGCGCTCTTGCGCGTGGCAGAGGCGGTCGCCGCACAAACTACACTCAAGGATATCACGAGCACCACAGAGCGGCTGACGCGCATGCTCACTGGCGTCAACTACTGCAGGATACTGATATGGCAGCAAGATGACGGCGTCTTTTTTCTTCCAGCAGAAGAGAGCGACGGCGACACGATCAGGCCTGAAGGCCGAACGCTGCTGCCGGAGTCGGTGCCGCTGGCAGAGCGTGTTCGCAGGCTCGCTACGGCCGTGGACGGGCTCGCCGAAGGCCTTGGCGTATGTCGACCTTCGCAAATCCCGCCTGAGGCCCCGGCCATCGGGCTACCCATGATGACCAAGGGAGAGGTCATTGGCGTGCTGCAAGTCGTGCTGGATGTGGATGTCCCCCTACCCCCGGTACAGCGCACTGTCCTGGAGGGTATCGCCCGGCAGGCCGCGCTCGGCGTGGATAACGCTGCCCTCCTGGCCTCACAGCGCGAGGAGGCCTGGGTCTCCACAGCGCTCCTGCAAATAGCCAATGTGATCTCCCGGACAAGCTATGACCTGTCTGAGACGGTAAACACCATTGTCCGGCTGATTCCGATGCTCGTCGGCGTGTCCTGGTGCGCCATCCTCGTTTGGGATCCGGACAGGGGGCGCTATGCGGCAACCAGCAGTTACGGGCTGCAGGTCGAGCTGCAGGACGGTATCCGGCCCAGGGATATCTCGCCAGACGAGTTTCCCTGGCTTGCAGAGCTGCAGGCAAGCTCGGGCATCACCTCGGTAATCGCGCCCCTGGTGCAGGACCTGGAGCTGGAGCCTGCCGGTGAAGGTGAGACCGAGGTGCTCTCCATACCGCTCAGAGCGCATCAACGCGACCTGGGCCTGTTGTTCATTGGCAACGAACAGCCCGCGGCAGGGATCTCGAGTCGCAGATTAGCGATTCTCAATGGCATCGCGGGACAGACGGCGCTCGCCATATCGGCGACGAGGCTGTACCAGCAATCCGTGCTACAGCAGCGCTTTGAACACGAGATGCGACTGGCACGCGACATTCAGGCGAGCTTTCTGCCCGAGCGTTGCCCATCACCGCCAGGATGGCAGGTCGCTGTCGACTGGCGTACTGCCAGGAGTGTGGGCGGCGACTACTATGACTTGGTCGAGTTCGGCGATGGCACGCTGGGGGTCAGCATCGCCGATGTTTCAGACAAAGGCGTGCCGGCAGCTCTCTACATGGCGCTCTCTCGCAGCGTACTTCGGGCTGCTTCATTGGACAGCCGCAGCCCGGCCGAGATTCTGGAACGAGCCAATCAGGTGCTGATGCAGGACACGCGCAGCGGAATGTTCATCACCACCATCTATGCTATTATCGAGCTGGAGAGCGGGCTGGTGCGCTATGCCAGGGCAGGCCACAATCCGGCGCTCTATGTCACAAGAGACGGAAATGTCACCTTACTGGACCCGGTCGGCATCGCACTGGGCATCGTGACAGACCCAGGACTGGTCGAGGAGACCTTTACGCTCGGCCCAGGGGACATGCTCGTGCTGTATACCGATGGCGTGACCGAGGCCTTGAACGAGACCGACGACGAGTTCGGCCTGGAACGGCTGATCGACGTTGTGGCCGGCTCCGCAGGTTCAACACCGGAGGAGGTCATCGAGAGGATTCACAGCGCCGTGCAGAGCTTTGTCGGCGACAGCGCACAGTCGGATGATTATACGGTGGTGGTGGTGAAGAGGGAG
>CAZYWU010000049.1:0-8760 GCA_964651255.1 uncultured Anaerolineales bacterium
CTTTGAGGTCACCGTGAATGAGGACACGATCTACTCCAAGCTGCAGACAGGCCGCTTTCCGAGCGAGTCGGCCATTATCAGCGAAGTAGGCAAAAGGCTGTAAGAAGCCTGTTACTGGGCCTCAAAGGGGAGCTATCAGTAGTGAGCTCCCCTATTTCTTTGCTCATGCGGCGTCACCATGCACTGACGCCCACGACAGTCTAGGAGTATGTGATGGTCAAAGAGATCCGTCTCGCCATGATCGGGTTGGGTAACATCGGCCGAAACCTGCTGGACATTCTACTCGCACGGCAGGAGGCCATCAGCAGGGACTATGGATTGCGCGTCTCGTTGGTTGCGGCCGCCGACTCGTCCGGCGCAGCGCTTGACGACCACGGCCTGGACCTCGCGGCCCTCCGCGACATCAAGCTGGCACGACAGGGAGCGGCCACCTGCCCTGGGGCCGGGCATCCCGGCAAAGCAGGGTTGGAGATGCTGCACGATGTGGCCTTTGACGTGCTTGTGGATGCCTCACCCACGAACCTGGTTGATGGTGACCCCGGCATGAGTTGCGTGCGATTCGCCCTGGGTGAGGGTCGCCACGTTGTGATGGCGGACAAGGGCCCTCTGGTGCTCGCCTTTGGCGAACTCACCGCTCTGGCGCAGAGCACCGATGCCCGGCTCCTGTATAGCGGCACTGTCGCCGGGGGTCTGCCCACAGTGAACATCGGGGTCCGCGATCTCGCCGGCTCTGGCGTGACGCGCGCAGAGGGCATCTTTAACGGTACGACCAACTATATCTTGACCAGGATGGAAAACGAGCAGATAGACTATCCAGAAGCGCTGGCCGGGGCCCAGGCCGCAGGGATTGCCGAGGCCGATCCGACGCTTGACGTCGACGGCTGGGACGCAGCGAACAAGTTGGTGATCATCGCCAACAGCGTGCTGCGCCGCCCGACCCGGCTTGCCGATCTCACAGTCAGGGGCATCCGCGACGTCACGCTCGCCGATCTGGAGGGCGCGCGTGCGCGGGGCCAGATCATCAAGCCTCTGGCTGTGGCAGAGTGGGATGGGTCTGACTATATGCTCTCGGTCGGGCCGGTGGCGCTGGACGCCAACCATCCCCTGGCACGTACAGGGATGTGGGACATGGGCGTGGTCTATTACACGGACTATATGGGCATCATCAGTGCGGTCATCGAGGAAAAAGGTCCTGTACCGACCTCTGCTGCCGTGCTCAGGGACATCATCAATATCTACGCCGCTCGCTAGATCAGCGTAACGCCCGCGGGCCCTGCCGGGGAGCAGGCGCATCCAGGAATTTGATGGCAATATCGACGATGGCTGCGACGATCAAGCCCCAGGAGGCCATAAGCACGACGATGAGCCCCAGATAGACAAGAGGACTCTGTTCTGAGGCCTCCACAAGCAGTCTCAGTAGAGATACATACATTGGATACTCCTCATCTGCCGCTCCAGCCGAAACCATCGGACGGCAACGATAGCTATCGATGCAAGGCTCTGGCCAAACCCTTTTCACAGGCGCTGTTGGACTGGTACGCCACCCACGGGCGGCGCCTGCCATGGCGGCTGGAGCCTTCACCCTACCACACCTGGGTCTCAGAGATCATGCTCCAGCAGACACAGGTTGCCACCGTGATTCCCTACTACCAGCGTTTCCTCACGCGCTTTCCCGATATCGGCACTCTTGCCGCTGCGGATCTCGGCGAGTTGCTCGCGCTTTGGCAGGGGCTGGGCTATTACTCGCGAGCCCGCAACCTGCATGCCGCTGCACGGCAGATCGTTCGTCTCCACGGCGGTCAGCTACCTGACGAGCGCGCTGCTCTCCTCGCGCTGCCGGGTATCGGTGATTACACCGCCGGTGCGATCCTCAGCATCGCCTACAACCTGGATTATGTCGCCGTGGACGGGAACGTCAAACGCATCCTGGCGAGAGTTCTCGACTATGATCGCGCAATCGCCTCCGGTGCCAATGCCGCCGAGTTGGCAAGCTGCGCCCGTGCGCTCTTGCCCCCCGGCCAGGCGAGCACATTCAATCAGGCGATGATGGATCTGGGCGCCACCATCTGCACACCACGCCAGCCACTCTGCGATACCTGTCCGGTGGCCCGTTATTGCCTTGCCCAGGAGCGCGGCGTCCAGGAGCAGCGCCCCGTACGTGCCCCCCGGGCAACGGTCCCCGTGCGCGAGATGGTGGGGGCGATCGTGGAGCGCAAAGACGGCTCCTGGCTTGCGCTGCGCCGTAACCCGCGCGGATTGCTTGGCGGGCTGTGGGAGATACCCATGTACGAGCGCCGCACCGATGATATCCTGTCGTCAGACGAGAGGCTCATCGCCGCCCTGGCGGAAACCCTCCACCTGGAGATCACCACGCCAGGCGCAGCCTGGCTGGTCACCCATGCGTACACCCACTTTCGCGTCCGTCTCACCCTATTCAGCTGTATGGCACAGAACGCGCCCGTTCTCTCGTCTCAGGACACCTGGGATGCGCTGCAGTGGCTGAACAAGGCGAACATGCCATCTCACGGACTCACAGGGTTGACGGTCAAGGCCCTGAGATCAGTTCACGCGCAGCGTAACGCGCTACGCTAGGTCCCGGCCCGGAATCCCCGGCTCGGTCATGGCATAGGCATCCAGCACCTCATCCAGCGCCTCCGCCGTGAGATAGCCGTGCTCAAGCACTACCTGGCGCAGCGATATGCCCCGCTCCATAGCCTCCTGGGCCACCCTGGCCGCCGCAGAGTAGCCGATATAGGCATTCAAGGCAGTCGCCAGCCCGATACTCCGCTCCGCCAGGTCCTGGCAGCGCGACTGGTTGGCCTCGATTCCAACCACGCATCGATCGGTGAACAGCCTGATACCGTTGGACAGAATCTCGAGCGATTGGAGCAGGTTATAGGCGATGATCGGCGTCATGACATTCAGTTCCAACTGCCCGGCCTGAGCAGCCACCATGATGGCCAGATCGTTACCCATGACGTGAAAGCAGACCATGTTGAGCATCTCTGCCATCACGGGATTGACCTTGCCTGGCATGATGGATGATCCCGGCTGCATCGCGGGCAGAGTGATCTCGTAGAATCCGGTGGTGGGACCGGAGGAAAGCAGACGCAGATCATTGCAGATGCGAGTGAGGGTGACTGCTGCTGTACGCAGAGCCGATGAAAGATCGGTCATATCCGCGGCGCTCTGCATAGGCTCAAACAGATTGCCTGCGCTCTCAAAGCGTATTCCAGTGAGCTCCGACAGGCGATCGACCATGCGCAGATGATACTCGGGATGGCTGTTCAGTCCGGTACCGGTGGCCGTGCCGCCGATGCCCAAACGGTGGACCATCTCGAGCGCCCGCGCGATACGTTGCCGATCTAGAGCCACCGCGCGCGCATACGCGCCAAACTCTTGCCCGAGACGCACGGGCACGGCATCCTGCAGATGGGTACGGCCAGGCTTGAGAACGCCATCGAATGTTGCAGCCTTCTCCTCGAGCGCCGCCACCAGACCGTCGAGCGCCTCGATTAGCGCCAGTGCCTGGATGGATGCCGCCACACGCAGCACCGTCGGGATGACGTCATTGGTGGACTGCGCCATGTTGACGTGATCGTTGGGGTGCACGGGCCGGTAGGAGCCGCGCTCCCCGCCGAGGGCTTCGTTTGCCAGATTCGCGATCACTTCATTGGCGTTCATGTTATGCGACGTGCCCGCGCCCGCCTGGAAGGGATCCACGACGAACTGATCGTGCCACGATCCATCCACGATCTGCGTCGCTGCGTCCACGATGGCACGCCCGCGCTCGCCATCCAGCATACCGAGCGCCATATTGACCTCGGCCGCGGCCCGTTTGACCAGAGCTGTCGAGGAGATATAGACCGTTGCCTGTTTGAGGCCGCTCACCCGAAAGTTGTCTACGGCCCGCTGGGTCTGGGCGCCCCACAACGCATCGTCGGGAACCTGCACAGGTCCGAGAGAGTCCGTTTCCGTCCGCATTGTGCCTCCTCCTACTACCTCATTCCTGCAGTGCGGTCACGCATCCTGCTCCGAGACCGCCGCGTCCTCCTCCATCGCCATAGCCATCAGATAGCCGCGGGCTCGCTCAGTCCTGTCAAAGCGATACACGAGCGACCAGAACCGCGGTGAATGATTGGATTCGATCAGGTGAGCCAGTTCGTGCACGATCACGTAATCAAGCACGAAATCAGGGACGCCCTTGAGACGGTCAGAGATGCGAATTGTCCCATTGGCCGGGGTGCAGCTGCCGAATCGCTGTGTCTGGTTGCTCACAAAGCGGATGCTACGCCAGCTCAACGCACCATCGAAATACGCTCGATTGTGGCGCTCCGCCCTGGCCTGCAAATCGGCATCCGACCGAGAGTCGCGCTGGCGAGCGCGCCGCCGGCTCATGCGACCCACCAGGTCGGCCACGGCACGATCCAGCTCTGCGTCGGCCAGATTCGCTGGTGCGCGAATCTCCAGAGTCTGCCAATCCACCAGGCGGCCGCTGATCGTCTTTTTTCGGCGTTCGCTGGTGATGATCCGAACCCGAAAGCCGTCCAGGTACCTCTCGTCCGCCGGTGGCTGCATCAGCGGACGACCGCGAGAATTCCGCCTTGCACCAGGCACGCGCATCCCTCCTCATATCCCTCCGGGAATGAAACAGCCCCCCGAACCGAGAACGGCCGGGGGGCTCTGTGCCGAGAGAGGGATTTGAACCCTCACGGATCTAATATCCACTACGCCCTGAACGTAGCGCGTCTGCCGGTTCCGCCATCTCGGCTGCACATGGAAATACTAGCATTCCGCGGCGTTCCTGTCAAACGAGATGTGCTCAAGAACGCGCTAGTCCAAAACCGGCGTGATCAGCCCCTGATCCCTGGCCTCGGTGTAAGGCATCCGCTGAAGGGAGAGATGCCACTGGGGGAGTGTCGCGAACCGCTCCCCCGAGCTGAACATGGGCGCTATCTGAACGCCATATACACCATCGTCCACAGCAAAAGTATAGACGGGCTGGTACAACAAAAGAGATGGCACATCCTCAGCAAAGAGTTCTTGAAACCGCTGGTACAGGCTCCAACGCTGATCCATATCTCCGGTGCGGCGGGCCTGAGCGATAAGCGCATCAGCCTCGGAACTAATGTAATTGGCAAAGTTGACGCCATCCTCGTTGACTTGGCTGGAGTGCCAATAAGGATAGGGGTCAGGGTCTGCCGGAAGGCTTTGCCAGCCACTTAACACCGCATCGAATCTCCTCAGTCGCAGCTGCTGCCCGACCAGATCCTCCCACTCTACATATTCCGGGATCGCACGAATGCCTACCTCAGCAAACTGTGCGCTGATCATGTCCACCATGGCTACGCGTGACGCATCATCGACGTTCGTGGCCAGTCGGAACTCGAGCTTGAGATCGCCCCGTTCGCGCACACCGTCACCGTCATCATCAAACCAGCCTGCCTGCTCGAGCAGCGTGCGGGCTTTGCGTAAGTCTTGCGTGTACGCCGGCACCCCCTCATTGTACGCCCACGATTGCGGCAGAATGGGGCTGTCGATAACCATGCCCTGTCCCTGCAGGATCTCGTCCACGAGCGCCTGCCGGTCCAGCGCCCACATCATCGCCTGGCGAACCAGGCGGTCCTGGAAAATCGCCCGATCGAGGTTCAGATAAACCACATTGTAGCCCGAAAGCGGCGCCGAGTAGAGCGTGAGATCGGGGTCTTGCTGTACTGAGGCGATGTGACGAGGCAGGACCCTTCCCATCCCCATGATCTCGCCACGCTCCCTTGCGTCCATGACCGCCTCGGCGTCGGGATAGAAATACAGCTCAAGCCGGTCAATATAGGGCCTGGGGCCGTAGTAATCATCGTGGCGGGTCAACACGGCGCGCTGCGAGTCGATATCCTCGATCTTGTAGGCTCCCGTTCCCACGGGAGTCGCATTAAAAGCGCTCTGGCTCAGGCGCGACACATCTACGCTGCCCAGAATATGAGCGGGAAGCAATCCGACTGTTGTATATTCGAGGAATGGGGCAAAGGGCTCACGCAGGATAAAGCGTACAGTATGCGTATCGAGCTGCTCCACCACGACTGTTCGCCACATGGTGGAGATATAGGACATCCCCTCATACCCCTCATGCTGCATGACATTGACCGTAAAGACCACGTCTGCCGAGGTCACGGGGGCGCCGTCGTGCCAGGTAGCATCCTGACGCATGAAAAAGGTATAAACCATGCCGTCGCTGGAGATCTCCCAGCGCTCAGCAAGATCCGGAATCACCTCGCCTTGAGAATTGACGCGCGTCAAGCCGGTAAAGATGAGAGAAACCAGATCCTGGTCAACCGGGTTGGCCTGGCAGAGCACGGGGTTGATGAGCATCGGGCTGCCAGCTATGCCCTCGGTATAGGTGCCTCCTGGCTGTGGCACCATTACCGTCGTAGCCGTTAGCGCTACATACCCCAGCACGACTGCCAGGATCAGGACGGCCACTAGCGCGATCGCGACCTGGAGTCGGACGCGCCCCGAACCTCTTGGCTGCATCACACGGTCCTAGATCAGCACAGTGATCAGCGACGTAATAAAGAACGTCACTGCCAGGATGATGGTCAGGTTGTGAAGCGTCTTCTCGATGCCGCGTCGCGTGCGATACACACCGGTGTCGCCTCCGAGGAGGCCTCCCAGACTACCCTGCTTGCCCTGAAGCAGAACGACGGCAATCAACGCCACAGACACAATGATCTGAATGATATCGAGGTATACTTGCAAGATAGCCCTCCCGCCTGAATCCAGAGGATCCCTGGAACACGCTCGCGATTATAGCATGCAGCCAATCCACGGACAACAAAGCAGCTTCTACCTGAGAGACCGTATGGTGCCGAGTCACAGGCCCAAGAGCTCGTGGCAAGCCAAGCCCGCACCCCTGTCACGCAAATCGTTTTGGATACAGCGGGAGTTTTGACAGCCCGTAAGTCATCGTGTACAATCCGGAACGCTAGAGCAGTGCCGAGGTAGCTCAGTTGGTAGAGCACTTGACTGAAAATCAAGGTGTCCCCAGTTCAAGTCTGGGCTTCGGCATCTGACGGTAGACCCGTCACCGACGCGGAAGTGGCTCAGTGGTAGAGCATCTCCTTGCCAAGGAGAGGGTCGCGAGTTCGAATCTCGTCTTCCGCTCCAGCCACGGCGCGGTTCCTTGCTCTCGCAGACAAGGAACCGCGTCCCATTGCGGCGACGTAGCCAAGTGGTTAAGGCAGGGGTCTGCAAAACCCCCACCATCGGTTCGAGTCCGATCGTCGCCTTGGATGCTCTGTCCAGTAGGATTTCGGGAGGGTCAAGTTGGCCAATACAGCTTCAGCTATCAAGCGTGTGCGTCAGGAAGCCAAGCGGCGAGCGAGAAACCGCGCCGTCAAGTCGCGGATGCGCACGTTCATCAAACATGCGAACGAGGCGATCGCCCATGGCGACCGTGAACTGGCGGCCGACGCCGTCCGTAGCGCTATCAGCGAGATCGATCGCGCCGCCTCCAAGGGCGTGATCCACAGCAACAATGCCTCTCGTAACAAGTCTCGCCTGATGATGCGCCTGAACGGCCTGTCGGAGCAATAAGTCGGCGCAGCGTTCCGCTCGCTATGCAGTGAGACCATCGCTCCGCCGGAGCGATGGTTCTTTGCGTATAGCGGCGGAACCATCGAATCGGCAGCAACGTGGAAGGATCGTGTTGTGACAGGACAGGCCAGCGTAGATCGGACGATTGAGCTGGGTCACCCCAGCTATGTCTGGCGCGCCGGGCAACAACGTCGCCTTGAGATGCTCCAACCCCATGTTCCGATCGCGGGACGCCGTGTGCTGGATGTGGGTTGCGGTCTCGGTCTCTATGTACAGCAGTTCGAGGCGTTGGGCGCGGAGGCGCATGGCGTTGATCTGGATGCAGAGCGGATAGCGATCGCACGCAAGGTCAGCGCGCTGGTCAGGCAGGGGTCTGTAGAGGCACTTCCATACCCCGATGACTATTTCGACCTCGTCTTTGCGAATGAGGTCCTGGAGCACGTCGACGATGACCGCCAGGCGGTACGCGAATCGTATCGTGTCGCCACTCCCCGGGGATATCTCGCCTTTTACGTGCCAAACCGCCTCTATCCCTTTGAGACGCACGGCTGGTACTGGCGCGGCGAATACCGCTTCGGGAACATTCCCCTGATCAACTACCTCCCCGACGCATTGCGCAATCGCCTGTGTCCTCACGTGCGTGCGTACACGCGCAGGCAACTCAGGAGCCTGTTCACTGGCCTACCAGGTGAAATCATCCTTCATCGTGGAGTCTATGCCGGCTATGACAACATCATTGCCCGGCATCCTCGTTTGGGAGCGGCCGTTCGCGATGCCAGCTATGCGCTGGAACACACGCCACTCCAGTGGCTCGGGCTCTCTCATCTCATCATCTTTCAGAAGGCAAAGTCGCTGCCGGGAGGACAACTATAGATGCCAGTCAGATTTCTCCCGCAGGACACCTGGCATGAAACCCATAGCGGTGAGACGATCCTGCAAGCCGCCGACCGAGCCGGCATCGCTATTGAGAGTGTCTGTGGCGGTTACGGGACCTGTGGCAAATGCCGAGTCATCGTCGTGGAAGGCAACCTTGGGGACCTTACAGAGGCGGAACTGCTCAGCCTTTCGAAAGAGGAGCAGCGCAACGGCTATCGCCTGGCCTGTCAGGCTCGGTTGGACGGCATCTCTCGTGTGACACTGAGCATTCCGGACGAGGCGCGACACGAGGCCGTA
>CAZYWU010000050.1:0-8522 GCA_964651255.1 uncultured Anaerolineales bacterium
TGAACCTGACCTCAGGAGCCACGATCATCCTGGTCGCGGGGGCGACGTACCTGCTTAGCCTGGCAGTCCTGCGGCTACAAGGACAGCGCAGGCAGCAGTCGCAGAGCTGACCTGAGGGCGACCGAGAACGCATTCGGGCACCTCAGGGCAGGACCATAAGCAGAAGACGGCCGGCCTCATCTGCTCCTTTAAGCGGAACAGCCTCCAGAGTCACGGGGTCATACAACCCCACATAGAGTGCACTGCCCACGATGTCGGTCCGCGTGGTCAGCAAGACCACATCTGTGAACGCGAACCCTGGTTGCCACGACCAGGTCGGTCGAGTCCCGTCGCCAGGCCGACTGTCGAGTTGCGCGAGCATCACCCCATTTGCGCCCACCCAATGCACATAACGTACCAAATCGCGAGCGCTGGCGCGGTCCCCAATCCAGAACAGGTGAAGCTTGGCAGCGGACTCTCCAGAGGCACCGGTTGGCAGGTCCAGGTCATACCCAATAAGGCGTTGCCCCTCGGTGGTGGTGGCGTTGACGACGAATGGCGGCGCGGCGACCTCGACGGACCCTTGATAGGCCCACCAGCGATAGGGGCGGTGTTCCCGCGATGCGCCCGGTTGTAGGTGGACCTGGATAACTACATCGGCCACGCTTCCGGTCAAGACCTCGCCTGGCACCAGCAGGGCGCGCTCCTGCCAAGCTCCTTCGTACTTCCAATAGGCGAGCTGTCCCACATCGGTGCCGTTAATTGATACGTCCAGTACGATGTCCTCAGTGCCCCGAAAGCGCCCGACCAACACCAAGTCCTCACCGTGATTCACGGATAGCGTAAAGCGCTCGCCGCCGGTGACCACGCGCCCTCCGTCGGCAATATCTACATGAGGCGGCAGGCTGCCCGCAAGACGATGGAGTTCGGTCAGACCGCATGCTTGTCCGAGCGCTGGCCACTGGCTGTAGTCGTGAGTCGATTCTTGCTCCAGGTCCGCCACATTGATAGAATCCACCATATCAAGACCGGCCACCAGCGCAAGAATATCATGTTGCATCGGCTCGTCGTTGTCCATGCTGGCTGACCAATCCGCTACATACACGCTCTGGACCGGACCGGCAGAGGCTACACTACCTGGTTGGACGTACTCGACACGGTACAACTCTGTGCCAAAGACACCCGCACTCGACAGATAAGGAAAGTGCGCCACCTCGGGGTAGGTTGCAAAGTGCGATGGCCTAGCCGCCGAGCGCCACATGACCTCGTACATAGCACCGGAGCCTTCGCGCCAGGCAAGCGATACTTCTGCCGGCGACGTGAGACCAAGCATGTCGTAGGTGGCTCGTTCGCCATAGTAGCGGATGGCGCCGGCATCGTGCACCGCCACGCGGGCCGTCTGCGGCAAGTTGTCCCGGATCCATTCGCCCAGGGCCACCTGCTGGTTGAGTACGGTAGCGGCCGAGCTCCCATAGCTGGACAGAAAGCCTGGGATAGACACCATACTCAGCAGAATCCAGACCACAGCCACACCTGGGCCCAGATACGTCTTGCCGCGTAGCGTCCCCAACCAGGCCGAGGCTGAAGGCAGGATCAGGGCATAGGCTGGCAGAGCATAGCGATAGAGGTGCCACTCCGCGGTCATCATGAGCGCGTTGGCACCTAGCAAAGCCACAATGAGGGATAGGATCAGTGTGCCCGGCCCGGGCCAGGGCTCGGTGCCCTCTGAGCTGCGTAACTCACCAGCGACACGCCAGCTGAGCCAGACACAACCGCAGAGGCCCAGCAAGAGAGGCAGATACAGCATAGGATCATCAAAACGTGACTCCAAGGCAGCATAAGCATCTTCGTATCTTATGCCTACCAGGGTCGTCCAGATCAGTCGAGCAAAAGTGCGCACAATATCCGCGGACGCGTCCAGGATCGATGTACCGGCAGATATCCAACCTTTGACCCTCAAACCGTTAGCAGTCGCACTGCCGGTCAGCAGCAGGTTGATGATGGGCTGTATAAGCCCGAACGCCACCGGGACTATCACGGGTAAAAGTGCGTGCAGGCTACCGTGTGCCCGTCTGCGCACAAAAAACCAGCTTCCGACCAAAAGTACCACGACTAGCCCCTCAGGACGTACGAGCGCCAGACAAGCGCCCCACCAGCACATCTCTCTGTGACGGTCCTCGAACGTTGCCAGCAGGTATGCCAACAGACAGACCAGCAACAATCCTGACTCCATCCCCGAAAGGTGGCCAAACAGGAGAGCGCCGTTACACAGGTATAGCCCCGCCCCGACTCCTGGCACCCACCAGGCGGACCCTTCGCCCGCCAGCCTCTGCGCCAGACGCCCCGCAAGCCATGCGCTGACCGACAGCGACGCTGCGCCCAGCAGGAAAGCAACGGTGGAAAGAGCATCTCCATGCGCGCCAAGCCGATAGAATAGTGCAAGGATCAGCGGATAGAGCAGGCTTGTGGCGCCTGAGCTGGGCAGATCCTGGTCGTTGTAACGCATGAAGAGTCCGCGTGCTG
The DNA here is from genome assembly GCA_964651255.1 of uncultured Anaerolineales bacterium. GTDB lineage: Bacteria > Chloroflexota > Anaerolineae > UBA1429 > UBA1429 > JAAYED01. Next base: position 2,503 of record CAZYWU010000050.1, read on the forward strand.
CCTGGCGGGCGTATTGCTGATGGATATAGGCGTCATCGAGTGGCAATACCCAGCGACCCTCCGTTGCCGACGCCATCGCCAACCGGAAAACCGCCACGATCGCAACGCTTGACACGATAAGAAGCGCTAGAGCGACCAACGTCCGCAGGTCCACCCTGCGAGTCATCACGATCCACTGCCGTTCGCGCTTCGCCACCAAATGGGTCCTCCAAACAAGGGAAATCTGGCCCAATCCCGGCCATTATAACACCGCTCCCGACACAGAACGCAACGAACGCCGGATGCGCACAGTGCGTCAGTTGAGCGATGGCGGTGACCAAGGCGCGGAGGCCTGCCCTGGCCTTTGCCCTATCGCGCCCCATGAGCGGTTCACGGTGGCCTCCTGCGCGACTCTGATGCTGGTCGCGGGGGCGACGTACCTGCTCAGCCTGGGCGCCTTGCGCGTCCGCGGTTCGAGGGGCTCCGCCGGTCTGAAAGCCAACTCCACGGGTTGAGTCGCCGCCGGGCTGGCAGCGAACTCCCGCGTGCAATATCCGGTCCGGCACGCCAGACCGCGTGCGCGGCGAACGGAGCACCGAAAGGTCTTTGACAGACAGCCCGCGAACCGGATAATCATCGCATGCGAGATGGTACTCTCCTCCAGGAGGTCGCGATGTTATCCAAATATCCTGCTCCGCCCGTCATCGTAATCACCATGGGCGATCCCGCCGGCGTGGGACCCGAGGTCACGGCCCGGGCGCTCAAGCACGCCCAGATCTGGGAGATCTGCCGGCCGCTGGTGGTGGGTGATCTCTCCATCCTGAACAGCGCTGCCGAGCTGGTGGGGGCGCCGGCCTTTCGCGGCATCGGTCAGGTCTCCGAGGCACGCTTCGACCCCGCCGCACCAGAGGTGATCGACTGCCAGCAGATGACCATCGATGAACTGGAGCACGGCCAGGTCTCGGCGCAGTGCGGGCGCGCCGCAGCCGCCTATATCGAACGGGCTGTGGAGATCTGCCAGGCCGGCGAAGCGGAAGCGATGGCCACCGGCCCCATCAACAAGGCCGCGCTGAAGCTAGCCGGGATTCCGTTCATCGGGCACACCGAATTGCTCGCCTCGTTGCTGGGCGAGGAGCGGGTCACCACCATGCTGGCCACGACGGGCCTGCGGGTGGTGCACGTTACGCGGCATGTGCCCCTGGCGCAGGTCGCCGGCCTCATCACCACGGAGCACGTATTGGAAACCACCGTGCTCACAGATGTGGGGCTGAAGCAAATGGGCATCCACCGCCCGCGCATCGCCGTAGCCGCGCTCAACCCCCACGGCGGCGACGAGGGGCTGATGGGCCGCGAAGAGATCGAGGCCATCGGTCCGGCAGTGCAGGCTGCCCGTGAGCAGGGGATCGACGCCTACGGCCCCATCCCTGCGGACTCGGTGTTCTTTCGCGCGATTCGGGGCGAGTTCGATGTGGTGGTGGCCATGTACCACGACCAGGGGCACATACCGATCAAGACCCACGGCTTTGAGCGCAGCGTGACCGTGACGCTAGGGCTGCCGGTGATCCGGACATCGGTCGACCACGGCACAGCCTTTGACATCGCCTGGAAGGGCATCGCCGAGGACGAGAGCATGGTCGAGGCTGTGAGACTGGCGGCGCAACTGGCGGAGGGCAAACGCGCTGGCGCCGCCTGAGGCTCAGCAATCGGGCGAGACACGCCCCGAGAGAACGCCCATTGGCTCTGGACGGGCGCGGGCGCTCCGGGCCGTGCTGGGTACCGTGGGCGCCATCGGGGTGATCTTGCCGGTGCGGCCCACCACGCCCTTTCTGCTGCTGACCGCCAGGTGCTACGCCCGCGGCTCGCGGCGATTCCATCACTGGCTCTTGAACGGCCGCGTCTTTGGCCGCTATGTCTGCGATTACTGCGAGGGACATGGCATCGCGCCAGGGACCAGGCTCACCAAGCCAGTCATGCTCTGGCCGGTGATCCTCTGAACCATCGGCCGAGTCGATCAGCTTCACGCGCCGCTGGCGCCGGGCGTTGTCGCCGTGGCGGCATCAGCGCACGTGCTGACCCGGCCCGGGCGCCACGACCAGGGCCGATCGCCGCTTGCGATCCCCGCCGTGGGACGGTATATTACGAGCGTACCGTGATCCAGCCGCCTGCAAACGGCACCCAACCCGGAGGTTGTCATGCCATACGACGCTGCACCCGATCGTTACGACTCGATGGTCTATCGCCGCTGCGGGCGCAGCGGCCTCAAACTGCCCGCGATCTCGCTGGGTCTCTGGCAAAACTTTGGCGGGATCAACCCGGTCGAGAACGGCCGCGCGATCATTCGCCGCGCCTTTGACCTCGGGGTGACGCACCTGGACCTGGCCAATAACTACGGTCCCCCACCCGGCTCGGCCGAGGAGGCCTTTGGCCGCATTTATGATCTGGACCTGCGCCCCTACCGCGATGAGCTGATCCTCTCCAACAAAGCCGGCTACACCATGTGGCCCGGGCCCTATGGCGACTGGGGATCGCGCAAGTATCTGGTAGCCAGTTGCGACCAGAGCCTCAAGCGCATGGGCGTCGATTATGTCGATATCTTCTACCATCACCGCCCCGACCCGGAAACCCCGCTGGAAGAGACCATGGGCGCGCTGGACTATATCGTGCGCTCAGGCCGTGCGCTCTATGCGGGCATCTCCAACTACCCGCACGACAAGGCCGCCCAGGCGATCAAGATCCTGCGCGATCTGGGAACCCCCTGCCTGATCGAGCAACCCACGTACAACATGTTCAACCGCTGGGTGGAGGAGCACCTGCTCGACACGCTGACTGCCGAGGGAGTGGGCTGCATCGTATTCTCGCCGCTGGCACAGGGGATGCTCACCTCCCGCTACCTCGGAGGGAATATCCCGCCTGACTCGCGTGCGGCACGGCCCACGGGGACGCTACGCACCTCGGCCATTACGGCCGAGCGCCTGGCCAGGATCGAGCAGTTGAACGAGATCGCCCAAGCGCGCGGGCAGTCGCTGGCGCAGATGGCGCTGGCCTGGGTGCTGCGGCAACCGGCCGTTACCTCCGCTCTGGTGGGTGCCAGCAAGGTCTCGCAGATCGAAGAGAATGTGGCCACGCTCAGCAACCTGTCCTTTAGCGACGAGGAGCTGCAGCGCATCGACGCCATCCTCGCCTGACCTGCAATGGCGCGGCACATCGACCCGCCACCCTCCGGTGCCCCGGCAGCTCCTGGACACCGGAGGGCTGTACGATGGCCCGACGGCAGGCGCCCGCTCCGCCGCTGCGGCGTGCTGTTGCTGCTTGCCTTCCTGGCTGTCCTGATCTCCGGCTCGACCCCGGCCAACTGGCAGAGCCAGGTCGATGCCATTACTGCCCCCTATCGCTTCTCGCTCTTCGACTGGCATCTACGGCAATTCGCCGAGTTGCTCAAGCCCATCCAGAACCCGCCCGAGGCCCAAACCGGCCCGGCCGCCTTTGTGATCGCCTATTTCAACCGCACTGCCCAGGCGCGCGCGCTGGAGGAGACGCCCGCCGGGGTACCCCCGGAGGAGCAGGCGTTCCTCCAGGCGACGCGCCCAATCGTGGAACGTATCCTGGCGGCGCAGGTGCGCGAGGCCTACCGCGAGCGCGGCGTGTACAGTCCCCTGGATCGCTTGCTCCCGCTGCCCGTCACCTTCCCGCCGGTCTGGTTCGCCCTGGAGCCCCCGCCCCACCTACTGGTGATCTCCCCGCGCACCGAGATGGTTTCGCTGCGCCAGGAACTGCTGGTGCAGACGATGGGCCTGGCCACCATGGAGGCCATCGAGCGCGAGGTGGAGGCGCTGGACCTTTCGGCGTTGGTGACGCGCATCGGGGGGCTGGCGGCCACCTATCCGGCCATCGTCAGCGACGACAGTTCGCTGCGGTATACCATCGAGACGGTTGCGGAAGAGTGGCTGCACCAGTATCTGGCCTTTACCCCGCTGGGCTGGCGCTATGTGCTACACCTGCTGAACGTGCGCCCTGACTATCCCATCGCTCAGATCAACGAATCGCTGGCGGGCGTCGTAACTGAGGAGATCGGCGACGCAGTCTGGGAACGCTACTATGCGCCCCTCCTGCCTGCGATGGAGCCCACCCCCACCCAGTCCGATTCCTTTGACTATCGCGCCTATATGCGCGAGACGCGGGTGCAGGCGGAAGCGCTGCTGGCTAAAGGCCAGATAGAGGAGGCGGAGGCCTGGATGGAGAGCCGCCGGCAAGTCCTCGTCGCTCAGGGTTACCACATCCGCCGATTGAACCAGGCCTATTTCGCGTTCCACGGCACATATGCCGATGCGCCCGGCTCCGTCACTCCGGTGGGCGATCAACTGCGGGCCCTGCGCGCCGCCTCAGGCTCGCTGAGCGACTATATGAACACCGTCGTGCGCATCCGCAGTCAGCAGGATCTCCTGGAACTGCTGGACCGGCACGACATCGGCACGGCACAGCAGGTGCCGGCGCCTACACCTTGAGCGTGAAGCCAGCACCAGAGTTCATGGCAGCCGCTCACCAGTCCTGGCCACCCAGATGCGGAACCACTGCTCCCGCGTGAGCGCAATGCCCTCCGCCGCCACGGCCGATACCAGATGCTCCCGTCGCAGCGTCCCCACGATGGGAAGGATTCCCGCCGGGTGCCTCAACAGCCAGGCCAGCGCTACCTGCTCGACGCTGTACCCGCCCAGCGCCTCGCCCGTGGCCGCCAGCTCAGCGCGCACACGCCCGGCCTCGGTTGAATCGGCAAACAGCCGACCGCCGCCCAGGGGACTCCAGGCCAAAGGATGGATGCGCAACTGCTGGCACTGGTCCAGCGTGCCATCCAGCATCGCGTCGTGGTGCAGCACTGAGACCTGAACCTCGTTGGTGACCAACGGGAAAGCCAGCCGCGATGAGAGCAGTGCGAACTGCGAGGGCGCAAAGTTGGACACGCCAAAATACAGCACTTTGCCCGAGACACGCAGCTGGGTAAAGGCCTCCGCCACCTCGTCGGCATCCATCAAGGGATCGGGCCGGTGAATCAGCAGCAGGTCGATGCGGTCGGTGCGCATCTCCTGCAGCGAGTGCTCGACCGAGGCCAGGATATGCTCGCGCGAGGTGTCATAGTGGTAGAGCGACTTGCCCCAGGTGCCCACGGAGCACTTGGTTATGATCTCCAGCCGGTCTCGCAGCCCCGGCTCGGCCGCCAGGACAGCGCCGAGCAGTGTCTCAGCCTGGCCGTCCCCATAGATCGCGGCGTTATCTTGCGTACTAAGGCCCGACTCCAGGCCCGCGTGCACGTGCGCGGTCAACTCGCGCACGCTCAGATTGCGCCTGACCACGCTGGCCCATCCCTGCGCAATGCGCGACACCTCTGGGCCTTCATGTGACAAGAGAACACGAGAAATCGTCATCGGTTCGCCTCCTGCGGGAAAAAGACACCATCCTGTTCAGCCCTGAGCGCCCACAAAGCAGATCGCTGCGGGCGCTCCACCATCCTGCCCGTGATCGTGGTTCCGGCCGGGATATCGCAGGCCGCCCGCCCGCCGCCGAGCATGAAGAAGGGCACGGGGCGATCCGACCCCAGCGGCCCGCCGGGGATCACGGCCGCGTGAAGATCCGGGTTGTAGCTCAACTCCCCGGGGCTGCAGAGAGTCTCACCCTTCGCAAAGGTGCGCGTGGCCGTGGCCACCATGTCCGCCCGCGGACGCAGATCGGCGCTGCCCGTGGGCACTCCCAGCAGCCCGGCGCACAGGATGGACATGGCCGTCTCCGCGCCGCAGAGGTGATAGGGCCGGTAGGCCAGCATCGCCGTACCGTTCGCGTTGGCATACAGGCCTTTCTCGATCATGATGGCGCGCGAGACGGGGTCCGGATTGGCGACCACGACGAACACGCCCCCCGAACTTGACCCCGTCCAGTTCGTAGCGCTCGGCCAGCTCGGCGATCATCGCGCGGCTGTACTCGCGGATATATCCGCCCAGCGGGCAGGCGCGATAGAGGTCGCCGTCGGTAGCCCGCATCGCCTCGCCCGCGCT
>CAZYWU010000051.1:0-3706 GCA_964651255.1 uncultured Anaerolineales bacterium
AACGTCATGTGGCTGGAGGACCTGATCACCGGCGACTATTCGCCCGCCGTGCTGGCGGACGTCTACCGGGACGTGACGCAGAGCAGCTCCACGCCTATCCATACGGGCGAGCAGATCTATCTGCGGGACAATTTCCGCGAACTGATCGAGGGCCATGCGGTGCGGATCATCGGGCCGGACCCCTGCGACATCGGCGGCATCGCCGAACTCAAGCGGGTGGCGGAGTACGCCGACCTGCACGGGATACTCATCGCGCCGCACGGCACGGGGGACGGGGTACTCGGGCTGGCGGCGCTGGTGCAGGTCTGCGCTACGCTGCCCTCCAACTATATCGCCTTTGAGTACCCGGTCGGCCAGCCTGCCTGGTGGTACGACATTGTCGAAGGCCTGCCGAACCCGATCGTCAAGAATAGCATGATCGCCGTCTGGGATCGGCCCGGTATGGGCGTCGATCTGATCCCCGAGGCCGCTAGCCGCTATCTGCGCGACGAGGACGCGGGCTTTTTCGACTGGGCATAGGCCCGGACCAACTGCCTGCCGCGACATTGCGTAAAAACGACCAGAAGGGCATTGAATCAAGGCGTTTCGTCCTGTATACTGAAAATAGGTCGCCATCGACAGACTAGGGAGAGACAGGAGGCGCGCGATGAAACTATGGGGATCGGTCAAGCAACAGGCCAACAAACTGGCGTTCGATGCGGAAAAGGCCCTGCGCGTCAAGCGTCAGGAGGGCCTGATCTCGGCGCTGCAAGACAAGGTACAGGCGCAGTACGCCGAGCTGGGCCAGAAGGCTCTGGCGCTGATGGATGAGGGTGCCATCGTACATCCGCAGCTTGCCGTCTTTGCCAATGAGATCGCCAAGCTGCAGGAATCGATCAGAGACGAAACGGCCAAGCTCGCCACGATGCAGGCAGAAGAGTTCGAGACAGCAGAGGAGACAGCTGCCGGGCCGGCAGGGCCTGCCGCGAGCAGCATGCCACCGGTGGAACCTCCGATGCCGGCCCCACCACAGAGTGAGGAGCCAACTGCTCCGCCGCCGCCGGCGGAATAGCCAGCCTCAGGCCCGACTGGGCCTCCACTCCGTTTGTCCGTCAGCGAGGGTCGTGTGCACGACCCTCGCTGCGCTCTAGAGCTCGGCCTGTTCACCCCCCCCCGAACGCTTGCATCATTGGCTCACGCCGCCTAGAATAGGACTCACGGTACGACAACGTTGTCTATTCTGGTTTCGATGCCACGATGGACAACACATACAGACCGCGATCGCCACGCGTACACATGGGCGCCGCCGAGACCCGGTTCAAAGAAGATGCTCCAGATAAGGACTACCTAACCGATGATCAACTGGAAACGGAACCTGATCGTGCTCAGCCTCGTCCAGCTCGCGACGATGATCGGGTTCTCGGGGTACCATCCGTTTGTGGCCTACTACATGATGGATCTGGGCGTGGCCAATGCTGCGGAGGCCGCAACCTGGATGGCCGCCTTTAACAGCGGTGCAGCAGTCGCAATGATGATCGCCTCGCCCATATGGGGCATGCTGGGCGACCGGCACGGCCGCAAGATCATGCTCATTCGCGCCACGACGGCGGGGTGTGTGTTTACGTTTTTGATGGGGATGGCCGCCACTCCCACCCAGCTCGTGATTTTACGCGTGATTCAGGGGATGTTCTCGGGCACGGTCGTCGCCGCGATCACCCTCGTGGCCACCGGCACCCCCGATGAGTATCTGGGCCGCAGCCTGGGCATCATGCAGACCGCCCAGTTCATCGGCCAATCCATCGGCCCACTCGTGGGCGGGGCCACAGCGGATGCCCTCGGCTATCGCAACGTGTTCTTTGTCTCCGCGGGCTTGATGCTCATCTCTGTCCTCGCGACCATCATCCTGGTGAGAGAGCCCAAACGCGCAGAGGCCGCCGACCAGCCCAAAGAAACCGCGGCTCTCGCACGAGGTGGCGCGCTGGCTGCCGTGGCCAACCGCAACACGCTTCTGCTTGTGCTGACCCTGGCGGGCAATAGCTTTGCCATCGCGGTGCTGAGCCCCGTGCTCTCACTCTACATCAAGCAGATCATCGGCGGTGAGGTGCCCAACCTGGCCACTATCGCCGGCTCTGTGATGTCGGTCGCCGCCTTTAGTTCGAGCTTGTCTGCCATCTATCTGGGCCGGCTCGCAGACCGCATCGGTCAGAAGCGAATCCTAGTAACTTGCGTGTTGGGGGTCGCGCTGATCCACATCCCACAATCCTTTGTGACGCACCCCAACCAACTCATCTTTTTGCGCGCCATACAGGGCCTGTTCATGGGCGGGATCATGCCCACTGCCAATGCGCTGCTTGCCAAGGCGACCAGTACGGAGCACCGGGGAGCTGTCTTTGGCTTTTCGCACAGCGCACAGGCTGGCGGCCGCGCCGTGGGCCCCATGGTGGGCGCCGGTGTCTCCAACGCCTGGGGCATGTCCAGCGCCTTTCTCGTGACCGCTGCGATATTCGGTGCGATGGCCACGCTCGTCGCGACCCTTGTCCGCGTCACTGACAGCGGCAATGAGACAGAGGGCGCAGCACCTGCGTCAACCTGACAAATACTACCAGTGAGGGGCAGAGGGTGCGCCTCTCCAGGATGGCTGAGGATGCTATGGCAGAACTCCGATGTGCCCGGTGCGGTAGTGCGCCTGGCCCTGCCGGCCCGGGCCAACGCGTCGCTTCCGTCTCTGGCAGCATCCTGGGCGACGAGTGCACCGAGACCTGGTACTATGGCTCGGGGTGCAACGCCTGCACCGTAGAGATCTACCGGGATGTCCTTCTCGGAGAGAATTCGGTCAGCATCAATGGACCAGTCGCTCGAGAGGAGGGCGACAGTCGGATCGCGCTTATCCGGCAGTGCGCCACCCCTGGCTCAAGAGCGGTCGTTGCCCGGCACATCGCGCCTGCTCTTGTGACGTCCTGGATTAGAGACCGCTCTGAATGCCTGAATCCGGCTGGTTGAGCCAGCCGGATTCACGCGACTATGACTATTGAGCTGCCGGTCAGTCCCGGGCGCAGAGCACACGAATCTGAATGCGCGTGGCGACGAAATCGCCATCGTCCTCGACGTATCCAAAGACCATCACCTCCGAGGTCGGGCAATCCTCAAGGTGCTCTTTGAGCGTATCCAGATCGATGATCTCGGCCGTGGCCTCGGTGACTGGATAGACCGCCTTGATCACGGTTTGCTCAGTGATGGCCAGCACTGGCTCTTCCGTCCAAAGCTCATCGGCCCAGTGGTTGCCATCTTCAAAGGTAAAGACGAAATCGTCACCCTCAAATGCCCCCGTTCCGGACATGCTAAAGGGCGTGACACCGAACCACTTGAACTGGGCCACCGCAGGGGCGTTTCGCTGCAACCAGTTGCGGAACTGAGCCGCCATGCCCACAGGCTCCTCTATGCAGCCTTCCTCGCAAACCCGCAGACGCACCTGACTCTGCAGCGCCTCCTCCACTGGCTCACCCGTGCCGATCTGCTCTCGAACAGTATCGCTCTCCTGTGCGCGGGTTGGCTCAGCGATCGGCGAAAAAGAGCCTCTCGGCGCGCGCCCCGGCGTCTCCGGCGCCTCACCGGGTCCCTGCTGCTCACCAACCGGCTGGCCAGACGCCCCGCCCTGAGCGAAAGCCGGTGAAGCTACCACCAGCGCGAGAACCAACATCAGTACGACGATCATACTCTTGCGCATTTT
>CAZYWU010000051.1:3806-7922 GCA_964651255.1 uncultured Anaerolineales bacterium
GCGGCGACGGCGCCACCACTCAGCGCCAGAAAGAGCACCACCAGCAACGCAAGCGCCCAGGCGCGCTGGGCCCTGAGCGGGGAGCGGCGGGCAGCAAGACGCTGCTGCACCTCAGAGAACGAGGTGCGCGAGACCATCTGGGGCAATCCAGCCAGCAGTTGATCCTGTCTCTCATATTGAGCCAGCCGCTCTGCGCAGGACGGGCATTGCTCCAGGTGCTTGGACAGCTCCGCCCGCTGGACCCCATCCAGTTCGCGCCAGATGGCCAAATTCTCGGAATACTCTCGTTCGCTAACCCTGCTTCTCATCATCAAACGCCTTACGAAACATCTCTCTTGCCCTGGACAGACGCGTCTTGACGGCACCCTCACTGACACCCAACAGCCCTGCAATCTCTTTGACCGCGTATCCCTGAACACTGAACAGCACCAGCACTGAGCGATACGTCTCGGGAATCCTCATCAGAGCCTCTTGGACGGCCTGCTGCTCCGCCAGCCTGTCCGGTCCCCGTCCAGCTTGCTCGTCCGCATCGGTCTCTCGAAGCGAGAACCAGCTAACGAGTCGCCGGCGCCTGAGCGTGTCATAGGCGAGGTTCGTCGCGATGCGATACAGCCACGCACGGTAGTTCGAGCCCTCATCTAGTCGGAACAGCCCGCCGTAGGCACGCACAAAGACGTCCTGAGCGAGCTCCTCAGCCTGCTCGCTGTCACCCACCATCCGATACAGGTAGTTGACGATTGGCCGATGGTACTCAAGGTAAAGTCGCTCCAGGAGATGATCCGGATCAGCGATAGCCGTGGCCATCATGCGAGCCTGTCCATTGCTGGCTCTAACCTCACACGGTAAGACGAACGTGGCGGAAAAAGGTTACAGAGCAGGTGCCGGGACGAGGATATGCGAATCGAAATCAATAGGGTCCAAGCAGATCGGTGAACGCAGCCTTTAGCGCAGCGCCCTGTGAGCCCCCTGGGACTCTCCTGCCGAGCCACATCACACACTAGTTCTTGTCAGCGAGCTCGCGCTTGCGCCAGGCGACCAGCCCAAAGATGAGGGTAGTTATCACGCCCTGCGCCCCAATGACCCACGGCACGCCGACACGGTCGGCGATGGCCCCGGAAGGAAGGGTGCCCAGGGGCATCAGACCAAACTCCATCATCGAGATGCTGACGATGCGACCTCGGTAGGCCGGATCGCAGTAGCTCAGAATCAGCGTGCTGCTGAGCACCATGTACAGATTGCCCAGACCACCGATCAGCAAGAGGGAAAGGTAGACCGCCGGCAACCAATGGATGGTCGCCAGCGCGATCAGGCAGAGCCCCAGAACGGCACTGGCTCGGGCCAGCAGGCGTCCCTTGCCCCGCAGTTCACCGAGGTTACCGGCAATCAAACTCGCCAGCATACCCCCAAGACCGAGAATGGACTGCAGAAACCCCAGGCCGGAGGCGTCCAGCCGCAGATTGTCGCGGGCGAAAGCGGGCAACAACGACATGTATGGCATCACAAAGAACACGCGCGCCACGCCCAGCATCAGCACCAGCAGCAGCAAGGGCTCGCCACGCAGATAGCTGAAGGCGCTAGTGATATCAGCCCACACCGAACGACGCTCCACAGAGCGCGAGGGCACATCGGGGACGCGCGTGATGGCGTAGAGCGACATCGCGTACAGTCCGGCCATGAAAAAGTACACGGATTCGGGGCCAATGGCCTCAATGGCCAGCCCGGCCAGAGATGCACCAAAGATGCCCATCAATCCCATGCCCAGGGCATCGAGCGACATGGCGTTCATCAGTGCATCAGGGTCTACAAGCTCAGACACCATGGACTGCTGAGCAGGCATCAGGAACGCCGACAGCGCACCATTGAGGAAATTGGAGAGAGCTAGGTGCCACACCTGGATCAGACCGGTCGTTACCAGTACACCGATGGTGAGGGGGCTCAACATCATCCCCAGGCGCGTCCAAAAGATCAAGGCGCGCTTGTCAACCCGATCGGTGATCGTGCCGCCGTAAAGCCCGAGCGTCAGCGTCGCGACACTCCAGCCTGCTCCGACCCAGCCCAGCGCAAAGGCCGACCCTGTGAGGTGATAGACCAGCCAGCCCTGAACCACATTGCCCATCTGGAAGGTTCCGGAGGTGGCCAGTCTGCCAATCCAAAGCCAGCGGTAGTGGCGATTTTCCAGAGCCTTGAATGTATTCCTCAATGTCCGAACAGCGAGAGCCAAATAGACCTCCGGGAAAGGCATTCGCCGCCTGAAAGGCCTCATACAGGATTGGCCTGCAGAAAAGGATACGTCAGCGGTCGGCCCCGCAAAATGCCAGGATGTAGCGTTTTCGCGATACTCACGGGAGTCTGGAATCAGGGGAAACACCACGACTCCATCAGGCAGCCGACTCGAGACTACGGCCCGCACTATGGACGTGAGAAGAGTGGTCGCCCCGTGGCGGGCGGCCACCAAAACCGCGAAAGCGCGCGTTACATCGCCTGCCGGTAAATGGCCTCTACATCATCTGCCGTCGTGGGCCGGGGATTCCTGCCAATCCCGGCCGATTTCATCGTGTCGGCGATGAGATTGGGGAAATCTGCCTCGGTGACGCCACATGACGCCAATCCGTCGGGGATACCGAGAATCCGATTCAGTTCGCGCACCCGCTCCACCGATGCCTCGGCGGCAGCCAGTCGTGTCATCCCTCTCGTATCGACGCCCAGCGCCTCGGCCACGCGGGCAAAGCCCTCGACATCATAGGCCGCGTTAAAGGCCATCACATGGGGCAGAAGGATGGCGTTGGCGACGCCGTGCGCCGTGCCGCACCAACCACTGACAGGATGCGACATAGAGTGCACAATGGTCAGTCCAGACTGGTTAAAGGCGATGCCGCCTTCGAGGCAGGCCATCATCATCCTCTCGCGCGCCGTTCGATTGCTGCCATCCTCGACGGCAACCGGAAGCCATTCGCCAATGAGGCGCACGGCGTCCAGCGCCAGTGACCGTGTCAGGTCATAAGCCCCCTTGCTGGTGACCGACTCAATCGCGTGGGTGAGCGCATCCATGCCGGTGGCCGCCGTCATCCCCTTGGGCAGCGTCAGGGTCATATCGGGGTCCACCAGGGCACGGGTGGCGGCACAGTTGGGGCCCGAAAGTCCGAACTTGAAGCGGCTGTTGGGGTCGGTGAACACGATGTTGTTCGTGACCTCGCTGGAGGTCCCGGCCGTGGTGGGAATGCAGATGCTGGGCAAAGGTGCTACGGGCGGGTTCCGACCCATATAGTCCTGCAGCCGGCCCCCATTGGTGGCCAGAAAGGCGACGCCCTTGGCCGTATCCATGGGGCTGCCTCCGCCGACGGCGACAACGCCATCCGCGGCAGACGCCTTGAGCAGCGCCAGAGCCTCCTCAACCATCGTGGTCTCTGGATTGGTGCCCACGCCATCATAGATCTCGGCCGAGACGCCGGCGCTGGCCAATGATGCGAGCACCCCATCCACAAGCCCGGCGCCACGCACACCGCGATCGGTAACCAGCACCACTCGGGTCAGCCCCAAACTCCGGGCCTCCTCCCCGGCCAGTGCGGCCACTCCCGCCCCATAAGTCACAAAGGACGGCTGGCGAAACAGATATCTATCCATTGCTCGTAACCTCCTCATGTAAATTCAACATACCCATCTTAGTGCAAAGCGGCGAGTTCTTCCAGTGCAGGCCGGCTCTTGCGAAGGCGAGCCACGACCGTTCCGCGAGACCTGCGCAGACTTGCATCCACGAGACTCTATGCTATACTAACGGAGTAGCGGGTGCGTGGCTCAGATGGTTAGAGCGCACGGTTCACATCCGTGAGGTCAGAGGTTCGAGTCCTCTCGCGCCCACAAAAGCCTCCTGTAAACAGGGGGCTTTTCACTTTTGTGAAATACTCATGCCAAATCCTCTGGTCAGAAGGCCCGCTTGATGCTATGCTGCCCTATGTAACAGGTTCCAGCTCACCGTGGCAGTTCAACAGACAGTGATCCCCTGCGATCGCTGCTTTCGCCAGACACACCACAAAGAGGCAGACCTATGAGACTTTCTCGTCCGATTTCCAGCTATGTTCGGATCACACAGCTATTCTCTCCCACGGTGCACTACGGTCT
>CAZYWU010000052.1:0-7129 GCA_964651255.1 uncultured Anaerolineales bacterium
CGAGTTGCGTTGCCCGCTCAAAGCTCCGGGTGGCGTTCTCGATCTCGTTCAGCACCGTATAGTTCCGGCCCAGGTCCAGATGGATAAAAGCGTGGTGCGGGTTGGATGCTATCGCGGTCTCATATTCCTGCACCGCGTCGCGATATCTTCCCAGGAGCTCGTACACGTATCCCAGGCTGCGCCGCACCAGGGGATCATCAGGCGCGAGCTCTACGCCATATTGCGCCGCCTGCAGGGCCTCTGTCGTGCGCCCCTGATCCCCGTAGGCCTCAGCGAGACAGGCGTACCCGAGCGCATAGTCGGGTGCCAACTCTGTCGCGGCGATGCATGCCCCGATCGATTCGGTGACCTTGTTGTTCCAGTCGAGGACGATACCCAGGATCGCCTGGTTCTCGGCCGATTCCGCATCAAGCTCGACCGCTCGGCGTGCGAGGGGCTCTGCATCGGCAGGCCGGTGACGACGCACCAGCGTATGCGCCCAGCGGGCATAAGCACTCGCCATACCCGGGTCCAGCTCTGTGGCACGACGGTAGGCTGCGATGGCCTGCTCATAATGTCCGCGCGCAAAAAGGCGATCTCCCTGAGCGAGGTGCTGGGCGGCGCTGATCTCTGTTGGCGTCGGCGTGGGCAGTGGCCCGCGTACAGCCTCTACTATCGCCGTTTGGCGCGAGTAAAGCGTCCAGGCGAGAGCAAAGGCCACGATAACGGACAGCACCCAGGGCCAAAAGACCGGTTTTTTTCGTCGTCGCGTCGAGTTCAGATACATGTATCGAGGCCCTTCTGGTGCCTCAGGCGGATTCTTGATTGTCAGTTATTATAGCATGGGGCTCAGAGGCCGACCAAACATCCTGATGCGTGTCTATCTTGCGTCTGCGCGGGGGCTATGTTACGCTCACCGCATCAGTGGATGGAGGTCGTGCTGCCATGCTGCCCGTCACCGGCGAATATCGTGAACGCATCGTTGGGATACTGCGCGATCTCGTGCGTATCGATACCACCAATCCCCCCGGTAACGAGATGGCCTGTGTAGCGTATCTTCAGCCGCTCCTGGCACAGGCGGGCGTCGAGACACGGGTGGTCGAGACGGCGCCCGGACGAGGGAACCTCATCGCGCGGGTGCGCGGCAGCGGTGCTGAACGGCCTCTGATGCTCATGGGGCATCTGGATGTCGTTGCGGCTCAGGAACAAGGTTGGAAACACCCACCTTTTGAGGGTGTGGTGGAGGGAGAGTATCTCTGGGGACGGGGCTCTACCGACAACAAGCAGATGATCGCCATCTCTGCAATGATCCTCATGGCGCTCTCACAGGCGCGGATCCCGCTATCCCGTGACGTTGTGTTCGCCGCGACCGCTGATGAAGAGCACGGTGGCCGGTGGGGCATGGGGTGGCTCGCCAGGCATGACCCCGAGATCCAGCATGTCGCCTGCGCCATCAATGAGGGCGGGGGCGATGCGCTGCAGGTAGGGGACCGGCTCTTTTACACCTGCCAGACGGCCGAAAAAGGCATCTGCCGCACGGTGTGGACGGCGCGATCGGCGAGCGGCCATGCCTCGCGGCCGCGGGCGGACATGTCGACCTTGCAGCTCGCCAGCGCGTTGAGTCGTCTGGGTGATGGCTATCTGGGCGGGCGGGTTATCGACACGATGCGCAGCGCGCTGATTGGCATCGCCGAGGCGTTTTCCCCAAACAGGGCGGCTCGTGTGAGCCAGCTGCTGGAGCAGGGCGCGATCGAACGGGCACTCAGTGAGGTGGGCTTTTCCGCGGTGGAAGCCTCGCGCCATCGTGCGCTTTTCTACGACACCGTTTCACCGACGATGCTGCGCGCCGGCTGTACGGACAGGCTCAATGTCATACCCGACAAGGCGGAGGCGTATCTTGACGGCCGGCTATTGCCCGGTGAGACCAGTCGTGGCTTTATTACGCGACTCCAGTCGCTGGCCGGGGAACACGTGACCGTCGAGCTCTATGATGATGACTATAGCCCCGGGCAAGAGTCGCCGCCCGACAGCGCCATGATGCGCACTATCCGTGCGGTGATAAGCGACCAATGCGCAGGTGCGGAGGTCGTCCCCTGGCAGTGCGCTGGCTCTACGGATGCCAAGCACCTGATCCCGCGCGGTGTGCCCGTGTACGGCTTTATCCCTTCGATGCCGGTGCCGGAGAGCGGCGAAGGGGGCGGTGCTCACGCCGTAAACGAACGCCTGTGGCTGGAGAATCTGTATTTCGGGTACCGCGTGTTGTACGATGTTGTGACACGTTTTTGCGCGGCCTCCTGACAGCCTGATCGCATCAGGAGATGCCGGTTTTAGCACCAGATTCTAGGTCTCAATTGGAGGAGCGGCATGAAGGTTACGGTTCGGGAGGGGTTGATCCAGAAGGAAGCAACGGAACTGGTTGTCGTGAACCTGTTTCAGGGAGTCACGCAGCCGGGAGGGGCCACAGGTGCCGTCGACCGCGCGCTAAGCGGCGCGATCTCGGAACGGCTTCAGGCGGGCGACCCGCTGGGTGAGTTCGGGCAGATGACGGTCTTTTATCCCCGGGGGGCCATGCCCGCTGCGCGTGTTCTGCTTGCCGGATTGGGCAAGTCTGAGGATTTTACGCTGGAGCGGGTGCGCCAGCTAGCGGCGCTGGTGGCCAGGCATGTGCGCTCGCTGGGCGTCACGAGGTATGTCTCGATTGTCCATGGGGCTGGCATAGCCGGGCTGGATCCTGAGCGGTCTGCACAGGCCATCGTTGAGGGTACGCTGCTGGGCGCCTACCGCTTTGCGGGCTATGGCAAGCGACCGGAGGATGAGCGGCCTCAGCTGGAGGAGCTGGCGCTGGTTACCAGCGATACAGAGGCTCTGCAGGCCATCGCGCGTGGTGCGGAGACGGGGCGCATCGTGGCCGAGGCGGCCAACTTTGTCCGGGATCTCGTCAATGAGCCAGCCAACCACATGACACCGGCGACGCTGGCACAGGCTGCCGTTGCGATGGCGGAGCAGTCAGGGCTGACCTGTCAGGTGCTCGGGCCCGA
Source organism: uncultured Anaerolineales bacterium (assembly GCA_964651255.1). Classification (GTDB taxonomy): domain Bacteria; phylum Chloroflexota; class Anaerolineae; order UBA1429; family UBA1429; genus JAAYED01. Next base: position 3,018 of record CAZYWU010000052.1, read on the forward strand.
TGAGATGCGCGAGCTGGGCATGGGGGCGCTGCTGGGAGTTGCTCGCGGCTCAGATGAGGAGCCGCGCTTTATCATCCTCGAGCACAACGGTGACCAGGAGGGCAAGCCCTATATCGTCGTTGGCAAGGGGATCACCTTTGACTCGGGCGGTATCAGCCTCAAGCCCAGCGAGGGCATGGAGCGCATGAAGGATGACATGGCAGGGGCAGCGGCCACCCTCGGTGCGATGCGCGCTGTAGCCGAGCTGGATCTGCCGATCCGTGTTGTTGGTCTGGTTGCCGCCACAGAGAACCTGCCGGGTGGCGATGCGCTCAAGCCTGGCGATGTGGTGCGAGCCATGGGAGGGCTGTCCATCGAGATCATCAGTACCGATGCCGAGGGCCGCCTCGTCCTGGCAGATGCGCTCGGGTATGCTGCCCGGTATGAGCCGCGTGCTGTTGTGGATCTGGCGACGCTTACCGGTGGGTGCGTCGTAGCTCTGGGAAACGTGGCTGCGGGTCTGATGGGCACTGACCAGGCGCTGGTAGGTGCCCTGCTGCAGGCCGGCGATCAGACAGGAGAGCTGGCCTGGCAACTGCCGCTCTTTGACGGGTACGCAGACCAGATCAAGAGCGACGTTGCCGACGTCAAAAACAGCGGCGGCCGGGCCGCCAGTGCTATCACCGCGGCCAAGTTTCTACAGCGCTTTGCAGAGGGGTATCCCTGGGCGCACCTGGACATCGCCGGCATGGCCTGGGGAGAGGAGACCAAGGGGTATCTGCCGCGAGGTGCGACGGGATACGGCGTGCGCCTGCTGGTAGCGTGGCTGCGGAGTCAGGCTGCCCAGGGATAGCCCGCACGCAGAGGCAGGAGAGGGGTGGGATCCTTTCTGCAGCAGAATCGTGGTGCGATCTATATCCTGTTGCTGGCTCTCACGATTGTCGGGGTCTATGCGCTGATCGTTAGGGCCCCGAAACCGGAGCCGATCGAGATCGTCGAGGCTACGTCACCGCCAGCGGTGGAGACGGTCTACCCCACGCCTACGGCGCTGCCGTTAGTTGTGCATGTGATCGGCGAGGTGGCCCGACCGGGGGTCTACCAGCTCTCGGGCGATGTTCGTGTGGTTGATGCGGTGACCGCCGCCGGCGGTCTCACGACGCTCGCCGATCCAGAGATGATCAACCTGGCGGACCGCGTGAGCGACGGGCAGCAGGTCAGAGTACCGGCCATTGGCGCAGCACCCCAGCCCACGCTCACACCATACCCGCTGGCGGCCTCGCAGCGGTCTGCTTTGGGCCTGGGGGTACCGGTCGGTGGCGGCCTGATCAACATCAATGCCGCGACAGCATCCGAGTTGGAGAGCCTGCCCGGCATCGGTCCGGTGCTGGCGGAGCGTATCGTGGCCTATCGGACCGATCATGGGCCCTTTGGTGCGATCGAAGACATCATGGATGTCAGCGGCATCGGCGAGGGCTGCTTTGCGCAGATACGTGAGTTGATAACGGTGGAATAGAGGGAGCAGTATGAAGGCTGAAGTTGTTTTGACGGTGTCCGAATCCAAGCGTCTGATCGCCAAAGGGGTCGCCTCGTTGCGCTTTATCCAGGCCAAGCTGGAAAAGGGCATCATCGTGGTGCCGAGCGGCAGTACCAATGCCTACATCTACGAGGAGCTTACCGGCCAATCGATCGACAAGCGTGCGTATCTCGCAGGCAGGACCTGGCCTGCGGCCTACAAGCCCGACTGGGACGTCAAGCCGCTGCCGGACCTGGTGCTGGTCGATGGCGAGCCCTCCACAGAGCTCAACCGGTTCACGGCGCTCGAGCGGATGCAGCCCGGTGATGTATTCATCAAGGGAGCCAACGCGCTGAACTATAACAATGGCGTGGCAGGGGTGAGCATCGGCAATCCCACAGGCGGCACGGTGGGCGGGTCCATCGGGCATATCATCGGACGCAAGCTGCGTCTCCTGATCCCCGTGGGGTTGGAGAAAGAGGTCCCTTACGATATTGTGGAAGCCAGCGCACTGCTCGCCGCAGATGAGGAGCAGTACGGTTCGGTGTTGAGCCTGTTCCCTATCCATGGGGAGATCTTTACCGAGATCGAGGCACTGGGGATCATGTTTGGCGTCGATGCCATCCCGGTGGCAGCGGGTGGAATCGCCGGCGCTGAGGGCGGACTCAGGCTGCTCTTGCTGGGGGAGTGCGAAGACATCAAAGATGCGGTAGCCTTTGTCGAGAGCATCCAGGGCGAGCCGCCCCTGCTGTAGGCCGCACATGCCGGATTCTCGCCCGAATCAGGATCAGGAGTGTTACAGACTCGGCTTCTCAATACGGGTCTATGGCTCGCCTGATCTGCCTTCGCACGATGCCAGGAGGTGGAGTGAAGGCAGTCACCTGAGCATCAATCTCGCCTTTCTGCGGGATATCTGTTTGTTTCTCCAGACGAACCGGATCCATCTCTACCGGATGCACTCAAATATCATCCCCGCCGAGTTGTATGCCGATCCCGTCGCCCTGGGCAGACAGTTGGACGAGTGCCAGGCTCAGATGGAGCAGTTGCAGCAACTCATCCGCCTGGCCGAGATCAGGCTTTCCTTCCACCCCTATAGTCGGGTGACTTTGAACGCCTTGAACGAGGAAGAGGCAGAGCGCGCGCTCAGGGATCTGACGGCGCAGACCGTGTTCCTGGACGCCCTTGGGCTGAGTCCGGAGGCCGTGGTTGTCCTGCACGTCGGGGGCGTGTATGACAACCCGCGCCTGTCGGCGGAGCGCTTTGTGCGACGCTATGAGGCCTTGCCTGCTCGCGTACTGCGCCGGGTTGTGCTGGAGCAAGACGACGCGCGCTTTGACCACGCCGCCGTGCGCGCCATACATGAGGCCTGTGGCGTGCCCCTCGTAATGGACAGCCTCCACCATCGCGTGAATAACACTGAACGCGTACCTGTCCGTGAGGCGCTGGCCTACTCGCTAAGCACATGGCCAGAGGATGTCAAGCCCAAGGTTCATTTCACTTCGCCGCGCAGTGAGATGCGCCTCCTGGAGGGTTCACGCCGCGTCAAGCTGCCGAGTTGGACGGAGCACGCCGACTTTGTCGTGCCTTTTGAGTTTATAGACTGGATGGAGAACGCCCGCGGGTTGCGTACCTTTGACATCATGCTTGAGGCCAAAGCCCGCGATCTGGCGCTGGTGCAACTGCGCCGCGATCTGACACGCTACGCCCCGGAACTGGCCGCTCGGGTGCAATGAGCGCACTGCTGACATCTGAGGAGGATTGCGATGGAACTCTGTCACAGGCCGCAGTACCACTTTATGCCGGTGGCGAACTGGATGAACGATCCGAACGGATTGATTCAGTGGAAGGGCGTCTACCATCTCTTTTACCAGCACAACCCCACAGGCGCAGGTTTTGGGAGTATGCACTGGGGTCATGCCTCCAGCCGCGACCTGGTGCACTGGCGGCACCTGCCGATCGCTCTGGCGCCAACACCGGGAGGCCCGGACAAGGATGGCGCCTGGAGCGGCTGCGCGATCAACAATGAGGGCGTGCCCACCATTGTGTACACCGGTGTGCGGCCCCAGGTTCAGTGTCTGGCGACCAGCGACGATGAGCTGATCGTTTGGACCAAGGATCCGGGCAACCCTGTCATCGCGGGGCCGCCCGCCGGGCTCGATGCTACCGGCTTCCGGGATCCCTGCGTATGGAAAGAGGATGGGCACTGGTACATGGTTCTTGGGTCCGGAGCGCGCGATGTGGGCGGGTTGATTCTGCTCTACCGCTCCGATGATCTGCACCAGTGGGAGTATCTGGGTCCGTTGTTGGAGGGCAGGATCGACGAGACGGGGCATAACTGGGAGTGTCCCAACTACCTGACCCTGGATGACCGCCGCCTGTTGATCTTTTCTCCCGAGCCGTTCCGGCAGGCGCATTATTATGTCGGCGATCAGAAAGACTTGCGGTTTATGCCCAGGGTCCACGGACTCCTGGATCACGGTGGGCTTTACTATGCACCGCAGGCATTCGTCGACGAGGCGGGGCGGCGCATCTGCTTTGGCTGGCTGCTGGAGGGTCGCACGCCCGAGGCGATAGCTGCGGCAGGCTGGGCCGGGGTGCAATCGCTGCCACGGGAGTTGTC
>CAZYWU010000053.1:0-5375 GCA_964651255.1 uncultured Anaerolineales bacterium
CATCAGGGCCCGTACGGGGAGATCGCAATAGATTCTCACGATCTCGGGATCCTCCTCGAGGTTCCTCAGGGCCTCTGGCGTCGCGTGCATGTGCGCCAGAGGTGCCAGGCGGTAATTGTAGCTCTCGCTCACGCCCCGTAAGGCAGGCCCCCTGGCACGCATCACCACGCGATCAGGGCTGTAGCGCACGATTACGGGTATCTGGCTATCGGCGGGCGTGCGGCCCAGACTCACCAGGAGTTCATCGCTGAGCTTGCGCGGGTTTGGCATGGTTCGTCAGCCCCCAAAGGCTCGCAGAGTAGAGTCGCGTTCGACACGAGTGATCCACGGACGCCGCGTCAGCCTGAGCGCCGTAGCGCCTGTGCAACGAACGCTCACAGAGTTGGTCAGGCGATAGGCGCCCTTCACCTGGCAGCCCATCTCCTCGAGTGTCTCGCGGCGGGTCTCAATATCACCGCTGACTTTGACGATCAGGGAGAAGGTTCGCCTCTCCCCGTCTTTCCATTCCTGCCTCAGCTCCGGGTCTACCTTGGGCATCGCTCGCCTCCTTACGCCTGGTCCAGGACCACGACGATATTAGCGGACAGAGACGGCTCCGTCAAGCCACACACCAGGCCACACATCCCCATCCTAGAGGACAGGGCATGTCCTGGGATCGTAGCTCTCGCCCTCTCCCAGTACGGCGTGGACGATCGGCATCCACTCGCTGATGGGGATATCCTGAGGGCACAGCGGCTCACAGGCACGGCACTGAACGCAGCTGGATGCCCGCTGCGCTTCAGGCATGTCCTGGTAGTTCCTGCGGGGCTGGTCCATGCTGTTATACATCAAGCCCCGGTTAAAGATCGCAAACACTCCGGGGATGTCGACCCCGTTGGGGCAGGGCATGCAGTACCGGCAACCTGTGCAGGGTACCGGGCAGAGCTCGTTGTATGCGTCACGGGCTCTGGCCACGGTCGCCAGTTCCTCGCCGGACAACATGCCCACGGCGGAGCGCGAGGCGTAAGCGACGTTGTCGATCACTTGCTGCATGGTGCTCATGCCGGAGAGGACCAGCGAGACTTCTGGCTTGTTCCATAGCCAGCTCAGGGCCCATTCGGGTGGGGTGCGGGTTACCGGGGCTGTGTCCCAGACGGCTTGCACGGCTGGTGGCGCACTAACGAGCTTGCCGCCCAGGAGGGGCTCCATGATGACCACAGCAAGCCCCTTGTGCGCGGCATACTGCAGTCCCTCCGTCCCGGCCTGGAAAGCCTCATTCATATAGTTGTACTGAATCTGGCACATGGTCCAGTTGTCATAACTGTCAACGATCTCTTTGAAGGTATCCAATGAGTCGTGAAACGAGAAACCCATGTGCCGCACACGCCCATCGGCCAGTGCGCGATCCGCCCTGGCCAGCAGATCATACTCCAGCACTGTGTCCCAACGCGGCTTCCTGAGACCATGGAAGAGATAAAAGTCGACATAGGAGGTGCCCAGCTTTTCGAGTTGCTCATCCAGCAGGCGGTCAAAATCATCGGCGCAGGTTACCCGTGGTACCGGCAATTTCGTGGCGACACGGACACGTTCGCGGTATCCATCACGCAGGGCGCGGCCCACAACCAGTTCGCTGTTGCCTCCGTGATAAGGGTAGGCCGTGTCGACGTAATTGACGCCCTGATCAAAGGCATAGCGCAACATGCGCATGGCCTCGGGTTCGTCGATGGTATTGCGATCGCCCAGCGTAGGAAGGCGCATGGCGCCGAATCCCAGCGCCGATGCTTGCCAATCGAGGGATCCAAACTTGCGGTACTGCATTTCGTAGACTCCTATCGGTAGTCGGGCGCCTCGGAAACACCATCTGCTGGATGCTCCGAGCTGCGCTGCGGGCTCGCCAGTGCGTGGCAAGGCCGCCCGCGGCTAGATGTAGAGGTCCTGGAGTCGCTGTGCGGTTTTGACAAAGGTCGTGCCGTCCAGTTGCTTGAAGCCGGCACGCAGGAGATGACCGGCGTCCGCGCGGCCTGCAAGCGCGATCTTTTGGACATAGGGTGGGCCATCAAGAACAAAGGGGCTGACCTTGTCGATGTTAGCCGTCGCGCGGGCGGCGGTGTCACGCACCAGATCCCGTGCGTCCGCGGGCGCCATGTGCAGCGCCAGTTGTTGTCCGAGGCCGATTTTGACCTGGGCTACAAAGATCTCGGGGATCAAGGCCCGTGCTTCGGCAGCCATTGTGTCGTCACCGCTCACAAACACTGTGGGCACCGAAAGGCTGCCCGCAAGCGCGGCTCGGCAGCCAAACTCGCCCAGTTCGATGTCGTTTATCCAGAATCCCGCGATCGTTTGAGACGAGTACGTGTGACACAGGTTTCCGTTGCGGGTACCTGCCCTGGAGTGCTGTCCAAGGAAGAACACGGCATCGAAGGTGCGATCGATATAGTACGGGGGTTCGATCGACCCGCGGTTGATCAGCCTGGCGCCTCGCGGAAAACGCTCGATATCGATAGCTCCCGGACCATGGGCGTCCCAGACCCAGATATCGGCGCTGGCGTCGGTGGATTGGATGCCCGCCACGCAGGCGCACAGCTCCTCGGTCATCAGGCGCGTGGCCTGTGCATATCCGGGCTGGTCGGTACCGGTTTGGTCCCAGCGGGCGACGCCAGCGATTCCCTCGAGATCTGTGATGATAAAGATCTTCATTTCTGGCCTTTCTGCTACTCTATGGTGCGATCGTGAGTCCATGCCGCGCACCGGCCGACACGATCCTCTCCCATGCTGACTCTGGAATCTCGAGGCCGTCGCGCAGACGCTGCTCGCGCGTGTGCCATTCCTTCTCTCCTGGAGCCAGCACCTCTTGGACACCGTCTGCGGGGCGCGCGGCCTTGACGGCGGCGACGAGGCCATCGATGCGGGATCGAAACGCGTCGAGTGGCTGGAAGGCTTCTACACGCACGGCGGTCATTAGCAACACAAACTCGCCGGCATAGTCCGCGAGCGGAGCACAACTGACACCGGACAGCGCGCCTGCCAGCGCTTCGGTGAGGAACGCGAGACCTGATCCCTTGTGCCCGCCAAACGTCAGCAGCGTACCGCCGCGCACCTGAGATGGATCGGTGGTGGGTTGCCCGTCGGAGTCCAGCAGCCAGCCTTCTGGGATCGATCGGCCACGGTCGATCGCCGACTGGATTTTCCCCCAGGCGGCCACAGAGGTGGCAAAGTCCAGGAAAACGGCAGGATAGCAGTTGGCAGGAAGCCCCCAGGACATCGGATTGGTGTTGAAGACCGGACTGGTGGCGCCATATGGCGCAACCATGCCGCCTCGCCGGGGGCCCGCCGCCATGACGGAGCTTACATAGCCCTGGCTGGCAGCCTGCACAGCATACTTACCCATGCGTCCGGTGTGGCCTGTGTTGCGCACCGCTACCATGCCGATGTCGTGAGCATCGGCTTTAGCCATCGCCAGGGACATCGCCTGGCGGCCAACGACGACCCCCAGCCCGCGATGGCCATCAATCACGGCGGTCGTAGCGCTGGAGCGCACGACCTCCATGTCGGCGCAGGGATCCACAGAGCCGCGTTCGATGGCCTCAATATAGGACCCCACGCGCAGCACTCCGTGCGAATCATGACCCACCAAATCACTCTCCACCAGCGAGCTCGCGACGACTAGAGCGCGACCCTCGGGGACGCCTGTGGCAATAAACACGCTTTGAACATGATCCTGGAGAACCTGAGCGGAGATGTGTACCATTTTCGCTGACCTCACCGGCGACATGATGCGCATTGTAACACAGCCCTGGAGGCTTGTCAGTGCCGGCCTGAATAGGGCACGATGTCGACAAGGGGGGCGCACTGTGCTATGGTGCACCCCGCAGCGCGACGTAAAAAGGGGGACCGCCGATGTCTCTAGAACAGTCTGTGATCGAATCCCGGGTGGACCTTTCGGAGGTGCGTATGGTGCTGGTGCGCCAGCTCTGGCAACAACCAGAGATTGAGGACGTACCAGGCGAGGTGCTGGTTCAGTTGCAGCGCACCGGCGCGTTGGAGCGTATCGCCCCCGGTGATGAAATCGCGATTACCGCCGGAAGTCGCGGAATTGCGACGATGCCCAGCGTGATCCGCACGGTAGTGGATGCAGTCAGAGCTCGGGGCGGGCGTCCCTTTATTTTCCCGGCGATGGGAAGCCATGGCGGCGGGACCGCCGAGGGCCAGCGCACGTTGCTCGCGGAACTCGGAATCACTGAGGCCGCCATGGGGGCTCCCATTCGCAGCGACATGACTGTCGTCCAGATCGGTACGTCGGCCTCCGGGCTGCCGGTGTATCTCGACGCCCAGGCCGCCCGCGCCAAAGGCATCATCATGGTTAACCGCGTGAAAAAGCACACCAGCTTTGATGCTGATAGGGAAAGCGGCCTGTGCAAGATGGCCGTCATCGGCATGGGGAAGCATCGGCAGGCGGTCACAGTTCACCGGTATGGGAACGACGGTGTGGCGCGGCTGATACCCGAGGTTGCGGCCTGTGTCTTTGCGCATGCACCTGTGCTGGCTGGTCTCGCACTGGTGGAGAATGCCCGGGGAGGGCTCGCCTCGATTAGCGGGCTCAAGCGCGAGGAGATTCTGGATGCAGAGCCAGCACTATTGTGCGATGCCAAGCGCCTCAGCGCCAAGATACCCTTCCACAAGATCGACATCGGCCTGGTGGAACAACTGGGTAAAGATATCAGCGGAACAGGGATGGACTGCTATGTCATCGGCCGAAAACGCGTGATCGGCGAGTCCGAATGGTCCGAGGCCCCGGACATCCATTCGCTGGTCGTCTTGCGGGTCACGGCAGCTAGCCACGGAAACGCTCTGGGCGTAGGGTTGGCGGACTTTACGACAGAGGAGTTGGTGCGACAGATCGATTGGCCTGCGGTGCGGGCCAACGTCCTGGCATCTGGAAACATGGAACGCGGCAAAATACCGTTCACCTATGCCACCGACCGGCAGGCTCTCGAGGCAGCCGGGTTCCGCGAGAGGCTGATCGCGCCACCGGATTTGCGTATCGTAGCGATCCGTGACACGCTGCATCTGGAGTATCTGCTTGTATCGGAAGCCATGCTCCCAGAAGTCGCTGCCCATCCCGACCTGGCCGTTGTCTCAGAAGCTATGCCGCTGCCCCTGGACGAGCAGGGCAGATGGCAAAGCCCGATACCCACGGCAAAAGTCGCGAGTTGTCGCTAGGTGAGCGGCACTCCCTGAGAGGGTGTGCTAATACCTCTCAAAGGCATCCGTGTTGATGACAAACACGGTGGCTCTGTGGGGGGGATGGCCATCCGGGGCGTTCTTGGTCTCCACTTCGGGGCCTGCGTTGGCATCGATGATGCTCAAGGCCTGTTCGACCTGTGCATCTTCAACGC
>CAZYWU010000054.1:0-4208 GCA_964651255.1 uncultured Anaerolineales bacterium
CCGAGTCCGAGCGCATCCTGCGCCAGGTGGGCGACTGGCTCAAGGCCAACGGCGCGTCGATCTATGGCACCGACGGTTCGCCGTTCTTTACCTCTACAGGCATGACCACGCTCAAGGGGAACACGGTGTTTGCGCACGTGCTCCGCTGGCCAGGCAGGCAGATGACGATACCACGCATCCTCAATCAGGTCCGATCGGTGCACATGCTCCACAGTGGCGAGTCCGTGGTGTTTGAGCAGCGCGGCGATAGAGTCATGCTGGACAAACTGCCTGCGCGAGCCCCTGACCCGCTGGATACCGTCATTGTCCTGGAACTGGAGGGCGCGCCGCGGGCGCTGGATTACTTCAAGGATGGTTGGGATACATCTCCAGCACCGGAGAGCGCATCGCAGCCATCGTGATGATGGCAGACCGACCGATGGCGGCCAGGGTAACTCTGGTGACTGATCGTCTCACAGTCCCAGCATATAGTGAAAGCTGATCTAATAGAACGGCAGAATGCGGCAGGAGAAACGAGATATGGACAACATCCAGGCCGAACGAAAAGAGATGCTCAAGTAACTCACTGCCGACCTCCATCGCGATGCCGATGTAGAGGACATTCAGGCACGCTTTCTGGCGCTTAGCAAGTGCAATGATGACAGCGGGGCGGCCATAGCAGTGGCCGCCCCGCCTCACGTCATGGACCACATCTATTTGATCTGATCGTAGACCCAGCCGATGTCGAGTTCCTGCAACTTGGCCAGGGTCGGCTTGCCAGTCTCGGGATCCCAACCCATCATGGCGTAGAAGGTCTCTTTGGCCTCTTCCAGCACCTCAGGGTCGATGGGCTCCTCATTCAGCTTCCCGCTAACGTGGTAGGTCTGCATTCGCGTCGGGAGACGATCGTCATCGCGCGTCAGCCCCTCGCGCAGGTTGAACGCGCGCATCATGGTCACGCCGCGCTCGCCAGCGCGCATCAGCTCCCACACATTGGTCTGCCAACCCGTGATCGCCGAAACGATATCCGCCATCTGCTGGCGCGTCCACCGCAGGAACATGCAGCAGCCGAGGTGGTTAAAGACCCACTGCCAGTTGCTGCTGTACATATAGGCACGCACCTTCTTTGGACCGAGATCGTGCCTGCCCACCGGCTCATACAGCCCCAGCTCCTGCAGCTGCTGGCCTGGCGGGTCCATGGTCAGGCCCTCATCCCAAAAGTTGTGCATGTGATCCGCACCGGTCGGCGAGAGGGCATAGCCCAGCGCCTGGCCATGGCGCGTGCGGCATTCGTGCATTGGGAAGGGCTGGCCCTTGACCGTAATGGAATAGTCCATCGCGTTGCCACCGATCTTTTTCGCCGCAATGTCCGTGCCTTCGGCCAGCAGGTCGCCAAGGCCCTCGCGACGGCAGATCATCTCTACCAGAGCCAGCATCGACTCGGCGTTGCCAAAGGAGAGATCGAGGCCACCCGTGTCCTCTTTGGTCAGCAACCCGTTCTCGTAGCACTCCATGGCAAAGGACACCGCCATCCCGCAGCTGATGCTGTCGAGGGCGTAGGCGTTGCAGAGCTCATGGGCTTTGCTGATCGCTTTTAGATCGTCGATGCCGCAGTTGGAGCCAAAGGCGCCAATCGTCTCGTACTCAGGGCCACCATAGTTCGGGTTTATATCCAGACCGGGCTCGTGCACTTCGACCACGCGCTTGCAGCGAATCGGGCAGGCGTAGCAGCCCTCGCGCCCGATCATTATCGTGTCGCGCAGGGTCGTTCCGGTGATCTTTTCCGCGTGCTCAAACTGGCCATCCTGGAAGTTGCGCGTCGGCAGCGCCCCGACCTCGCTCAGGTGGATCAGGCCGCCAGGGGTACCCACATCGTGGTCAGCCCAGCTCAACTCCTTCCAGTTGTCGACCATAAAGCGCGCCAACTCGCGGAACTTTTCCTGATTCGCCACAGGTATCCGGCCCTTGCCCCGCGCCGCAACGGCCTTCAAGTTCTTGGAACCCATGACAGCGCCCGTTCCCGTCCGACCAGCGGCATGACGCAGGTCGTTGATGACGCACGCGTAGCGCACCATATTCTCGCCACCTGGCCCGATCATCGCCAGGCGAATGCGAGCGTCACCACCCAGTTCGCCCTGGACGGTCTGTTGCGTCTCCAGGGTGTTCATGCCCCAGATGTGCGACGCATCACGAATCTCTACCTCACCGCCGTCGATCCAGAGATACACCGGCTTCTCAGCCTGACCGTGTATGACGACGGCATCGTAGCCCGCCTGCTTGAGCTCGGCGCCGAAAAACCCGCCTACATCCGCGGTACCGAATCCGCCTGTGAGTGGCGCCTTGCAGCCCACTTCGCTTCTGCCAGCCCCGGCGATGGGCAACCCTGTGTAGGTGCCAGCGGCAAAGATCAGCAGATTCTCCGGACCGAGCGGATCGACGCCCGCGGGCATCTCGTGCAGCAGATAGTACGCGATAAACCCATTACCGCCGAGATATCGCCGGTAAAAGCTCTCCGGCATCTCATCCACCCAGGTCTTGCCATCTGTCAGATCAACGTGCAAGATGCGATTCTGAAATCCGTCGACCATGCAATTCTCCTTTGCATATGCGATCTATGTGATCCCCCCACACGAGCGCCCCGATGGTAGCGCAGCGGGCCAGCGCTGTCAAGCCTGGTTCGAGGCATATTGACAGCCGCTTTTCCAGATGTTATAGTCCCGACGCCTGCCAGTAGCTCATGAGCAGCACGATATCGCATCGCTTGCAGCCACGCAGCCACAGAAGGCCCAACGCGGCCTCTCGCTATCACTCTCGCACCGCAAGAAGACCAGCAACGAAGGCAAGAGGTAATGCCATGTCCAGTACATCAAGCGGGCGGCAGCAAGTCGTCGCCTTTGCAGGAACGCAGGGCCTCGCGATGCTCGTGTCTGCCTATCGCGACGCTCCCTGGGACATCACCGGAGTGGTGCCGCCAGCCAACGCCGGCGCCGCCTTTGCGCAGCTTCACTCGACGATCGGCGCCACGGCGGATGAAGTGCTCATCCCCACCCTGGACCGCGTCGAAGTCTGCGCCGAGTTGAGCGACGGCTCACAGCTCCTCGGAGAGCCAGCCATCACTGCCGGAAAAGAGGGCGCATCGATCAAGCGGGTCTTTCTCATCTCGGATAGCCCCGGGAGACCAACCACGGACTTTCGCCCCACTCCAGAGCTGCTTGCGGCATTGCGCTCTGCCGATGCGATCGTGATCGGGCCGGGCTCGCTGTTCACGAATCTGATCCCGTCACTCCTGATCAAAGAGATCAACGACACCGTCCGTGCCAGCCCCGCACGCAAGATCTTTATCTGCAATCTGATGACGCAGCCCAACCAGACCGAGGGCTTTTCAGTCGCCGATCATGTACGCACCATTCAGCAACACTGTGGGCTGCGCTTTGACTATGTCCTCGCCCATCACGGTGGAGAGATCAGCCCCGAAGTGCTGCAGCGCTATCGAGATAGCGACGCGGAACTCGTGGTCCCCCAGCTGGTGGTGAGCGACGGCTCGCAGGTGGCCATCTTTCCGGACACGCCTCAGGAGATCGTACTCGTAGAGGGAGCGATCCTCATCCTCCGGGATCTCACGATGGAAGTGCTGCAGAATGATCCGCTCACTGGCGAGCCTCATCTGGTCGTTCGGCACGACCCCGTCAAGCTGGGTGAAGCGCTTCGCTCTGTTTTGCACGACTATGCTCTGGAGAAAAAACTGTCCGTCAGCCGCGCAATCTTTCGCGAGTACGATATCCGCGGCATTGTCGGCGCTGAACTGACCAACTCGGCCCTGGAGGCCATGGGTCGCGCCTTTGGCACCTATATTCTCCGCCGAACGGGCCGAGGCCAGATCGTCATTGGGCACGACGCACGCCCAAGCTCTCTCCCCTTTAGCCAGGCTGCGATTCGCGGCTTGCTGGATGCCGGCTGCGAGGTTCTGGACATCGGACAGGTGCCGACCCCTCTGACATCCTTTGCGGTGAACCATTTCTGGGTGGACGGGGCCATCCAGGTCACGGCGAGCCATAACCCCGCCGAGTTCAATGGACTCAAGCTGCAAGTCGGCATGGAGCCTCTTGCGGGAGCAGAACTGCAAAAGGTGGAAAGACTGATCGCAGGCGGGTCGTTTGCCACCGGACGCGGACACCGCCTCGTGCGCGATGTCGAGTATCCTTATTTGAACTGCCTCCTGCACAAGGTGT
>CAZYWU010000055.1:0-2549 GCA_964651255.1 uncultured Anaerolineales bacterium
TCGTTTCTGGCACTGGGCGCGGACGTGCTGGCCTACTACCAGTCCGCCTATGCAGCGGGTGAGACCCCCGAGCCAAAGCAGATTCCGGGCATCGATGACTATGTGAGCGACGCGCAGTGGCAGGCGGCGATGGATGAACTGAACCGAAACGCACGAGGCGCGGCCGCACTCTTGTTGGAGGTGCGCAGCAACATCCAGGATCCCCGCGTCTATCTCAAAGACGATGGCACCCTGGTGCTCAGGGGCCTTGCCGCTGTGGCGGGCACGCTGACACCGCTTCGATTGGTGCTGGCACCCGAGCCCAGCGCAGAAGGCTATGCAGTCCGTTTCGTGGACGGGCAGCTTGGCACTGTCGCGGCGCCAGAGTGGCTCTCAGGACTGATCGAGCAGGCCCTGGATGAGGGAATGCAGCTGGCCAATCAGAGCGTCGTCATCACCGACATTGCCATCACCGATGGCGAGATCACAGTCAGCGGTACGGCGCGCTAATCCTGTCCAGGCATACAACCAGTCGCCCGCGGCGGCCGGCGTTGTCCGGGCCACCCGCGGGCGTCATGTTGCCTGTGAGACATGATACTGTACTGGCTACTCGTACATCGACGTGATCAACTCGGGGTGCCGGGCAAGCGCCATAGCCACATCGATCCGATCGCCGGGCGCCTGATCGGCCGGCGGATGCTCCTGAGGCTTTTTGAAGAGAACGACGATAACGATCGGCGCCAGGTGCTTGGCAAAGTCGTGGCGTGAGGGTCCGAACCAGGTGGCATTGAGCACGCGTATCTGGCCAAAGCCCAACTCGCCGGCCAGCTCCAGCCACCGCTCGCGGGAATACGTGGAGATATGCGTGCGGTCCATCCGGTTCATGAGTGCCACAAGGGCGCTACCCACGAGACCGTACCTGTTGGGCACGGCAAAGATGAACTTGCCGTTCTCTTCCAGCATGTCACCCACCCGCATCATCACCGCTGCAGGATCGGGGAGATGCTCGAGCAGGTTGAGCGCCAACACGACCCCATAGCGGCAATCCTGCGCACAAGCAGCCACATCGCCCACCAGCAGATTTGCATTCGGGAGGCGTTGCCGGGCGCGGGCGATGGCAAACTCGGAGATGTCGATGCCGGTAACGTCAAAGTCTTTCGCCAGCAACGCCAGGAGCCGGCCATCGCCGCAGCCCAACTCCAGCAAACGCCCGCCAGTGGCAACCTGCCGCACGATCGAAGCCATGCGCGACGCGATGATATCCCTGTACCATGGAATGCGGTCGGCGAAAGAGTTAAAATACTGGGCGTCATAGGCCTTGCGGACGAGCTTCATTCCGTAACCCTTCGCAGTCGATCACTCGAGTAATCTGCTCGCTGGCGCCGATCGTGATCGACTTGCTACAACCCCATTATAGACCGGTATGCGGCACGCGCAATAGAACCCGTGGCAACGCAAATGTAACTGTCACCGACCGGAGCTGGATCGCTCATTTGCTGATGTCACTGACAACGCCGGCTTTTTCCCTGCCGCCTGATCCTCCTCCCGATGTGAGAATACTAACTCCAGACTGGCTGAACCGCTCATGCGATGTTAGTTAGGCATCATGCCCTAAGTGACATTAGCATTTGAGAGCACCACACTCGTCCAGTGACACTTCAGGTGAGTGACCACGAGGTGCGGCGACCCACTTTCTGATCACTGGTGGCACCTGGCCACTCTGGAGGTTACAGAGGTACACAACGCCCAAAAAGGCCCAGACCATTGACCAGATTCGCCCGCAGAAAGACTGGCCAGGCCAGGAGATCGAGTGGCAGGCCGAGAAGATAGAGCGGGGGAAGGCTGAATCCGCCCATCAACTCCCAGTTACGGAGGTTGTAGCAGATGAGTGTGCCGAGGCTAAAGATCAAGCCGATAGCAAGATACGCGGCCAGCAGGGCGAGCGATGTCCGGCGGAACCGGTCCGTACGGAAGTTCTTCCTCTCCATCAGCGCCTCCGAATCAGGGCGCATGGCACAGTACGGTCAGTGCATCGCCAGCAACTCCAGCGACGCAGAGTCCGTGGCCTTGCTTCAGTCGTAGCGCAGGGCTGCCGTTTCTAGCACCGGCCGGCACGGCACTGTGTTTCCCCCGCCGCAGGCTAACTAGCCCTTGCGGATGTCCGCGCCCTTGATGGGATTCCCGAACAGCGGAGCAAGCACGCAATAGTCCAAAATGCCCGCCAGCAAAGGGACAAGCCCGACGATACCCAGGATCACGCCTCCAGTTCCGCCGAGGCCAAAGAAACCCCAGATCACCAGGATCGCGCCCACCACAATGCGCACAATGCGACCATTTCTCGAGGCCATAAAACTGACGAACGGATTCATGCACGGGTCCTTTCGAGCGACAGGATGAGAGTACCTGCGACGATTCTAACACGCACCACGTTCGCTGGCCACGCCCAGCGAGGACCATAGACGATGGACGACAGACGATCGACAGTGCGGGCTCAGCAAGCGCCAGTGCCATTCCAGCTGCCAATTGCCAGAATCCCATAGCGCACGCCGCTCCGCCCCGCCAGCAAGGCC